>CAIYWC010000037.1 GCA_903929795.1 uncultured Myxococcales bacterium | reverse complement strand
GACAACAACGCCTGCACCAGCGGCGACATCTGCTCAGGCGGCAGCTGCCAGTCCGGCGCGGTAATCACCTGCAACGACAACAACGTCTGCACCTCCGACAGCTGCCTCGCCGCGAGCGGCTGCACGTTTACCAACAACACCATTCCGTGCACGGACAACAGCGTGTGCACCGTCGGCGACGTCTGCTCGTCGGGGGCGTGCGTCTCCGGTCCTGCGCTGAATTGCGACGACGGCAATCCCTGCACCACCGACGCGTGCGACGCCGTCGCGGGCTGCCAGCACGTGAACAACACCTCGCCGTGCAGCGACGGCAGCGTGTGCACGGTAAACGACACCTGTTCGGGCGGCAGCTGCGTGCCCGGCGCGTCCCAGAACTGCGATGATGGCAACGTCTGCACCGACGACACCTGCAACGCCGTCACCGGCTGCGCGCACACTGCCAATACCGCGCCGTGCAGCGACGGCAGCGTCTGCACGGTCGGCGATGTGTGCGCCGCCAAAGCCTGCGTGCCCGGCGCCACCATCACCTGCAACGACGGCAACACGTGCACGACCGACAGCTGCAACGCCGGCACCGGCTGCGTGTTCACCAACAACACAATCGTCTGCAACGACGGTAGCGCGTGCACCAGCAGCGACGTCTGCGCCGGCGGCTCCTGCGGCGGCACGGCGGTCGTGTGCAACGATGGTAACGTCTGCCACAACAACTACTGCGACATCGCGCTGGGCTGCCAGACTTCCAACAATTCCGCGGCGTGCAATGACAATTCCGCGTGCACCAGCCCGGATGTCTGCGCGGGCGGCACCTGCAGCGGCACCGCGATCAGCTGCGACGACGGCAATCCGTGCACCACCGACGCGTGCGTCCCCGCGACCGGCTGCACGCACAGCGCGCTGAACGGCGGCGTCTGCGGCAGCGTCGGCACCTGCCTGGCGGGCTCGTGCTCGCCGGGATCCAGCATCAACCCGGGCACCAGCTGCAAGGCGATTCACGCCGCATGGCCAGCCGGCCCGACCGGCCTCTACTACATCGACCCGAACGGCGGCAGCACCAGCGACGAATACGAGGTCTTCTGCGAAATGGTCCAATGGGGCGGCGGCTGGGAGAAGTTCGACAACAGCTGGGCCAACACGCTGCTGACGCTGTCCAATCCCAACCCGGCGCAGGGCAATTGCACGATGAACGCGACGTTGTGGCAGTCCTGGTACGGCTTCAACCCGACCAATGGCAACACCCAGGTGCTGTGCATCGGCGCCAACACCTCGAGCAACTGGCCGACGTATCAGGAAGTGCGCTTTGACCAGTTCGTGCTGGTCGGTTACGACGCCACCACCGGCAACCCCGCCCCCAACTTCGACCTCGGCACGAACTGCTACAGCATCAACGGCGTCGACGACTTCTGCGCCGGACCGTCGGCACAGCTGCAAGCGCCCAACACGACGTGCACCGAGTTGGCCAACGGCGTCAGCTCGCCGACCTACGCCCGCTCCATCACGTTGGCCACGCCAGCGACCGACTTCCAGATCCGCGCCCGGGGCTACCGCGGCGGCAGCTGTTTCGGCGGCGGCGGCGGCGGCGGCGGTGGCAACGAAGGCGTGCAGTGGAAGAGCGGCGCAATCTACATCCGGTAGCAGAACGGCCACGGCTCGACGCTTGCGGACGCCAACCAAAGGCGAACACCGGGGCCCGTCTGCCCAACGCGCGGCTTTGCAGTTCGCGAGCGCGTGCGCCGCAGATGCGTCAGCCGTGAGCAACGCGTGCGGTCAGAACAACATGCCTTTGGACAGTTCCAAGCCCTTGTCGGTCAAGTGGAATGTGCTGCCGTCGTACATCAGCACGCCGTCGGCCACGAGCCATTCCATCAGCGCGGAGAACGCCTGGTGGCCGGCGCCGTAGCGCTGGGTGCTGAACGTGTGCAAGTCGCCGATCGGGCACGAGCCGCCGCTGCGGGCGAGGTGCTTGATGAGGCCCTTCTTGGCGGCCTCGGCGTTTTCGGGCAGAAAGGGGAAGCGGTCGCGCATGGCATCCTCGGCGGGTAAACTACGACCATTTTGGTCGCACAATGGCCACAAGTCAAGGCGAACGCCGCAAGCGCACGCGATCGGCGGCGTCAATAGCGCGCAGGGACTGGGCAAATGCGCCATACTCCGCGGGCGGTACCACCGCGGGCTGCGACCAGAGTCGGCGCGTCACCGTGATCGTCGCCCCGTCGCGTCGCACACGCCGGCTGTAGCGCAGGTTCGCCAGCTCCAGCGCGACATCCAGCGGCAGCTCATGCACGGCAGCCGTCGCATCGCGCACGCGCACCGTCACCTGCTGGTCCAGCGTGTGGCTGAACAGCAGCGGCGTCGCGCGCACCGGCAGCTGCGCGTAAGTCTGGCCCAGCTGCTCCGCCCACAGGTCCAGGTCCAACGCATCCGCCCGCGCCCGATCCGCGGCGAGCGTCACTTCATACGCCAGCGCGATGTCGCCTTCGCCGCTGAGTCCTTCGATTTCAAGTAGTTGCAACGCAGCGCCGCTGAATGCGCCGTCGGCCAGCTGCTGCACCAGCTCGTGGTCATTGGCGCCATTGCCGCGCAGGAATGCGCGCACGCTGCTCGCGACCGCGCCCCGCAGCTGCTCGTGCACGATGCCCGCGAGGTGTCCGTCCTCGGCCCAGTCCAGCGTCACCTCGATCTGCCGACCGTCCTGGCCTTCACCCAGCGGCGGAATCGTCACGCGCGGGTCCGCCGGCGGCGTCGCGCAGCCGCACAGCAGCCCTTGGCGCCCGCGCAGGCCCGCGCGCACGTGGTCCAGCTTGCCGCCGTCCTGGCCCGGGTCGTACCAGATCTCGGTCGCCGTCGCGGTGCGCGGCAAGGGCACCCGCAGTCGCACAAGCTCCAGGCCATAGTCGTCCGGGTCCAGCGGCGCGTGGGCTGCGAGCGGGTCGGGCGCCGGCAGCCGCGCCAACGGCAGCACACGCACGAGGCACGCGTCCACGCCCACTTGCCGCGCCAGCGTGTAGAAAACCGCCGCGCGATCGCCTTTGCCCTCGGCCAGCGCGGTCTCCGGCCGACCCGGCGGCCCGCCTTCGTGCGCCGTCTGCACAGTCAGGGCCAGCCGCGCCGCGAGTTTTTGCCACCGCGCCATGGACTCCGGCACCTGCGCCAGCGTCGCTTGCCACGACCTCAGCGTCAGGTCGCGGCTTTGGACGTAAGCCGCCAGCGCTTCGTTCCAGGGCTCGAGCAGCGCGGCCAGGCTCGGCCGCGCCATCGCCCGCACCGTCGGCAGCACGCGCTCCGGGCGCGCCGCCCGCGGCTCATTGCGCACCCGCGGCAGCGCCGTCCGGCCGAACACGTACGCCGTGAACGCCCCCAGTGGCTTGACCGTCGCCGGCCCCGCAGCCACCGAGGCATCCAGCTGCGCGTCCAGGCCTTGCGGCACCAGCACGATGTATTCGGACAGCACGACCGGCGCTTCCGATGATTGCATGTGAAACAACGGCAGCCGCGTCGCGCCCGTCGCCGGGTCGTCGGGCGGCTCATACGCGACCTGCGCGAATTCCACCGTCGTACCCGCCGAGACCGCGCGCAGCGAGATCGTCTCCTTGTCGTCCGTCTCCGCCGGCAGCACCAGCGTGCCGTCCGCCAGGATCGTCCGCGCCAACTCCAGATCCGCACCCTGGCCGACGCGGATCTCGCCCACCGCATCCGCCGCCGCATCCTCGCGCACCCGCACCACCTGATGCACGCGGCGGATCGCGCCACCCTCGGGCAGCAGCTGCACAATCTCCTGGTCCAGCAGCCACACCGTCGCCGAGCCGTTCGCAAACGCGTCCGTCACCTCCAGCTGCGCCAACTCCTCGCCATCGCGCAGGAACGGCTGCCAGATCGGCCGGGCGCCTGCCTGGATCGCCTTTTGCCGCGCCTCCAGCGGCAGGTTCGGCGCCGTCAGCAGGCTATGCAGCGACGTTTGGACTGCCGCTGCGTCGTGGGCCAGCTCCGCCTGCTGCAGCGCCTGCCAGAAATCCGCCTGGGCGTCTTCCCCCCACACCGGTCGCGGCGGCAGCGGCTGGTGCAGCGTCTGCGCCGTCAGCCGCGCCAGACCCGACGCCTCGCGCGCGTGTACCGGCTCCGCTTGCGCCACCAGGAGCGACTGCAGCGCGTCATCCAGGCGCCCGACCATCGACTCCGCGAACGCCCGCGCCAGCCGGTCGTGCGGGCAGCGCAGCGGCAGATCCAGCAGCCGGCGGATCAGCGGCCGGTTCAGCGTGTCCTGGCCGACCACCAGCGCCCGCGCCAAGGCCCGGCAATCCCCCGGCGCCGCCTGGACCGCTGTCTCCGCCGCCGCCGCCGCCAGATCGGGCAGACCGAGCGCCTGGTAGGTCATCGCCCACTCCAGTTTGATGTCGCTGCGCAGCGGCGGACCGACGGAGGGCTCCGGCGCGTCAACAAGCGCGAGCGGCGGCTGCAGCTCCTGCAAGGAATGCCACGCCAGCTGCGGCTGGCCCGACTCGCGCGTATGCACGACGCGTGCCAGCTGGGCATCCGCGTGGCCCTGCCAGTGGGCCAGCAACGCGTCCACGGCGCCGGCCGGCGGCAGCGTCTCGGAGTCGCGCAGGTCCGCGCGCGCCAGCGCCGCCGCGGTAGGCAGAACCGCTTGCGGAAACCGTTGGCTCAGGCGCGCCACTGCCTCGCTGTCCGGCTCGCGCAGCACTTGCAACACGTCGTCCAGGGTGGCGTGCCACGGCGGCGGCGGCGCCAGCGCAGCCCGCGGACCCGCCACCAGCGCCAGCACGAGCGGCTGGCCATTGCGGCCAACGGGCACCGCGAGGTCCAGGCTGTGCGCGCCAGGCGACAGGTCCAGCCACGTCTCGGCCCGCGTGTCGGCATCGCCTGGCGCCACGCGCCCCAGCGGCCGGCCATCGCACCAGACGCGCACCGGCTGCGGCGAGACCACGCGCAACAGCAGCGGCTGCTGCGGGCCGACTGCGAACTGCGCCCGCACACGGTACACGCCCACGTCGCGGATCGGCAGCAGGTACGCCTCGTCATCCGCCAACGGCGGCGGCAGTGGCCGGAGGGTCCGGGTCGCGGGCAGCGGCGAAGGCAGCAACTCCAGTCCCGTGAACAGCCGACGCGACAAGGGCTGCGGCTCCAACGCGAGCTGCAACGGCACCGCCAGCCCGCGCCCGATCTGCCACTGCGCCAGCGCGTGCTGCCGCCGCCAGCGCTCCGCCGCCGTCCCGACGGTCAGCCACTGCTGCACCTCCTCCGCGCGCAGGCGGAGCTGCCCTGTGACGAGCGCGTGATCCCGCAGCGCGAGCCGCGCCAACGCCTCCACGGCCACGGTCAGCAGCCGGTCCGCGCGGTTGCCCTGCGTCGGCAGCTCGTGGGCCGCCGTGCCCGCCAGCGCCAGCCACGCCTCCAGTCGCGGCGCCACCGGCGTCTGGCCCTCGGCCGCCAGTGCACGCGCCAGCTCCGCCGCCAGTTCCGCACCCGGCTCCGGCTGCCAGCCCGTGGGCAGCGGCGCCAGCCGGTCGCACGCCTGGCCGTGCAGCAGGCACAGCCAAGCCGTCTCGACGTAACCCGCGGTGTCGGGCGCGCGCGCCGCCAGCTGTTCGCTCCGGCGCGTCGCGTCAACGCCGGGGTCCAGCGCGGTCAGCGATGCACTGCACGCCGCCAGCAGCAGCAGGAGCGGCACGAGACGCTTCATGGTTGGGCCGTCACTTTGCGCAGCGGCACGTCCACGCGCAGCACGTTGTCCACGCCCGTCAGCCAGCGCAGCAGCGCGGGGACATCCTCCGCCGGCACGACACGCCGGTCGATCTGCAAGTGCGTCCGCAGGGTCAGCGCGCCGTCGGCCGCGAGCTCACAGCGCAGCGAGAATTGCCCCAGCGGCTGACCGTCCGCGCCGCGCACGAATTCCTCCACCGGCGCCGGCAGGCGCGCGACCGCATAGCCCGGCGGCGGCACCAGCCAGGTCGTGTGCGCCATCTCCGCCGCGTGGGAAAGCACCAGCGGCTGCTTGCGACCGGCCTTGACGCGAAACATCTGCACGTACGGCTGGCTTGGCCGCAGCGGCTGGACCGACAGCCCACCGTCGGGCAGGCGATGCGCCCACTCCGGCGCCCGCGCGCGGACGTGCAGCTTGACGGTCTCCTCCAGCGGCTCAATGCCGGTGGTCGCCAGCTCCTGCACGACGATGCCGGGAAACCGCGCGGACAGGAACTGCTCCATCTGCTCGCGCCGCGACGTGTCGACCCACAGCTGGGCGCGCGCCTCCGCGGCCGAACGCCCGTGCATCTCAAAGTCCAGCGCCAGCAGCGCCGCGCCATCGGGCTGGACCTGCAGCTCCAGCTTGACCGCCTGCAGGTGCGCGTGAGCCTGCGCGTCCGGCATCACCTCCAACTGGGCTTGGCCCGACTTGACGATCCGCAGCGCCACGCCGCCGGCATCGCCTTCGGGCAGCTCGCGCGGCGCATGGTGGGTCGCGGTCGCGTCCAGCCACAGGTTCAGGCTCGGCACGTAGGCGATCGCGTGGTTGAACACGCCCAGGCTGGCGACGGAATCGTGCAGCCGGCCGTTGTCTTCGGTCCGCACCAGCACGACCTGCGCCTCGATCCCGACCTCCGCCAGCAGCGCCACGAGCAACGTCGCCTTGTCCTTGCAGTCGCCAAACGCCCGCTGCAGCACCTCGCGCACCGCGTGCGGCTTCAAGCTGTGGATGCCAAATTCCAGCCCGACGTAGCGCACCTGCGTCGTGGCAAACGCATACAGCGCCCGCACTTTCTCCTCGTCCGTCGTCAGGCCTTGGGTCAGCCGCACGGCTTCCGCGTGCACGACCGGATCCGCGCCGCGCGCCGGGATCGCCTCCGCCGCCAACTGGCTCCACCACTGGGTCAGCGCCGTCCAACTGGCAAACGTCGAGAGGTGCAGGTACGGCATCACATCGGTCGTCCCCGGCATGTTTTCCTCGCTGGGAATCGCTGCTTGCGGCCCCAGCTGCAGCCGCCATTCGTCCCACGCGCCCGCGTCATGCCCTGCTGCCAGCTGCACCCGCCGCTGCACCAGTTGCGGCATCGGCGGCTGGTTCGGCCGCGGATCCACCACTTGCGCGCGCGCCTGCGTGCCGGCGGGCAGCAGCACGACCACGTCGGTCTCGCGCACCGGCCGCGTGTCGCCCAGCGTCAGCAGTTCGCCAAAAACCAGGCCAAACGGCGTCGGCGCCAGGTCGCGCTCCACGTGCTCGACGACGATCGCGTCGCCCGGCCGCAGGTTATTGAAATGCAGCGTGATTCGCTCCAGGTCAAAGTACATGCCGGAGTCGTCCTCGCCAAACTGGTCGACATTCTGGCTTGTGCAGGGCTCCACGCGGCCGTCCTGGCGGACGATGACGGCCTCCAGCACGTCGGCGCGGCTGAGCGTGGGCGCATAATCGATGTCGACCGTCTGGTTGGCCTCGCAGCCCGGGCCCAAATAGCGCACCAGCGCCTCGTACTGCGCCTGCTGGCCGTTGCCGACGCCCTGGATGACGTTTTGCTGGAGCCGGTCCTCCGCCGGGTGCGCGCGCGTGTCGGCCAGCTCGCTGCGGACCAGCGCAACGAGGTCGCGGCGGTACGGCGTGAAAAACTCGCCTTCTGGCTGAAGTTGCGCCAGCCGCCAGCGCAGATCCGCACGCGCTGGCGCACGCTCCACCGCCGCGCGCAGGGCCGCGATCGCGTCCGCGGGCTTGTCCTGCAGGAGCGCCAGGGCGCGCGCGCGCAGCTCCAGGGTGCTGGCCAACACCAGGTGCGGCGGCAGCTTTGCCAACTCCGCCAGCGCCAGCGCCGGCTGGTTGCGCGCCAGCTCATAGCGCGCCAGGATCTCCCACCCGCGCGTGCGGTCGGCAAACTGCGTCGCCAACCGCGCGGCAAGCGCCTGGGCATCCGCCTGGCGATCGGCATCCACCAGCGCGGTCAGCAGCCCCGTTTGCACGTCCAGCCGGCCCGGCTCCAGCGCCACCCATTGCGCGTGCAGCGTCACAGCGCCGGCCAGGTCATCGCGCGCCACCGCGTCGCGAATCCGCGCCTCCAGCAGCTCCGGTGCGTCGGGCCAGCGCTTGGTGCACCGCGTCAGCAGCTCGCTCGCCACGGTGTCGGCGCCCAGCCGCGTCCAGAGCGCCGCGCGCAGGATGCAACCGCGCACCAGCTCGTCCTCCGGCCGCCGCCCGGTCCGCGCCACCCAGTCCTGCCACAGCCGGTGCGCCTGCGGCGTCTTGCCCATCGCGTCCAACGCGCTGACCTGGGCCAGCAGCAGCTGCGCGTTGTCCGGCAGCACGTCCGCCCACAGCCGCAGCCGGTCGATGCGGTCGCCCAGCTCGCCCGCCAGCAACGCGTGCCCCACGGCCACATCGCCGTCCGCCGGCAGGTCCGCGGGATCCAGGGTCAGCAGCCGCTCGGTCAGGTCCGCGTGCATCGGCCAGCTGTGCCAGCCCAGCGCCACCAGCGCGGGCAACGGCGAGGCCTTGGGCGGCGGCCCGTCGAGCGGCCAGCGCAGGCCCAGCGCGCCGTCGGGCTGCCAGGTGGGCTCGGGCGCTTCCGCGTCGGTCGGCGTCGGGGCCACGGCCAAAACCTCCGACTGCGGCGGCAGGTCCGCGCGCACATCCAGCGGCAGCGGCGCCCCGGCGGCGTCGCGCAGGCTCACGCGCACCGGCAAGTTGCCGACGGCCGGCGCCATTTTCAGCAGCAGCCGGTGCCAGCCCGCGGACAGCTGCACGGTCGCGAGCGGCACATCCGGCAGCAGCGGCGCGGCGTGCGAAATACCAAATAATTCAGCATGTTCAGGTAACTGGACAACCGGCACGCCGTCCAGGTACACGCGCACCGCGCCCACGACACCCACGCGCAGCTGCGCTGGCCCGGGCGTGTGCGGCCGCACCCAGGCCTGCAAGAAGACGATGGCGTCGTCGGGCTGTTCGACCCACTCGTCCACGGCCAGCCGGTTCGTCCCGCCCAACAGCCCGGCCGGCACCGGCTGCCACGCCACCTGACCCGACCGACCGGGCCAGGCCGGCTGCGGCGGCGTGGCGCCCGCACCGACGCGCTGCGCCTCACGCTCCACCGGCGACTGGCGCGGAAACGCCGAGCCGTGTTCCGCGCCAAACGGTCCCAGCCAGCTCCAGTGCGTCACGACGCCTTGGGCCACGCGCCAGCGCGCCAGCGCCTGAGTATCGCCGGCCCGGCGCGCCGCTTCTGCCAGCAAATCCGTCAGAAAATCAGCGACAACCGAGTGACGCGTCTGCGGCGAGGCCAGCCACTTCTGCGCCGCCGGCGTCAGCGCCTTGACCAGTTCCGCCGGCGGCACCGCCCCGAGCGTCCGCGCCGCCGCCAGAACGTCCGCCAGCGCCGTCGCACCCGCCGGCCGCCGCAGCCGGTTCGCAGCCCGCTGCAGCGCGTCGCGCTCATCCGCCACCGCGGGCAGCGCCACGAGCAACAGCAAAAACGCGAGCACGCGGCGCATGGCAAACAGCCTCCACACGGTCGGACGCATCGTCAACGGGTTCGGTTTCAGGTGCGGCATCAACCGCCAACAATCACGTCGGCGGAGCCTTCGATCAGCTTGCCCATGCCGCCGCAGTGCTGGTCCGCGTCGCCCAGGCGGTGCGCGCCCTGGCCGTTGATCTTGACGGTGCCGGAGCCGCCCTGCGCGGTCCACGTGTTCGGCCCGCAGCACGCCGCGTGCACGCCGTGATCGCCCATCCGCAGCGCCGGGCGGCCGTTGACCAGCACGTCCCCCGAACCGCCGATTGCCGGACCGATCGCCGAATGCGGGCACGCCGGGCAGCCATGCGCGTCGGCGGGAACGGAGGATTTATCGCCCAAGCGTCCTTGTCCAGGCATGACGGCTCCCCAAGCTCATTTGGACAGCGGCGTGTCGCCGATGTTCAGGCCAATTTCCAGCGTCAGGCGCAGCAGCGGCCCGGACTGCACGTCGTCGTATTGCGACGCCGGCCGCAGCGATTTCAGCATGAAATCCGCGCCGATGCTGGAGTAGAACAGGTCGTGGCCGTGCAGGATGCGCAGCTGGCCGGTGAAATAGTCAAAGCCGGGCTGGCCACTGTGGACCGTGACGTGGTTGTAGTTCACCGACGCGCACAGGCCGCCAAAGCGTGGGAAGAGCACGCCGGTCCAGACCGCGACGCCGCTTGGCTTGGCGGCCGGATCGGGCCCGGACGTCAGCATCCCTGCGTAGCTCTGATAGCGCGCTCCGCCGACCCAGGAGACAAGCGGTACTTCGCCATCCACGGCGCGGCTCATGTGGACAAACGCGCCGGCGCCCCAGTTCAGGTCGGCCGTGGTCTGCTGCTGCGCGTCCGTCAGCATCGCCAGGCCGCCTTCCAGGTGCGGCACGATGCCCCAGACAAAGCCCTTGGCGCTCTTGGCTTCGGCCGGCTTGGCGGTGGGCGGCTCGGTCTCGGCGGATTTTTTCACCTCCGTCGCGGGAGGCGAGGCCACCGCGGAAACCGGCGGAGCAACCGCGGGCGCGGCAGCGACAGGCACCGGCAGCGCTGCAATCGCGGGAGGCGCTTCCGGCGGTAGCTGCGGCGGCAAGGAAACGGCCAGCTTGTGCGGCCGGTTTAATGCCATGAAACTGCCGGCGCGCGGGTGAAAACCGGGCAGGGAGAGCCGCAGCCGGTGCAATCCCGCGGTCGGGCGCAGCGTCAGCGGGGTCGGGCCAATGTCCAGGTCGTCCAGGGAAGCCAGCGCGCCCGGTGGGTCGCTGCTCAGCGCCACCGTCGTGGTTTCGGACCCTGTCGCGCCTGCCGGCGGCGGCACTGGCACCAGCGCAAACCGCCGCACGCCGTTCAACAGCTCGCCCGCCAGGCGCTGCCCACGCAGGGACAGGCCGGGCAGCGTCAGGCCAGAAGCCTCCACCGCCGCCAGCTCCGCCGCATCCGCCGTTTGCCACAGCACGAGCCGCACGCGCAGGTCCTTGCCGTCCTGGCGCAGCGTCGTCGTCACGGCCCACGCGGCGCCCAGGCCGCGCGCCACTTCCAGCCGACAGCGAAAATCACAGGCCGCCGCCACGCCAACCACCGGCCGGTTCTGCTCCGCACGCAGGTAATCCGTGACGGGCACCACGATCCCCAGCCCGGCGTCCTGCGCCTCGCGCTGCAGCGCCGACTGAACCTCACGCGCGACTTTTTCCGTGTCCTCGTCCGTCGTTCCCGCCGGCGGCAACACGACCAGCCCGTCTGAAGTCTTGCGCTGCGCGGCCGCCGCATCCTGGCGAGACTTTTCAGCTTTTTGCCGGTCCAGCTCGGCGCGTGCCGCTGTGGCCTGGCGGTTGGCGTCATTGGCCGCTGCCTCCACTTTCCCGCGCGCGTCCGCGTCCGCCTGCGCCTGTGCCGCGATGGCCGCGTCAATGCTCTTGAGGTGCGCCTGACCGTCCGCCAGCCCCGCCGGCGTCTTCTCGATCTTCAGGTACAGCTCCAGCAGCGCGCGCGCTTCCGGCAGCTTCTTGGCCTGCTCGCGCGCGCGGGCGGCGTTGAACACCGCGTTGGGCGTCAGCGCGAGGTCGTACACCTGCATGAACAGGTCGGCCGCTTGATCGAACTGGCCGTCGCGAAACGCCTGCTTGGCCTGGAGATTCAGGTCCTCGGCCTGGCGGGTGGCAGTGACCGGGGTCGGCGGCTTGGCCTGCGAAGGAGCGGCGAGCAGGGCGTTGAGGAGCACGAGGCTGGCGAGCGGCCACTTCATGCGCCGCAGTATGACGCGCACGCGGTGGCTTGGCAAAGCCGCGCCCGGCTACTGGTGGTGATGCAGGCTTTCGATGAGGTACGGATCCTTGACCGGGAGCAGCGGCGCGCGCCCGAGCATCGTCGTCAGCGTCAGCAAAAACAGACCGGCCACCGCCGCCGTCGCGCCAATCTCGCTGGGACCGAAATACGGCCCGCGCCCGCTGGTCAGCGTGCCCATCTCGGCGGCAAAATGCGACGTCGCCGGCAGGACCTGCAGGTACACGTCCAGCCAGTGGCCGCAGAGCATCAGGATCGCGATGGGCACCAGCACTTTGGGGTTGTGCTTGTTCGGCGCCGGCAGCAGGACAAAGAACGGAATCGTCCAGTTGATCAGCAGGTTGGTGACCCACAGGCACAGCCAGCCGGTGTCCTGGCGGATGATGTAATAGCCCGTCTCTTCCGGAATGTTCGCGTACCAAATCAGCAGGAACTGACCAACCCAGATGTACGCCCAGAACGTCGCGAGACCAAACAGGAATTTACCCAAGTCGTGGATGTGGTTCTCGTTGACGTGCGGCAGCAGCCCGGCCTTCATCAGCGCGAGCGTCACCAGCACGATGGCCGCCATGCCCGCGGCGTGCGCACCGGCAAACTGGTAGACGCCGAACATGGTCGAGAACCAGTGGGGCTCCAGGCTCATCAGCCAGTCCAGCACACCCAGCGTGAGCGTCAGGCCCATGAAGATGAGATAAATCACGGAAAACAATAGGTTGCGCTCCGTGTGCTTGACGTCGCCGTCCGTGTCCTGCGCCACCGAGCGCTTGCGGATGAAAAACGTCAGCAGCGACCAGGCGCCGATGATGACGACAAGCCGGGTCAGAAAGCCGGTCGGGTTGAGCAGCACCGCCTTGTGCTGCAGCAGGTGGTCCTCGGCCACGATGTCCGGATGACTCCATTCATACAGCGATTTCATGCCCAGGCCGCACACAGCCAGCATCGTCACCAGCGCGACGGGCAAGTAGCCCATGATCGCCTCCGGCACGCGGCGCACGACCACGCCCCAGCCCGCCTTGGTCACGTGCATGATCGCGACGACGACCGAGGCGCCGAGCGCGATCGACAGGAAGAAGTAGGCCGCGACCAGCCCAGCGGACCATGCGCGCCAAGCTTCGCTGGACAGGCCATACGCGAACAGCGCGCCGCCGACGACAAGCAGACCCAGCGCCAGCGCGCGGAGGTTGCCCGGCGTGGTGAACGTGGTCGGCTGGAGCACGTCTTCAGCATGTTCAGTGTGTGCGCTCACGAGATACCTCTTCAAGGTCGCAATCGGGCAAAACCCGTGCGATTACGGCGTGGCCGGCTTGGCGGACTGTTGCAGCGTGCGCAGGTACAAGATCGCCTTCCAGCGGTCTTCCTGCTTGATCTGGCTGGCGTACGACGGCATCACGCCGCGGCCGTAGCTGACGATGTGGAACAGGTAGCCGTCGGGCCACTTGGCCGCGTTATTGTCCGCCGCACCGATCGGAAAGCCCGGCATGCCGCGCTTGGAGACCGGTCCGTCGCCTGCGCCCAGCGTGCCGTGGCACGGGGTGCAAAATGTGGTGAACACGACCTTGCCGCGCGCCAACGTCTCCGCCGTCGGCTTTTCCGGATTGACCAGCTGCTCGCCCGCGAGCTTGCGACCGGCGTCGTCAGCGGTGAAGTGCAGCGGCGCAAAGCCGCGCGGAATCGTGCCAGCGGGCGGGACCTGGTTGGTCATCTTGTTCTTGAACACCGTGTTGGCGGTGTTGGTCTCCGCGGCGGAGCTGAAGAACATGTAGTTCAGCCAGGGCAGCCACTCGTAGTTCGGCTCCCGCTCCACGCGGCAGCCGGTCAGCATGCTGGCGGTGAGCACGGCGAGCGCGAGCGCGGTCAGCCGAATGTGTTGTGCGAACGCGGTGTTCATGCGCTCTCTCCGATGAAAGCAACCTCGGCAGCTTCATGTGCGGCAAACAGCGCGCGCACCTGGGCCTCGTCGTAATTCTTGCCGGTGGGGTCGATGGCGATCGCGAACCGGTCGTTGGTCACACCGTCGATCAACAGCTTGGCCTTTTTGCCCGGAAACAGCCCGTTGATCGCGAACATGCCGACCGCGGTCGACAAGCCGGCAAAAAGCACTGTCAGCTCGAAGAACACAGGCACAAACGCGGTCCAGGGCAGGTACGGCTTGCCGCCGATGTTCAGCGGCCAGCCGGACAGGAACGGCGTCGTGATGCCCTGCGTGTAGCTCTGCAAGAGGCCTGCGGTCAGAAAACCGCACATGCCGCCAAAGAACGCCACGAACGTGACCTTGGAGCGCGGCAGCTTCTGCGCGCGATCCAGGCCATGGACGGCATACGGCGTGTAAGTGTCGTGCACGGGCAAGCCAGCGGCGGTCGCGGCTTGGGTGACGGCCATGATCTGGTCTTCTTCTGTGAAGATGCCGACCAGGAACGTACTCGGTTGTTTGGGTTGGGCGTGCATGGCAGCCTTCTCTCCAGTGAAAAAATCGGCAATGGGGCCATTAGTGGCCGTGAGCGGAACCGTGCAGCGCCTCTTTTTGGGCCCAGCGCGCGACAGCCTTCACCTCGCCGATCGCCACGACGGGCGCGACGCGGACAAACAGCAGGAACGCCACGAAGAACAGGCCAAACGAGCCGATAAAAGTCGTGTACTCGACCCAGGTCGGCGAGTACATCGCCCACGAAGACGGCAGGTAATCGCGGTGCAGCGACGTCACGATGATGACAAAGCGCTCGAACCACATGCCGATGTTCACGACGATCGACATGACGAAGATGATCCACGGCGTGGTGCGCATCTTCTTGAACCAGAACACCTGCGGCGAGATCACGTTGCAGCTCACCATGATCCAGTACGACCACGCCATCGGCCCGGTCGCGCGGTTGCTGAAGAACGTGTAGCCCTCGTAGTTGCTGCCGGAGTACCAGCCAATGAGGAATTCCGTGGAGTACGCCAAGCCGACCATCATGCCCGTGGCGACGATGACCTTGCACATGTTCTCCAGGTGATGGATCGTGATCATGTGCTCCAATTTCATGACCTTGCGGGCAATGACGAGCAGCGTGAGCACCATCGCGAAGCCGGAGAAGATGGCGCCGGCGACGAAGTAGGGCGGAAAGATCGTGGTGTGCCAGCCGGGGATGACCGAGGTGGCGAAGTCCATCGACACGATCGTGTGCACCGACAGCACCAGCGGCGCCGAGAGGCCGGCGAGGAGCATGTACGCGGTCTCGTAGTTGCTCCAGTTCTTGTTGGAGCCATTCCAGCCAAACGAGAGCGCGCCGTAGATGGTCTTGCGGATGCGCGTGGTAGCGCGGTCGCGCACGGTCGCGAGGTCGGGCACCAGGCCGATGAACCAGAAGACCGCGGAGATCGTGAAATACGTTGAAATCGCGAACATATCCCACAGCAGCGGCGAGCGGAAGTTCACCCACAGCGGGCCGCGCAGGTTGGGATACGGCACAAACCACACCGCGCCGAACCACGGGCGGCCCATGTGAATCAGCGGAAAGGTCGCGGCGCAGATGACGGCAAACAGCGTCATGGCCTCGGCGGAGCGGTTGATCGACGTGCGCCACTTTTGGCGAAAGAGGAACAAAATCGCCGAGATCAGCGTGCCCGCGTGACCGATACCGACCCAGAACACGAAGTTGGTGATGTCAAAGCCCCAGCCGATCGTCTTGTTCAGGCCCCACGTGCCAATGCCGTTGTAGATTTCGTAGCTGACCGCCACGAGCCACATGCCCAGCACCGCTGCGGCCAGGCCAAAGCCCGCCAGCCACAGCTTGGTCGGCGGCCGCTCCAGCGGACCGACGATGTCTTCGGTGATCTGCGCCAGCGCCGGATTGCCGGTCACCAGCGGTTCGCGCAGTTGCGACGTGTACGAGGACATGGATTAACCCTCCGCCTTTTTGGCAGCAGCGTGTTCGTGCTTTTCGTGCTTGGGCGCGCGCACGCGATCCGAGTTGCGCACCTTGGTCATGTACGTCACCGCCGGCTGCGTACCGACCTCGACCAGCGCCGAGTAGTTGCGCGGATCGTCGTACTGCTTTTTGACCTGACTCGCGGCGTTCATGTCGCCAAACGTGATGGCTTCCGCCGGGCAGGACTGCTGGCACGCGGTCTTGACCTCGTCGGGCTTGCAGATCTGGCCGTTGGCGTTCGGGTCGATGCGCCCTTCCCGCGCCGCCAGCGCCTTCACTTCCTGGATGCGCTGCACGCAGAAGCTGCACTTCTCCATCACGCCGCGCGAGCGCTTGGTGATGTCCGGGTTGAGCGCCAAGGCCACCAGGTCTTTCTCCTGCTTGCCTTCCATCTCGCCGTGCGGGTAGTTGAACCAGTTGAAACGACGCACTTTGTACGGACAGTTGTTGGCGCAATAGCGCGTGCCGATGCAGCGGTTGTACGCCTGCGTATTCAGGCCTTCCGAGCTGTGGACCGTCGCCAGCACCGGGCACACCGTCTCGCACGGCGCGTTATCACACTGCTGGCAGAGCATCGGCATGTGCACGACTTCCGGGTTGTCCGCCAGCGCCAACAGGTCGTCCTTGGTCGAATCCCAGTCCTGGCCGTCCGCCGGCGCCGGGCCGCGCTCGCTGAAGTAGCGGTCGATGCGCATCCAATGCATCTCGCGGCGCAGCAGCACTTCGGACTTGCCGACAACCGGGATGTTGTTCTCGATGTTGCACGACACAACGCACGCGCCGCAGCCGGTGCACTTGTTCAGGTCGATCGCCATGCCCCATTTGTGGCCAGGGTACTCGTGGCGGTTCCAGATCGAGCGCGTGATGCGCTTGTCGCGCTTGCCCGGGTCGTGCATCGACTCCTCGAGCGTCTCGTTGCCGGCCTTCGGATCCTCGGACCACTCGGCAAAGCTGGTCTCGCGCACGCTGTCGCGGTGCTCGTAGCTGTGGTGCACCTGGCTGAACGCGACCGGATCGACCGCGCCGGTTTTGGTCACGTCCGCCCTGGCCGCGCCGCCGCCGGGCACCAGCACGCGCACGTCCTTGCCCAGCCCGTCGCCGATCTTGCCCACCGCCGTGCGGCCAAAGCCCAGCGGCAGCGCGATCGCGCCGTCGTGCAGGCCTGGGCTCAGCACCACCGGCAACTCGACCGTCGCGCCGCCCGCTTTCACGGCCACCACGTCGCTCGAGCCCACGCCCAGCGCCGTCGCCGTCTTGGGCGACAAGCAAGCGTAATTGCCCCAGGTCGACTTGGTGATTGGGTCCGGCATCTCGTGCAAAAACGGGTTGTTGGCCTGCTGGCCATAGCGCAGCGCCACGGTCGGGAACAGCACCAACTCGAACTTGCCCGCGCCCTCGACCTTCGCCGCCGGCGTCGCCAGCGCTTTCTTGACGCCTTCCAGCGTGTACAGCGGCGGCGGCGGGGCCTCCAGCTTCATCTCCGGCGTCGCGGCCACCGGCAGCGCAACGGCCGACGCTTCCGCGGCGATCGCCACCGGGCTCGCGTCCTGCGGCGGCGCCACTTCAGCTGGACCGCCCGGAATCACCACGTTCTCGCGACCGACGACGACATAACCGTCGTGCACCGACTTGTCCCAAAATTTCTGAAAATCCGCCGGCTTGCCGGCGCGGATCGCGACCTGCTGCTGCCACGTCTCGCGCAGGAACGGCAGGAACGTCGCCGGCTTGCCCGCGACCTGCGCGCCCGCCCACAGCAGCAGGGAATCCTCCGCCTGGCGCGTGTCAAAAATCGGGTTGACCAGCGGCTGTTGCAGCGTCAGCGTGCCCGCCACCGTCTCCAGGTCGCCCCACGACTCCAGCGCGTGGTTGCTCGCGGCGACGATCTTGCACAGCTTCGCGGTCTCGTCCGCGCGCTGCGAAAGCGCGATGGAAACCTCTGCCTTTTTGATGGCTTGCGCCCATGCGCCCGGCGTCGGGCTGTCGTACGCCGGATTCACGCCGACCAGCACCAGGCCCGTCACCGCGCCCGACTTCACATCCGCCAGCAGCTTGTCGATCGCCGCCGCGTCCGCCAGATTGGACTGCAGGTGCGAGTACAAATCCAGCGTTTTCCCGTAGTTGCCCAGCTGCTCGTTGATAAACGCGACAGCGCCCTGGACCGCCACATCGTCGGAGTCGCTGACCACCAGCGACTTGCCCTTGATGGCCAGCAAGTCCTTGGCAATCTTGTCGATTTTGTCGTTGCTGGCTGCCGTCACGCCCAGATCCGCGCCCGTCGCCGCGGCGATCTTGACCGCCAGCGCCAGCACCAAGCCGCGCTGCTCGCTCGGCAGGATCCGCAGGCGCTCATCGGCGTTCGAGCCCGTCAGCGACAGCCGCGTCTCGATCTGGACGGTCCGCGACATCGTCTTCTTGTCCAGCGACACCGCGCGGGTCGACGACCACTGCTTGGTGAACGCCGCCGGCTGCAGCCACGTGCCCAGGTAGTCGGCGCCAAAGGAGACGACGTACTCGGCGCGCTCAAAATGTAGGCCTGGCACGGCTTTTTTGCTGTGCGTCAGCGCGTGCGCCGCGGTGATCGCGCCGATGGTCTCGGCTTCATACACGACATGCTGTACGCCGGGGAACTTCTTCTGGAACGCGGCGATCACCGCCCGGCTCGCCGGACCGCTCGCCGTCGGCGTCACGATCGCCAGCGCCTTGCCGTTGGTCGCGTAGGCCGCAAGCTGCTTGGCGACTTCGACGTCCAGCGGATCCCACTTGGACGGCGCGCCGCCCACGGTTGGACCGCGCAGGCGGTCGCCGTCGTACAGGTCGAGCACGCCAGCTTGGCCGGACGCGCAGACGCCGCCTTTGCTCACCGGATGCTCCGCGTTGCCTTCCACCTTGATCGGCCGGCCGTCGCGGCTCTTCACCAGCAAGCCGCAGCCCGCGGAGCACGTGCGGCACGCGGTTGCGTACCAGTTGGCGCGGCCCGGCGTCAGCTCTTCAGGCTTTTGCACGTACGGGCGCGCGTAGCGCTCGGGCAGGCGCGCACAGGCGGTCGCGCTGGCGGCGGCGAACGTGGCGCCGATGACCTTCATGAAGTCGCGGCGTTGCAGCTCACTGCCATCGCCGACGACCGGCACCTGGCCCAGCTCCTGTTCGCGCAGCACGTCCACGGACGGATTGCGCGTCAACTCCTCGACGCTGACAAAGCGCCGCTTGGCACCTTTGCGCGTGGCCGAGAGGGCGTTAGAAATCGCCAACGATTGCGCAGTCTTGTGGCTGGCTTCGCGGTTGTCGTTCTTGTGGTCGCGATTGCGGTCCATCGAAATGGTCCTCCGGAGCTGGTAAGGTGCTTCGGCGTAAGGGCTTGAATCAAAACGGCTTAGTGGTGGCAGGCCGCGCAATCCGTCGAAGGCTTCAAGTGCATGTCCTTGAACTGCTCAGGCGGCGTCTGGCCGAACTGGGCGCTGTCTTTCTCGCTGTACTGGCGGTGGCAGTTCACGCACCAGCCCATAGCCAGCGAGCTGAACTGGTACACTTCCGGCATTTCCTGCACCGGTCCGTGGCACGTCTGGCACGCCACGCCGCGGCTGACGTGGCGGCTGTGGTTGAAGCTGACAAAATCCGGCAGGTTGTGGACCTTGACCCACGGGATCGACGTGCCTTTCTCGTAGGCGTCGGCGATCTTCTTGATCTGCGGCGAGTCGGTCTTGACCGTCTTGTGGCAGTTCATGCACACGTTCACCGGCGGAATGGAGCCGTTGCGGCTCTCCGCGGCGCCAAAGTGGCAGTACTGGCACTCCATCTGCAGGTCGCCGGCATGGAGCTTGTGCGAAAACGAGATCGGCTGCACGGGCTTGTAGCCCTTTTGGTAGGTCGGCACCGTCACGTCCGTGTATTCACAGCCGGAAAGCGCCGCCAGCAAGCCAAGCGCCAGCAGCAGTCGGAGGGTTCGCAGGGTCAAAGTACGTGGGTTCATTGTCTGTGCGTTCCTTCGCACCGCGCGTGGATGGCTACCGGGCACGGGCTGATTGCAGGTTCGCAGAACGAGGTTTCGCGTTCTACAGGGCTTTGCCCCAAATCGCGCGAAGTTGTCCGTCACCGGCGAGAAAAGCAACAACCATTCAACAGACTGAAACGTCTGCCGTTTCGCTCACAGGATGAGCCAACCGGCAGACGTATCAGCAAGACTGGAAAACTCAAGGCCTGACGCACCCGCACCGGGCCCAGCCCGGCCGGTTTATGGACCAAATACACGCTTTCGTCCAGTCGGTAGGACGTGTTTTTTTGGCAAACCGGCGCTTCAAGCTACTTCGCGGCGCTTGTGTCACGGAATCGTCACGCCGGCTATTCTGGCTCATCGCGGCTGCCGGACTGGACACGGTGGTAGCGCAAGTCCGTACCATGCGTAGCGATTCCGGAATCGCCACAGGTCTCCGAGTACAGCAGAACGCGCCGGTGACCGGTCGTCCGCGCCACGTCCAGCGCGATCTCGGCGCGGGTAAACAGCTCCTGGCCATCGCTGGAGTCGCCCGGAAACGTCGCCACGCCCGCGGTGAACGTCACACGGCCCGCGGTCGCGCCCAGCCGCTCCAGCGTCTCCGGCCGCAAACCGAGGCTGCGCCACAGCTTGTACAGCAGACGTCGCGCCTCAAATGGCGTGATATGATTAAGGATCAAGCCAAACCGATCGTCGCCGAGCCGCGCCACCGTGTCCGAGCGCCGCAGCGTCGCCTGCAGGTGTTCGGCCATGTCGATCAGCAGCGCGCGCGCCACTTCGCGGCCTTTTTCGCGCTCGATCGCGATGAAGCCATCCATGTCGATGACCGCCACGGCCATGGGCATCGTTGCGCGCGAGGAGAGGCGAATCGTCGGGTCGAGGCGCGAGAAAAACACCTGCTGGGTCGGCAGGCCAGTCAGCGGGTCGCGCGACGCCAGCGAGTGGCGCACCCCGCGCGAACGCATGCGCCCGCGCAGGCGCAGGGCACGCTCCTGGGCGTCAAAAGTCCCGACGACGACGTCGTCAAACCCGGCGGCGAGCCAGTCGCCCTGCTCCGTGCGCCGCGCTTCCGGCAGCGCCGCGACCGAGATCGGCAGCAACTGCGCCGCGCGATCCGCCAGCGACTGCCAGACCTGCTCGGGCGTCTCTTGCGCGGCTGGCGCCAGCACGCACAGGACCGCGCCTTGCAGGAACGCCTGCCACGCACACGTCTGCGGCGTCGGCCGTTGCACGCGGATGCCCTGCGCCGCCAGCGCGTCGGCCAGAGCATCCAGCAGCGGATCGCACGCCACCATCGCCAGATCGGTGGGCGAGTCGGTCGTCGCCAAAGCGTTGTGGGACATGGGAGGCTCCAGCGAGCGCGGTGACCCCCGGGCGGGCTTCAAGGTCCAGGACAGACGTTGAAGACGCCGGGCGTGCCGCGATCCTTCAAATGGCAGGCCTGGTCGCCGGCGCCGATGTCCTCGCAGACTTCGGAAGCGATGCAGGCGGGCAGGCCGACGCCACACTTGGCGTTGGTGCTGCCGGACGCGGCCACGTACGCGCCGTACGCGCACGAACCGCTCGACGCAGCCTGCCAGCAAGCCGCCGCGTCGTTGGCAGCCGTGTCGTAGCAGCTGCCGAGCAACATCATCGCGTAGCCTTGGCCGTACGGGAAGGTGGAATCGTACACGACCTCGTCGATCACCGTCTTGGCGGGGTTGCTGAGGATGACCTCGTCGCCGCCGTTGCTGAGCGAGAAACCGCTGCCTGCGGGGTTGTCGGCCATGCCGTAGAGGACGTTGACGTCGTTGTTGGTCGCCAGATCGATGCGCTGGCCGATGACCGCATAGCCACCCGCGGGGATCGTCAGCGCGGCAGCGCCCGGCGTTTTGGACGAGTTCCCACCGACAAAACCGTTGATATCCTTGCAGTATGGCCCGGACGCCGTGTTCCAGACACCGTTGGTGACGGCGACTGTGTTGCCCTTGGCGTCGACAGGCGCGGCGCCGGTGCCGTCGTCCAAAGCGAGGGAGACGAGGTCGCCCTTCCACGGCGAGGACCACTTGACCTGCGGGCCGATCGGCCGGCGCATCGCGGCGCCAAAAGCGCTGGAGACCTGCACGCTGCCGACGCTGCCGGCGAGCGGGTGCAACAAGGCGCCGCTGACCGCCTCCTGGCTGCCGCCGATGGTCATGACCGCTGCGTTCTGGCCCGTCGGCCAGCCGCCGACCGACACCTGCAGCGCGATGGCGCCGTTCAAGAGCGCGTACAGCTTGCCGTTGTCGTACGTCAGCGCGAGGTGGAACCACTGGCCGATGACGGCATCCGCGATGTCAAAGCCCGCAGCGCCGACGAACACGCGCACCTTGCCGTCTTGCACGCGCGCGCCAAAGGATGCGTCGCCGGCGACGCCGAAGCTGACCAGGTCGCTGCACGGCGAGGTGCCACCGGCGGTCGGGCAGGTGCCGTTGCCATACAGGCTGTCGAGCTCGAACCAGCCGTGAATCGTCAGGTTTTTGCCAAATGGCAAGGTCGCTGCCGGCGTCACGGTTGCGATGCTGGTTGTGCCGTTGAATTGCAAAAGCGTGCACACGCCCTCCACGTGGCACGTCGCGTCGCAGCCGTCGCCCGCTTTGGTGTTGTGGTCATCGCATTCCTCGCCGACTTCCGTCAGACCGTCGCCGCAGCTTGCTGAAATCACGTGCAAATCACCGGTCAGATCGCTCAGGCGCCAGCCGGTCAGGTCGATCGCCTTGGTCGTCGGGTTGAACAACTCCAGCCACTCGCCCGCCACGTCCTCCACGGCGTCCGGGTTGATCTGCAGCTCCGTCAGCAGCAGCGTGCCGTCCGGCGCGACTTTCACCTCGATGTGGCACTGCGCGTCGCAACCGTCGCCCGGGGTGGTGTTGCCATCGTCGCACTGCTCGCCCAAGCTGGTTTGCACGATCTTGTCGCCGCAGTACGGCTTGACCACGCAGACGCCCGCTTGGCACCACTCGGTCGTCACGTCGTCGCACGGCGTGCCGTCGGCGACGTTGACGCTGCCATTCACGCACATGTTCGCGCACGTCACGTTCATCTTGCCCGGCGTGCCGTAGTCGCCCGCGCTGCCCGTCCACTTGAACTTGCCGGGGCAGTAGCTGGTGGCCAAGTCGTTGTCGGTGGCGTTGAAGTGGGTCGGATCCAGCGACACGGACTTGCCGTCCTCGATGTCAAAGCCAGCGGACGTCGGCGTTTGCTTGATGTACTTCACGTCGTCGATCTCCAAGCCGTTCCAAGCCAAATCGATCGCGTCCGCGGTGTTGGCGAGCGTGAAATCGGCGTAGACGTAATCCACCGGCACGCCGCCGTTCTTGGTCTTGTCGCCGTTGATGCCGAGCACGCGAAAGCCTTTGGCCGGCACCAGAAACGGCACGCCGGGCGAGATGATGTGGGTCTGCGTCAAGTCGTCGTGCAGGTTCCAGCCGCTGATGTCGATCGCCTGATCGGTGCTATTGAACAGCTCCAGCCATTCGCCCAGGGCGTCGGTGACCGCGCCCGGCTTGACCATGAATTCGGTGATGACGATTTGTCCGGCGCTGAACGCTTCGATCTGGCACGTCGCCGAGCAGCCGTCGCCCGAGAGCTTGTTGCCGTCGTCGCAGACCTCGTAGAGGTCGACCTTGCCGTTGCCGCACGTCGTCGAGTCACAGAAATCCCCGTAACCATTGCTGTTCGAGTCCTTTTGGTCGGGATTGGCGATCAGCGGGCAGTTGTCGCAGACGTCGCCGACGCCGTCGTGGTCGCCATCCGCCTGGGTGACGTTGGCGGTGCCGGGGCAGTTGTCACAGACATCGCCCAAGCCGTCGCCGTCGGTGTCTTTTTGGTCGGCGTTGCTGTCAAACGGGCAGTTGTCGACCTCGTTCTTGATGCCGTCGCCGTCCTTGTCGGCGCCGCTGGGGATGCACGTGGTGTTGGGCTTGTCCGGCGTGCCCAGGTCGCTGGACGTCGGGTCCGCGTCGTTGAACGTCGCGTCGGCCTGGCACCAGAACTTCGCGAAATCGTTGAACTCCACCGACTGGTGCTGCGGATCCAGCTGCAGCGCCTTGCCCGACACGGGCGCCGGCGTCTGCACGCCGTACTGCACGCTGTCCACCACCGCCGTGCCATGGACGACCGTCAGCGTGTCGTCAGCGCCATCCAGCGTAAACGTGACCGGCCACGCCCAATCCACCTGCGCGCCGCCGTTGTAGAGCTTGTCCATCGACCCGCCGAGCACCAGCCGCGTCCCCGGCGCCATCGTCAGCGCCGGCAGCGTCACCTGGCCCGCCTTGGCGGATTTCAGCAGCCAGCCGGTCAGGTCCAGCGTCTTGCTGGAGCCGTTGTACAGCTCCAGCCATTGCCCCGGCTGCACGTCCGCATTGTACGGAACCGCCATGATTTCAGCGATCACCAGCTCCACCGGCACGACCGCCGCGACCTTGCAGTCGGTCGTGCAGCCGTCGTCGTTGTCGCTGTTGCCGTCGTCGCACTGCTCGCTGGTCACGGTCTGGTTGGCGCAGCCCGGGCTGGGGCCGCTGCTGGGATACTTCGTGTCGAGCTCGCCGTCGCCACAGCACGCCGGATCGCACGCGTCGCCCTTGCCGTCGCCATCCGTGTCCAGCTGGTTGGCGTTGGCGGTTGTCGGGCAATTGTCGCAGGCGTCGCCGATCTTGTCGCCGTCCGTGTCCTTTTGGTCCGGATTGGCCACCAGCGGGCAGTTGTCCTTGCCGTCGACGATGCCGTCGCCGTCCGTGTCCACCGGCTTGGGGCAATCCGCGTTCTGCGCGCCCGGCGTTCCGAAATCACCCGCGCCGTACGCCGTCGTGCCGTTGCACCAGAAGTCGCTGTTGTCGTTGTCGGTCGCGTTGGCGTGGCCGGGGTCCAGACTCCACGACTTGCCGTCCACCGGCAGCAGGCTGGCATCCCAGGACATCGTGTCTTGCAGCGTGGAGCCAAAACTCACCGCGTTGTGCAGCGCCAATCCTCCGGAAACGTTGGCTAATTTGATGTCGTCGCCGTACTCGTAGTCGCACTTCACGCCGCCGTTGGTCTTGCTGTCGGCGTTGCGGCACAGCGTCACGAGGCCGCCCGGCGCGACTTGCAGACCGCAAGCAAACACCGTGTGGCTCAGGCCGTCCGCCGTGCTCAGGTACAAGCCCGTGAGCGGAATCGTCGTCGACGACGCGTTGTACAGCTCCACCCACTCGCCCAGCGCGTCGGTCACGGCTTTGGGCTTGATCATCAGCTCGTTGACGACCAAGCTGCCGGTCGCCAGCGTTGCCGGCAGCGCGCCACAGCCGGCATCGACCTTGATGTCCAGCGTCTGCGCGTCTTCGCCCGTGTCCTGCGTGCCGGTCGTGTCCGCCGCGTCCGCGATCGCCGTGTCCTTGGCCGCGTCCTTGCCGGCGTCGGCGTCCAGCTTGGCGATGTCTTCACCGGTTGCGTCGGTCGGCGTTGCCGCGTCGCCGGTCTGGACGTCGCACGACGCGTCGTCCGCGCAGCCACCGACGTCGGCCGTGTTGTCGTCGCCGCTCGGGGCCGCTGTTTGGCCACATGCCGCGGCGGCCAATGCGCACAAAACCAGCAAATTCAGGCGAAAAATTAGCTTCATGGGGCGATTCCACTCCGGGTCTCAAGCGTTGCGCACAGCCCCGGCAGACTACGGCACCGGGGGCGGCGGCGCAACCTGAACCGCATCGGCCGCCAGCGTGCCGAACCACGTCAGCTCCGGCTCGCTGCGGTAGACCACGTGCAGCGCCTGGGTCGTGTCCTGCGCGTCGATTTGCGGCTTGCCCGCGCGGGCGGCCAGCGCCACCGCCACGCCGTGCGCCAGCAGCAGCCTGCGGGTCAGGTTGCCCAAGCCGGCGTCCAGTTCGCCTTGCACGACGTGGACTTGCAGATCGTTGGTGACGATGTCGTGCAGGTGTTGGCGCGCGTCTACCGTCAGCGGCAGCGCGACGTGAACTTCGCGCAAACCCTCAGCCAGCTGCCGCAGCCGCTGGGCGTCCCGCGCGCGCGACCCCGACAGCGCGTCCGCGGCAGCGCACAGCTCCGCGGCCGCCTGCGCGCGCACCGGCCCCGGCCACAGCCGCTCCGGACCGCGCAGACCCACCGCCAGCGACTCCAGGTCGGACTGCCACGCAATCTCCGGCCCTTCCGCCAACGCGCCTTGTCGCATTTTCAAAGCTTTTTCAGCCAGTTCCAGCACGCGCCCCAGCCACATCCAGGGGTCGGGCGCTTCCGGCTCGGCCGCCAGGAACTGCGCGCGCAGCGCCTGCCAGTCGCGCCACGCCACCGGCAGCCCTGCCGCCAGCGTGACCGGCAGGTTCACGCGCACCGCCACCGCGCCTTGCGCCAGCAGACCGCGGACCTCCGCCTCGCGCTGCGGCCACGGCAGCGCCGCCGGCCGCGCCCGGTCGTAGCCATCGCACGCCAGCAGCAACGACACGTGGATGCCGTCGGGAGACTCATGAAAACGCAAGGGAAATTGCCGACACGTCACCGGCTTCGCCGCGATTCCATGCGCCAGGTGGATCTCGCACAGGCCGTCGTCGCCCTGCGCCACACAGCGCCCATCGGCAGCGCGCGCCATGCCGCGCACGTCCTGGCCGCGAAACTGCGCGAACTCAAATGGCTGATCGCCTGGGACGAACCGCCGCTGCCGGCCAAAAGCCAGCGCACTGACCCGCCGCGCGTCGGCGTCGTAGACCGGGCCCAAAAACGAGGCGCTACAGCAGGTTCCTGTGCCCACGCAGCCATGCTGCGGCGGATAGCGCCCCTCGGGCCACAACAGCGGCCGGTGCGCCACATCGCCCACTTGGCCCAGCGCACGCTCGGCATGGAGCGCCAGCCGCGCGTCGCTGCGCGGACCGGTCAGCAGGTACAGCCGTGCCAACGCCGTCAGCCGCCGCTGGACGTCGGGAATGTGCACCAACTGCGCGAATGTGCGTGGTTTTTGCAGCGCAACAACAAGCTGCCGGTCGTGCACGCCCAGGCGGATGGCGCGCTGCAGCGGCGGATCGACGAGCCGCTCGCCGTCCAGCCGCAGCTCGGGCCGCAGGGCGTAGCGCAGCGGCTACACCTTGGACTTGCTGGGAATGCCGATGTCCGGCACCGGGATGTCCTCGATCGCCACGTCCTCGACCGCCAGCGCCTTGGGCGCCGCCGCGGGCAACAGCCCCATCTTGGCCTTCAGCGCCAGCAGCGCGTCGCTCGGACCCTGCTGGTTCTCCAGCTTCTTGAACTTGTCGTCCAGCGTCGCGCCGCTCACGTCCCTGGCGATCTCCTCCGACGCCGAAGCTTCCGCCTCCAGCTGGTCCACTTTCTCCGCCATGCGGCCAAAAGTGTCGAACGCCGAGTTGTCGTTCAGCCCGGCCATCGTGTTCTGGATGGTTTTCTGAGCGTCCGCACGCTTGGCCCGCGCCACCAGCAGGTCCTTCTTGCGCTTGGCTTCGTCGATCTTGTTGTTCAGTTGCACCAGCGACGCCCGCAGCGATTCGGTCGCCGCCTTCTGCTGCTCCCACTGCTTTTGCCATTCGGCGGACTGCGACGCCTCGGTTTGCTGCCGCGCCAGCGCTTCCTGCGCCAGACCGTCCTCGCCCGCCTTGACCGCCAGCATCGCTTTGCGCTCCCATTCCGCGGCGTTCTGCTGCGACTGGATCAGCTTGGCCTGCAAGCGTTTTTCATCGGCAATG
The DNA here is from genome assembly GCA_903929795.1 of uncultured Myxococcales bacterium. GTDB lineage: Bacteria > Myxococcota_A > UBA9042 > UBA9042 > UBA9042 > CAIYBN01. The sequence goes on along the minus strand of CAIYWC010000037.1, from coordinate 229,221 downwards.
GCGACCGCAACCTGCTCCTTGGCCTTGATGAACTGGTCGCGCATGTCGATGAGCAATTGCTCCAGGATCTTCTCCGGATCCTCCGCCTTGGACACCGCGGCGTTGACATTGGAGCGAACCAGGAGACCAATGCGATCAAACAAGCCCATGAGTTGCCTCGAAAAAATGTGGTGGTCGGGTTACGCCAATTGTGCGAGCACGCCTTGGCGGTGCTCCAGAATGGCCAGCGACAGGGAGTCAATCGCCGCCAGGAATTCGTTCTGGTCCAGGTTCTCGGACTGCATGCACTCGGTCGCCACCAGCGCGTTGCCTTCCAGCGCGTAGGCGCCTTGCAGCATGTCCGAGCTGTTGAGCTCCAGCAAATGCCGGAACAATTTCGCAGCCTTGGCGTCCGACAGTTCCGCCGGCAAATCCAGCAGCTTGACGCGGAAAATCACCAGCGGCTCGGTGTTTTGCACCACGATCTGCGCGCCGACCCAGTTCGGGTCGCGCAGGATCCACGTGCCCTCGCCGACGTGCTCGTGGGCAATTCCGGCGTTCAACAGGTAGCTTTCCAGCTTCTCGGCCGTGTGGCTCGAGCTGCCGGAGGTGGAATCGTTGGCCATGGCAACCTCGTCTGAAGACGCGTGCAGTGTAGGCCGCGCCAGACGCTCGGTCAACGCTGGCTGCGACCCCGCGCGTATGGCACACTGCGCGGGCGGCCGCCCATGCGGCGAGGGGCAAAACGGACCATGCGGCAACTCGGGCGGATCGGATGGGCGGCGCTTATCGCAGCAACGGCGTGCACCGGGCAGCCGCGTGAAACCGGCGTCCAGGCGCCAAAAAAACCGATTCAGATCGAGCTGCTGGCGCGTGCGGCCGAGAAAGAAGTGGGTGCGATGCTGGAGGTGCTCAACTCCGACCGCGCGACGCGAGCGGCGATGGGCGCGGTCAATGGCGCCCTGGTCAGGAGCGGGCTGGCGCGCGGACTGCCGAACCAGCCCGCCACAGACGACGCGGAGACCTGCTTTCGCAACGCGGCAGCAAACCGCGGGTTGCAAATCACCTCGGTCAAGTCCCGGATTCCAGAGCTCGCGCCGTCCAAGCCTCGTCAGTTGCAGCCCGGCCAGCGCTGGGACATCAAGCGCGAGGAGCTGATCGGCACCATCAGCGTCGAAGTCGTCGTGGAGGGCCCGCTGCCAAGCGTCGCGGCGCTCATCGATGAAGTCGGGCAGTGCAATCGGATCGTCGCCGTCCGGAGCGCGACCGTCGTGGGCAACGCGGTGACGTTGAAAGCGGACGCATGGTTTGAACGCAGCCTGGAGACACCGGAACTGGACCTCCGCTGGCGTTCGCTGGATGAACGGCTGATGGCCGCCGGCTGGAAACCCAATGACCCAGCGGTGGCCAAAGATCCCGAACTGGGCCATTTGAAGGCTGCGGTGGATTTTGGCCGCGAGCAGCTGCCACGGGTCCGCAATCTCATGAAGACGACCGTTGAGTTGCCGCGTTGGATCCTGCGCGCACGGGAGCTCATCGTGTTGAAACAGGAAGTGCTGCAGATCCAGGGAGCCAAGCTGCTGGGCTTGAAAGCGGGCTAAAAACGAATGACCAGCCCACCTTCGCCAGCACCATATTTCGGCGGTGCCGCCGCGTGCTTGCGGGTCGCGAGCAAGACGACGGCCGCCGAACCTGCCGCCGCGACGCCAAGCACCGTCCAAAACCACCAGGCCTTGTAAACCGGCGTCTCACGCACAGTCACCGGCGCATCGTTGACCGGCAGTTCCGGAATGTGAAAGAGCTCGTCGACGAGCCGGTCAATCAGCTCCTTGTCGCGCTTTTGCCAAACGATCTCCCGGCTGACGCGGTTCACGACTTGCCGGCCCGCCAGGTTCGCCAGCGCCAGTTCGACCTTCATCTTGTCGCGCGTGCCGGATGCCCGCAGCGCCACTGCGTACGTCGCGCCGCCCAAGCCCTGCGCCTCGGTCAAATCGTTGGGCTCCACGGCGCCTTCGAAGATCTCGCCGAGCCGCTCGGACAGCGACTCAAACGCCGCCTTGCGCTTGGCCGGCGGCAGCACTTCCACGACCGCCGGCGAGTCGGCCTGGGTCAGCTGCAGCACCTTGGCACGCCGCGCGCTGCCGTGCTTGGACAGGCTGACAAACTGCTCGCCTGCGGTCGTCTTGACCCACACCGGCGACAGGCCCTGGAACACGCCGTTGACGTAGACCCGTGCGTTCGCGGGCGTCGTTCGCACCTCGTACTGGATCCGCGGTCGGGCCAGCGCCGCCTTGCGCGCCTCGTCGTAGACCGTCTGCACCTTGGCCGGAAACTCCGTGAAATCCTGTTCGTATTTCAAGTCCGCTTGCACGCTGCGGGCGAAATTCACCGCCGCCCGCCGCTCGTCGCCGTCCAGTAACTGGGCCACGCCCAGAAGCGCCATCGCCCGCGGCAGGACCGCCAGATCCGGCAGCAGCGCGTAGGCCTCCACGTAGCTCTCGACCGCGGCCTCAAAATCGTCGGCGGCCTTGGCATATTGCCCCGCGGTGAGCTTGGCCCGTCCCGACTTGACCAGGCCATCGCCGCTGCGCACGCTCGACACCGCGTTGTCCTCGGCGCCGCGGTTGAGCTCCTCGTCCAGATCGCGGTAGCGCACCTGCCGCGACCGCCGCAGCGAGCGCGCCACGTCAAAGGCGATCTCGCGCGGGGCGGCCTCGTCGTGGCTGAGGTCAAACAGCGTCGTGAGCGGTGCGTCCTGCACCGACGGCGACGGCGGCGGGGCGGCCAGAACTGGCGTTGCCGGCGCGACGACCAGCAGCACGGGCAGCAGCAGGGCGAACGCGGTCGGTCGGTGCCAAGAGGCGCGCATGGAGGATCTCCCGCGGGGCATTTGACCCGGAAGTCGCAGGCACGTCAAATGCGCGGCAGGGGAGGGCCGATCCCGACATCGCCAAAACGCGCAAACACGGCGGTGGTTGGCCACGCGCCGTGTTTGCTCAGAAACCAGGACGACCGACGCCGCCTACTGGCAGATGACCTTGACGTCGTCCAGGTAAATCTTCGCGGACGTCACGCCCGGCTGCTTGGCGACGTAGAAGTTCGGCGCCACGATGTCGTACGCGGCCGTCGGCGACGCCACCCACGAGCTCAGGAGCCAGCCGCTCGTCGTCGCGCAGGTCCACTGCACAATCGGCTCCGTCAAGTCAGCGGCCAGCGCAGCCAGCGTCGTCGGCGGCGCGAGGCCACTGGCCATAGCCTGCAGGCGGAACCAGAAGACAGCGGAACTCGCCGTCGTCGCGCAGCTGGCCGGCGCGTTGGCCACAAACGCGTTGATTTGAGCCGTCATCGTCGCGCCAAGAACCGGCAGTTGCAGGAGCGTGCCCTTGGTTGGATAGCCTTGCATATAGGACAGCTTCGAGTCCGTGGCGTTGGTATCGAACTGGGCAAATGCCGAGGTCGTACCCGAGACGGCCTGCGCAGTGCTCGCAGCCCAAGCCTTGAACTTCGAAGGCGAATCCGTCGTGCCGACCAACCAGTTCGCAAGCCCGCCGGTCTCGAAGTCGTCGCTCAGGCAAAGGTATGAACACGCGCCGCCGACCGCAATGTCATCGATTTCCACGGTGCCCTTCGCGTTGGCGCCAGAGCCAGTCGTGACGACGATGCTGAGGTCCACCGTGGTGTTGGCGAACGCCGACAGATCGTAGGACTTGACAGCCCAACCGGACGTGTTGTCGCACTGCTTGAGGAGCTCGACGACGCTGCCGTCCGCCTTGTTGACGCGGACGGAGAGATCGTCGGAGCCGCAGGCCGTGTCAAAGAACGACGTCTTCTCCGCAAAGTACAAGGTGTTACCGGCAACCACGCTGACCTGCGGAATCGTGAGCTTCGCAACCTGGGCCGTGCCACTCGTCGGCTTGCCCGTCCAGGTGGCGACAAGCTCCGAGCCGCCAGTGTGACCGGCCGTCGCCGTCGTCGCCCAGTTCACGTAGGTGGCGTCCGTCGTGCTGGCCTTCCAGGACTGCGGCATCACGTACGGCACGTCAAACTCGGCCGCGCCGCGCGGCTCGAAGTCGACGCCCACGCAGGTCGTCGAGCACATGCCCGTTACCTTGATGTTGTCGATCGTCGCAAGGAACGTTGTCGTCGCCTTGGTCGAGCCTTGGGTGGCCTGGAACGTGATGTCGACCGGCGCGCCGGCCCATGCGGTCAGCGGCAAGGTGATGTGGTTCACCGTCGGCTCGGTGCAGTAGCTCGAAACGAGTGTGTCGTTCACGAGCACCGCCACGTTGCCAGCGGTGCAATCCACCGAGCCGCCGGTCAGGAGCAGGTCGAATTCGAGCTGCGTCGTGCCGGTCGGCTGGATGTACAGCTTGCGCGCGACCAAGCGCGTGGTCGAGTTCGCCGTACTCGAACTCACCCACGTGGTCGCGTCCCAAGTGACCTCATAGTCGAAGTTGGTCGAGCTGAACGCCCAATTCGCGGCGGCGGGGTCCCGGCTGCGCACAACAGTGTTCGGGATGGCCCCAGGCGTCGGCGTGAATGTCTCGTTCAGGCAAACGCCACAGCCCGCGATCGGCGTGAAGACGCAGGAACCGGTCTTCGTGTCGCAGGCGTCCGTTGTGCACACGTTCAAGTCATCGCAAGTCGTGGTCGTGCCACCGATGCAGTTGCCGCCCGTGCAGTAGTCGCCGGCAGTGCAGTTATTGCCGTCGTCGCAGACAAGGTGCGCGCTCGGCATGCACAAGCCCGCGTGGGTGGTGGGGTCGCTCTCGGTGCAGTTATAGTTGGCCGGGCATGTCGTCGGCGAGGCGGTTGAAACGCATGTAACCGGCGGCGAGAGCTGACCCCAGCTGGCGGCTGCGGTCACGTTGCAATTGAACGACGACGAGCCCGTGCTCGCACACGTTGCCACGTTGCACGCCGACTGGAAGCTCGAGCACGTTTGCGTCGGTCCCGCGGCGCACGTGCCACCGAAGCACGAGTCACCCACGGTGCAACCGTTTGCGTCCGCGTCACACGCGGTCTGATCGGCGACGGAGAGGTCCTGGCACACGTATTTGTCAAAAGCCAGCGAAGTGCACTTCTTTTGCATGCATTGGACCGACGACGCTCCACAGTTCACCGCAGTGCCGGCCACGCATGTGCCGGTCTTGCACGCGTCGCTCTGCGTGCAACCATTGCCATCCGCGTCGCAGACCGTACCGTCCGGCTTGGCGGCGCCGCTGCAGACGAACGTCTGCGCGCTGGTGCTCACGCAATTGCCGGTGGCGCAGGCGTTGGTCAGCGTGTTGCAGTCCACTGCAGGACCGGGCACGCAGGCGCCCAACGCGTTGCAGGCGTCACCCTTGGTGCAGCCGTTTTGGTCGGAGTTGCACACCGTCCCGACCAAGGCCGGGACCGCTTGGCACGTGTTTTGCGAGTTGCCTAGCGACTGGCACGTGCCAACCTGACAGCCGTCTGCCGATGTCCAGCTCGAACAGTCCTGGAGCGGGCCCGGCGTGCACTTGCCGGAGAGGCAGGCGTCGCCGACGGTGCAGCCGTTTTGGTCGGCTTCGCAAGGCAGCTTGTCCACCTTGGGCGCGCCCACGCAGGTGAACGTCCCGGTGCCAGACTGCTTACAGGCGCCGGTGGCGCAGGATGTGGTCGCGGCCGTGCAATCTGGCGCGACGCCGGGCACGCAGGAGCCCTGCACGCACTTGTCGCCCTGCGTGCAGCCATTGGAGTCCGCGTTGCACGGCTGGCCGTCATTTTGCGGCGTGGGTACGCAGGCGCCAAAGCCGGCATCGGCCGTCTTGTCGCACACGCCCAGCGAACAGAACGCCGTTTGCGCCGAACAGTCGTAGGACCCGGTGCCCGCTTGGCATTTGCCCGCCTTGCAGAAGTCGCCGACGGTGCAGAGCTGCGAATCGTCGCACGCCGTATTGTCGGCCGCGGTGGCGGTCTGGCAGGTGAATGAGTTGCTTCCCGTCGACTTGCAGCTGCCGACCTGGCACGCCCCAGCAATGCCCGTGCAGTTCACCGCGCTGCCGGCCACGCATTTGCCGGCCGAGCAGTGATCGTTGGCCGTGCAGCCGTTGGTATCCGCATCGCAGCTGACGGTGGGGTCGAGCGGCAAGGCCACGCATTTAAAGCCCTTGAGCTGGCTGAGATCTTCCAAGCAGGTCGCGCTGTTGCAGGCGTCCTTGGTGGAGGCGCAGTCGTTGACCAGGCCGGCCGTGCACGTGCCATTGTAGCAGGTGTCGTTGATCGTGCAGGCTTTGCCGTCCTCGCAGGTGGCGCCGTTGATGCTTTGGGTCATGGCGCACGTGCCATCCGCCGGGTTGCACGTGTTGTGCAAGCACGGGCCGTCGCTGGTCGAGTCGCAGGTGACGATCGTCGGATCCGGCGTGCAAATCGTGTACGCGAACGCCGGGGACGCCTTGCAGCGCCACGTGCCGTTGCACGCGTTGCCGTCGGCGTCGTGCCACGCACAGGCAGCGTCGGTGGCGCACTTCTCACCGCAGTTGTCCTGATTGCCGCCGCCGCACTTGCCGGACTGGCAGACCGTGCCGGTGGTGCAGGCTTCGCCGTCGTCGCAGCTCGCGCCTTCGGCCGCATCGGTGTGCACGCAGCCCGAGATTGCGTTGCACGAATCCACGGTGCACGCATTGCCGTCATCGCAATTCAACGCAACGCCAACGCACACGCCGGCCACGCAGCCATCCGCGGTGCAGACGTTGCCATCGGTGCAGGTGGACGCGTCCGGCAGCGAAGTGTGGCTGCAGCCAGCCGTCGTATCGCAGCTGTCGGCGGTGCAGTCGTTCTTGTCGTCGCAGTTGACGGGGGTACCGCCGGTGCACGTGCCGGCATTGCAGGTCGTCTTGTCCGTGCAGGCGTTGCCGTCGTCGCAGAAGCCGCCGTCGACGGTCTGGTGCTGGCAGCCAAGCGTCGGGTCGCAGCTGTCCACGGTGCAGGAGTTGGCATCGTCACAGGTGTTTTGCGTGATCAGGCAGCCCTTTTTCGCATCGCAGGCATCGTTGGTGCAGATGTTCTTGTCGTCGCAGCTGATCGTCGGGCCGCTGCAGCCGCCGCCGGAGCACTTGTCGCCCAGCGTGCCGGGCATGTTGCCGCTGGTGCAGAAATCGCCGTCATCGCAGAGCGCGTTGTCGTTTTGGACGGTAATGCAGCCGGTGACTGGCGAGCACGTCAGGTTGGTCTTGCAGACGGTGCCGGTAGAGCAGTCGATCACCGGCCCGGCGCACACGCCCGCGCCCGTGCACGCATCGGGACCGGTGCAGTCGTTGGAGTCGGTGCACGGGGCGCCGGCGGCCGTCGTGAACACGCAGGTGCCGTTCTTGCAGGTATCGTTGGTGCAGGCGTTGCCGTCGTCGCAGGTCACGGCTTTGCCGACGCACGCATTGTTGACGCACGTGTCCTGGACCGTGCAGGCGTTGCCGTCATCGCAGTCCTTGCCGTTGACGATCACGTTCTTGCAGCCGCCGTTGCCGTCGCAGGCGTCGATGGTGCATGGGTTGCCGTCGTCGCAGTTCAGCGGCGTACTGACACAGATCGCGTTCTTGCAATGGTCAGGCGCTGTGCACGGGTCGCCGTCGGTGCAAGTCAGCGTATCGTCCACGGTATGCGCGCAGCCGCCTTTCTTGGCGCAGGTGTCCGTCGTGCACTGGTTGCTGTCGTCGCAGTTCAGCGCCGTGCCCACGCAGCTGCCGGTCTTGCAGGAGTCATTGATCGTGCAGTCGTTGCCGTCATTGCACTGGCCGCCGCTGGCGAGCGGCGCGTGGCCGCAGCCAAACGCGGTGTCGCAGAAGTCGGTCGTGCACGGATTGCCGTCGTCGCAGTTGGCCGCGGTCGTCGAGGTGCATGCGCCGCTCAGGCAAACGTCGCCGAGCGTGCAGGCGTTGGCGTCGTCACAGCTGGTGCTGTCGGTCTTGGCAACTGGATTGCACGCACCGGTTGCCGGCGTGCAGACGTTGTCCTGGCAGGTGTTGCTGAGCTTGGCGCACGTGATCACCGTCGTTGCGTCCGGCTGGCACAGGCTGTTTTGGCAGGTCAGGATGCCATTGCAGAGGTTGCCGTCGTCCAAGCCGGCACACTGGGAATTGTTGGCGCACGCGCACGTGTTCTCGTTGCCGACGCACTTGCCGGCCTTGCAGGAGTCCACCGGCGTGCACTTCGAGCCGTCGTCGCAGGTCGCGCCGTCGGCCACGGACACGTGTTTGCAGCCCACGGTCGAGTCGCAGCTGTCGGTCGTGCACGCGTTCTGGTCATCGCAGTTGAGTGCGATGCCCTTGCAGGTGCCCAAGCCGTCGCACTGGGCGTTGGCCAAGCACTTGTCGCCCGTGCAAAAGGTTCCGGCGTTGAACTTGACGATGCTGCACACGCCGTTGTCCGGGTTGCAGGTGTTCTTGGTGCAGGAGTTGTCCTTGGTGGCGTCGCACTTGACCACCGTCGCCGGGTCGGTGTCGCAGACATTGCCCTTGTAGCTGGCGATGCACTTGATCGTGCCGTTGCACAGGTCCTGATCGTTGTACTTGGCGCAGTCGGCGTTCGAGTTGCAGGTCACGCATTGGTTGTCCGCCGGAAGCGGCGAGCCGCACTTGCCCGCGTCGCAGATGTCGTTCTTGGTGCAGGCCAAGCCGTCGTCGCACGGCGTCTGGGGCGCGAGCGGCAGATGCGTGCAGCCCTTGATGCTGTCGCACACGTCATTGGTGCATGGGTTGCCGTCGTCGCAATTCGCCTTGGTGCCCGCGCAAATGCCGCCGGTGCACAGGTCGTTGCTCGTGCAGGTGTCGCCGTCATTGCAGGGGCCGTTGAACTTGAGGTGCGTGCAGTTGCTGGCCGAAGGCAGCGTGCCATCGCAGGCGTCTGACGTGCACGGATCGGTGTCCGTGCAGTCCTTGGGCGTGCCTTTGCAGGTCGTGCCGGCGCACTTGTCGACGATCGTGCAATTGTCGCCGTCGTCGCAGAACGCGGCGGTAGTGACCGGCGTGTGCAGGCAGCCTGAGCCCGGCAGGCACGAGTCGTTCGTGCATGTGTTATTGTCGTTGCAATCGGTCGGTGTGCCGGTGCAGGCGCCGGTGGTGCACGTGTCGCCGCTGGTGCACTTGTTGCCGTCATCGCAGCTCTGGCCATCGGCTTTTTGCGGCGCGGTGCACTGGCCGCACACCTGTAGTCCGCTGACCGTCGTGCACTTCTTCGGGTCGCACGCGTCGTCCGTGCACGGGTTGCCGTCATTGCACACAAGCGTGGTGCCCTTGCACGTCTGGCTGGTGCAGGCGTCCTGCTTGGTGCACGGGTCGAGATCGTCGCAGAACGCGCCGTCCGCCGCGCCGCTGTAGCTCAAGTTGCCGGTCGTCTTGTCGCACGCAGCGAGCTGGCAAGGCAGCAATTTCAAGGAAAGGAGGACGCTGGTGCCCAGACACGTGCCGGTCTTGGTGCACGCGTCATTTTCGGTGCACGGGTTGGTGTCATCGCATGCGACCGTCGTGCCGGCGGGGATGTTCAACGGCGTATCCTGGCAGCCCAGCTTGGAGTCGCACTTGGACGTGGTGCACGTGTTCTTGGGGAGGCAAACCACCGCCGTGCCGGGCACGCACGCGCCCGCGAGGCAGGCGTCAAAGCCGGTCGTGCCGCCACCGGTGCATGCGTCGCCGTCGTCGCATGAAGCGCCATCGGAGCCCGAGACGGGCTGCGGCTTGGACAGGCCGGTCGCCGGATCGCAGACATTCGTGTAGCAGCTGTTCGTCGCCGCGGTGGGCGGGTCCACGGCGCCCAGGCAGACGCCGCCCGGCTGGCAGACGTCGTTGCTGGTGCACTTGTTGCCGTCATCGCACGTCGCGTTCGAGTTGGTCGTGACGGTGGCGCAAGTGCCGTCCGGGTTGTTGGCGCACGTGCACACGAGGCAGCTGTTGGTCTTGCCGGTCTTCGGATCCGGCTGATAGTTCGGCTGCGTGCCGGCGACGCAAGTACCCGCGGCGTCACAGGCATCGCCCAGCGAGCAGGCCTTGCCGTCGTCGCACGCCGTGCCCGAGGCGGCGGGCTTGGTGGCGCCGTCGCAAAAGTTGTTGGAGCAAGCCCAGACGTGGCAGGACTCGGGGGAACCGGTGCAATCGCTGGCCGTGGTGCAGGGCTGGCCTTGGCTGCTCGTGTCGGTGTCGGTCTTGGTATCCTTGGGAAGCGTGTCGACCTTGGCGTCCGCATCGCTTGTGGCGATGTCGTCGGTCGTGTCCGTGGTCGCCACGTCGTCCGACGTGTCGGACGTGTCATCGGTCGTGCCGCTGCTGGTGTCCGCCGTGTTGCTTTGGCCGCAAGCTCCCAGCGCCGCCATCAGCGCGAGCATCGTCAGCCAGACGGGCATTCGGGAAGAAGTGTGAACTGTCGTGGTCTCGCCGCATGAAAGACGACAAGCACTCGAAATCAGTGTGGATTTACGCATTGGTTCCTCCCCCCGGGGATCCTTCGACAGCACTGTACCGACGACCCGCAATTGCCATCCGGCCCACAGAGGGCCCAGACGTTCCGCTTACCTTAACAGAGCCTGCCACAACCGGGCAAGTTCTCGGGAATAAACTTCTGGCTGGCCCGCAGTGTCGCTGCGGACTGTGGGCTGCGATGTCGGCGCGCGGCCGGGACGCAACCTTGGGTTGTCCGCGGCGCCTGGGGGGATCAACGGCGCGGCGGAAATGGGGTCTCGCGCTACGGCGAGCCCAGGAAGTCCAGACACAATTGAACGCCGTAGCACGTCAGGCAAATGCTCTTGCACGTGCTGCCACCGCAGGAGAATGGCTGCGATTTTTGCACCGGCACGCACTTGCCCGCCGACGTGCACACGCCCGCGATCGTCTGGTTCTGGCAGAGGTCGACGGACACGGTCGTCGAGCAGGTCTTGTTTGCCTGCGGAAAGCACTGGCCGCCGGCGCACTGGCCAATCGGGCAGTCGGCGGACGAGGACGTGCACGCGGCGAAGTCGTTGTTGGTGTGCTGGCAACCGTCGACCGTGTTCGGATCGCAGGTGTCGGTCGTGCACGGATTGCCGTCATCGCAGCTGGGCGTCTTGCCGGACAGGCATTTGCCGCCGGAGCACATGTCGCCCACGGTACACGCGTTGCCGTCATCACATGCAGCGGTCGACGGGACGTGCGTGCAGACGCCGCCGGTGCAGATGTCGTCCGTGCACTGCTCGCCGTCGCTTTGGCAAGGCAGGCTGTCGGTCTTGATGTGCTCGCATGTGCCATTCTTGCAGGTGTCCAGCGTGCAGTCGTCCCCATCGCTGGCGCATGCTGCGTCAGACGCCACCACGTGCTGGCAGCCGACGAACGGGTCGCAGCTATCGGTTGTGCACGGGTCCAAGTCATCGCAGTTCATGCTGTTGCCGCCGACGCACTTGCCGGCGATGCACTTGTCCGTCTGCGTGCAAATCGAGCCGTCGTCGCACGCCATGCCGCCCAACTGCACGTGCTGGCAGGAACCGTCCGTGTTGCAGGTGTCCTTGGTGCACGGGTCGCCGTCTTCGCACAAGCCTTCGTCGGTCTGACCGTCGCAGTTGTCGTCCTTGCCGTTGCAGACTTCGGTCGTCGGCGTCTGGCCGTCGCAGAGCGCCACGCCGTTCACGCACTGCTTGATGATGCCCTGACAGGTGCCAAACTCGTTGGTAATCGGGCACTTGGATGTGTCGTTGAAGTCGTCGGTCAGGCCGTTGCAGTCATCGTCGATGTTGTTGCAGATCTCCTGCGCCGGGACCGCCGCTGTGCACTCCGCCAAGCCGCCGATGCCGCACGCGCGCACGCCGGTGCAAGTGCCGTAGGCGTTCTTGATAGAACAGGTCGTGGAAAGCTGAAGATTTTCAGCCGCTTGTGAGCAATCACAGATCCCTTGATGCTGGCACTGGTGGACCTTCGCGCCAGTCGCCGGGTTCAGCACCACGTCGCAGCTGTAGCCTTTGGGGCAATCCTGAAGAATTTCATCGCATGTCGCGCCGCAAAAGCTGCCCGACGCGCCGTAAGGGATGCAGACGTTGGTGTTGTCGCCGCCGTCGTTGCAGTCCTTGTTGGCGTTGCACGGATCGCAGATGTGCTTGTACTTGGGCACGCAGGCAAAAATCGTGTCGCCGCCGTGGGTTGTGACTTGCTGGCAGGTGAAGCCCGTCTCGCAGTTGCCCGAGCAATCGTGCGAACAAATCTGGCCGCCGTAGACCTGGATGCACATGCCGCTGTTGCAGTCGGTGTCGTCGGTGCACGGTGCGCTGAACTCGCCGGGGAGGACGACGGTGGTCGCGTCCGCGCTGTCGTCGATCGCGTCGCCGGAGATCTGGTCGACCGCGTCGGCAATGTCAGAACCCTTCAGGATGTCCGACTTGCTGGAGTCGGCCTTCACATCGCCCACGGTGGCGTCGTCGATCGTGCCGGCCGCGCTGGAGCACGCAGCCAAGCTTGCGCAAATACCCAAAAAGCTGATGAAAGACGCGGGCTTTCGCAGCGCACTTTCCTTCACGCGCAAGAGGGTCTGAATCATCGCGGCCAGTCCTTTTTGCGCGATTACAGCGTCGGTTTTTGCCTCGCGGAAAAAAACGCCAGCCGAAACGCCATGTTGACACGGAGACCGGCCCGACGCCAGACCTCCTCGTGGAGTATACGGGCGGCCGTGGACTTGGGCAACAACTCTCGCTCATGGCCGTCAGGCAGCAGCCCGCAAGCGTTGCCGCCCACAAACACGCGGGATTCTGGCCGCACGGGACTTTGGGCACTACACTGCCGGGCGATGCGACGTTCGCTTTGCCCAGCTTCTCCGACCCGTCCCGCCTCGCGCGGATGCGCGCGTGTGCGGATGCAGGCGTGCGGCGTCCCCGCGGTGCGCGCATGAGCGGACAGTCGCGCATTCGGCGGTTCCTGCGGCAGCTCGGCCGCTCGGTGTACCTCATCGTGATCCAGACGGCGGTGGGCGTCGCCTCGCTCGCGCTGCTGCTGTACCTGACGCTCAATTCGCCGGCAGCGGCGGGTCTGGTCGGCGGCGTGCTGTCCCGTGTGCTGCCGGGGACGTTCGACATCGCGGCGCTCCAGTGGGGGCCCTCGCCGGGCAGCATCCGCCTGCGCGGCGTGCATATCGCGGAGCCATCGGGCCGGCCGGTGATCGCCGTCGGCGCGCTGGACGTGCAGCTCGATTGGCTCAAGCTGGCGAACGCGCTGCTGCGCGGCAATCGGGAAATTCCGCTGTGGTTTGAGCGGGTTTCAATTTCCGATCCGGACGTGCACATCGACGCCGACCGCTTTGGCCGAATCCTGCTGCCGATGGCGTTCAGCGATCCGGACAAGCCGCCGTCACCGGAGCCGGGTCCGCGAATCCGCCTGGACGTCGCGCGGCTCAAGCTGGAAGGCGGCAAGTACCGCATGAGCCTGCCGTCGATCGCGCTGCGGGCGTCGGGCATCCACCTGCGCGGCGCAGTGCAGATCCGGGTTCCTGGCGATGGACCGGCGCAGGTCGCGTGGCAAGTGCAGGACGTGGTGGCGACCGAGGTTGACGTAGCGCCAACGGCCATCGCGCAGTTGCCGCCCATTCCGCGTGGCGCCGTGCAAGTGCGTGTGGCGCATGGTGATTTGACGGAAGTCCAGATCCGCCGCGCCTTCATTCAGCTGCCGGCGATGGCGCACTGGTACGATGCCGAGCTGCCGGACACGACCGTCTCGGGGCTGGACATGTCGATCGCGCTGACGCCCGACGTGCTGGTGGAAGGCCGGGACGCGGACGTCGCGACGTCGACGCGATCGACGTTTCTGGGCAAGCTGTTGGGCGACAAGTTTGCCTGCGAGGCGCTGGTTCAGGGCCAATTCCGCGTCGACCCGCAGGTCGGTTTTTCAGCGCATGCGGAGGCGGTGGGCTGGGGCAAGGTCGCGGGTTTCCAGACCGAGCACGTGGCGGCGCAGGTCGAAGTGCACGCGTCGCTGCCGGGCCAGGCAAACGTGACGGTCGACGGTCGCGACCTGTGGATTCACGCCTACGGTGGCTCGATCCAGTCGCCGCACGTGCGCTACCGGATGCTGACCGACGCGCCGCCGCAGTGCCTGGGCCAGGACAACGACGCCTGCGATCCAGTCGTGCAAAGCATCGAGCCGACCCACGCGGTGGACGGCCGATTCACCTTCGCGGACGTGCAGCCGGGCGCGATCCTGCAGAGCGAGGCGATCGCGATGCGGAGCGCGCTCGTGACCGAAATGACCGGCAGCCTGTCGGGCGAAGTCGATGCCGGCGTGCGCGTGCGTCTCGCGCCGGAGCTGGACTGCGCGCTGCCGATGGTGCTGGACGTCGCGCTGGACAGTCGGCTGACAATCGCCAACCCACTGCCCGCCAGTGCGTCGGCTGACAAGGAAACCGAGCCGCGCTCGGAGCGGGCCGACGAGGCGATCGCGGCGCTGCAAGTGCGCGGACGTTTTGGCTATTCCACCGACACGGAGTGTGACCAGCGCATCAGCCTCGACCACACGCTGATGTATGACCGCGGCGGCCTGGACGCGACGGCGCCTGAGATCGAACGCAAGGACGGCGACTGGCTGCGCGCCGACGGCTACATCCACCTCGGCGACAACGACAGCGACCTGCGCATCTCAGCTGACATCGCCAGCCTGCGGCGGCTGCTTGCACCGTTTGGCATTGAAACCGTGACCGGCGCCGTGAGCATCTTTGACACGGAAGTGGACGGCGGCACGGTCAATCCCGGGCTGCACGGCAAGGTCTCCGCCCACAACCTGGGCTACCACGGCGTGGTGAATCACAAGGCGATGGACCTCTCGCTGGCGAGCCTGACCGCGCAGGTGCGGCTGGAGAGCGGCGTGCTGTACCTGGACGACCTGGACACGCGCGGCGACGTTTTGGGCACCGTCAGCGGCGATTTTGCCCTGGACCTTTTTGGCGGGACGCGCAGCGGGGTCCTGAAGTCCCAGCGGTTGCGGATCTCGCACCTGCAGGTCCGGGAGCTGGCGCTGGGCAAGCTGATGGCGATCCTGGGGCCGAATACGGCAGCGCTGGGCGGCGCGGTGTCGCTGACAAACGCCAATGTGGACGTGGACTTGCTGCGACCGCAGACCACGCTGTCACTTCAGGGCAACGCCGACATCAAGGAGTTCACGGTCGCCGCGGAGCTGTTTCCGCACATCAAGGCGGCCATCAGGAGCCGCGAAGGCCACCTGCACGTCGCGCCGCTGGACATTCAGCTGGTCACCCAAGCCTGGGCGCATGCAACTGTCGATACCGACTTGCAATTCAGCCGTTTTGACATCGCGCTTGCGCTGCCGCCGACGCCGCTGATCAAGCTCTCGCACCTGATGGCCAACCTGCCGCTGGCAGGGTCGGTGGGCGGCGATCTGCGGCTGGCAGGGTCCCAGGCCCGGTTCTCGCTGCAATCGACGCTCCAGCTGGCCGGCATCGGCTGGGACAAAATTCAGCTTCAGGACGCCGAGTTGCACATCGACAAGCCGCTGCAAGAGCCGGCGATCCTCAGCAGCCCACGGTTTTTCCCCGGCTTTCGCCTGCTGGACGGTTCGGCCATCCGGTTTGATGGCCTGAAGCCCGTCGAGATCGATGTGCATCTGGACATGCCGGAGCTTGTCGACATTTTTGCGCTGCTGGGGATGCCGCCGCCCGCGGGCATGCAGGCGCACGCGGCCGTGGATGCGACCGCGCACGTGGACCTGCGACCGGGCGCGACGCTGTATAACGTGCACGCGACGCTGCCCCCGCGCGGTTTGGTGCTGGATTTTGGCGGCGGCGCGCCGGGGCTGAGCAACACGTCGCCAGGCGTCGTGACGGTGACGCCAGAGCGCGTGACGCTGGACTCGGTGTATTTCGATCTCGGCCGCGAGCCGCTGGAGCTGTGTGGCGCGCTGACGCTGCCGCAAAACGGCGGCGAGCCGACACTCAAGGCCTACCTGGCGGGCACCATTGACGTGCCGCGCGTGGGCGGGCTGAACGACTCCATGGCCGCGATGGACCTGCTGCTGGACATTTTGCCGTGGGAGCACGCGCTGGACGACGAGGCCGCGGCATGCCTGGAGTCCGCGCAAGCGGGGCGCGGCTACGTGCGGCTGGACGGCGCGCTGAACGCGCTGGCGATGGAGGGCCGCCTGCGCACGCGCGCGGGCCAGGTGACGCCGCGGCATTTTGGCCACGATGTGCTGATCGACGAAGGCGGCGAATTCGTCATCAAGCCCGGCCGCGATCACGCTGGCAACGTCGTGCCGGGGCGGATGGTCGTCGCGATTTCCAGCAACCCGGACCAGCGTCTGTCAGGGACGATCGACGACGGCCAGTTCGACGCTTTTGGCACGATCACGCTGGACCATCTGGCGCCGCACGAGGTCGATTTCACCCTGAACGGCACGAGCATCCCGTTTTCGGTGCCCAAGGAGTACACGCTCGCGCTGTCGCCGCAGCTGCGATTTGTCGGCACGGAGCTGGACAGCCCCGCGCGCCGCAAGATGACGCTGAGCGGCCGCGTCGACGTGCCCGACGGCTCGTACTACCGCAATTTTGACCGGATTTCCGGCGTCGTGGGCGGCGTGACGGATCGCCAGGTGGACCAATTCTCCAAGCCGATCACCGAGACGATGCCGTGGATCAACGAGATCCTGTTCGACCTGCGCGTCAACGCCCAAAACATCGACGTGGCGAGCCGAATTCCGTTCGCGCGCGTGGACGCGGTGATCGAGACCGAGGGTCTCAAGGTCACGGGCACGCTGCCCAAGATGAACATCGTCGGCCGGGCCAAAGTCGCGGCGTCGAGCGACAGCAAGATCACGTACGCCATCAACCGGCTGGTTTTTGACGTCGACCACCTGTGGCTCGACTTTCAGGGCGATCCGACGCGGCCGTACATCGACGCGGAGATCCGCGCGCCTATTACCAAAAGCGGCAGCAGCACCTTCTCTTCCACGTCCGCCATCGGCGCGGACTTGAACACGGACAACCAGGGTTTCACGGACATCGTGCTTGTCTCGGTCGGCTATGCGGGCATCCTGACCGGCGACGCGAAGGCCGAGGACTTGCGCTTCTCCGACAACAAAGGCGACTCGCCGGCCGACGTGCAGTGCCTCATCCTGACCAACCGCAAGTGCGCAGATGCCAGCGTGGGCGGCTCGTCCGCCCCGCCGATCTCGTCCGCCGCGCTGCTGGGCGACCTCGGGCCGTCGCTGCTCAAGCCGTTTCAGAAGTTGCTCGGCATCGACTCGGTTTTTGACCAATTCACCTTTGATTTCGACGCGGCAGGCAACGTCGGCGCCAGCGGCTCCAAAAAGCTCGGCAACCAGATCAGCCTGACCACGCAGGTCCGCACCGGCGGCACCGACCGGCTGTACAACGTCGCGTTCAACTTTCGCGCCACGGACCGCATCAGCGCCGGCGGCCTGTGGCGCAAGGCCCAGCAATTCAGCTCCGGTGCGACCACGCTGCCGACGGAAGTCTACGAGTTCAAAATCAAGTACAAGCAGCCGCTGGAATGAGGGGGACGACGGTGTCGGGGCACGCGATGCAACACAAGCCGGGTTTGCGCCTCGTCTTTTGGGCGATCGCGCTGGCTGTGCTCTGGCCGCGAGCGGCGTGGGCGGAGCAGCCGGCGATGCCCGGCGCGCGCGGTGCCGAGCTGCCGGCGGCGCTCCCGGAATCGGCGACGGGAACCGGGCTTGCAGCCGACGCCACGGCGGTCGCGGAATCCGCGCGGTTTGCCGCCGCGGTCAGCCAAAGCGGTGCGGCGCAGAGCGAACAGCGGTGCCTGAACGCGCCGATCGGTGCGCTGCACTGGCAGGGCTGCACCGGGACGCGCTGCGAGGCGGACGACGAGCGCGGCAAAATCGAGTCGCTGATGGACCTGCGGCCGGGTGTGACGCTCAAGCGTGGCTGGCTGGCGCGGGCGGCGGCGCGGACGCTGCAGCTGGGCTTTTTTGCCAAGGTGCTGGTCGACTGCCGGCTGGATGCCCGCGGTGCGGCGCAGGTGACGTGGACCGTCCAGGGCAACCACTTCGTGCGACGCGTCGATTTCGCCGGGAATACCGCGGTGTTCGAGGACGAGCTGCGGGCCAAGCTGGTGATCCGTCCCGGCGATATCCTCAATCCGGACACGCTGGACGGCAGCCACGCGCTGACGCTCCAGCGCACGGCGATCGAGGGGCTGTATCACCGCTACGGATTTGACGCCGCCCAGATCGAACTCGCGGCGGTGCCGTTTGCCGGCGGGCAGCCGGGTGAGCTGCGGCTCATCATCGCGATTGACGAAGGCATCAAGCAGCGCGTCACCGCGACACGATTTCGCCTGGAGCCGCTGGCGCCGCCGAGCGACGCGGAAGAGCGCGCCGGCCTGGTGTGTCCCAACGTGAGCGAGCGGGCGATCCGCGAGGTGTCGGAGCTGCAAAATGTCGAGGTCTTCACGCGCCGCGCCGCCAACAAGGCCAAGAACAACATCCGCACCTACCTGCGCCGGCTGGGTTTTGCCAACCCGAACGTCGGCATTCCGGAGCCCAAGGACAACGTCGTCGACATCACCATTCGCCCGGGACGCTGCCATCTGCTGCAGATTTATGTGCGGGAAGAGACGGGCCGATACGACAAGTCCGGTTTTCACCTGGTCACGCAAGACGACGACCAGGCGCTGTACGACGCGTTGCCGTTTGGCGAATCGGGGCTCTTTGAGTTTGAGGAAGCCGATCGCGGCCGGATGGCGCTGGCCGGCGTGCTGGAGAACCGCGGTTTCCTGTTTGCCGACGTGCGCTTGGAGCAGCGGCCGGTCGCGACGCCGCTGGACCACCAGGTCGAGTCGGCGATCACGTACTACGTCACGACCGGTTTTGTGTCGCAGATCCGCGGCATCCAGTTTCCGGGCGCGGAAGGGCTGGACGCGGATCAGCTGAAATCCGTCATGGCGACCAAGGCTTACGACTTGCTGAACACCGGCGGTTTCCTGCAAACCGACCAGCTTGTGGCGGACCTGGACGCGCTGCGGCAGTTCTATATGGCGGCGGGCTATTTCAACTTTGGCTTTGAGATTCACCTGCCGGATAACGCGACGTCGACGACCGGATACCAGAGGATCGCGGCGGTGACACCGCAGGGCGATCGCTTCGATTACCTCTACAAAGACAAGGGTTTTCGCATCCGGCGGCCGACGGACGAGGACTTTGTTTACATTGAGGTGCCGATCCAACCGGGCCCGCGCACCCACCTCGGGACGCTGCAGGTCGACGGCACGCAGGCGCTGGCGGAACGCGACGTGCGCGCGGTGCTGGCGCTCAAGCCAGACCAGGTGTTCAGCTATGATCTCCTGACGCAGGCCGTGTCGCTGGCCGACCAACAGTACAAGAATTCCGGGTTCTTTCGCGCACATATCGCGGCTTTTTGCACCGCCCACGGTCCGGATCGGCCCGAGACCGAGTGCTCGTTCGAGGCCATGCGCGCCGGCATCGTCGACGTGCGCTTGCGCGTCGAGGAAGGCGAGCGCGTCGAGATCGGCGAAGTGTTCGTGCGCGGCAACTTCGAGACCGACACCGCCGTGATCCTGCGGGACATGCCCAAGCCGGGCCAAGCGTTTTCGGCCGCGGCGCTGTTCGAGTCGCAGCGGCGCCTGCGCAACCTCGGGCTCTTTGGCCAAGTGACCTTTGACTACATCGGCGACGACGAGACGCCACCGCGCCAGCGCTTGGGCGTGGTCGTCCAAGTCGCGGAGAACGCGTTTCGCTGGATGGAATATGCGGTCGGCGTCCAGACGATCAATGCGTCGCACGCCGCGACGGAGCGGACGGTCGCGCCGTTGCTTGATGCGGTCGGCCAGGCGACTGCGGCGGGCGATCGCGCGGCGAGCACGTACAACCAGGGCTTGACGCTGAACCTGCCCAACCTGCTGGTGACGGGCGAGGCGGCGTGGGTGAACCGCAACTTCCTGGGCCTGGGCAAGCAGCTGCGGATTCCGCTGAAGGTGGGCCTCGCACGCTCGCCCCTGTGCGGGGACGGCATCATCGCCTGCGACCAGCAGACAATTCTCGACACCGTGCGGCTGGTGTCGTTCACGCCGACCTACACGGATTCACGGCTTTTCGGCTCGGACGTGACGCTGAACCTGACCGCGCCGTATTTCATCCACGACTATGCCAGCGGCGTGGTCGACCTGGACCGCACGGGCGCGCTGGTGCAGCTGGCGCGGCGGTTTGGCAAGGTCTCGCTGGCGCTGGCGTTTGACGCGGGCTTCATCCGCACACGCCTGCCCAGCGTGCCGACGCCGGATAACGGCTTTCGCCTGGAGCCGCAGTTCCAGATCAGCCCGACCGTGACCTGGGACCGCACGGACAGCCCGCTGAACCCGACGCGCGGCTTCTACCTGGCCAGCTCCGTGCAGTACATCAACGCCTACAAGCAGGTGGTCAGCAGCCCCAATCCCAGCCTGATCGGCCTGTACGAGCATGGCAACTACATGAAATATGAGGGAACCGCCAAGGGTTTCATCCCGTTTGGCCAGATCGCCGTGCTGGCGCTGCTGGTGCACGGCGGCGGATCTGCGCAGCTGGGCACCGAGTCAAGCGACCTGCCGGACTGGGCGCGTTACCAGCTGGGTGGCATTCAGGGCTTGCGCGGCTATGCGGATCTTGCGGTCAAGGAGTACCTGGCCGACGGCACAACCAAGTCGTTGACCAAAGGTGGCCTGCCTGTCTCGTCCAGCAGCCCGGACGCGGTGCAGACCAAGCAAGGCGGCAATGTTATCCTCAATGGTTCCGCGGAATTGCGATTTCCCATCTTGCGCGACAGCGGCGTCTGGGGCGCCGGCTTCTGGGACTGGGGCGCCATCGCCGACACGGCGTCCGAGATGTATCCCGCCAGCTTCCGCCACGGCCTCGGCCTCGGCCTGCGCTGGCTGCTCTCGGGGCAAATTCCCATCCGCGTCGACTATGGCTTTGCGGTAGGCCGCCGCGTGCGCGAGATCCAGAACATCACCGGCGTCAAACCGACTGCGACCATCGACGACGTCGGTGCCTTGAGTTTCAGCGTGTTGTACAGCTTTTGACGTCAATACTCGTACACTTCCACCATCGTCCGCACGAGATCCAGCAGCGACACGCGGAATTGGTACTCGCTGAACAGGTAGTCCGCCTGCAGCGCGCCCAGCGTCTGGTACTTGGCCAGTTCCTTTTGCGCCGCCAGCACGGCCTCGTACCCCGGGTTGATCGACGTCGCGCTGATCTTCGCCGCGACGTACTGCCGGCCCGACAGCGGGTCGGTGAACTGCGCGATGTCCGCGGCGCTGACGTCAGCCGGCAAGGTGATCTGCGCCTGGTTGCCCGCGACGAAGACCCGCGCCAAATCCAGGTAGGTCCGGTCATAACCCAGCGTCAGGAAAGACATTCCGTAGACCGAACCCAGCAGCGGCATGCGAAATCGCGTCGACGGAAACGTCGGCCGCGGATCCGGATAGACCCGATATTTCAGGCACCCCACCTTGTCCACCAGCGTCGCTGTCGCCGCAAAGTCCGCACAACGCTTGGGTATTGCGACGTTGGCGCCGGCAAACTGCGGCCGCAGCAGCACGTCCGCCGAGCCATCGGCCTGGGCGCCCTGCAGCATCATCCAGCCGTACGCGTCGATGCCCTCGTAGCTGATACCGCCAAAAAGATTGATGAGTTGCCGCGGAAACAGCGTGAAATAGCTGACGAGATAGCGCCGCGTGTCCTCCGTCTCGTTGATGCCGACAAAGCGCGCGAGGGTCGGGTCGGAGAGCATCTGGAACGCCGCCAGCCGATCGTAGATCTGCCCCGCCGTCACCGGCCGGTACAGGTAGCCGCCACCCCAAGCCGCGTACACCGGCCGCGCACCGTCCAGCTCGTCCAGCCAGTGCAGCTCACTGGTCTGGGCGTCAATCGTGTTGTACGGCTCAAAGCGCCCTCGCTGGACGTTCATGTCAAAATAGCCGGGCGATGGCCGGCCCATCGTCTGCGCCATCGTGTTGAAGCCGAGCAGCGCGGCGTAAGCGCCCGACAAGCCGCCGTTGACGTCCTGGTCAAAGTCCACGCCATAACGCGCTTTCCACCAGCCGCCTTGCTGGTAGGTGGCAAAATCGATGGCCCAGAACTGCATTTGCCGCGTGGCGATGAAGAATTGCCGCAGCACGCGGTTGGCGTAGGTGTTCGGGTTGAACAGCTCGTTGTCGCGCATGTAGCCCCAGAAAAACCAGTAGTTCTCATAGTCATCCAAGGCGTTGCGGGTGATTTCGTACGGATCGGCGCCCTCGTCATACGTCGCGCAGCTGGCGGTCTGGCCGTTGTATTCGTCGCTGCAGAAGCGAAAGGGCACTTCCGCGGCGCGCGTGGCCTGGTTCGCGCAGTAGCTGTCCGAGCCCAACGCGGCGCAAACCCGGTCGGCGTCGCAGTCGCTGTCCTGGCGGCAAGGCGCGCCCTTGATGTCTTGCCACGCGACGTCGCGCCGCGCGTACATGTTGTCCACCCCTCCGTAATACTTAGGCAAAGTCGAGTAGTGGATGCGCCGGTTGATCGTGTTCACATCGGCGACGCCCAGATCCTGCAGCATCACGACGCCGGGATCCGCGTCCTGCGGCGTCGCCAAGTACTGCGCCATCGGCGCCAGCCCGCCGCCCGGCGAGGTGTCCAGGGCGGGTGGATGGTCAAAAACCTGCACCATGTCGCCATAACCGAACTTGATGGCCGCCGCGTCGTACAGGCCCACGCCCAGAAATTCCCCATTGAATTTCGCGGTGTAGTCCATCACCGACGCCAGCATCTGCATCCGCAGGTTGTTCTGGCTCTGCTGGGCCGTCTCCGCGCCAAACGGGTTGAGCACAGCGCCGGTCGCGTCCAACTTCAGGTCCCAGAAGTGCCGGTGGTAGTTCAGCGCGTCCGTCGACGCCTCGAAATTGTGGCGCAGCCCCAGCGTGTGCCCGACCTCATGCTGCGCCGTCCCGCGGTAAATCCGCTGCCACAGGTCCAGCTTGATCGCCGTCCGCAGGCCGTCGATGACCGGCCGGGCGACCGCCTGCGTCGCCATGACCAGCGGGTCGGTCGTGTCCGTGTAGAACGGCCCCGGCAGCACGTTTTGCTGCACAACGGCCGGATTCTGGTTGTTGTTCACGGCGTTCAGCGCGGCCCGCAGTTGCGCCGCCAGCGTCCCCGCCGAGCAGGTCGCCCACTGCGGACCTTGCCCCATGTCCACGCAGATGTGGCCCTTGCCCAGCCCCAACGACGCAAACGCGCCCGGCGTCGGGCAGCCCTGCGGCGGCAGGCTCTCAGCCGTCCAGGCGATCACCGTCGGCACCTGCGTCGCCTGGAACGCCTGGCACAGCGCCGCGTCGTAGCGCACACCGTATTCCTGCGCCAGGCCGAGCACCGCACCGTCTGAGAACTCGGCGAAATGCACCGTCCGCGTCGCCAGCGTGTCGTACACGGCCTGCTGCGCCAGGTAGCCCGCTGTGTGCGCCCAGTTCGCCAGGCTCATCTGCTTGCGGTCCGCCTCGGTCACCACCGCGCTCTGGCCCACCGGGATATTCCACTGCTTGAAGATCGCCTGCACCGTATGGCCGTCGTCGTCGCCGATCAGCGCCTCGTCCAGCTGGCTGTTTTGCTGGACGCGCGCCAGGCGGCCCTGCGCCCACGTGCCCGCGTCGTCGCGCTGCTCCAGCCCCAGGTCCGTCAGGTGCCCGCGCACGGCCGGGTCCAGCATCGCCGCGACCTGGGTGCGCACGTCGTCCAGACTCTTGGGCCCCTTGAGGTCGTACTGCTGGGCCATCCGCGTCGCCGCGACATAGGTCTTTTGGCTCGCGCGCTTGACGTCGTTGAAGTCGAGGATGCCCGCCGCCAGCTCCATCGCCTGCAGCGCGCTTTCCGCGCCGATCTGCATCGGTGCCACGTAGCTGTGCGCGCTCGCCGCGATGATCTCGCCGGTCAGCGGGTCACTCGCCGCCGGCCCGTAACCATAGAGCCCGACTTGCAGCGGCTGGTTGACCACGTGCAGATACGAGTAGCGCAGGTCGCCAAACACGTGCGGCTGGTCCATGTTGCGGCAAAAACGCTTGCCCAGCGCGGTGCCCGACCACTGCGCGACGTTGCCGGTGGCGATCGGCGCTGGCTGACCGTCCGGACCTGGCGCCCACTGCCCGCTGTCCTGCGTCCCGCCCGCCGCCAGCGCCGCCTGGGCCAGGGCATCACTGTTCTCGCAGAGCACGAACATCGGAAAATCCAACTGGAAATCCGGCTTGTGGAACCGGACCACCGCGTCCAGCGGCTGCGACCACATCTTGGCGATCTCGATCGACTGGCCAGCGAGCGCGCGCGGATGGTCGTCGTTCAGGTAGTACACGACCGGCTGCGGCGTCATTTGCGCGTAGTCCAGCTGCCCGCGCCACATGCCGTCCGCGTCCGGCTTGTGGACGTACTTATCCCAGATCCGGTGGCGCACGGCGCGGCGCACTTCGTTGGAGAAGATGTTGCCGTATTGGATGTCGTACACTTGGCGCTCGGCGCGAAAGTAGCCGAATTTCTGCAGTTCCACGTCGTCCATCTCGCGGGCGACGTATTCGCGCTGCGGGTCGCTGTAGTGGGGCACTTCCAGAAAGAACGTGCGGACGGTGTATTGCTCCGACGCGCAGTCGTACACGCCGCCGATATAGTACGGGTAGAAATAGCAGGCGGGCACGGCGCTGCCGTCGCTCATCTGGACCAGCGATGCGGTCATGATTTGCCGGTGCGTGTACGTGAAGAAATGCTGCGCGCTGATGGCGTCGCTGCAGCTGCTGCTGTTGTCGGGGCACTTGGTGTCGACGCCGGTCTCGAAGCCCTCGCCCGCGGGTGCGCTGTCGCCGGCATAGATGACGCTGGCGCCGGTGCTGACCAGCACGTCCGCGTCGTAGTTCAGCAGCTGGTTCAAGCCCCATTGCACGCGGATGTAGTCGCGGTCGAACCACTTGCGATCCGTCGTGTTTTCATAGCGTTTGTTGGTCTTTTCGCCGGTGGCGGCGCTGTAGGTGAAGCTGATGTCGAACTGGCTGGTGATGGGAAACGCCAGCAACGGGCTGCCGCGGTAAATGTAGGCTTGACCGTTGTTGACGCAAAACCCCTGCCAGTCGCCTTCGTCCTTCCAGGCGTCCGCGCGCGCGCCATCGGCACAGCGGGCACCTGCGTGGCACTGCGCGTCGGCCGTGCAGCTGACTTTCTGGTAATCCTGCGGCACCGCGTGCGTCACCGGCTGGCCGTTCGCGTCCAGCAGCGGCGTGTCCGTGTCGGATTTCTGGGCGTACACCTCCGAGC
This sequence comes from uncultured Myxococcales bacterium, assembly GCA_903929795.1. GTDB lineage: Bacteria > Myxococcota_A > UBA9042 > UBA9042 > UBA9042 > CAIYBN01. The sequence goes on along the minus strand of CAIYWC010000037.1, from coordinate 203,974 downwards.
CGGCCAGGAATTCATAGGTCCGGTAGAAAAACAGCGCCTTTTCCTGCACTTCAAACACACCGCGCGCCAGGCTGCCCATCGATCCCGGAAAGGACTGCGCGTTGGTGAATTGCGTGTCGACGACCGTCGTGCGCATGTACCACTCGCGGCCTAACAGATCGGCCTTCGCGGTGTAATCCGGTTGCACGGTGTCGACGGTCGGCAGGTCCTGCGCACAGCCGGCTGGCAGCACGGCGACGGCGATCAGCAGAGCCATGAAATGCTTCATGTTCCTCACCTCACTGACCCGCGCCAATGGCGCCGTAGAGTGCGTAGAGCTGCCGCAAGTAGTCCACAATTTCGATCTCCGATTTCATTTGCGCCGCGATCGCGTCCTGCGCGGCGCCCGTCGCCGTCGCCCACGCCGGCGTCGCACACGCGCTGCCGTCCGCGCAGCTGCCCGCGCCGCACGCGAGCCCGTCCTTACAGCCTGTTTTCCAGCTGTTGAGGCGCTGCAGCATCCGGTAGGTCGGCGCGTAGCGGTCGGCGTCGTAGTTTGGCTTGGGCGCGACGTAGGTCTTCAGTCCAAACGGGTCCTCAAATTCCACGACCTGCACCGGCGCGGCAGTACCGCCAATTTGCCCTGTGCCAATCGCGTATTGCAGGCCATTGCCCTTCAACCACACCGCCATGGAGTCCGTGTAGCTCGGGTCAAAACCTGCCGGCAAGTTCGCCACGGCTTGCCAAGCCGCCTGCAGCCGCAGCGTCAGGTTGGTGATGGACGGCTGGACGCGCGGCGCCGACGCGGCCGGCGGGTGGAACGGGTCGGCCGGCTGATACAGCTTGGCGCCTGCAGTCTGCGGATCCGGCAGAAACAGACCGCCGATCAACGCCGGATCGCCCGCGACAAGCCCGCCGAGCACGTTCATCAGCTCGCGCGGGTAGATCGTGTTGAAGCCGATTGCAGTGCCGCGAAACAGCGGCAGCTGCTCGCCGGCGGATTCCGTGATCAGCGCCACCGTCGCGCTGGTCATGACCTGGATCGCCGCGACCTTGGCCCAATACGAGCCGATCCACAGCGGATGGTCCGCGTAGTAGTAGCCGTCCTGCTGGGCAAAAGTCGTCCACGGGTATTGGCCCGGGCCGAGCGCGACGTGCGCATCGCCCGGCGCGGTGTCGTCGTAGGAGGTGTTGACGTACAGATTCTTTGTCTTATCGAGGACATACGCACCAGGCGCGGGCGAGCCGATCAGCGATGCGAGCTTGCCGAACGCCGCCTGCGACGCGCGACGCATCTGCGCAAAGCCGGCTTCCTGGCGGTCAAAAGCTGCAAACCACGGATAGAAACGCAAAATGTTGTTGTAAAGCGCGTAGTAGCGACCTGCCGTACCCAGCGGCGTCAGCCAGCGATCGGTGATCCGCGCCAGGTAATTCAGCGGGTTGCCGCCGAGCGCAAACCACTGGCGCTCGCGCTTGAAAGCGTCAAAAAGATAGTATTCTTCAACGCTTTCGCCTGCGTGGTAGACGATTTCCTCCGCCGTCGCGCCCGTGTCAAAGCGGTTGCAGCCCAGGATGCCGACAAACTCGTCCGAGCAGTATTTGTACGGCACCTCGAAATACGTCCGGTCCATGTCATTGCGGGCGTATTTGAATGCGTTGGTCACCTCCAAATTGACCAGGAATTCCGGCACGGCGTCGCGCTTGCGGTTGTATTCCGGCGGCATCCAGTCGCTCAGGATGCTGAATTCCGGTGTCAAAACATCGTATTGCCAGCCGGTCGTCTCCATCTGCACGGACCACTTGGCGATGTCCGGCTTGTTGGCGTTCTCGATCCGCGCGACCTGCGCCACGCGGTTGCGCAGGTAGCTCACGTCGCTGTAGACGTCGACCAGCTCGCCGTAGCCGTAGCGGATCGCAGCATAGTCGTATTTACCCAACCCATGAATATCGCTTTGAATTTTCTGACCGTAATCCATGACGGTGGAATACTGGTACTCCGTGCGCCGGTGGTCGATCTCGGCTTGCGTCAGCTGCGCGCGCGACAGGTACTTGTAGGCGACGCCGGTCGAGGACTGCACCATCGGCACGCTCGCCGGCGCGCCGCTGCGGGCATCGACGCAGAAACCGCCCGCGCACGTGTTGCCGGTGCCGCACTTGGTCGGGTCCGTACACGTGATCTTGGCGTTGCACGCGCCGCTGCGGCACACCGCCTGGTCGCCGCAATCCGCGTCGGTGGCGCAGGGCAACGTCTGCTGCGTCGTGGCATTGCATTGGCCGGTCTTAACGCCGTCCGCGTCGACGCACTGCTTGGTGGACTTGACGCACGCGGCGCCGGTCGCGCAGTCGTTGTCGCTGAGGCAGGGATTGAAGACGCAGGTTTCGCCAAATAAATTGCGGCCATACATGTCGCGCCCGCAGAACTGATTGGCGGCGAACGTGCCAGCCGGCGTCGTCAAGTCCGCGCACGGCACAGCGGCTTTTTGCCGACCGGTGGCAGGGTCAAAATACGCGTCCAGGTAGTTGAGCGGATCGCTGGAGCCCTCGAAATTGTGGCGCAGTCCCAGCGTATGGCCGACCTCATGCTCGAGCGTCGCGCGAAAAATCGCCACGGACAGCGCGGTTCGCAGCGCGTCGCCCTTGTAGCAGGGCGCGGGAAAATTGCCGGGCAAGTCCGGCGAAGGCCCATCCGCACCGTTCTGGCACGCCATCCGCTGTGCCAAGCCGACAAGCGCCGGATCGTAGAACTCCGCGGGTTCAATGGCGTTCATGCCCAGCATCAGCATCCGCTGGTTCTCGGTGATCGCGCGCTGCGGCGTCGCCCAGCCGGTCGGACTCAGCTGGCCGATCTGCTCCGGCGCGATCGCGTTGCCCGGCTGCACGGCGCTGTCGGAAAGCGTCAGCGCGACCTCGTCGTTGATCATCGCCCGCTCCACTGGCGTGCCCTGGATCTTGTTCAAGTGATCCAGCGCCAGCTGCGGGTCAAAAGTCAGGCCCTGCGCGTCCAGCACCGTCGCCAGACCTGTCGGCTGGGCGATGTCGCGCATCATCTGCTCTTGCGCCGGCGTCGGCGGCGGAGATTGCACAAACGCGTCTGCCTGTTCCGCCATCCGCAACGTCGCGCGCGCCTGCGCGCCCGCCAGCAGCTGCGCAGGCGACAAGCCGGCATCCGGGACCGCGGCGCTCTGGAAAGCCGACTTGTTCAGCCCCGATCGCGACTGTTGAGCCAGGAATGCCTTGATGTACTTGCCGGTCTTGACGTCCGCATCGCTCAGGTCACCGTTGAGCAAATCGACAATATCCTTGGCATATTGCGCGTAGGTCACCAGCGCCGCGCCGTAGACGTTGGCGCACGCCCACTGGATCTCGCCGGTGTCCGGATCGGCCGCCGCCGGGCCATAGCCCAGCGGGGATGTTGGTTCGACATTGGTCACCCAATACAAGAAGTTATAGCGTGTGTCGCCGACAATCTTGGGCTCCGCCGCGTGCCGCACCCAGCCACCGTCGTGGATGTCCGCGCACGGATTGCCCCAGACGCCCGCGTCTTCGCGCCAGTAGCGACAGTCGTCCAGCGCCGTGGCCACGCCAGTCTCGCCGCGCGCATCGCACACGGCTTTGCTCGCGGAAAACACGTTCTCGCACAGGACAAAAACCGGCGGCAGGCCGGCCTTGAATGCCGCGCGCTTGTCGGCATCCGCCTGCGCCAGCGGCTGCTTCCAGCCGACGCAAGTGCCGACGCCGCTGGTCGACATGCACGTCACGTCCGTGCGGCTGCCGGGGCGCAAGAACGCAATCTGCGGATTCTGGCCGCTGAAGAAAAGCGCGGTGCTGGCGGTGGCGTAGGGCAGGCGGTCGACCTTTTGCACGCCGGAGCCGCCGACATTGAGGTCCTCGCCGGCGCTGGCCTGTGCGGCATTGGCGCTGAGCGCGACGCCGTTGACCGCCAGCAGCTGCGCGCCGCCGAGGTCGCCCTGCGCGAGCACCAGCGCGTCCCCGCCGACGTACACAAGCGTGTACGCCTGGCCCGCCTGCAGGTGCAGGTTGCCCAGGGTCGCGGTCGCCGCGCCCGCCGTGACGGTTACGCTCGTCGCCGCCAGATCCGCCGCTGAGAGCACCGTGCCGCGACTGACCGCCGAGACGGTCCCCGTCTGGAACGCCACGCCCGCGACCTGCACGCTGCCCAACGTCGCGGTCGCCGGCGCACTGCCCGGGGTCGCGTTGACAAAGCTCAGCCACGCGCCATTCGCCGCCACGTTCGGCCGCGCGGCCGGCGGGTCATCCAGCACCACCGCCTGCGCCGCCTGGCCCGGCATCGCTGCCGCGACGATCACGCCATTGAACTTGTCCACGGTCACGTGCAAATCCGTCGTCAAAACAGCGTGCTGCGCGCAATCGGCGTTGGTCTGGCAAAACCGCTGGCCAAAAAGCGACTGCGGATCGCTGAACCCCGCCTGGCCCACCGGCTGGCCGGTCGCGTCCTTGGGCAGATCCGCGCGCCATTTGTCCTCCCAAAACAGCAGCCACGCCGCGGTGTCCTGGAACACGTCGTTCCAGTCATCCGCGGTCCCATATTCGGCCGGCGTGTGGTCCTGCGGCGTATCCGCGCTCAGGTGATAGACAATCGGCCGGATGCCGCGCGCCGCGTAGTCGAGCCGGGTCCCGATCTTGCACGCGCCCGGCACAAACCAGTCCGGCTGATCGCACACCTGCGGCGCCGCGCAGTCGTATGAGGTCGTACAGGGCGTGTGGATGTCCGCGCCCGCCGCGTCCTTGGGCAGCGAAAATGTCTTGGATTTCTGCCAGATATTCCAGCGCGCCGCTTTGTAATCGTGGCCGCTGTAGGTCAGGCCGTAGTCCGGGTTGTAGGTGTAACGGTCCGCCAAAAAGAAGCCGAATTTTTGCGCCGGCCCAGTGTTGGAGTATGGGCGAATTTCATAGTCATTCAATCGCGTTGGGTCCGCGCGCTTGTAGCTGACGCGGATCTCAAACGCCGCGCCCGCGCAGTCGCCCGGCGCGAGCGCGTACGGGCTGCACGCGCCCGTGGACATCGGCTGGCCGAACATGTGGCGGGTGAAGTGGAAGTAGCCGCCGTCCGGATCCGCGTAAAAATGATTGGGATTCTCCAGATCGTCGCCCTGGACATAGTAATCGACCGGCGACATCGTCACGGAACCCTGTGGAAACGCGAAGTTCAGCAGCGTGTTGCCCATCCAATCGACGCGCATGTAGTCGCGCTGCCACCAGGGCCGGTCCGTCGTGTTTTCCACCAGCACGTTGCTCTGCGCGCCGGTCGCCGTCGAGTAGTCGCGCTTGACGTCGAAATGGCTGATAATCGGATATATTTCAATGGGATTGCCGACAACCACCTCGACAAAATCCGAGTCCAGCACGTCCGTGCCCGGCCGATTGCGCACCGCGGCGTCCCAGTATTTGCGGATCTTGCGCTTGTTCCACTGCGCGTCAGCGCCCAACACGGACTCGGAGTACGGATAGACGACGATCGCGGTTTCCTCAATGTCAAAGATGACTTTGCCTTGCTTGCCGCCAAAATTCGTCTGCCCGACGAAGCCAAAAGCCGCCGTCGACGGCATGTCACTCACGACTTGGAATTCGTACCAGACGCCCGCGAGATCGGCCTTGTAGAACCGATTGGCCTGCGTGCGGTCAATCAGCCCCGGATCCTGCGCGCACGCCGCCAGCGCGAGCGGCGCGAGACAGAGCAAAACGTGCGGGAACTTCATCAGGTGCTCCAGTAAATACCGTCAGAATGCCCGGTTTACGGCCAAGCCGAGGCTGGTGTAGTTGTCGGCCGAGGACCGCCAATCAAAGAACGGAAAACGCAGCGTGCGGTTGTCCGCGCTCCACGGCGGCGAGGCGGTCACCGCCAGGGCGGTCAGCGTCCACTGCTGGTCAGGGTCAAGGCTGTAGCCGACCGAGACGAGGCCCCACTGCAAGTCCGCGCGGCCGTTGCCGGGTTTGGCGTTGGCGCTGGTCCAGACGTCGTTGGAAAAGTCATTGTATTTGAAGTTGTTGTACAGCGCGTAGGTCAGGCCAACCGCAAGCCGGGGCGTCGGCATCCACGCCACCGCGAACGTGTTGCGCACGGCAAAGGAGGTGTTCAGCGCGCCAGTCGCGATCTCGCTCTGGCCGGAGATGAGCTCCGGTCCGTCCGGTCGGGCCAAGGTGGGAAAGTTGCTGGCGTCGACCGCCGTGGTCGTGAGCCGATTGAAATTCTTGGTGAAACCAAAGGCGTAAACGACCGTCAGCCGGCCACCCAACCAATCGGGTTTGAGCACCGAGAACCCCGGCGTCAGCGCAAACAGGCGCGTCTGAAAGCGTGACGCCCGCGAGGTCGGCAGCGCCAGCGCCAGCGACGCGGTCACTTTGAGGCCGCCCGGCAGCAGCAGCGGCAAGGGCCTACCCGCTTCGTCGCCGCGAACCGGCGACCAGTTGGCCACCAGCAGCGTGTCGCCGACCACCGTGTCGTACAGCCGCGCAGCCCCGCTGTCGACGTTGGTGGCGAGGTTCTTGCTGACCGTCTGCAGCGCCGTCAGGCCAACGCCGTGACCCAGCGTCAGCGCCGCGCGCAGCAACACGCCGAGGTCGTCGCTGACGCGCCGCGCTTCACCCGGCACAAACGTGCCGAGCCCCACCGTGTTGTCCAGCCGCACATCACCGCTCAGCGCAAAGGCATCCGACGGCCGCGCCACGCGCCGGGGGCCGCTGTCATCCTGCCCGGACGCCAGGTCGCCGCGGCCAGCCGACGGGAGTTGCGCCACCGCCCGCTGCCCGCTGAGCAGCACCGGCACACCGGCCAGCAGCGCCAGCAGACGGTGCGCCCAAGAGAGACGCCTTTTCGCACGCAAGTCTTTGACAACCGGTGCTTTCATGATGTGCGGCCCCCGTGGACGCGGCTGGTGCGATCGGGCCGCCACGCTACCCCACGCTCGGAGACGCGGCAAGGACCCCGCGACGCGTTTCTCGCGGGCATGTGAAGAATCGTGAAGCGCGCGCGCTGTCGCATGGACGGGCCAGATCCGCGCGTCCGCACCGGTCGCCGCCGGAGGGTGCGCGCAGAAAGTCGAAATCGGGCAAAAACCGGCGTGGAATTGCCAGTCTTGACCGCCGCGGGATGGAAGAGGTCCGGGCGCGACCGACGCTTGGCGGCAGGGGGCCTGGAGCGCAACGCATCCCGATGCAGAAAAGCCTTTGCCGGGTAGACTTGCCGGGCATGATCGGGTAGACCATGGCGATCTGCGGCACAGCGCCGTGCCCCTTTTCGCCCAGGCATCTCTGGAGGACCGCTCCGTGCGCTTTTCCTGTCCAAGTTGCAGCAAGATGTACCGGTTGCCGCCTGATCGGATGGCCGGCTATCAGCGTGCCCAGATCAGTTGCCCCAACTGCAAGGCCTCGATCATCGTCCGCGATTTGGGCGGCGACCTGCTGGATGCCCGCCTGGCGACGCGCGAAGTGTCCGGGCCGGTGCTGGTGACCGACGTCCGGCCGCAATCCGCGATTGTGCCGGCCGAACCAACCTGGTTCGTCGCCGTGGGTCGCGACCGCAAAGGGCCATTTACGCCGCTCCAGCTGTCTGAATTGCTGGCGGTGAGCACGATTTCCGGGCAGTCGCTGGTCTGGCAAAAGGGCCTGGCGAACTGGGTGCCCATGGTCGACGTGCTGGAGCTGCGGCCCCTGCTACGGGCGCCGAGCAACGCGCACGTGGCGAGCGGACCGCCGCCGATGATGCCGCGGCCCGAGAGCGGCAGCGCCGCACCCGCAGAGCCGTCGCCACCGGCGGCACCGGTCCAAGCCGCGCCTGCGCCGGCTGCTGCTCCGGCGCCTGTGGTTGCAGCTGCCCCAGCACCCGCTGCGCCGCCGGCACATGTCCCTGCCGCGCCGCCGCCCGCGCCCGCTGCGGCGGTGCAACCGCCTGCCAAGCCTACGGATTCGGACCTCCACGCCGTGCAAACGGACAGCTTCTTCACGTCGCACCACGACTTGGACCATGCGGTGCTGGCGATGCCGGAAGCCGACAAGGACAAGCCGACCAAAGAGGAATACCAGAACCTGCTGCAGGAATTCAGCGTGATGTTCCGCTTGGACAAGCGCTCCAAGCGGCAAAAGATCCTCATCACGGTGATCGTCGCGGCGCTTGTGCTGGGCGCGATCGGTTTTGGCCTTGTGCTCCGCTACCAGGGCATGCAAAAAGCCCGGCTGCTGGCGGATGCCAACAACATCCTGGGCATGTTCAACCTGCCGTACCAGACCAGCGTCACGATTGACGTGGCCAACGACACGCCAGAGCCGCCCGCCAAGCCGGGCGAAGCGCCCAAGCCGGTCAAGCCGCCGGAGCCCAAACAGGAAGTGCAGCTGTCCGACCTGGCGGCGAAGATGCGCACAGTCGTCAAGGCCAAGAAAGCCGCGACCAAGGCGCCGGTGGGGCCGACCGTCAGCGAGGAGGAGAAAAAACGCCTGCTGGCGCTGCTGGATAGCGGCGGGCCCGCGGTGCGCGGCGCGACGGTAGGTGAGGCGCTGTCGGCCGGCGAAGTGCGCAAGATGTGCGAGGCGCAAAAGCCGACCTTGCGCGCGTGCGGCCAGAGCGCTGGCGTCGCGGACTTCAAGATCCGCTTCACCGTCGGCGCCGGCGGCCGCGTCGAGGACGTCAAGGCCAGCGCGGACGGCAAGGACAACCCCAGCCTCGCGAGCTGCTGCGAAAACAAGCTGCACAAGGTGCACTTGGGCGGCTCATCGTCGGAATCCTTCTCCTGCACAATCGATTGACGATGACGCGCGCGCTGACGCTCGCCGTGCTCGGCCTGCTCTGGTCGCTGCCCGCGCTGGGCCAGGAGACCAAGGTGACCTTGGCCGTGCTGGGCTTTACCGCAGACGCCAAGCAGATGCTGGTGCAGCTGGAAGACGACAATATCGGCACCAACCTGCGGCTCTACGACGTGGCGAGTGGCCAGCCGGCGAAAAAAAGCGCGCTGATCCCGTTCCAGCGCGGCGAGTCGCAAAAGGTCATCCAGGCCACGCGCAAGAAATTCAAGATCGTGGACCCGGGTCTGGAGGACACGCTGTACCCGCTGGACGCCAAGGACGCCGAGAAATCGCTGAGCTTTTTTGGCCTGATGGCGGCGCGGGATCGCTTTGTGTTGGCGGTGACGGATCGGCAAAAGCTGGGCAAAATCGCGGACATCGAGGTCAGGCACGACGAGGGCTCGGACACCTGGGCCAAAGTCGCGCTGAAGACGCTGTATTGGACGACGGACCGCAAGTGGCTCGTGGCCGTCGTGACGCAAAAGCTCAAGGCGGACGGGCTGTTGACTGAGGTCGACGAGCTGCACGCGCTGGCGTTCCAGGTCGGCGCGATTCGCTGGGTCGAGCCGGAGCCGCCGGCCAAGCCCACGGACGGCGACGCCAAGGCGAAGGACTGACCGCGTGAGTGACCCGGCCAAGAAGACGCGCATCAAGCTGAACGACGCCGCGCTGCTCAAGCGTTTCTGGCCGTTTGTCCAGCCGGACGCGCTGTGGGTCGCGCTGGGGCTGCTGGCCGTGCCGCTGATGAGCCTGGCCGGCGTGGCGCAGCCGTGGTTGCTCAAGATCGCGGTGGACGGGCCGATGACCGACGCGCTGCAGCACCGGCCCAGCCAAGGCTGGACGCTGACGACGGTCGCGCTGGCGTTTCTGGCCGCGGTGCTGGCGGAGTACATGCTGCGCGGCCTGCAGCTGTGGGCGCTGCAGCGGGCCGGCTACCGGGCGCTGCAGCGGCTGCGGCGCGGCGTCTTCGGCCACGTGCTGCAGCAGGGTTCGGCGTTTTTTGACACGCGCGCATCGGGCAACCTGCTGACACGCACAACGACCGACGTCGAGGCGATCGGCGAAGTGCTCACTTTTGGCATCGTCGGCATCGTCGGCGACGTGTTCGACATCGTGTTCATCCTCGGCGCCATGCTGTGGTTTGACGTGCGGCTGACGGCCATGAGCCTGCTGGTCGCGCCGTTCATCGTGCTGCTTGTCAACGTGTTTCGCCGCCGGTTGCGGTTTTATTCCACGGAGATCCGCCGCTCCATGGCGACCGCGTCGGGCCATTTCCAGGAGGCGCTGGCCGGCGCGCGCATCGTGCAACTCCACGGTCGGGAGGAGGCAACGCTGAGCGAATACCGCGGGTTCAACTTCCGCTACCTGGACGCCTACCGCGTCTCCAACTGGTACGACGCCTCGCTCTACGCGGTCATGGACGGCGTCGCGGGGCTGTGCATCGCGATCCTGCTCGGCTACGGCGCCGGCCGCGTGGTGCAGGGCCTGGGCACGCCGGGGCTGCTGATCGCGTTTATCCAGTATATTCAGCGGGTTTTCGTGCCAGTGCGCGAGCTGTCGGGCAAAGTGGCGACCATCGAGCGGGCCCAGGCGGCGCTGGAGCGGATCTTCGGCTTGCTGGATGAAGCCGTACCGCTGGCGTCCGGCGATCAGGTGCCGCCACGGCTGGAAGGCCGCGTGGAGATTGCGCATTTGAGCTTTGGCTACGGCGCGGACGTCCAAGCGGTGGTAGACCTGTCGCTGACCGTGGCGCCGGGCCAGGTCGTCGCGCTGGTGGGCCAGACGGGCTCGGGCAAGTCCACGCTGGTCAAGCTGATTGCGCGGATGTACGACGCGCCGCCGCGCACGATCTTCGTCGACGGCGTGGCGGTGGAGGATTGGCAGCTGCAGGCGCTGCGCCGGGCGATCGGCGTGGTGCAGCAGGACGTGATGCTGTTTTCCGGGACGTTCGCGGACAACGTCTCGCTGGGCCGGCCGGGTATCACGCGGGACGCGATCACCCAGGCCGTGGCTGACGCGCAACTGGCGCCCAAGGTCGCGCGGCTGGGCGGGCTGGACACGGTGCTGAGCGAAAATGGCGGCAACCTGTCGGCCGGCGAGCGGCAGCTGCTGTCGATCGCGCGGATTTTGGCGGCGAACCCGCCGATCGTCGTGCTGGACGAGGCGACGGCGTCGATCGACACCGAGACCGAGCAAGCGGTGCAGCGCGCGCTGGAGCGCGTGTTCCAGGGGCGCACGGCGATCGTCGTGGCGCACCGGCTGTCGACGATCCGCAAGGCCGGGCGGATTGTGGTCATGCGCCAGGGGCGGATCGCCGAGACGGGCACGCACGAAGAGCTGATGGCGCAAGGTGGACTGTACGCGCATCTGGTCGAATCGGCTCAGGAATCCCAGCGGCTCTTGCCGTAGCCGCCGCCGTCCGCGACACTGCCGCCCCCGCGCACGCTTGCGCATGAGCTTGGAACCATGGCCGAACCGCAGCAGAAACTCTTCAAAGCCCAGACATTGAAGGGTTTTCGCGACTACATGCCCGAGCTGATGGCGCCGCGCCAGGCGATGATCCGCCGCATCGAGGCGACATTCGAGCGCCATGGCTTTCAGCCGCTGCAGACGCCGGCGCTGGAATACCTGGAGACGCTGGCGGGCAAGTACGGAGAAGAAGGCGACAAATTGCTGTACCGCTTCCAGGATCACGGCGAGCGGCACGTGGCGCTGCGCTACGACCTGACGGTGCCGCTGGCGCGCGTGGTCGCGGAGCATCGCAATGAGATCCAGCTGCCGTTTCGCCGCTACCAGGTCGCGCCGGTCTGGCGCGCCGACAAGCCGCAGCGCGGACGGTTTCGCGAGTTCTTTCAGTGCGATGCCGACATCGTCGGTGTCAACAGCGCCATGGCCGACGCGGAGACGCTGATCACCGGGCTGAGCGTGCTGGAGGCGCTGGGCATCCAGGGCGCGGTGCTGCATTTGAACCACCGCGACGTGCTGTTTGGCCTGATCGCCGCGGCGGGCGTGACGGAAAAAGCCCAGCAGATCGCCTGTGTTCGGGCGATTGACAAGCTGGACAAGGTGCCGCCGGTGGCCGTGGTTGCGGAGATCGCTGCTCTTGGCATTGCGGTCGAGGTTGCTTCGGTCGTTTTGAACCGCTTTCTGTTCGCCGAGACAAACCCGCAGAAGTTCCTGCAGCTTGTGGTTCTGGACGACTCGATGTCGGCGACCCCGACATTGGTGGAAGCCGCGTCCCGGATCGTGACCGTTATCGAATTGGTGACGGCGGCTGGCCTCGGCGACCGCATCGTGTTTGACCCGACGATCGCCCGTGGCCTCGACTACTACACCGGAATCATTTACGAAACCCGACTGACCGACCCGCGCGTCAAGGGCATCGGCGCGGTGATGTCCGGCGGGCGGTATGACGGGCTGATCGGCCTGTTCACCAAGGAGTCGATCCCGGCGGTGGGCATCAGCCTGGGCCTCGATCGCCTGCTGGCGGCGCTGCAGGAGCTGGAGCTGGTGCCCAAGGACGCGCACGCGGTACAGGTTTACGTGACGGTTTTTGGCGAAAGCGAAGCGGCGACGGCGATCGCGACCGCCGGGCAGCTACGCGCGGTGGGCCTGCGCGTGGAGCTGGACCTCGCGGGCGGCAAGCTGGGCAAGCAGCTGGAGCGCGCGAGCAAACGCGGCGCGCGGCTGGCGGTGCTGATCGGGCCTGACGAGGCGGCGGCCGGCACGGTCGTGCTCAAGGACCTGCGCGATGGCGCGCAACAAACTGTCGCACGCGCCAATTTACCTGACATGGCCAGCGATTTGCTGCGTGTTTGACGCGCTGCGTCGTGACGGGACCTGTCACACCTGCCACTTTTTGTCATCGAAACTCCGCAACTTTTGCGCATTTCAGGCGATCCGAACCGCCCGTCGCGCGGACGTTTTCTGACAAAATGCTTCGCAATCAAGCTGTTGTTGGATTTCGGCACGACTTGGCACAGACCGTGAATAGTGCAGGAGTGGGGGATCATCTCAAGCCCTCCGCTGAAACCCCGCCAGGGGAAGAAGCGGAGGGTTTGGGATTTTTGGGCGCTTTTTTTGCCGAACCACCGCAAAAAGGCCGATTCCATGCCCAACTACACGCTCGTCATGGGCAACAAGAACTACTCGTCGTGGAGCATGCGGCCGTGGCTGGTGCTGCGACATTTTGAGATTCCGTTTACAGAACACGTGATTGCGCTGTTTGAGCCGGGTCATGACGCGGCGATCCGCGCCTTCTCGCCGTCGGGCAAGGTGCCGCTGCTGGTGGACGGCGACCTGCGCGTGTGGGATTCGCTGGCGATCTGCGAGTACCTGGCCGAGCGCCACGCCGGGCTGTGGCCGCAGGATCCGGCGGCGCGCGCGATCGCGCGGGCGGTGAGCGCGGAAATGCACGCGGGTTTCATGGCCTTGCGCAGCGCGTTCACCTGCAACATCCGCCGGCGAACGCCAACCACGCCGACGCCCGAGGTCCAGGCTGACATCGACCGCATCTCCCAACTGTGGACGGATTGCCGCGCGCGCTTTGGCCAAGATGGCCCGTATCTTTTTGGCGCGTTCTCGATTGCCGATGCGATGTACGCGCCCGTGTGCTTTCGTTTCCAGACCTACGGCGTGGACCTTTCCGGTGCCGCGGGCGTCTATCTGGCGACGATGCTGGCGACCCCAGCGCTACAGGACTTGAGCCGCGATGCCCTTGCCGAGCCCCACCGGATCGCCAAGTACGAAGCGCCGTGACGGCGTGGACGACGCCCGCGCGCTGCGTCACACTGGCGCCATGAACGCGCCCGTTTGGTGTCTCGCGCTGCTTGTCCTGACCGCCTGCAGCGCGGCGCAGCGAAATGGCGCGGCCGATCGCCCGCAAGATCGCGCGGTGATCGAGCTGGAACCCATTGAAATTCGTACAGATCGTTCAAATGGCGCGCCGCTGACCTATGTCAAGGATCACGACGCGCTGGTTGACCAGGCCATGGGCGAATTCCACGCCGGACACTGGGCGGACGCCGTGCGGTTGTTCGACATCTTGCTGCGCACCTATCCAGACACGCCGGGGCTGGGCGCGATCGCGCACAACTGCGGGCTGGCGCTGCAGAATCTGGGAAAGCACACAGAGGCGGCGCGGCGTTTTGCCACCGCGCGCGCACAGAACACGGGCACGCGCCACGCCCGCGACGCGCTGTTCTTGCAGGCAGAGAGCCTGGAGCTGGCGGGCGATCCGACAGGCGCAGCGCAGCTGTATCGCGACGCGCTGGAGGACCCGGCGACGCGGGTTCAGATCGGCGGCGAGCTGGGCATCCTGGACGCGCTGGAGGCGGCGGCGCGCATGGGGCTGTGCTGGCGGGCGGCGGGCGAGATCAAGCAGGCGGACGACGCGTTTCGCCGCGTGGAGCGGCTGTACAACGACAACCGGGACGTGCAGGTCGTCGGCGAGTCCGAGTGGGTGGCGCGCGCGGCGTTTGAGCGTGGGCAGCTGTACCACGAGCTGTTCGCGTCGATCCGCTTCAAGCTGCCGGTGGACCGGATGAAGCGCGATCTGGAGGATAAGGCGAATCTCCTGCTGAAGGCGGAAAACTCGTATTATCATTGTGTTCGGCTGCACCACCCGCATTGGTCGCTGGCGGCGGGCTACCAGATCGGCGCGCTGTACACGCAGCTGATCGACGACATCGACAACGCGGAAGCGCCGGCGGAGATCACCGAGAAGCTGGCCGACGTCTACCGCGATGAGCTTTGGAATTACACGGAAAACCCGGCCAAGCGCGCGCTGGTCATCTACCGCAAGAACATCGAGCTGGGCAAAACGCTGGGCGCGTCCGGCTCGGACTGGGTCAGCAAATCGGAGGCCGGGCTGTCGCGGATGATGGACACGATCGATCGCAACCGGGCGCGGCGGGCACGGCTCCTGCAAGCCGGCGCGATCCCGGCGCAGCCTCACAACGACCATCCCGCGCCACCCGCGCCATGAGGCGACATGTCCGATACGCTGCGCTTTATCCGCACTGATTCCGCGATGTTGCCCGGTGGCCAGAAGGCCCACGGCAAGGTGCGGCGCGACGATCCGCGGATGGCCAGCCGGATGATCGGCCTGGACGCGGCGCCCAATCCCAACCTGGTCCGCGCGATCCTGCTGGGCGTGGCGGACGATCGCGGCGTCAAGCTGAACGGCGGACGGCACGGCGCGGCGGACGGGCCGGCGCGGTTTCGCGACTATTTTGGCCGGCTGCCGGCGCCACCAGAATTCAGTGCAGATTCCGTACTTTCCGCCGGCGATCTGATGGGCGCCGAGCACACGGGCGAGACACACGCGCGGCTGGCGGAAATTATCGTGGTGCTGCGCAACCGGTTTCCGCTGGCGCGGCTGGTGGTCATCGGCGGCGGCCACGATCACGCGTACGGCGAGGTGCTCGGGCTCGCGCGCTGGCTGGCGCAGACGGACGCGCACGCGCGCGTGGCCGCGCTGAACGTGGACGCGCACGCGGACGTGCGGCCGCACACGGGCGAGCCGCACTCGGGGACGCCGTTTCGCCGGCTGCTGCTGGAGCCTGCCGCACGACTGGACGGCGCAAGCCTGATCGCGTGGGGCTTGCAACGTGCGTCCAATGCCGCTGCGCATCTGCACTTTCTCGATGGCCATGGCGCGCGGACCGTCTTCTGGGACGATCTGCCGGACGCCGAGCGCGTGGCCGGCGCAGCCTTGACGGATGCGCTTGCCGGGCTGGCCGCCGGTCATGCCGGGCTGTCGCTGTCGATCGATCTGGACGCGTTTCCACAAAGTTGCGCGCCAGGTGTCAGCGCTCCGGGTGTCGTCGGTGTGGCTCCAGGGGCCGTTCTGCGGGCTGCCGCGCGTCTGGGTGGCCTGCCGTGTGTCACGCAACTCGGCATTTATGAATTGAATCCGCGTTTCGACGTCGACGGCGCCACCGCGCGATTGGCCGCGCGCATCGCCTGGAGTTACCTGACAGGCTTGGCTTGACGTGAAAGCGCAGGCTTGCCAGCATTCGCCGCCCGAGCGTGCGCACTTTGCCCCGACTCACTTGAAAGGAATCGCCCATGTCGACCACGCCCAAGTTCTGCGCCGAGTGCGGTGCCCCGCTCGCCGCCCGTGCCAAATTCTGCGCCAGCTGCGGCAAGCCCACCGCCGCGCCGAAAGCGGAGCAAGCGCCGCCGATCCCCGTGGTGGAATCCACGCTGCCGATCGCCGATGTGCAAGTGCAGGAGCTGGTTGACGACCCGGAGCCGGACGATCACCACGCCCACAAGGCCAAGCACGCGGGCGGCAAGTTTGAAGACCCGCTGGCGCACCTGCTGGACAAGGAGGATGACGACGACCACTCGAAGGACCAGCTGGACAAGGAAGACGCGCTGGAGATGCCGGAAGCCGACGTCGCGCCGGTGAAAAAAGCGCCGCCGATCGCGCTGATCGCCATGCTGGCGCTGGGCGCGCTGTTTGCCGGCATTGTGGTCAAGGTGTCGACCGATGAGGAGCTGAACGCGCGGCTGCAGTGCAACCTGCTGGGCAAGGCGGACAAGTGCATCACGGACGAGGATCGCCAGGCGGAGATCGAGCGCAAGGAAAAAGAGGAAGAAATCAACCTGATGACCGCGCGGTACGGCCAGTTTGACCTCAATTTCGACCCGCCCAAGGACACGTCGGTGCTGATCGTGCAAAAGCGGTACGAGGAAGACCGCGCGTCGTTCATCGCCCGGATCGCCGGCAGCGTGCCGTGCAAGGCCCAGGCGGACTGCCCGACCAACTACGAGTGCACCGGCGGCGAGGGCAACAAGAAGTGCATCGTCAAGGCCGGTTCGAGCGGCGACAACCGCGCGCTGAAGACCAAAAAAGTCGGCGATTTCAAGCAGCTGCCCAAGGCGGAGGACGGCACGTCCAAAGGCGTGATTTCGTTCCTGACCGAAGACGCTTGGAAAGAGAAGCACGCCAACGACCCCGCGCCGGTGCCGCCGCCGCCGCCTGCGCCGCCCAAGGCCGACGACCCGCCGCCGCCGCCGGCGATTCCGCCCAGCCCGCCGCACGTGGGGCCGATCACCTGGGAGCCCAAGCCCAACAAGGAGCTGCAGATGCCGATGTCGCTCGCGACGCTGCCGCTGCTGGAAAAAGAGCAGGAAGACGGCAACAAGAAGCGGCTGACCGCGGATGACGTGAAAAAGATTGAGGAAATGAAGAACGGCCCGCAGGAAAAGGACAAGGAAGGCAACGTCGTCAAGAAGCCGGAGATGGCCGTGAAGACCGTCGCTGTGTCGACCTGGGTCTACGAGATCGAGCTGACCGCGCCGGGCTACCTGCCGCGCAAGGTGCTGTTCTACGACGACCCGTCGCCGCCGGATCTGGACCTCAAGAAGCTGGAGAAAGAGGGCTGGACGACGCGCAAGTTCAAGCGCACGCCGGACGGCAAGTACCTGATCGACAACGCGGCTTTTGACCTGACGCCGACGCCGCGCGTGCTGGCGAACCGCTACATGCAGTACACCCAGCAGTCCAAGTGCATGAAAGAAGCACCGGAATGGAAGGGCAAGCCCGACCAGGGCAAGAAGGACGCCGACGATCTGCTATGGGAACAGCTGATGTTCACCAAGGAAAAGCGCGAGATTGCGCTGAAGCTGGAGGACGATCCGGAGTTCAAGACCTGGCGCGACCTGATCATGAAAGACTACAAGTGCCCCAAGGCGGACTGACGGCTGCGTACCAGGCTTGCTGATCACGAACAGCCTGGGATTCTTGCCGAACGGATTGCATCGGCGTACCGTCATGCGATGCGCGTCTTTCACCTCCAGCGCTGTTTTACGTACAACTATCTGAAAGTATTGATATTTTGCGTCTGTGCGGTGCTTGCCGTGCCCGGCTACGCCGATGACGCTGACGACGACGAGACGCAAGCGGAGACCTTGGAGGTCGAATCGCCCGATAGCGCGGCCGCCGCGCCGGTTTCCACCGAAGGTCTCTACGATTTCAAGACATTGGCGGCCGAGGATCCGCGCTATGCGCCGCTGTTCGAGGCGTATCGCAAGCACCAGTTTGCCCTGGCCGCGACGCTGGGCCACGAGCTGCTGCGGGCGCCGCTGCGGGCCCAGATGCAAGCCGCGGTGGTGACGCTGCAGGCCATGGCGCTGGAGGCGCAAAAGGACTGGCACGGCGCGCAGGAGGCGTGGCAGCGGCTGGCGCAGTCAGGGCCCATGGCGCAGCGGGCGCGGTATCACCTGGCCGAGCTGGCGCTGAAGCGCGCGGATAAGGACGAGGCGCTGGCGCAGCTGGCGGCGATCGCGCCGTGGCATGTCGATCGCGACGCGGCGACGCTGGAGATGGCGGAGCTGGAGCTGGCACGCGGCCAGACGGGCCCGGCGCGCGACGCGCTGGATCGGGTCAAGCCGGACGCGCTGACCAAGCCGCTGCACGCGTGGTGGGCGCTGCTGGAAGGGCAGCTGGCGCAGCGCGCGGGCAAGCCGGAGCTGGCGGCACAGCGACTGCGCGAGGCCTGGAACCTGGACGACGAAACGACAGCGCGCGAGGCTTTTTCCGGGCTGAAGTCGCTGGGTGCGGCGCCGACGCCGGCGGACCAGATCGAGCGGATCCTGCGGCGCCAGGCACACAAGGACAGCGAGCTGCGGACATGGCTGCGTGAGGCCGAGAGCGTGACGGAGGACGGCGACGGCCTGCGCCTGTACGTGACCGGTGCGCTGCAGGCCCGCGAGAAGAAGACCCGCACGCACGCGATCGCGCTGCTGCAGCAAGCGGTGGCCAAGCTGACCGACCCCGTGCAGCTGGGCCGCGCGCTGTTTGTGCTGGGCGATACAGTGGGCAAGGCGGGCGACGATCGCGCGGCGATCGCGCTGCTGGAGCGCATCGGCCAGCTGCCGGCGGGCGACGAGACCCAAGCCCGCGCGCTGCAGCGGCTGCACAAGCTGTATGGCAACGTCGACGAGCCCACGCGGGCGGCCGAGGCCCTGCAGACCGTGCTGACCCAGCACCCGGCGGCGGACGAGCGCGAGTTGGCGCTGTGGAACCTGGGGTTTGGCAAATTCCGCGCCAAACACTATGCCGAGGCGCTGCAGCATTTCGTGCAGCTTGAGAAGGATTTTGGCCACCTGTGGACGGGCTCGTGGCAGTCCTGGCGCGCCAAGGCGCTGTACTGGCAAGGCCGCGCGCTGGCGCAGTTGGGCCAAAAGGACCCGGCGCTGGACGCGTGGACGACCGTCGCGCAGACCTACGCGCAGACGTATTACGGCGTGATCGCGGTGGACCGCATCCGCGAGCTGCGGCCGGAGCGCGCGGCGCGGGTGCAAGGGCCGCCGCCGGGGCCGTCGGATGGCAGCGCGGTGCAGGCGCTGTCGCTGGATCGGCTGCGCGTGGCGCGGCACCAGGCGCTGGACGAGGCCGTGCTGCTGGTGCGCATGGGGCTGCACAAGGAGGCGCGGGAACTGTTGAAGGACGGTCTGTCGCGCGGCCTGCCGCGGGACGGCGTGCAGCTGCTGGCGACGCTCTACGACCTGGAAGGGCGCAAAAAAGCGGCCTATGCGGTGATGGAACGGCACACGCGGCGGGCGGCGCGGCCAGATGACTCGACGGCTGGCGTGTGGCGGCAGAGCTTTCCCAAGGCGTTCTATCCGGAGGCCGAAAGTGCGGCGAAAACCGCTGAGATCTCCAAGAGTTTCCTGTATGCCATCATGCGCCACGAGAGCGCGTTCGTGCCAACTGCCGTGTCCAAGGCGGGCGCGTATGGCCTGGTGCAGCTGCTGCCGGCGGCGGCGAAGATGATCGCCGGTGTCTACGAGCTGCCGGCGCCAGGCGCGGGCGGCCTGAAGCGGCCCGAGACGAACCTGCACATCGGCGCGCTGTACCTTACACAATTGCTGAGCTTTTACCGCAACAACCAGGCGCTGGCGGCAGCCGCCTACAACGCTGGGCCCTATGCCGTGCAGGCGTGGGTCAAAAAGGCGGGCGCGCAGCCGACGGACATTTTTGTCGAGGCGATCCCGTACCCGGCGACCCGCGCGTACGTCATGCAGGTGACCGCGACCGCGCAGACCTACGCGTGGCTGTATCCGGAATGGCAGGAGCTGCAGCGCGACATGCTGGCACGGCCGGCGAAGTTGCCGGGCTCGCTGGGACCGTTCTTGGTCAAGCCGGCGCAGAGCGCGGCAGCGGTGGATTAGCGACCGCTCGCGTCAAATCACCAATACTTCTTGGTGCTTGCCGAACACTTCGCGCAGCACGCCGGAGATCTCCCCGGTCGTCGCCCAGGCGCGGGCCGCGTCGACGATCTTCGGCATCACGTTCTGCCCGCTGCGCGCCGCGTCGTTCAGCGCCACCAGCGCCCGCGCGTGCGCGTCCGCATCGCGACGCAGGCGCAAGGCGCGGACCCGCGCGACCTGTTCACCCTCGATGTGCTCGTCGATTTTCTGAATCGGCATCGGCACTTCGTGGCTCGACTGGAACTGGTTGACGCCGACGATCACCTGCTCGCCGCGCTCCACCGCGCCCTGATAGCGGTACGCGCTGTCCTGGATCTCGCGCTGTGGATAGCCCTGCTCGATCGCCGCGACCATGCCACCCAAGTCATCGATCCGCTTGAGGTATTCCTCGGCCTTGGCTTGCAGCGCGTCGGTCCAGGCCTCGACCAGGTAGCTGCCGGCCAGCGGGTCGATGGTATCGGCCACGCCCGATTCGTACGCGATGATCTGCTGGGTGCGCAGCGCAATCTCGACCGCGGCTTCAGTCGGCAAACCCAGCGCTTCATCTCGGGAATTCGTGTGCAGCGACTGCGTGCCGCCCAGCACCGCCGCCAGCGCCTGCAGCGTCACGCGCACGATGTTGTTGTCCGGCTGCTGCGCCGTCAGCGTCGACCCGCCGGTTTGGGTGTGGAACCGCAGCTTGCACGACTCGTCGCGCTGCGCGCCGAACCGCTCGCGCATGATCCTGGCCCACAGCCGCCGCGCCGCGCGGAATTTCGCGACCTCCTCCAGAAAGTTGTTGTGTCCGTTGAAGAAAAACGCCAGGCGATTGGCGAAGTCGTCGACACTCAGGCCCGCCGCGATCGCCGCCTCGACGTACGCGATGCCGTCGCCCAGCGTGAACGCCAGCTCTTGCGCCGCGTCGCAGCCGGCCTCGCGCACGTGGTAGCCGGAGATTGAAATCGTATTCCATTTCGGCACATCCGCCGCGCACCAGGCAAACAGGTCGGTGATCAGCCGCATCGACGGCCGCGGCGGGTAAATGTACGTGCCGCGCGCCATGTATTCCTTCAGGATATCGTTCTGCACGGTGCCCTGCAGCAGCTTGGGATCGACGCCCTGGCGCTCGGCGGCGACGTACAAAAAGCCCAGCAAAGTCGTGGCTGTAGCGTTGATGGTCATCGACACGCTGACGTCCGCCAGCGGGATCTGCGCCATCAGGACTTCCATGTCCTCCAACGAGGCGATCGACACGCCGACGCGCCCGACTTCGCCCAGCGCCTGCTCGTGGTCCGGGTCGAGGCCCATCTGCGTCGGCAGGTCAAACGCCACCGACAGGCCCGTCTGGCCGCGCGCCAGCAGGTAGCGGTAGCGGGCGTTGGACTCGGCGGCGCTGGCAAAACCCGCGTATTGGCGCATGGTCCAGAGGCGGCCGCGGTACATCGTCGCCTGGACGCCGCGGGTAAACGGAAACTGCCCGGGAAATTCCTGGTGGCCCGCGCCCACGTAGATCGGCAGCACTTCCTCCGCAGTCGATCGGCGAAACATCGCCTGGCGCAAGGCTTTTTTCGTCGCCGGCTGGTAGACGCGCTCCAGCCAGGTCTTGTGCGGATTGTCCATCAGTGCCTCCTAGTGCGCGGGGTCCAGGACCGCCCAGTCAGCCGGCAGCTGCAGCGGCGCGCTCCCCGCGAGCGCCCAGAAGTCGTCGGGCGGCGTCAGCGTCCACGTGCATTGCTGACCATCTTCCGGGTGGCGCAGCCGCAAAAGCGCGGCGTGCAGGCCAATGCGCGGCAGCGCCAGCGTGTCGCCGTACTGCCGGTCGCCCAGCAGCGCGCCCGCCGCCCAGGCCAAGTGCAGGCGAATCTGGTGGCTCCGCCCGGTCTCCAGCGCGAGCAGCACGAGCGCCATGCGCTCCACCGCGGCAAAATCCAGCGGCAACACGTGCGTGCGCGCCGGCATGCCCGCCGGATGCAGGCCCATGCGCCCGGGCGCGATCTCGCGAATCGGCTCGCTGATGGTCTGGCGCGGCACCGCGATCGCGGTGTGCACCAGGCCCAGATACCGCCGCGTCGCGCGGTGATAACGCAGCTGTTCCGCGAGGTTAGCCGTCGCATCCGGGCGCATGCCGTACATCACAAGGCCAGACACGTCGCGGTCCAGCCGGTGCAGCTCGCCCAGATAGCTGCGGCCGTCCAGCGCCTTGCGCACGCGCAGGCTCAGCGCATCGCCACCGCGCGGCGGTGGCTGGGTTGGCAGCCCCGCGGGCTTGTCCACGACCATCAGCCAATCGTCGCGGTACACGACGCGCAGCTGGCCGTCGTCGATCTGCGTGCGATCCGGGTTGATGGGCAACAGCCGCAGCGGCTGGTCCACCAGCACCAGCGTCGCGGCGAACTGGCAGCGGCTACCCGCCAGGTAGACCGCGCCCTGCTCGATGGCCCGGCGCGCCTCATTGCGCGTGATGCCCGCCAGCGTCGCCAATGCCAGGTCCAGGCGCTTGCTCGCCAGCGCGGTGGGGACTGAAAAATCGCGGGACTGCGCGTCGGAGGGGGCTGTCATGGTCGGATCCTCGTGGCGATCGGCGCGGAGCGTAGGCTGGTGCAGGGGCAAACGACAAGGGGCCGCCGCACCGACTTGCAGCAACCGCAAGTTCCCGGCAGGATAGCCCGGGCGCCAACCTGTCGCGCGATGTGGTTTGCTTTGACCCAGACGTCCGCCATCGAGTTCTCGCTCTACGCGCTTGAGCCGGAACCGCCCCGCGATCCACTGGCCGCGGCCGTGAGCGCGGAGGACGCGGTCGCCCGGCATCTCGCCGTGATCGGCCTGCCGATCGATGAGCGCGGACAACGGGTGCTGCGCGCGCTGGCCTCGCTGGACCTGCTGATTCAGCACGGCGCCAAGGATCCCGCAGAGTTGGCGCAGTCGATGGCGCTTGTCGACGAGAGCGCGCTCACGGAGTCGGACAGCTTCCCGGTCGTCGCGCTGGATACGTACAGCCCGCCGACGCACGCAGCGCCGACGCAGCGGCTGTCGTCGATCTCCGAGTCGGACCTGCCGGTCATTCCCAGCCAGCCGGTCGCGCCCAACGGCGACGTGGCGGAGCAGTTCGTGCGCGCGGGCGGCCGCGATCGCCACCAGTTTGCCGCGGCCGAGACGATCGTGCTGTCGGGTCCGGACATCAAGCGCAAGATCCGCCACAAGCAGTCGATCATGCCGTCCTACATCAGCCAGGTGCTGTACGAGGACATCGGCGCGCTGTTTGAGATCGGCGATCGCGAAGGCGCGCTGGTGTCGCTGGAACGGCTGCTGACGGTCTCACCGATCTCGCCGCAGATCGAGACATTCCTGGCGCACAACGAGGCGCGGCTGCTGGAGTATTACGAGAGCGTGCTGGGCCCGTGGTCGCGCGTGGTCAAGCTGCGCGAGGGCGACGGCGGCATGCCGCAGGCGTACTTCAACTTCGACAAGATGATGCGGGTGGTGTCGCTGCTGGACGGCACCCGGCCGCTGTCGCGCGTGCTGTCGGAATCCGGCTTGCGGCACATCGAGACGTGCGCGGTCCTGTCGCAGCTGGCGCGGTCGGCGAGCCTGGATCTGACCCAGAAATAGCCGCGCCGACTCGCGCGTTTTGCGCTATTTGCCAATCACCGCCGACAGCGACAGCAGCAGCGCCCGGGCATCTGCCAGGTCGGGTGCGCTCGCGTCATACACCGCCAGGTCCGCCTGCATCGCCGCCACCTGCTGATCGTGGCGTGTCACGGCCGCAGCGAGCAGCGTCTGGGCGTCCTTGGGCGTCCCGCTGGCGGTCAGCTGCACCGCGGCGATCATCGACAGGCCGTCCTGCATCAGCAGCCACGCGCGGCGCACGCCCGGATCCGTGAAATAGGCCAGTCCGCCGTCCGGAATCTGCGCGAGCCCCGGCACGAGCACCGGCACCGTGTACTGCGCCGTCGACTTGTCCTTGCTGCTCGCATAGCCGTACGCCATCGACGCCAGCGTCAGGTTGTCGACCTGCAGCGGGTCCGTACTGGCCGGGCCTTGCAGCCGCGCGAGCACCAGCCCGTTGCGCGAGCTGGCATACAGCGTCGGCATGGCGACCACCGGCGCATTCGGGTCCGTCGCCGTCGGCGTCGGGTCACCTGGCTGCGCGGCGGGCTTCTCCGGACCGGTGATCGAGACGACGCCGTCTTTTTCCACCCATTCAAAGCCATAAATCTCCGTGACTTTCCAACCATCGGCCGGCTTGAACTGCAGCCACAGGTTCTGCGCCACCGCCACGAGCATCGTCTCCAAGTCCTGCACAAAGACGTTCTTCGCCGCGTCGAGATCCTGCAAAAACCACGCGGTTCCATTGCCTTTTTGCGCAATGCCAGTCATCAGCTGCGGCGAGAAATCCAGGCCCACGCCGACCGTCGAGATGCTGCAGCCCTTTTGCGCCGACGGTCCCGCCAGCGCGATGATGTCGTCTGTCGACGTGTCGCCCACCGTCGGCTCGCCGTCCGACAGCAGCATGACGCGCTTTTGCACAAAATCGCTGCTCGCCGACTCGCAATCCGCGATGCCCGCGCTCAGGCCGTCAAAAAAGTTCGTGCTGTTGGTGGCTTGCAGCGCGTCGATCGCCGCGTGCAGCGCCGGCAGGTCCTCGGGCTGAATCACTTTGCCGGGGAACACAAGCTCTGGATTGTCGCTGAACGTGTAGATCGCCAGGCGCGTGCCCTTGGGCAGCTTGTCCGCGAGCACGCTCAGGCCCGCGCGCACGTAGTCCATCTTCGCGCCGGCCATCGAGCCGGAGTTGTCGATCACCAGCGTCAGCGACAGTGAAGTTTGGACATTCTCCAGCGATTGCGCCGAGTTCAGACCCAGCTGCAAGATCCCTTGCGCCGCCTGGCCCGCCGGCTGCACCACACCGGCCAGCGCGTGCAGCGTCACAAGGCGATCCTTGTCGGCGGCCGGCAGCACGGTGTCGTGCTCGTTCAGCCAGCCTTCCATCGTCATGTCGCCCGGCTTGGGCAGCTGGCCGTTTTGCAGCAGCAGGCGAAAATAGCCGATGTCCTGCGCGCCGCCCGGCTTCAAGCCGATGCCCTGATCGCCCGTGGTCGCCACCGGGTTCGTCGCCACGCCGGCGGACGCGTCCGTGCCGCTCTGGCCGTAGGAGCCGCCACCGCCACCGTTGACGTCGCCCGCGGTGGCGTCTGCCGACGCTGTGGTGTAGCCGTTCTTGGCGGTTCCGGATTGCGTATCGTCGGTGCTCGGCGCAAAGAGCGCTGTGCCGTCGCTGCCGGCGGTCGCGGCACAGCCGCTGAGCCAGAAGCCCAAGGCGAGGACTCGCCAAAGCGCGTGGATTCGGGTCACACTGGCGGGTCTGAACGGCGGGGTCAACATGTTTCCTCCTGGCAAGTGCCGCGGTTTCTCAGTGGGCGACACACCGAGCCATTGCAAGAGATGTGCCAAAGCAAGAATTCACGCAACCGCTTGTCATTACGGCGAAACACCAAGCACCCTCCGCGCGACGGCATCCCTGCAAGTGTAGGTTTTTCCAACATGACGCATAATTCAACACCTTCGCGCATCCTGCTGCACAACGGCGCGTTCGTCACGGCGGATGGGCCGGAGCGCGGGCCACTGGCGACATGGGAAGCGCTGGGCTGGCGACCGCACGGCGAGTTGATCGCGACGCGTGTGGCGACAGGCTGGCAGACGACCTGGCTGGGCGAGCGCGGCGACCCGCGACGGCCGGCCTATGATGCAGCCGTGGACTTGGGTGGCCGCCTGCTGACGCCGGGGTGGATGGACAGCCACACGCACACGGTTTTCGCCGGCGATCGCAGCCACGAATTTGGCCAGCGGCTGGCGGGCCGGTCGTACGCGGACATCGCGGCGGCGGGTGGCGGCATCGTGCACACGGTCGCGGCGACGCGCGCGGCGACGGTGGCCGAGTTGACGACGACGGCGGCGGCGCGGCTGGCGGAGATGGTGGCGTGGGGCGTGCGCGTGGTCGAACTGAAGACCGGCTACGGCCTGGACGTGGCGACGGAAGGAAAGACGCTGGCGGCGATCAGCGCGCTCCAGCGGCAATTCGCCGGGCAGCTGACGCTTGTCGCCACCGCGATGCCTGCGCACGCGATTCCGCCAGAATTCCGCGCAAATCCAGACGCTTACGTGGATCTGGTGTGCGAGGAGATCCTGCCGGTGCTGGCGCGCGGGGCGCTGCCGGTCGCGTTTTGCGACGTGTTTGTCGAGCGCGGCTATTTCAGCGTCGCGCAAGCAGATCGCGTCTGGCGCGCGGCCCACAAGCTGGGGATGCGGCTGAAGGCGCACGTAGACGAGCTGTCGGCGATGGGCGGCCTGGAGTGGGCGCTGGCGGCGCGCGCGGTGAGCGTGGAGCACCTGCTGTGCACGGACGCGGCGGGTGTGGCGCGCTTGGCGGCGGCGGATACGGTGGCGGTGTGCCTGCCGCTGACGTCTGTGTTCTTGCGCGAGCCGTTTGCGCCCATGCGCGCGCTGGTGGATGCGGGGGCGCGCGTGGCGCTGGCGACGGACTGCAATCCCGGCTCGGCCATGACGACAAACCTGCCGCTGGCCATGCAGATCGCGGTGCTGATGGGCCACCTGACGCCGCCCGAGGCCCTGCGCGCGGTGACGCGGTGTGCGGCGCTGGCGCTGAGCGAGCCCGGTGGGCTGACCGGACGCATCGCGGTGGGCCAGCGTCTGGACGGGACGCTCCTGGATGTCAGCCATCCCGACGCGCTGTTTTACCAGCTCGGCGCACCGCCACGCGGCCGGGCGCTGCTATCCGCGCCGCCATTTTGGCAAATTCAGCCATGAATGCGACAAGCCGCGCGAACTTGCTATGCTCGTCACGACCGCCGCGGCTGATGCCCGGCGACGTCCGGGACTTTGCACGGGAGCCGTCATGACGCCAAAGATGGGCCACGGACATCCGATTGCCGCGCACGCGACGCTGGCGGGGCTGCTGCTGGCGCTGCTCGCGCCGGCCGCTTGGGCGCAGGAGCCGCCGCCAGCCGCCCCGTGGACCGCGCCGCCGCCGGCCGATCCGCCCGCTGCGCTGCCGCCGACCCAGCCGCCGCCGCAATACCAGCGACCCGCGCCGGAGCTGGGCCTGGAGCGACCGTCGGGCAACGTCAACGGGCTGGGCGCCACGCTGAGCTTCTCGACCGGCGCAGGCTTCGCGTATCGCCGTCAGTGGGGCGCAACTTCGCTGCAGCTCTCGGCATTTGGCTATGTCACGGATCGCGGCAACTCGACGCTCGTCTCCGTCGGCGCGCTCATCGCCCAGCGGCTGCACGTCTGGCACGGCGCCTCGCGGGGCCTGCTGCCGGCGATCTCCGCGCTGCGCGTCCTCGGCGGCGTGGGCTACTTTCTCAAGCGCGACGTCAGCGTCGTCTCTGTGCCGCTCGGCAGCAGCATCGGCGACGCGCCCTGCTACAGCACCGCGGGCTGCTCCGCCTCGGTCACGACCAACAGCGGGTGGTTCAACGGCGGCGCGGGCATCGGCTTCGAGTTTGGCGCGATCGACCGGCCCGGCATCTCCATGACGCTGGACGCCGTGCTGACCGCGGCGTTCAAGGACGGCGCCTTCTCGTTCTTTCTGCCGCTGCCACAGCTCGCGGTGCTCTATAACTGGTAGGAGGTCGCCGTGCCGATTTTGCTTCACCTCCCGCGCACTTTCGCCGCCTTGCTGCTTGTCGCGCTGCTCAGCGGCTTGACCGCCCGCACCGCCAGCGCCGCGGACGTGGTCGCCAAGGGCTATGAGGAGACAATCAGCCAAAACCACAACGGCTTGGGGCTCTCTTTTGGCGTCGGCGGCCTGAACGGCATCGCGTATCGCCACTATTTTGACAACTTCGCCGTGCAGCTGGACGTCCTGCCGCTGATCGCCGACAGCGGCAACTACCTCGCCGTCTTCGGCGGGCTCACGTTCATCGATTACCTCGTGCTGTGGAACAAGGCGGCGCGCAGCACGTTTTTTCCCAGCCAGGTCGCGCTGCGCGCCATCGGCAGCACGGGCGTGTGGCTCAGCCGCAGCCAGAGCACCACGGCCCAGGTCCCGGCGGCCAACGCGAACACGCCGCAAGCACAGGCAATCAACAACTATTCCGCGCCCGTGGACTATTTCGCCCACGTCGGCCTCGGCATCGGCCTGGAGTTTGGCGCGATCGCCCAGCCCGGTTTCTCCGCCGCGGTGGACGTCCAAATGACGGTGATGTGGGACCAGGTCGGCTTTTACGGCGCCTATCCGCTGCCGTCGGCCAGCCTCATGTATTGCTGGTAGCGCCCGGCAGGATCGCCGCCAGCATCCGCTGGGCGTCCACCGCCACGCCGGTCCAGAGCTCAAACGCGCCCGCGGCCTGGTGCGCGAGCATGGCCTGACCAAAATACTGGATAATTCCAACGATTTGCAAATTGTCCTGCTGAATTCGCGTCCCGGCGATCGGCGCCTGCGCCAGGCGATCGTCCACCGGCAGCCCGTGCGCGCGGGCGAGCGCCTGCACCGGCGTGAGCTCGGGCGCGTAAACCAGATCCGCCAGCAGCGGTGGCCGCGCCGCCCACGCTTGCCACGGCAGCCAATCCAGCTGGGCCGCGACCGTGTCTGGCAGCACCTGACCGTGGCCCAGCAGCGTCGCGTGGACGATCACGTCCATGTCCGCCAGCCCGCGCGCCTCGCCCCAGTCGTGCGCGTGCGCGTGGTGCGGCCACACCGCGTTCAAGCGGTCAACCAGCGCGTGCGCTGGCGCCGGCGTCCGGTTGGTCACCCGCAGCTGCGCCGCCCCGGCCGCCAGGAGCTCCGCGGCGATCGCCTGACCCGCGCCACCCGCACCCAACAGCAGCACGCGCTTGCCCGCGAGGTCGACCTGCGCACTCCGCAGCGCCGCCGCCAGCCCGTGACCATCGGTAGACGACCCCACCAGACGATCTTCCTGCATAAACAATGTGTTCGCCGGATGCGTGAACACGCCGGACCGGTGGCTGGCCGGGCGCAGCCACGCGTCCGCGGTCTGCAGCGCCAGCGCCTTGAACGGCGTCGTGACGTTCAGGCCGTCCAGATCGCCGAGGCGCAGCTGGGCAAAAACCGCCAGCGCGGCGGACGCATCCGCGCAGTCCAACAGCGCGTAGCTGCCGGTAATTCCCGATAATTCAAAAGCTTTTTCGTGCAAGCGCGGCGACAGCGAGTGGCCAATGCCCGTGCCGACCAGGCCAAAGCGCAGTGGCGCGATCACGGCTGCAACCCGCGCGCCCGCCGCAGCGCCAGCACCTGCCGCGTCGCCTCGACGTCCTGGCGAAGCTGCGTGATCAGCGCCGGTAGTTCGGCGAAGCGCTGCTCATCGCGCAGCCGCAGGACGAGGTCCAGATCCAGCGGCTTGTCGTAGATATCACATTCAAAATCAAGAAGATGCGCCTCAATGCGCACCTCCTCGCCGTCAAAGCTCGGCCGCGTGCCGATGTTGACCGCCGCGTCATGCCACGCGCCGTTGACGCCCGCGATGCCGACGTAGACGCCGTTTTTCGGCACCACTTGCCCTGGCGCGTGCAGGTTGGCGGTCGCAAAGCCGATGGTCCGGCCGCGCGCATCGCCGTGAACAACGCGGCCGCGCAGACAAAAGGGCCGCGCCAGCAGGTGTTCCGCCACGTCGACATGGCCCTCGGCGATCGCGTGCCGCACGCGCGATGACGACACCCGCGCGCCGTCCCAGTGCACGCCGCTGAACACCTCGACGTGACCCGCGCACGCCTCGGCAACCTTGCGCAACAGGGCGACGTCGCCGCGCCGCTCGTGGCCAAAGTGCATGTCCGGTCCCACGGCGAACGCGCGGCCGTGCAGCCTGTCGCAGAGCCAATCGCGGGCAAAGATGTGCGCCGGGATGGCCGCCAGCGCGGCGTCGAACTGCAGGACAAAAACGTGATCCACGCCGAGCTGCGCCAGGTACGCCAGCCGCCCATCCAGCGTGTCGATCGCCGCCGGCGCCCGCTCAGGCTTGAGCAAGTACAGCGGATGTGGCGCAAAAGTGACGACGATGAGCGGCCCGCCGAGGCGATCCGCGGCGGCACGCAAATGCGCCAAAAGCGCGCGGTGACCGATGTGCAGGCCGTCAAAATTGCCGAACGCCACCGCGGATGGCAAGGTCAAGGACTGAGCGGGAAGGGCGTGACTGACCAGCACCGGCGACACCTGTGCCCGCATGCGCGGGGCGCGGATCGGAACCCGAAGAGGTTCTGACGTCAAGTGCACAGGGGGACTTTTGCGCAACCGCTGGCTCTGTTACACTGGCCGGCGTGACGGGTGCTGCCCCAGAGTTGGGCGGCGCATTTCCGGGGAAGGCGCGGGTCGGACATCTGATAGCGCTGGACGAGTTTGGACCACCTGACAATCTGGATTACCGCCGAGACCGCAGCAGTGCGAAACCTCCAAAGTCCGCAACATTGCGGGACAAATTGGAGGAGGCGAGACCCAGAAGGTGACAACCGACAAGCGCGTGGTCGGACGGCACACACTTCAGCACGTGAAGCTTGGGATTCGTTCCGGGCTGATGTTGAGGATCGCTCACAAGCAGGCACAAGCGCCCGCACGAAAGCCGCTATCGCGGCTGGGCCACCAAGCGCCCATTCCCACAATCGCCCAACGCCCCGTGTGCCAGCCGATTGTAGCCCGTTCGCCCTCTGAGGAGACTTCTGTGACCCCAGCCCTTATCGACCTGCACGTCCGCCCGGTGCTCAATGAAGCGGGCCAGCAAGATGCAGAATTGCTCGCTGTTCAGGCGCGCGACCATGGCCTGGATGGCCTGGCCGTGATTGCCCAGGATGAACCGGTTGCGCTGGGCGACGCGGCGGAAGTCTGCCGCGCGACGGGCGTGCTGTTTTTTGCCGGCGTCGAGCTGGCAACCGATGCGGGGCGCCTCGTCTGTTTTCCGCGCACGCTGGACGACTGGTACACGGGCGCGGGCTGGCGAGCCCTGCCGCGCGCCGGGACGTCAGATGCTTACGGCGCGGATGCGGTCGTGCGGGCTTTTGTGGAGCGCGGCGGCGCGGTGCTGGCGATTGCAAGCGCGTTTGAAGGCGATGCCCCGGCGCGGCCGGCGGGTCTGTGCGCGCTGGACGTGACGTCGATGGCGCCGCCGATCGCGCCCGATGATCGCGATGACGACGAAGACGCGCCCGAGGAAGCTGGCGCGGCGAGCGGGCTGGATGAAGCGGCGCTGCAATCGGCCTACGCCGGACGGCTGGCGTGCGTGGCTGGGTCGCGATCGGCGCCCGGTGAACCGCGTTTTGGTGCGGTGGCGACGGTGTTTGCCTCGCCGCCGACGAGTCAGGAATCGCTTGTAGAAGGGCTGCGGTCCGGTCGCATGTGGCCTGTCGAGATCGGCGCGCCCTGGGCAGACGCCGCGCTGCAGCCGCGCCGACCGAGCACTCCGGTTGTCCAGGTGAGCGCCACCGCGGGAACGCCGGTCCAGGCCCCGGCCGCGCCGCAAGCGCCCTTGCCCAGCCAGGTGGAACGGCCCCAGCGTCAGGCGGCGCCGGTGCGCAAGAACGGCCGCTATTGGGATCCGCAGGAGCGGCCCGGCGACGCGCGCGGCAACCGGCTGAACCGGGAAGCGCTGCGGCGGCGCATCGGCCCCGTCACCGACGAGAACCCGCAGCCGGCTTTTGACCCCGTTGCGGCGATGTACGGCCTGGACGGCCGGAAATTCCTGCGCTTTTCGGGCAAGAGCGACATCGAGCTGGATCGCATCAACGGCAACCGCGCCAAAGGTCCGGATCCGAACGTGATGGTCCTGCCGGCTTTTGACGAGCTGCGCCAGGAACGCCAGCATATCAACCTGCTGTTTTGCCAAACCGAAGAGGAAGACGACGAGGAGGACAGCCTGTCGCTGACAATCGCGCTCAGCTACTTCCACGACGAGGATGGGCAGCCCAACCGCGATTTTTCGCAGATCCCGACCGGCAACCACGGCCGCGGCCAGCAGCAACAACAGCAGCGCCGGCGTCGGCGCCGCTGATCCGCAACGGCTACGCCGCGAGTCCAGCCAGCGCGGCGGTAAATTCGGGCCACGAGCTGGCCACGGCTTCGGCAAAGCCCGGGATCTCCAGCGCGCTCGGGCTGACGAGGTTGGCCACTTCCGCGGTCATCGCCATGCGGTGATCGAGGCCCGGGCGAAAGGCGGCGCGCGAAGCGTCAAACTCTGCCGCAGCGCCGACGCCGTGAATCGTCAGCCAATCCGCGCCACTTTCCGCAGGAACGCCGAGCAGGTGCAGCAGCCGCAGGATCGCCGCCAAGCGGTCCGACTCCTTGACGCGCAGCTCCGCCAGGCCGCTAAAATGGCTCGTGCCCAACGCCGCCGCCGCCGCCAGCGCGAGGATCGGCAGCTCGTCGATGAGCGACGGCACCTCCTGCGCGGCGATGTCGGTCGCACATAGGTGGGACGACCGGGCGCGCAGGTTGCCCAGCGGCTCGCCGCACGCTTGAGCCCGTGCCGCGATCGTCACGCGCGCGCCCATGCGCTCAAGCACGCGCAAAAAGCCAGTTCGCGTCGGGTTTTGCGCGACGCGCTGCACCGTCACATCGGCGTCGGGATGCAGCACCGCCAGCACGATCGCGAACGCCGCCGAGGACGGATCGCCCGGCACGTGGACCTCGCCCAGCGGCGGCAGCACCGCCTGCGGACCGCGACCCGCGATCGCGTGGCGCGTACCATGCGTGCGCAACGCCACGCCCAGCGCCGCCAGCAGCCGCTCCGTGTGATCGCGCGACTCCAGGGGCTCCTCCACGACAGTCTCCCCCGCCGCGAACAGCCCCGCCAGCAGCAGCGCGCTCTTGACCTGCGCTGACGCCACCGGCAGCACGTGCAGCGCGCCGTGCAGCGCCTGCCCCGTCACCACCAGCGGCGGCCGTCCCTGCGACGAGGCGATCTGCGCGCCCATCACCGTCAGCGGCTCCACGACGCGCGCCATCGGGCGCTGCCGCAGCGACGTGTCGCCGTCCAGGGTCGCGTGCAAGCCCGGATGCGCGGCCAAAAGCCCTGTCAGCAGGCGCATTGTCGTGCCGGAATTGCCGCAGTCCAGCGTGTCCGCGGGGGTTTGCCAACCGCCAAAACCAGGCGAGTCGACCTGCCACACGTCGCCGTCGCTGACGATCGAGACGCCCAGCTGGCGCAGGCAGCGCGCGGTGGACGCGATGTCCGCGCCGGTGCCCAAGCCCACGATTCGGCTGTGGCCGGTGCCCAGCGCGGCAAACAGCAGCGCGCGGTGCGCGATCGACTTGTCGCCGGGGATCGTCAGGATTCCGCACAATCCGTTGATTTCGTTCAGCATTTGTTTCACACAGCTGGCGTCAGGTGCGAGCAGCAGCCAGCCGTAAGCCGGGTTCTGTCCCGACCGCCCGTTGCCGGGCTGCCGGTGGTGACCATTCGTCTGCGGACGCTGTTGCCAGCGCCGTCAAGCGGTCTACCCGCAGGCTCGGGCGAGCCGCCCTCCAGCCGGGATTTGCACCCCGGCGTACACCTGCGATGGGCCGACAGAACGCGTCTGCCAACCCGGACCTTGCTCCAGATGGGGTTTGCCGTGAGCGATGTCACCATCGCAAACCGTGCGCTCTTGCCGCACGCTTTCACCCTTACGCCGCGGATTTCTTGCGAAATCAGGGACGCGGTTTGCTTTCTGTGGCACTGTTCCCTGGGATCACTCCCGCTGGCCGTTAGCCAGCATCCTGCCCTGTGGAGCCCGGACTTTCCTCTGTCTGGTCAAGCCAGCCAGCGGCCACCTGGCTGCCTGCTGCTCGCGGCGCGCAGGCTAGCACACAATGGCGGTCGGCGTTCAAGCCCGCGCGAGCGCGTGGGTCAGCGCACGCCGATACAGCGCGCGAAACGTCGGCTCATCCGCCGCCAGCTTGTGCGTCAGGTAGAGCGCGACCATGCCGTGCACCAGTGCCCAGATCGAGAACGCCAGCAGCTCCGGATCGTCGCCGTGCAGCGTACCCGCCGCCATGCATTCGGCGACGCGATCGACCAGGAACCTGAACGTTGCCGCGTCGCGCCAAGCCAGCGGCGCACACGTCAGGTCGACCTGCGCGGGCCTCAGGAACATCAGCTCGTAGTCGCGCGGGTTGGCCAGCGCAAATTCCAGGTAAGCGTCGCCGCTGGCGGTCAGCCGCTGCAGCGGAACGGCGGCCGACAGCGCGCGGCTCATGGCGGCCAGGAACTTGTCGTGACCGTGCTCCATGACCGCCAGCAACAGCGCTTCGCGGTTGGGGAAATGTCGGTAGGCGGCCATCGTCGAGACACCGGCCAGCCCGGCCACGGCGCGCATGGTCACGGCCGCCTCGCCGCGCTCGACGAAGAGATCGCGGGCGGCGTCCAGGATGCGGTCCTTGGTGCTGTGGCTCATACGCAGACCCTATGCCCGGACGAGACCGCCGTCAAACGTCGCTGCGGCCCAGGTCGCGCGCGGTGGCGATCCAGCGCGCGCGCTG
Source organism: uncultured Myxococcales bacterium (assembly GCA_903929795.1). Classification (GTDB taxonomy): domain Bacteria; phylum Myxococcota_A; class UBA9042; order UBA9042; family UBA9042; genus CAIYBN01. Next base: position 169,494 of record CAIYWC010000037.1, on the reverse strand, counting down.
GGCGTCGGTCGCGTTGCGGACCGGGCCCATGTGCCGAATGCGCACCGGCTTCACGCCACAGAACCCGAGAATGCTATTGCGGATTTGCTTGTCGCCTGGCGCTCCGACCAGCCAGCGGTAGTACCAGCCGGGCGAGTCCATGGTCACCAGCACGCGGCCGGTGCGGCCGGCCAGCAACTTGTCACACAGCGGCGAGTCGGCGCGGTACTTGAACGCGAAACCAGGCAGGAACGCGCGGTCAAAAAAGCCCTTGAGCAGCGCCGGAAACGTGCCCCACCAGTTCGGATAGACAAACACGAGGTGCTGCGCCCACATCACGTCCGCTTGCGCCGCGAGCAGGTCCGGCTCCAGCGGCTGGATCTGGGCGTAGCCGTTGTGCAGCACCGGGTCAAAGTGCAGGTCGGCCAGCACCAGCGTGCGGACGTCGGCACCGGCAGCCTTGGCGGCATCGGCATAGCCGGTCGCCAGCGCGCCGCACAGGCTGTCCTTGCGCGGATGACCGAGGATAATCAGGATGTTCTTCATGGCGGACCTCTCGCTCGGTTCAACGATAGGTGAGCGCGACGGCCTGCGCCACCAGGCCGCCGGCGTAGCTCAAGCGTGCTTCGTCAAACGACGCTGGTGAAAACGTGTGGGCTTTGGCGTTGTTGGAGAAGCCGAAGCCCTCGGTCGGGATGCCCAAAAAATTGGTGTCCAGCTTGGCGTTGTTGTTCTCGTCGTGCATCACGGCGATGGCGTATGCGCCGGCGGGCAGTCCGGTGAAGGTGCACGTTGCGCGGCCGTGGGCGATCGCGACGTCCTGCAGGCGCATCGCGTGGGCGTCGCCAAATGGAAAGCCGACGGCGCTGCGGAACAACGCGCAGCCGATGTGGCCGGAATCGCTGTGGGCGCCGCTGACCTGGATGGTCAGCACGTCCGGGTCGGCGGCGAAGCTGGCGCTGGCCAGCAATGCGGTCAGTGCGGCGAGGAACTTGGTGGACATGGTGGCCTCCATCCGAAGAATGCGACATTGTACACAATTAACTATACCGAATTATTGGTATCGACGGCACAATTCCGTCGTGTTGTGTACAGTGTACACGACAGGCAACTGCAGTCAAGCACAACCGCGATGGCGCCGCGCATTTTTGCCAGCTGATTTTACGTGATTGTGTCGCGGGACGCGGGCAGGCGGGCGCGCACGTGGGCGCCGGACTGGCGCACCAACGGCCGCGGCGTGCTCTGGAGCCGGTCGACGCGCGATGCTTACTTGACGGCGACCTGCAGCGTCAGCTTCTCGCCGCGCAACATGTAGCACTGTTCCGCGCTGCAAATGCTGAAGTTGCCGGTGACGGTGACGGGTCCGGTGCCGGCGGCCAGCGCCTGCAGCGGAATCGTGACAATGCCGTCGTTGCCCGTGACTTTCACGTCGCCCGCCTTGGCCGTCAGTATTTCCTTGGACGACTTGGCAAACGCCGTTGATTCCACAGTGAATTTCGCCGGAAACTCCTTGTTGAAATGAAATCCCGCGCCCGCCTTGATCGTCACGGTCGCAGTGGCCTGACCGCCCGACTTGATCGCCACGTTTGGCGCATGGACGGAGTACTGCTTCTCTTGGGCCAGCGCAGGGGCGGCGGCGATGAAGCTTAGGCAAAAAGTCAGCAGAATCTTGCGCATGGGTCCTCTCTTTCGGGTTACAAAGTGGGCGGGACGATGCCGGCACCGGCGCGCGCATTGTCTGTGTGTCGCGGCCCGTGTCAACGGCGTCCTGCATGTGGAACGCCTGAGCGGCGGCTTTCATTCACCCACACGTCGTGGCCTGGTTGGATCGGCTTTTGTTCACCTCGGCACTCCGGTGCGCGGAAGTGCGCACCTCCTTGCCCTGAGCTGGACGAGGCGCACCGCCCTCTTTCCGTTGCCGCGCCGCGACATACGGACCCGTTTCGAAACCCGACCGGGCGAATTCAAGCTGATCCACTGCCCGCCAACCGTGCACCTTGACGGCGCCGCGCGCTCCCGCCAGCATCGCGCCATGACGAGATCCGCGACCCAGCCCCGTCGTTCCCGGATGCTGCAGCTGTTCGCTGCGATCCTGTGCCTCTCCATCGGCCCCGCGAGCGCCTGGGCGGCGGACGTACGCACCGAGGAAACCGAGCGCGCTGAAGCAAAAGTCATTGAAGCGAAAGCGTTTTTCAAGAGCGCCCTGTTTGAAGAAGCCGCAGCCAGCTACCTGCAAGCCTTCGCCATCAGCCGCAAGCCCGCGACGCTGTTCAACGCCGCGCGGGCCTATGAGGAGGCCAAGCTGTATGCCAAGGCGATCGCGCTGTTTGAGCAGTACGTCCAGTTGACCGACACGCCCGCGGACGGGCGCCGTGAAGCCAACGAAAGAATTGCCCATGATCACGCACAGTTATCAGCCATCGCCGCGGGTGCGGCAGCCAACCACCCGGAACCGGTGCCGGCAGCCGAAGAAAAACCGCCGGTCACCAAACCCGCGGACGTCACGTCTGGCGAGGCTGCGGTCGCGACCGCCAAGCCGGGGGACGCCAAGCCAGCCGCCGCGGCAGGGACAGAGCCAGCGGCGCCGGAACCCAAGCGGTCCAATTGGCTCGATTGGGCGCTTTTTGCCGGCGGCGACACGCTGGCGCTGATCGGCGTGCTGGGCTGGGCGGGCGCAGCGAACGCGATCAACCGGGCAAATGCCATGGATTTTTCCGTGCTTGGCGCGGAGGCGAGCTATAAGCAGCAGGTCGCCTCGGCGCAATCGAGCCGCGGCGGATCGGCGGTCATCGGCGTCGTCGGTCTTGGCCTCGCGGGCTGGGGCGCTTGGCGCTTGTGGGGACCGGGCAGCGGCAAGGCGGCGGAGGCACCCGCCAAGGCGGCGGGCTGGCTGATCCCGACCGTGGCGCCGGACGCCGCTGGTCTGGCGTGGGGAGGTCGCTTCTGATGCGAAACCTCTTGGCATTATTGATGATTTTAGCCGTTTCCGGCTGTCTACCGGACACCCTCTCCGACGACGCCTTGCACGCCAAAGTGGAGGCGGCGACGGCAGCCACCGGCGGGCCCCTGTGCGGCAATGGCGTCACCGACCCGAGCGAGAACGAGACCTGCGACGATGGCAACACCGACAGCTGCGACGCCTGCGACAAGTGCCAGGTGCGGACCGCGCTGGACTGCAAGGACGCGAAATCACTGGCGGGCTTGACGACGCTGGGCCCGCTGCAGTTCGACGACAAGCAGAATTGGTCGGTGGAGGCATGGTTTGAGCTGCAGACTGCGCCGCAAAAGCTGCCGGCACCCTTTCTGGTCATCGGCGTTCCGGGCGCCAAAGCTGGAACATCGCTGGCATTTTCCATGGGCGTCGCGCCGTCCGGCAGCGGCAGCACGGTGGCGTTTTGCGGCCTGGAAAAAGTCACCAAGTCGACGTCGATCGGCCCGAGCGTGGCGCTGAACACCTGGCATCATCTGCGCTGCGTCTGGAATGCCAAGGACGGTGACATCAACGCTTCGCTGGACGGTGCGGCGCTGACGGCGGGCGACAAGGCGTTTGGCAAGACGCCGCCGGCGTTTGACCCGACCGCGTGGCTGTTGTTTGGCCAGGTGCCCGTGCGCGATGCCGTGACCGGAGCCGTGCTCTCGGAGCCCTTTGACGGGGTGCTGGACGAGGTGCGCGCCGCCCTGGGGCCCGACGTCGCCACGACGCCGCTGGCCCGCCGCTACAGCGCCGACACGCCGGGAACGGTGGCGCTCTACCACATGGACCCGATGGCACCCGGGCGATTCCTGAACGACGCGAGCGCGAACAAGCTCGATGCCGATCAGATCACGCTGCAGGCCAATGGCACGCCGATCAAGCGGGATGCCGCGCTCTCTTTTGTCCCGGAGGCGTGCTACGGCTACAGCGCGCTGAACGCAGCGTGCCAAGCGAATCCACAGCCGCCGTGGTGTCCGTAGCCTACTGGAGGTCAAACGCGTTGAGGTACAGCTGCACGCCGCTGGCCTTGCCCAGCTCGCCCACCAGACCCTCCACTTTCTCGTCGCGCAGCGCCGGCACCAGGTTCTTCTTCAGGTCCGCCAGCACTTCCGGGTCGTCCAGGCCCTTGTGCGCCGGCGCCACCACGCTCTCCAGGCGGATCACGTGCCAGCCAAACGGCGAGCGCACGGGCTCCCGAGTCAGCTCGCCCGGCTTGAGCTTGAGCGTCGCAGCGATAAACGGCTCGACCATCAGCACGTAGCCCTTTTGCTCGGAATACGGCTTGCTGGGCTCATAGAAAAACGACAGGTCGGCCACCGCCGCCTTGGCAAACCGCGGATCCAGGCCGACGCGCCCGTGCATCTCCTGGGCCGTCGCCGGCGGGTTTTCCGCCAGGTACGCCGCCAGAGCCCGCGCGGTGGGCGCCATCTCAGCGATGCACTTCGCCGCCTGCTCCGAGTCGCCGCACTGCCGAAAATCGCCGGTACAGCAGATGATCTGCGCGTCCGTCACCGCGTACACGCCCGGCCGGTTGTAGGTGTGGCGAATCGTCTTGTTGGTCCACGCCTGCTTGACGTCCTCCTCGGTGATCTGCGCCGGGCCCAGCTTGTGCTCCATCTGGTCTTCCAGGAGCCGGCCGACCATCAGGCGCTGCAGCGGCTCTTGCAGCCATTCGCCCCATAGCGTCGTCGCCGCGCGGTGCGCCAACACTTCCTCGTCCACCAGGGCCGCGACAATCGCCTGCGGCGGCGTGCCCGCGGGGTAGCTCGTGCGCACCGCGTCGAACTGCGGACGGGTGATCGCCGCGCCGTCCACGCACGCCAGCACGTCGGGTTCGCGTTGGCCCGGCTTGCAGCCACGCGTGGCCCAGGGGTGACCCAGCACCGGGCCGGCCGGCAGCGGCTGGTCGCCCAGATAGGAAGTCACCGGCGACATCGCCTTGTCCTGCAAAGTCGTGGGCTTGCCCGTGCATGCGCCACTCGCGAAGACGGCGACGATCAGCAGCTGGCGACGCAAGACGTGCAAGGAAGACTCCAACGTCGCCAGCTTGGCGTGGCGGCAGTGCCATACTGCCAGCTTTCGGTCAGCGACGGCAATGCTCCGCGGCGGTCACGCCCGACGACCCAGCGCGGCGAGCTCCACGCCCGTGCGCGCCACAACCCACGTCAGGCCCAGCTGCAGCGCGCCGCCCAGGTAATCCCGCAGCGCCAGCGCGTCCAGGGCGCGGGCGAGCGGCCACAGCGCGCCGAGCGCCAACGCCACGCCCAGCCACGCGATCACCTGCTTGCCCATGCGCGTCTCCCCCGGTTTGCGGCTAGACCGGCCGATGCCACAGCCACAGCAGCCCGCCAAACAGCGCCAGCCAGGACAGCCGCCGCCCGAGCCACAGCGGCCAACGATCGCCTACCCCGCCACTGGCGTCCAGCCCCGGCAATTCGCCGCGCACCGGCACCAGCCGCACAGCCATCCAGCACAGCGCTGCGCCGGCCAGCCGTGCCGATCGCGCCGCCTCCGCTTGTTCCACCGCCAAGTCGCCCACGCGCCACGCCAGCGCCAGCCACAGCGGCGCCAGCAGCAGCACAAGCCGGTCCGCCAACGCCAGCTTGCCGCCCTGCCCAAAGCGCGCCAGGCGCCGCAGATCGGCCTCGTTTTGCCCTTGCGCGTCGTGGTTCCACACCGCGCGCACCAGCCCAAGCAGCACGATCGCCAGCCACAGACCTTGGACCGGGCCCGACGTCCGCGCGCCGTGCAGCGCCGGACACGCCACCAGGATCGGCACCAACCCGCCGAGCGCCGCGCCCAGCAGCACCGGCGCCTCGCCGGAAGGCACCGCCGCCAGCACGCCCACCGGCGCCAACAATGCCAGGACCATGCAGACGCGGCGGTCCAAGCCCTCGTCCGGATAGAGAAACGCGAACGGCAGCCCCACGACCGTCAGCCACAGCCCCAGGCTCCACGCCAGCACCGCGCGCAGGGAAACCAGCCGCTGCCACGCAATGTGCAGCAGCCAGGCGTGCAGAGACTTGAGGGTCTTGGCGTAGAAGCGCACCATCACGGCGCGATGATAGCGAAGCCAGTGCGCCACGCCAAAGTCTGTCTGCAATTCCTGACCGGGCTGCCCCTGCTGGCGGTGCTGGTGCTGGCTGCGTCGCCGGTTCAGGCACGGGACATGACAGGCAAGGGCGGCGTGGGCATGCTCGTGACGACCGAAGGGATGCCGATGGCGGCGTTTCGCTATTGGCGCACGAATTTTGCCGTCGAGCTTCTGGTGGGCTACGTCGCGACGACGCCCTCGCCTGCGACCGTGACGCGGCCGGATACGACGCAAGTACGTGCCGCCATTGGTTTCTTGTACCGGATTGCCGACGCGCCCAAGGCCAGTCTGGCGATCGGCTTGCGGCCCTGGCTGCAGTACCGGCTGACCAGCTACTCCATCTACCTGCGCCCCAACAACCAGGCGCTGACGGAAATGGACCCGGGATTCTGGAGCTTTGGCGCGGAAATTCCGCTGCACGGCGAGGTGTTTCTCAACGACCACTTCAGCCTGATCGGCCACGTCGGCCTGACGATCGACCTGGGCGCGCCGCTCGCCCGCTCCGACGCCGCCGCGACGACGCTGGATCAGGCCAAGGACACGAACCTCTTGATCGGCATTCGCGGCGGCTTCTCCGGCGGCGCCGGCGTCACTTACTATTTTTAAAGAAATTCATGGACATTGCGCTCATTGAACCGGAGATTCCCGGCAACACCGGCAGCATTGGCCGCGTCTGCGTTGGCACGGACACGCCGCTGCATCTCGTCGGCAAGCTGGGCTTTGCCATCGACGAGGCGGCCGTGCGGCGTGCTGGGCTCGACTACTGGCCCAAAGTGCGGCTGCGCCAGCACGCGGATTTGCCGGCGCTCCAGGCGGCGCTGCCGGGCCAGCGGCTGTGGTTTTTCAGCGCGCACGGCGCCACGCGCTACGATCAGGTCACGTACCGCCCGGACGACGTGCTGGTCTTTGGCCGCGAAAGCTGCGGGCTGCCGCAGGAAATGCTGGAGCACCATGCCGCGCAGGTGGTTTTTTTGCCGACCAACGGCGAAATCCGCAGCCTGAACCTGGCAAATTGCGTGACGGCGGCGCTGTACGAGGCGCTGCGCCAGCAGGATTTTGCCGGTCTGCGATCACGGCAAACCTGACTTCGCCGACACAAGCCCGTCCGGGTCAAACGCGCGGTGCAGCGCGGTCAGCAGCACTTTTGCCGCCGGGCTCATGCGCTCGCGCACGGCCTGCCGCCACCGGGAGCCCGCCGCGATGGGCACGGCACCCGCGTCCAACAGAGGTGTCGCCTCAGTCAGAAACGGGTGCGGCCCTGGTCCCGGCGCGAGCAAGCGCAAGCGCACGGCATCGGCGCCCACCGCCCACGTGCGCGCCACCGGCACGTCCAGGCGCGCGGCCAGCGCGTCGGCCACATCCAGCACCGCCGGCAGGTCCGGCCACGCGACCTGCATGTCCAGCGCTGGTGTGCGGGCTTGCAGCCACTGCGGCGCCTGCTGGCCCAAGCGCACGCGGCGATCGTCGGGGGCGAAATCGCCCAACTGCACGTCCAGTGCCACCAGCCGCTCCTTCGTTTCCTGAGTCAGCACCGTCAGATCCGCCGCATCGCGCGGGCTGGACACGCGGACCGCCAGCAGCGCGGCCCCGGCCCTCTCGTCCAGCCGCAGCGTGTCGACATGCCGCGACGCCACCAGCCCACGGGCAGCCGACAGCACCGACAGCACCGCCGGTCGGGTCGCCGGCAGCGTGCCATGCGCCCACGCCGACATCGGCGCGCGGTGCAGCCGCACGGTCAACTCGCAGACGATCAGACCGCGGCCTTCGTGCCCTTCCAGCAGCCCCAGCGGTGAAGGCAGGCCGTGCGCCACGCCCGCCGCCAGGCCAAAAAGGTCGGTCACGCCCAGCTGCAGCGTCCGCCCCGCTCCCGTGACCACGCGCGCACTGACGATGTCCTGCAGGAAAGTCGCATCACCCAGGCCCACTTCACCGCAATCGCCCGCCGCCAGCATCTGCCCCAGCGTCTCGTCCGGCCAGAGCGGCAGGCCGCGCACGCACAGCCGCGCTTGGCGCGCCGCGCGATCCAGCGCATGAACTTCCACGCCCGCGCCGACCGTCGCCAGCCGCCGACCGATGTCGATTTCCAGCGGTCGCTGCAGGGCCGCCGCGTCCAGCACAATCGCGTCAGCCAGGTGCTCGTCCAGCGGATCGGGCAGCCGGTAGCGCACTTCCAGCGCCACATGCCGGCGCCGGGCGACTTGCACCGCGTGCTCCACGTCCAGGCTGGACTGCGGCAGCACCAGCGCCAGCACGTCCTGACCACATCCCTGGCGCGCCGCCTCGCCCACGCGCACGCGATCGCGGCCAAGCTTGTCGATGAGGTCCGCCTGAACCGCCACCCCTGCCATCTGGCCTATGCCGCCGCGCGGTTCCAGCATGGCGTCCAGCCTAGTCCGCCGCCGAGACTTTTACCAGCCAAACAGGCTCACGTCGTCGATGAAGATGCCCGGGTGGTTGTTGTTGTTGCCGTCCACGGAGTTGAAGCGAAAGCGCATGGATACGGTCTTGCCGGCGAACGCGGTCAGATTGAGCGTCTGCTGAATCCAGGTCTTTTGCGGCGTCTTGGTCAAGTTGAAGATCGTCGTGTTCGTGTAGGGATTGAAGTTCTGCGGACAGAGACCCGCGCCTTGCACGAACTGGCAGTTGAAGTTGTCGCTGGAGACTTCCAGCGTCGGCAAATCGACGGTGGCGCCCGCGCCGGCGACATCCTCGACGTCCGTGTAGCTCCAGAATTGCAGCGTCAAGCCGCCGGTCAGCGCCGCCGCGTTGTAAGCTGTCGCCAAGGTCGCCGTGCCGTTGGCGGCCGCCTGGTTGGCCGCGCAATTGGCTGTCGTGCAGTAGTTCGTGCCGTTGTTGAAATTCAGCGTGCACGATCCGGTGACCGGTGCCGGCGTGACCGGCGTCGCGTCGATGGCCCACGCCACGCCGTTGGCCTGCGCCGCGCTGAACGCCCAGGTCTTGTCGCTGCAGTCCATGTTCCAGCTGATGACCGGCTTGGTGCAGTACGGGCTGTGCAGGCACGCCGGGTCGGCGCAGTCGATCAAGTCGTTGTGGTTGTTGTCGATGCCGTCGTTGCAGATTTCCACCGTGCACGACGCGTCGGCAAAGCAGGTCGGGTCGGCGCAGTCGGTCAGGCCGTTGGCGTCGTTGTCGATGCCGTCATTGCAGATTTCCGGCGCCGTCACTTCTGCGACGTTGAGGTTGTCCACATACCAGCCCTTGCCGGTGTTGCCCTGGCCAAACGGCGTGCCGAGGTTGAACACAATGTAGAACTTGTGACCGCTCACGGCGGGGATCGCGACGCTGACCTTGCGCCACAGCCGCTGGTTGGCCGCGGTCGTGGCCAGCTGGAACTGCTGCAGCTGCGCGTTGGAAGTCGAATCGTACAGTGTGACCGTCGGGATGTCCTGCGCCCCGCCGTCCACGTCTTCCCAGGTGTCGAACTGCAGCGTCAGCACGCCAAAAGCAGTCGTCGCATCGATAACGGGCGAGGTCGCGTTGCCGGTCGGGCTCTGGCAGCCGGGGAAACCGGCTGTGACGTCGCAATAGTTCGTGCCATTGTTGAAGTTCAGCGTGCATTCGTGCGCGGTTTGCTCCGCCGCCGTGCCGATGACGGCCGTCTCGTCGACGTTCCAGAGCACCGCCTTGCCCGCCGGCTTGTCCAGCGTCCAGCCCGCGCCCTTGGCCGCGCACGTCAGCGCGTCGGTGAACACGCTGCAGGTCGACGCCGTCACCGCGCATTTGCCTGCTTGGCAGCTGTTGGTCGTGCAGGCCAGCGTGTCGTCGCAGGTGCTGCCGTTGGCCACGGCGGTGAAGGTGCAGGTGCCGGTCGCCGCGTCGCACGCGTCCGTGGTGCAGACGTTGTTGTCGACACAGACCGCGTTGGTGCCCTTGACGCACACGGTCGCCGCGCAGGCGTCCCCGTACGTGCACTTGTCGCCGCTGTCGCAGGGCAGCGTGTTCGCCGCATAGCTGCAGGCACCGCTGGTGGTGTCGCAGGCGTCGGTTGTGCAGACGTTGCCGTCGTCGCAGCTCTTGGGCGTCGCGTTGGTGCACGCGCCGGCAGCGCAGGCGTCGTTGACGGTGCATGGATTGCCGTCGTCACACGCCGCCGTGTTGTTGGTGTGGCTGCAGCCGCCGGTCTTGGGGTCGCAGGCGTCGGTCGTGCAGACATTGCCATCGTCGCAGCTGTTGGGCGCACCGCCGACGCACTTGGTCTGCACGCACGCGTCGCCGGCGGTGCAGGCGTTTCCGTCGTCGCAAGCGGCGCTGTTGGCAGTCCAGTAGCAGGTGCCGTCGGCCGCGTTGCACTGGTCGTTGGTGCAGACGTTGCTGTCGTCGCAATTCACCGCTGTGCCGGCGCACTTGCCGGCGCCGCAGATATCGCCGGTCGTGCACTTGCTGCCATCGTCGCAAGCCAGCGTGTTGGCGGTATGGACACAGCCCTTGGCCGGGTCGCAGCTGTCGTCGGTGCACGCGTTGGCGTCATTGCAGGTGACCGCGGGGTCAATCGCCGCGCCGGACAAGCACGCGCCGTTTTTGCACACGTCGCCCGCGGTGCAGGCATTGCCGTCGTCGCAGGCGACGGTGTTGGCGTTCCAGTAGCAGCCGGTCACCGGGTCGCAGCCGTCGGTGGTGCAGACTTTGCCGTCGCTGCAATCGGTCGAGGCGCCGGTCGTGCAGACGCCGACCTGGCAGGTTGACGCCGCGACGCACGCCGTCGCGCTGCCGCACGTCGTGTTGTCGGCGACCGGCGTGAATACGCAGCCGGTGCCGGGCACGCAGGTGTCCGAGGTGCACGGATTGTTGTCGTTGCAGCCCACCTGACCGGTGGCCTGGCAGCCGCCGCCGCTGCACGTGCCGAGCTCGCAGTTGTTGCCCGGCGCACAGCTCACGGCGTTGTTGGTGATCGTGCAGCCGTTTTTCGGGTCGCAGCCGTCGTCCGTGCAGACGTTGCCGTCGTTGCAGACCTTGGCGGTGCCCGGCGCGCACGTCCCGCCGCTGCACGTGTCTCCGATGGTGCAGGCGTTGCCGTCTTCACACGTGCCGGTCACGGGCGCGGTCAGGCAGAGGGCAGTGACCGGGTCGCAGGAATCCGCGGTGCAGACGTTGCCGTCGTCGCAGATCTTGGCGGTGCCAGACGCGCAAACGCCCGACTTGCAGACGTCGCCGGTTGTGCACGCGTTGCCGTCCTCGCAGTCCACGGCGATGTTGGCGTGCGTGCAGTTGCCCGTCTTGCTGTCGCACACGTCCGCCGTGCACACGTTCTGGTCGTCGCAGGTATTCACGGTGCCGGCGCACGCGCTGTTGGCGCACGCATCGTTCAGCGTGCACGGGTCGCCGTCGTCGCAGGTCGCCGCGTTGGCGAGCGCCACGCAGCCCTTGACGGTGTCGCAGGAGTCATCGGTGCACGGATTGTTGTCGTTGCAGGTGATCAGCCCGCCGGGCGCGCAGTTGCCGCCGGCGCAGATGTCGCCGACGGTGCACGCGTTGTTGTCCTGGCACGCGCCGCTGTTGGGCGTGTGGCTGCACGTGCCGTCGGCGATGTTGCACACGTCGTCCGTGCACAAATTCGCGTCGTCGCAGGTCGTCAGCGCGCCGGACACGCAGGCGCTGGCCGCGCAGACGTCGCCGACGGTGCAGGCATTGCTGTCGTCGCACGCCTGGGTATTGGCGGCGTGCAGGCATTTCTTGTTGGCGGTGCACGTGTCGTCGGTGCAGATGTTGCCGTCGTTGCAGTCGCCGTCCACCTGGCAATCGCAGACATTGCCGCCGCCGACGCACACACCCGTCGCGCACGCGTCGCCGCCGGTGCAGCTGTTGCCGTCGTCACAGGCGCTGCCGTCCGCCGCGGGGGCGAGCGCGCACTGGCCTTCCACGCACTGCCACGCTTGGCACATGGTCACGTCGCCGGCGCAATCGAGCGCGGTCGTGCAGCCCACCGGACCGCTGTCGGCCGTGTCCACCGCAGCGTCCGTGGCTGTTGCGTCCGCACCGGTTTGGACGTCTTCACCGGCGTCAACGGCTGCCGTGGCGTCTTGGGCGGGCGTAACATCCGCATCGGCGGTGGCGTCCGTGCCCGCGGAGCTGTCAGCGTCGGGCGCAGTCGCGTCGGTCGCGGCGTCCGGTGTCGTCGCATCGGCGTCCGGGCCCGGGGGCACATCGGCGTCCGCCACAGCGTCCGGCGCCACATCCGAGCCAGGCGCCGCGTCGGTCCCGGCATCCAGCGCGTCTTTCTCGGCCACATCGGAGCTCGGCGCATCCTGGTCGGTCGCGACAACGGCGTCCTGATCGGTGCCCGCAACGTCCTGGGATTCCAGGCCCTGAACGGCGACGTCATCGCCGCACGCAGCGAGACCCAGCGCGGCGACCAGCGCGATCGACAAGGAGAGCAATGATGAGACGCGACAAGTTGTTTTCATGGACTTTTCCTCGTAAACCAAGCAGCGACCCAGCCCAACCGGATAGCGCTATTTCTTGGCGAGACAAGGCAGTTTGCCGTGAACCCACCGTCGGCGCAAGAATACTTGCCGCATCTTGAAATCGGATCGCCGCCATGTGCAGCAATTTCAGGCTGTCTTGCGTCAGGGGCCGAGCGTTGTTCCTAGCGCGGCGCGTACAAGAGCAGCAGCGCAGTCTGGCAGACGTTGGCCAGCGCATGGTGGACGGCCGGCGCAAAGACCCCGCGGCTGCGCTCAGCGAGCCAGGCGAAGAGCAGAGCCGGAAAAAACACCAGAAGTCGCTGCGGCGCAGGAATCAGCACCAGGTGAATGGCGGCAAAAAGCGCCGCCGACAGCACGTGCGCGCGGCCAAAAGGCACGCCCAGGACCTGCCGGCGCGGCGGAAACAGCCCGCGCAGGCGGTTGAGCACATATCCGCGGAAAAACATCTCTTCGGGCAGCGCGACCACCAGCAATTGGCTGAACAGCCACGCCAGCAGCCAGCCCAGCCCCGGCGGGGCGTGCACCGGGTTGTCCAGCACCTCGCCCGACGCGCCGGCGATGATCGTGCCTTCCGGCAAGGTTTTTCCAGCTGAATCCAAAACCTGCAGATCCGCCGCGGCATCCGGAAGCAACAGCAGCCGCCCGCCCGCTGGCAAGGTCCGCGGCGCACACGCGGGGCTCGTCGTGCACGCCGGCAGCACGGCCACCGGCGCTTGCGTGTGGTTTTCCACCGCCAGGCCGCGCAGGTCGTCCAGCAGCACCACGTGCGCCGTCAACGCGGCGCCGCGCCCCTGAAAGCCGACGCCCGCGCTGCGGAGCGCTGCCACGCCCAAGCGGGAGTGCCGCAGCACGTGCACCTCGAAAACGTCCAGCGCGCCGGCAAAAAGCGGCAGCACGATCAGGCTTGCCGCCACGCCCAGGCCCAGGCCCCGGAGCAGCGGCGCGCGGTCGATGCCCAGCGGGTCATCCAGCAGCGGCAAGCCCCGCCGCGTGCCCCACCGGGTTGCGAGCAGCGGCACGGCGACAAAAGTCAGCGCCGACAACAGCCCGGCCAGCGGCGTAAACCAGCCGACCAGCTGCGCCGCGCGATCGATCAGCCAGAGCCCCACCGCCGCCAGCGCCATCGCCGCGGCGATTTCCTGCCACGCGGTGCGGTGCTGCGGCGTCACGGCGCGCGTAACGCTTGCAAGAAGGTGTGGAACGCGCCCTTGTAGCGCCCTTCATCGGTCCGCTCGATGTGCATCACAAACCGTTTGCCGGCCGCCACTTCCGTCGCCACCTGCAGCAGCTTGCCGGCCAACTGCACCGTGCGCCAGACGCCGTCGACCCGCACGGGCAGGTAGATGACCAGCTGCTCGTCCAGGCCAGGCGCGCCGCCTGAGGTGACCACACACGCCAGCTGCTCGGCGATGCCGGTCAAGTGCCCGGGAACAAACTGGTTTTGCCGGACAAACGTCACCGGCACGTCGGCCGCGACCAGCATCCCGGCGCCTTCAGGTTTGCGCGCTGGCGGGGGCGCGGTCGGGTCGGTCTGCTCCTGCTGGATTGCGTCAAACGGTTGGCTGCCCGGCTGGGGCCCCGGAGCGACGACCGGATGGTTGGGAATGGCCCCACTCAAGCGCGGCGGGCGCGCGATAACCGATTCTTCCGCGATGGCACCAGACGCGTGCCGCGCAGTGGGCGCGTGCGGCGGCGGAGACGGTGCGTTCGTGTACGGCGCTGCCACCTGCGGATCGCTGACCGCGCGGCGTTCACCCGGCGCAAGCGCATACACCGGCCAGGATTGGGACACGTCGTCCGAAGGCGGCGCCGAGTTGTCCTGATTGCGGCCAACGCCGACCGACGACCGATCGCTCAGGCCGCCAAACAGCACACTGCCGTCCGACGGACGCAGGGGCGACGAAACCGGGCGGCGGTCAAGCGCATCGGCGGGGGCAGCAGCGCGGACGGTCGAGACTGCGGCGCGTCCCTGCGCACCGCGCAACGGGGAAACCGGCGCCTGCGGCTCCAGTTCAACAGGATGCTGCGCCGGTTGGCGGCCGGAATCCGGGGCAGGCGCGTCGCGCCCGATGCCACCGGTGGCGCGGTGGACCGGCGCCGACCAGACGCCCAAGGCCTGGCGCACGCTGCTCGGCCGCGAAGCAGGCGCCGATGGCGGCAAGTTCGGCGTCACACTGCGCGACGATTCCGGCGGCATACCCACCGCCGCCGCGCGAAACACATACTCCGCGGTCCGGCCCTGCGTGAGGTCGGCGTCGTCGACCAGGGCCAGGTGCAAGATCTGCCGCAGCACGCGAAACAACGGCTCCGGACCCGCGTCGCAGTGCGCGGAACGCCAGGTGACGCCAAAGCCGATGGGCCCCGAGCTGCCCATCAGACAGGTGCGGCTGACGCTCGCGTTCAGAAAGACGATCGGGCTGTCGACGCCGCCGGCCCGCAGCTCCACGACGACCTCCGCGCCCACCGGCGGCGGATTGCGCGTGGTGAAAAACGCGCCAGTCGCGCTCGTGTCCGTGCAGACGACATCGAAACGCTCCCGGCCGACCGTGACCAGCGTCCGGAGCAGCGTGGGATGCCGGGTATTGTCGCGCCTGTCCTCGAACATGAAGCCGCACCCCGCCAGTCAACCGACGCTTTGGCAGGATAGCAGAGCCCCGCTGAGGTGCCAGCGCCCGAAACGACTGGCCTAGGCGCGCTCGAACAGCCCTGCTGCGCCCATGCCACCGCCGACGCACATGGTCACGATGCCGAACTTGCCGCCGGTGCGGCCCAAGCCGTGGAGCACTGTCGCTGTCAGTTTGGCGCCGGTCGCGCCGAGCGGGTGGCCAAGCGCGATCGCGCCGCCGTACGGATTGACCTTGGCCTGATCCAGACCCAGCTTGCGAATGACAGCCAGGCCTTGCGCAGCGAACGCCTCGTTCAGCTCGATCTGGTCGATCTTGTCCAGTGCGATGCCGGCGCGCTCCAGCAGCTTGGGAACCGCCGCCACCGGGCCGATGCCCATGATCTCCGGCGGCACACCAGCGACCTGAAAGCCTCGGAAATAACCGAGGATTGTCGCGCCCATCTGCTTGGCCTTGGTCTCCGACATGAGGATGACCGCGGCGGCGCCATCGGTCAGCGGCGAGGACGTACCGGCCGTGACCGATCCGCCCGCCTGGAACGCCGGCTTGAGCTTGGCCAGGCCTTCCAGCGTCGTCTCCGGCCGCGGCAATTCGTCAACCGCCAGGCTGCCTTCCGGCGTCACCACCGGCACCAGCTCCGCGCTGAACGCGCCTGACGCCAACGCCGCGCCCGCGCGCTGCTGGCTCTGGATCGCAAACGCGTCCTGATCCTCGCGGCTGACGCCGTGCTGCTTGGCGACGAGCTCCGCGGTGTTGCCCATCGGCATGTAGATCTCGGGCCATTCGCGGATCAGCTGCGGGTGCGGCGCGAACTTGAAGCCGCCCATCGGCACCTGGCTCATGGACTCGACGCCGCCGGCGACAGCGATGTCGATGTGCCCGGATTCAATGGCAAAAGCCGCCTGAGCGATCGCCTGCAAGCCCGACGAACAGAACCGGTTGACCGTCACCGCCGCGACTTCGACCGGCAGCCCGGCGCGCAACGCCGCGATCCGCGCGATGTTCATGCCCTGCGGGCCTTCCGGCATCGCGCACCCGAACACGACATCTTGAATATCCGAGCCCTTGAGCACCTTGGACGCGGCCAGCGCGCCGCGAATCGCCGTCGCCGCCAGGTCCTCCGGCCGCACGCGCGCGAGGCTGCCTTTGAGCGCCCGGCCGCACGGCGTACGCACCGCCGCGACAATAACTGCAGTATGGTTTGCCATGATTGACTCCTCAGGATTTCGAGAGACTGACATCAAATCTTGAACGCTGACGTTGGACGCGGTGCCGAGACGGGGTGGCAGGGGTGTTAAGACCCCCCAGCCCGAGCGCAGCGGGTGTTAATTGCGCAGCGGTTTGCCGGTCGTGAGCATGTGCAGGATCCGGTCCTGCGTCTCTTGCATGCCGGCCAGCTTCAGGAACGACTCGCGCTCGAGGTCCAGCAGGTCCTGCTCGGTCCGCAAGCCGCCGCGTTCGCCGCCGCAGATCACGCGCGCGACCTCGTGGCCGATCGTGCAATCGTGCTTGCTGGCTTGGCCGGCAAGCAGGAACGAGTACAGCGCCATGTCAAACGTGGCGATCGACTCCGCGCCCGGCAGGTTCAGGTTGTCCGGCGCGTTGGCCGGGCGGTAGCCCTGGCTGGCGAGGTTGACCACCAAGCGGCGGGCGTCCTCGATGCGGCGCTCCGGGTCCACGCTGATGCTGTCGACGTCGCGCAGGAAGCCGAGTTCGCGCGCGTTACCGGCACCCGTCGACACCTTGGCCAGCGCGATGGTCTCAAACGCGCGCTGCAGCAGCGGCAGGCGATCGACCTTGGACTCCGCCGGCACGCCGTTCAGCGACCGCACCGTCAGCTCCTTGGTGCCGCCCGCGCCCGGAATCAGGCCGACGCCCACTTCCACCAGGCCCATGTACGTCTCGCTCGCCGCCTGCATCCGGCTGGCGTGCATGGCGATTTCGCAGCCGCCGCCGAACGTCATGCTGTGCGGCGCGCTGACGATCGGCGCGTGGCTGTACTTGAACGCCATGAAGAGGTCCTGGAACATCTTCGTCGCCGCTTCCAGCTCCTTCCACTTGCCTTCGCCGACCAGCTGCACGACGAACGCCAGGTTGGCGCCCACCGAGAAGTTGCTGCCGTCGTTGCCGATCACCAAGCCGTGCCAGCCTTCCGCGCCGATTTTCTCGAGCGCCTTCCAGCCCATATCGATGATCTTGTCATCCAGCGCGTTCATCTTGGACTTGAAGCACAGGCACAGCACGTTCTCGCCGATATCCAGCAGCTGCGCGCTCTCGTTCTCCGCCACGACCTTGCCGGCAGCGCGCACGTCCTTCAGGTGGATGCCCGGCAGCGCCGGCACCGCGATGTGCTTGCAGGTCGCCGTCGTCTGCGTCGCGCCTTCGTAGAAGGATGTCTTGCCTGAAGCCAACAGCTGCGCGACGATTTTGGGCACTGCGCGGCCTTCCGCCGTCAGGCGATCGGCCACGGCCTTCACGCCGATCGCGTCCCAAATCTGGAACGGCCCGAGCTGCCAGTTGAAGCCCCACTGCATGGCGCGGTCGATCGAGATCACGTCATCCGCGATTTCACCCAGCAAATCAGCCGCATACACGAGGCTGGCCGACAGCGCCTGCCACGCAAATTTGCCGCCGCGGTCCTGGCTCTCGACGATCGCCTTGATGCGGGCGCCGACGTCCTTGATCTTTTTGACCTCGGCCAGCACCGGAAAATCCGCTTTGATCTGCTGGACATAGGTCTGCGTCGCCGGATCCAGGACCAAGATGTCCTTGCCAACTTTCTTGTAGAAGCCCGCGCCCGCTTTCTGGCCCGTCGCGCCCGCGGCAATCAGCGCGGCGATGACCGGGTGCAGCTTGAAGATCTCGCGGTTCGGATCCGCCGTCAGGTTGTCGTAGCAGTTCTGGCTGACGTGGCCCAGCGTGTCCAGACCGACGACGTCGGCCGTGCGGAACACAGCGCTGCGCGGCCGGCCCATCGGCTCGCCGCAGAGCGCGTCGATCTCGTCGATGCGATAGCCCTGTGAAAACGCGATGTTCACCGCGCGCATCATGTCGTGCACGCCGATGCGGTTGGCGATGAAGTTGATGGTGTCCTTGGCATCGACGACGCCCTTGCCGAGGTCATCGCGACAGAACGCCTGCATTTTCGCGGTGGTGGCCGGATCGGTGAATTCGCCGGCGACAATCTCCACCAGCTTCATGTAGCGCACCGGGTTGAAGAAGTGCGTGATGAGGAAATTCTTCTTGAATCCCTCGGACTTGCCCTGCGCCATCGTCGCCAGCGGAATGCCGGACGTGTTCGACGAGATGATGGTGTGCGGCTTGCGGAACGGCTCAATCGCGCCAAACACAGCGTTCTTGATGTCCAGCCGCTCGGTCACGGCCTCGACGATCCAGTCGCAGGCGCCGAGCGCTTCCAGGTCGTCTTGCAGGTTGCCCAGTACGATGCGCGACGCGTCCGAATTGCGCTGGAAAGCCGCGGGCTTCAGAGCCAGCGCCTTGTCCAGACCGGACTTGCAGATCGCGTTGCGCGCAGCCTTGATCTTGGCGGTACCGTCGGCCGGCGGCGCATCGCGCGGGACGATATCGACCAGCAAAACGTCGATGCCGGCCGAAGCGAGATGGGCGGCAATGCCGGTACCCATCACGCCGGCGCCAACGACACCGACGCGACTGATGCGGTGCTGTGACATGGTGACCTCGTGAAAAAACGGGAGAGAGAGCGGGCAATGAGCCGGAGTGTCCGACTGCACGTCAGACCGACCCGGCGGTGCGCCCGATCAGTCCAGCGGCGCGGCAGTGTAGGCCGATTGCCGGGCTCTGTCATCTGCTGCAACCGCTGTGTGACGAAGGCGTGGCGATTCGCGCCAGCCTTTGCGGGCGTGAGAAAAAGGGCTACCGACGGCCGCGACCGCCGCCATAGCCACCGCGCGCGCCACCGCCGTAGCCGCCCCGATAGCCGCCGCCGTACCCGCCGCGGTAGCCACCGCCATAGACCGGGCGGGCGTAGCCGCCGCCGTAGGCCGGGCGAGCGTAGCCGCCATAGCCGCCCCAGACGCGTGGGCGCACGGGGAAATACGCCGGACGGGTCCAGGCATAGCTGGGACGCCAGCCGCGAAACAGCGGGCCGACGCGCAGGATGCGCGGGTAGCCGCCGACCAGGATGACGCTTGGTCCGCCGATGGCAGTGGAGACGTTGGCCGGCAGCGGATCGCCCGGGCACACGCCGTAGCTGGCATAGCGATTGGCGTCGAGGCCGTCGCGGACGCCGTCGGGCAGTTGCGCGGCGCTGAGCGGACCCCAAGGTGCGTCGCCGCCCGCCGTCGCCGACCATTGGCCGCCGCTGCAGGAAAAGTACTGGCCTTCCGTGAACCACATCGGCGCACCGTCGCCGGGAACGGCCCAGAGGCCAGGCGCGATTTGGGTCAGATCGCCGCCCGGCGCGTCCTGGGGCTCCTGGGCCCAGGCGTTCGCGCTCAGGAGACAAGGCAGAAAAACGAGCAGAAGTGTCGTGCGCATGGTGCCCTCGCAGTGCCGGCAGGTGCCGGGCACTTGTTTGACGCGCGAAGGGCCATCGGCATTCATGCCGCGCTGAAAAAACTTGAACAGGCGCTCACGGTCGCAGTTGGGCGGCCAGCCAGGCGGCCAGTTCCGGCGTCAGCTGCCGCGGGATCACGTGGCCGCCGTCGTGCTCGGTCAGCGTCGCGCTCAGCCTGGCCTTGCGCAAAATCTCCACAGATTCCCTGGGCTTGGCCAAGGGAACGAGCGGGTCGTTCTTGCCATGGACAAAGCGAATCTGCACGGCGTGCGGGCCCTGCGGCACGTGGATCGGCTGCATCAAGCGGCCGCCAAAGCAGAGCACTGCGCGCAGCTGCTGCGGATGCGCCGCCACGTACTGCGCCGCGACCATGCAGCCCTGGCTAAAACCCACGAGCGCGACGGGCCGTTTTCCCGCCAGCCGGACCTGCGCTGCCACGACGTCCAACGCTGTCGCCAGCGCGGCCTTGCCACCGTCGGGCGTCTGCTGGTCAAACCAGCAAGCCGGCCCACCGCCGAATGCCTGGAGGCGGGACTGTTCCGGGACGGCGCGGCCGCAGCGCGGCGGCGACCCAGCCTTCCCCGGCGCAAACTCGAGCGGCCCGCGCGGCACGAGCCAGTGAAATTGCGGACCAAGCGAGTCCGCGATGTGGCTGAAATTCTCCGGCGTATCGCCGCGGCCGTGCAGGCCGATGACGATCGGCGCGTTCGGGTCAGCGGCCGGCCGATCGACCACCGACGTCGGGGCAGCAAGCAGGGTAAGCAGCAGCAGCCACATCTCAGGACCTCGCAATTTCACATGAAAAAACAGGCACTTCCTGGCACGGCGCGCCCGCCACGTACCGCACTGCCGTCGCCGCGGCGCGCGCGTGCACCTGCGTGTGGCTGACCGTCGCGGCAAACGGCTCGCGGTGCATGCACGTCCCGCGCGGCGCGCCGTTCAGCGCATGGCTGGCAAACCAGGTGCGCAAGGTCTGAGCGACATCCGGCGTGTCCCGCAAGTCTGCTTGCAGGCTCTGGAATTCCAGCTCACGCGCCGCGCGCACCGCCACGGGCTCAAAGGCCGCCGAGACGCGCAGCAGCGGCAGCGTCGCCGGGGTCACCGCCAGCGTCTCGCCATCCCAGCGCGCATCGAGCGCTTCGCGCTGCGTCCCGATCGCCAGCAGGTGGAACGGCCGCGTGTGCGGCAGATCCGGGTGCGCACGCACGCGCGCAGCGAGCTCCGGCAGGCTCCGCGCGTCCGCGAGATCGGTCACCAAGAGGCCCCTGCTGCGAATCGGCGGCACGGGCGCGCGCTGGGCTGCTTCGTACACATTGAGCGCCACCAGCGTCAGACCGGACGTGTTCGTCGCCAGCCAGGTCCCGCCGCCTTCGGGATCGATCGGCGCGAGGTAGGGACCAAACCGGGCAGGCGGCAGCGCAGCCGGCCGCGACAGCAGCTCATCGCGGTTGAACGCCAGGACGTAACCGTCCGGCAGTGGCCAGGCGACGGCGGTGCACACCTAAACACGCCGACCGAAGTGCGAGATCAAGCGTCCATCATCCGCGGCGTGCCGCCGGAGGTGCAAACGCGCGGATCCAGTCCGAAAAGCCACCGGTCTGACCGAAAAAGTTGGGTGTTGGGCATCGGTCAGCATGTTTAGGCCACCACGAAATCGTCGCGGTGGATCAGCTCGCTCGCCGGCAACCATCCGATTTCCCTGGTGATTTGCTCAGTGCGCAGGCCCGCGGCGCGGCGCGCATCGGCGCTGTCATAGCGCGACAGCCCGCGACCCAGCGGCAGCCCGCGGGCGTCGACGACCAGCAGCGGATCGCCCACGGCGAACTCGCCCTCCACGCGCGTCACGCCGATCGGCAGCAGCGACCGACCGCCCGAGCGCAGCGCGTTGGCCGCGCCGTCATCGACGTGGATGGTGCCGCGTGGCCGCAGCGAGGTGGCGATCCACGAGCGCTTGCCGGTCAACCGCCGCTGGGCCGGCAGCAGCACCGTACCGACGTCCGCGCCGGAGAAAAGGGCTTGCAAAACGCCGGGATTCTTGCCGCGGGCGATCGCCACCGTCACGCCCACGGCGCCAGCCTTGCGCGCCGCCAGCAGCTTGGAGTGCATCCCGCCGGTGCCAAACGCGCTCTTGCCGCCCGAGGCAACCGCCAGTAGCGCGTCGTCGTGGCACTGGCCCTGCGCGATGCGCACGGCGCTGGAATCCTCATGCGGATTCGCCGTGTACAGCCCGTCTGTCTCGGTCAGCAGCACCAGCACGTCGGCGCCGACCACGTGCGCGACCTGCGCCGCCAGCGCGTCGTTGTCGCCGAATTTCAGCTCCTCGACGGCGACGGTGTCGTTCTCGTTGATGATGGGCAGGACACCTGCGGCCATCAGCTCGGCCATCACCCGGCGCGCGTGCAGGAACCTCCCGCGATCTGCCAAGTCCGCGTGCGTCAACAGAATTTGCG
This sequence comes from uncultured Myxococcales bacterium, assembly GCA_903929795.1. Taxonomy (GTDB): domain Bacteria; phylum Myxococcota_A; class UBA9042; order UBA9042; family UBA9042; genus CAIYBN01. The sequence goes on along the minus strand of CAIYWC010000037.1, from coordinate 147,393 downwards.
CTACCTGGATGCCGTGCGCCGCGAACAGCTCGCGGTAGCGCGCCATCAGCAGCGGCTGGCCGATGGCTGCCAGCGCCTGCTTGCCCAGACCCAGCTTGGCCGCCACGCCCGCGCCCGACGCCACCGCGCCCGACGACACGAACGCCACTTCCTGGCCCAGCCGCTGCCGCGCCGCCAGTCCGGCGACAAGCTCCACCAGCACCGCGTCGTCCAACGTGCCATCGTCGCGGCACAGCACCTGTGAGCCCACCTTGACCACGATTCGCGGCGATTTTTCCAGCAATTCCCGAGTCATTTCTCTCCATCGCCCGCGACCGGAAGTCCGCAAAGCGCGCCCTGAGCCGTGTGTCGTGCCGCGCCGTTTCTCCCGGCGAGCGCACCGGGAGACGCAAGCGTTCCGAAATCGGCAAAGCCCGGGCCGGCGAAGACCTGGCGCCGAGCAGCCCGGGCCGCGACAGTCAGCCGGGCGATTCCATCCAAATTTCCCGCGTCGCCCTCACCCTTCCTCAATCCGCTCAATCCGCGCGCCCAGCGCTGCCAGCTTGACCTCAATCTTCTCATAACCGCGGTCGATCTGCCGGATGTTGTGGATGGTCGTGGTGCCATGCGCACACAGCGCCGCCATGACCAACGCCATGCCCGCGCGCACGTCCGGGCTCTGCACGCGCTGCCCGACAAGCCGGCTGGGACCGGCGACGACGACGCGGTGCGGATCGCACAGGATGATCTGCGCGCCCATGCCGATCAGGTGGTCGACAAAGAACATCCGGCCTTCGAACATCTTCTCAAAAAACAGCACAGTTCCCGTAGATTGCGTCGCGACCGTGATGGCTATCGACATCAAATCCGTCGGAAATTGCGGCCAGACGGCGTCGTCCACGCGCGGGATCCCGCCGGCCAGATCCTGGCGGATGCGCATCTCCTGCTCGCCCGGCACCAGCACGTCCTGGCCGTCGATCTCGGTGCGCACGCCCAGACGCTGGAACACCATGCGGATCATCCGCAAGTGCTCGGGCGCCGCGTCCTGGATGCGCAAGCTGCCGCCGGTGACTGCGGCAAGTCCAATGAAACTGCCTACTTCCAGATAGTCTGGGCCTATCGTGAAGTCCGCGCCGTGCAGCTTTTGGACACCGTCAATCACCAGCCGGTTGGTGCCAATGCCGTCAATTTTTGCGCCCATCGCCGTCAGCAGCCGCGCGATGCCCTGGACGTGCGGCTCACAGGCGACGTTGGACAGCACCGTTGTGCCCTTGGCCACCGACGCCGCCATCAGCAGGTTCTCGGTGGCGGTCACGGACGCTTCGTCCAGGAAGAAGTCGGCGCCGACAAGCCCTGTGGAATCCAGTTTGTACGTCTCGCCGACCGTCAGCTTGGCGCCCAGCGCGGCAAAGCCGTCAAAGTGCGTGTCCAAGCGCCGGCGACCGATGACGTCACCGCCCGGCGGCGGCAGCTCGCAGTGGCCCGCGCGACCCAGCAGTGCACCGGCAAACAGGATCGACGCGCGCACGCGGCGCCCGAGGTCCGGCAGCTCCGTGGTCCGCAAGTCGCGGGTCACGATGCGGATCGCGTGCGGCTCCAGCCAGGTCACTTCACTGCCCAGCTCGCGCAAGATGTCAATCATCACGCGAACATCCAAAATATCCGGGATGTTGCGCAGCACGACCGGCTCGTCTGTCAGCAGCGCCGTCGCGAGCGCAGGCAGCGCTTCATTCTTGTTGCCGGATACGCGGACGGTGCCAGACAGCGGCACGCCGCCTTGAATGCGAAAGAGGCTCATGACCCACCTGTGGCAGATTCGGGAGAAATTGTCCTGTCAAAACGGCCAGTCTCAGCGAGATGGCCCGCCTGCATCACAAAGACCTGACGCGGTGCTGCCACGCGGATGTGCGCCGCGTCGGTCGTCGTCAGGAACACCTGGCCGCCCAGCTCGTCCAGGTAGCCCATCAGCGCGCGGTTGCGGGCGGCGTCCAACTCCGAGGAGATGTCGTCCATCAGCAGCACCGGCGGTTCGCCAAAGTCCGCTTCCAGACTGCGGATTTCCGCGATCTTCATCGCCAGCACCAGCGCACGGCACTGGCCCTGGCTGGCGTGCGATGCCGCGGTCCGGTCGGCGATGCGCAGATCCACATCGTCCCTGTGTGGCCCGCGCGTCGTGTGCCCGCGCGCCAGGTCGCGCGCACGATTGGTCAAAAGCAGCTGGCGCAGGTGCGCCTCGTCGGCCACTTCATCGCGCGGCAGGTACAGCGCGTCCGCTTGGAGTCCCGGCGCGGCAATGCGGGCAAAAGCATCGCGCAAGATCGGCGTAAACCGCTGTAAGATCCGCTGTCTGCGCTCAATCAGCTTGATGCCCGAGTGCGCCAGAACCCCATCGTATGCATCCAGCAGACCGAGGTCCAAATGGCCGGTTTTCTGCTGGCGCAGCAAGGCGTTGCGGTTCGCCAGCGCCTGTTCATAGCGCCGCAAATCGGGCAGGTGCGCCGGCTCGTGGTTAAAGGCCAGCCGGTCCAGCCAGCGGCGGCGCTCTGCGGGCTCCGCCTGCGGCAACCCGAGATCGGTCGGCGCGAACAGCACAACGACCAGCCGGCCGAGATAGCCAGCCATCGACGGCGCCGCTTTGCCGTCCAGGAACAGCTTTTTTTGCCCTGCAGCGATGCGTACGCCCAGATCCTCGCGCAAGCCGCGACGCTCGATGCGCAAACCAAGCGTCGCTTCCTTTTCGCCAAAGGTTAGGCAATCACTTAGCTTTGTCGTGCGAAAACTGCGCAGGCTCGCGGCGACAGCGATCGCCTCCAGCAAGTTGGTCTTGCCCTGGCCGTTGTTGCCGGCGATCAGGTTGAAATGGCGATGTGGCCACCACTCGAGGGTCTCGAGGTTGCGAAAATGTTCAGCAAAAAGGCGGTCAATGTGCACGGTGGCGGCGTCCTGCGTTGGTCCGGGCCGGCGCACGGAAGTGCGCAACTCCCCGCCGTGTGCCTTGCAAAGCGCTGCGTGGCGGTTCTCGATCAGCGCCGTTGGGTACGTGAGCGTTCCGAAACCGGCGGCACGCGACGTGTCTGCCTACATCCGCATCGGCATGATCACAAAAACACAGCCCGGCTCCTCATCCGCGTGGAGCAGGCATGGCGAGAACTGGTCAGACAGCTCCAGCGTGATGTGTTCCGTGGCCAGCACGTTGCAAACGTCCAGCAAAAACCGCGGGTTGAATCCCACTTTGATCTTTGCACCCTGATAGTCGGGCAGGTCAATTTCTTCATGCGCTTCGCCGTCATTGTGACTCATCTCGAGCACCATCCGGCCTGCTTCCAGTTCCACGCGCAGCGGCGAATCGCCCCGCGACGACGCAAGCGACGAAACGCGCCGCACGGCACTCATGAATTCGCTGGTCCGCAGACTCACCGAAGCGTCGCCGCGCTCGGGAATCACCCGGGTGTAATCGGGAAAACGTTCTTCAATTTGCCGCACTTGCACGCGCGCCTTGTCGCTCGAAATCACCACGTTGCGACCGACGAATTCGATGCGCGCTGACGGATCCGCGCCTTCAAAAATCCGCTGCAACTCCGACGCGCCGCGGTGATGCAGGATCCACGCGTGCTTTTGGCCGTCGTAGTCACTCACAGTCATCGAGCGCTCAGCCTTGGACAGGCGCGTACCGTCTGTCGAAACCATTCGAATTCGCACCTGATTCGCCGGTGCGCCGTTGCCTTCGGGCTCGATCTCCAGCAGCACGCCGTTGAGCGCCGGTCGATTCTCTTCTTGCGATACGGAGAACAGCGTGCGCTTGAGCATCGTCTCCAGGTGGCTCTTGTCGCACAGCAGGCCGCGGCCCTGCGTGTCTTCGATCGCGTTGGGCGGAAACTCTTCCGGGGCCATGCCGTTCAGGTAGTAGTAGGCCCGACCCGCCTCGATGCGCAGCCGATTGTTCGCTTCCGTGGACAATTGCACCGTCGCGCCGTCCGGCAGCGCGCGCACGATGTCAAAAAGCGACCGGCCATTGACCACCGCCGCACCCGGCTCGATCACGTCCGCCGCGACTTCCGCGACGACGGTTACGTCATATTCGGCGGCGGTAAAGACCAAGCCATCTTCGCTCGCCGCGATGTGCACATGCGCCAGCACGTTGTTCATCGGCTTGCGGGAAATAACGCCCTGAGCGCGGTAAAGCGGCACAGTCAAAGCGGCTTTGTCGATGCGAACTTTCATCTTTGGGCTCTCCTGGCGACCGGCCATTCTCTGCTTGGCTGACGGCGCGAAGTTGTACTCCGGATGGCCGCAATTGACCAGAGCCGGGGTCGCCAATGCGGTTGGGGTCATGAAAGACAGAAAAAAGAAGGTGGTGGGATCAGGGCCTGTGGACAGCTGTGGGCGTTCCAAAAAACGATTTGATTCCGTTGGATTACCGACGATCGCGCTGTGGAAGAATCCGGGGACCGCTGTGGACAGGGTTCAGGCTTGTCCACAGCCGCTGAGGCCTGTCCACAGCTGGCTGAGGCTGTCCCCAAGCCGTCAACAGGTTTTCTACACGTTATCCACAGGGTGTTTCGATCGCAATATTTGAATAAATATGAATAAATTCATTACGTTGACATCGGAACCTGTACGCCCTCGCGCACCGCAACTTCCCGGGCGTCTTCATAGCCGGCGTCCACGTGGCGCAGTACGCCAAGCGTCGGGTCGTTGGTCAGGACGCGCTGCAAGCGTTTGGCAGCGGCGGGTGTGCCGTCGGCGACGATGACCACGCCTGCGTGCTGGCTGTAGCCCATGCCCACGCCGCCGCCGTGGTGAACACTGACCCAGGTCGCGCCGCTGACGGCGTTGGTCAGCGCGTTCAGGAAGACCCAGTCGGACACCGCGTCTGAGCCGTCCTTCATCGCTTCCGTCTCACGGTTGGGCGAGGCGACGCTGCCGCAGTCCAGGTGGTCGCGACCGATGACAATCGGCGCCTTGACCGCGCCCGACGCCACCAGCTCGTTGAACAGCAGCCCTGCCTTGGCGCGTTCGCCCAGCCCAAGCCAGCAGATGCGCGCGGGCAGACCCTGAAATGCAATCTGCGGTGCGCCTTCGCGCAGCCATTGCTGCACGCCTGGGTTGTCGGGAAACGCGGCCAAAACCGCGCGGTCGGTCACGGCGATGTCCTCTGGGTCGCCAGACAGCGCTACCCAGCGGAACGGGCCCTCGCCGCGGCAAAACCGCGGGCGGATATAGGCAGGCACAAACCCGGGAAAAGCGAAAGCAGAGGCGTGCTCCAAGCCACCTGACACCGCTTCTGCCCGCAGGTTGTTGCCGTAGTCAAAGACGTGCACGCCCGCGGTTTGCCAGGCGGTCAACTGCCGGACGTGCGCCACGATGTCCGCCCGCACGCGCGCAATCCACGCGTCCGGGTCCGCGGCGCGCGCCTGCGCGGCTTGAGCCAGCGTCACGCCCGTGACATGGTAGCCGACCAGCGGGTCGTGGGCGCTGGTCTGATCCGTCGCCAGATCTGCCTTGATTCCGCGCAGCTCCAGCGCGCGCAACAGCTCCAGCGCCGTCGCCTGCACACCAATCGAGCGCGCCTCGCCCGCCGCCTTCGCCACCAGCGCGCGGTCGATCGCTTGGTTTAAATCCGTGGTTATTTCATGGATATAGCGCTGTTCCAAGCGTCGGTGCAGACGATCAGGATCGACCTCAGCCGCCAGCAGCACGCCGCCCGCCAGCGTACACGCCAGCGGCTGTGCGCCGCCCATGCCGCCCAGCCCAGCCGTCACGGTCAGGCGACCCCGCAACGGCCGGTGCGGATCGAACCCTGGCAGGTGGCCGAAATGCTGGCGACCGGCCTCGGCAAAGGTCTCATAGGTGCCTTGAACGATGCCCTGGCTGCCGATGTAGATCCACGAGCCGGCGGTCATCTGGCCGTACATCATCAGGCCTTTGCGCTCGAGCTCGCGAAAGACCTGCCAGGTCGCCCACTTGGGCACCAAGTTGCTGTTGGCGATGAGCACGCGCGGCGCGTCCTCGTGGGTCTTGACGACGCCGACTGGCTTGCCCGACTGCACCAGCAGTGTCTCGTCGTCGCCCAGCGTGCGCAGCGCCCGGCAGATCGCGTGGAATGCCGGCCAGTTGCGCGCCGCCTTGCCGATGCCGCCGTAGACCACCAGATCCTGCCAGCGCTCGGCGACGTCCGGGTCCAGGTTGTTGCACAGCATCCGCAGCGCCGCTTCCTGCATCCAACCGCGGCAGGTCAGCGCCGTGCCGCGCGCGGCGTGAATGGGTTCCTGGGGCATTGTGTCGGTCATGGTCGGCTCCTCGTGCGCGGCCGCGATTGTGGCAGAGCGCGTGAATCGGAACAAATCTCCGCGCGTTTGGGTTATCATGGATGCGGTGCGAGCCGCGCGGGAGACCCATGGACCGACGAACTTTTTTGCGCAGAACGGTGACAGGCGGGGCCGCGCTGGGCGTCGTCGGTGTCACCGGCATGGCGCTTGCCCAAGGCGGCGTGCGCATCACTCGCCACGACCTCCCGCCCAGTCTCGCGCCGCTGCTGGCGCCCGGCCGCAAGCTGCGCATCGCCCAGCTGACCGATATCCACGTCGGCTGGGGCACGTCGGCGGAGACGCTGCGGACCGCGCAAGTGCAGGCCAACCTCGTGCGCCCGGATCTGCTGGTGCTGACGGGCGATTACCTGAACCACTCGCTCGCCGAGATCGACACGCTCCGTGCGTGGCTGCGCGGGCTGCCACGGCCGTGCGTTGCCACGCTGGGCAACCACGACCATTGGAGCGGCGCGCTCGCGATCCGCCGGCTGCTGGAGCAAGAAGGCATTCCGGTGCTGTCCAACAGCTCGACCGTGCTCCATGTGGCTGGCCAACCGCTGCGGATTGTCGGCGTGGACGACGGTTTTACGCACCGCGATGACGTCGACGCCGCGTTTCGCGACGTGCCGCGGCCGCAGGAAGCGCTGGTGCTGAGCCACGACCCCAAGACGGCCGACAGGATCGCCCAAACCGGCGCGCGCATTGTGCTTTCCGGCCACACGCACGGCGGCCAGTTCGACATCCCGGGACTGACCGCCGCGCTGGCCACGGTCGCCGGCATCCACTACCTCAAGGGCTGGTATGTCATCGGCGGCCCCAGTCCAGATGTGAACTGCCGGCTGTACGTGAACTGCGGCGTGGGTTCCTCGGTCACAGCTGGCCGCAATGGCGCCACCGCAAGCGAACTGGCGGTCTTTGACGTCGGCTGACCGGTCGCTGCCCTTCCGCTACGCGCGGCAGTGCTAGCCTTCCGCTACGCTTGACACTGTCATCGCCGAGATCGACACCCCCGGTCCGTTGGCGCTGAACGCGGCCTCGCGGACGCGCTGGTCGATCTTCTTGAACAGCTCTTTCTCGTCCTTCAGCAACTGCCGCACTTTTTCGCGACCCTGACCGAGGCGCTCGCCGTCAAAGCTGTACCACGCGCCGACCTTGTCCATGATGCCGGCTTCCGACGCGACGTCGATCAGGTCGCCGCACGCGCAGACGCCTTCGCCGTAGAGGATGTCGAATTCGTGCTGGCGAAACGGCGGCGCGACCTTGTTCTTGACCACTTTGACGCGCGTGCGGTTGCCAATGTTGTCCTCGCCGCTCTTCAGCGCGCCGATGCGGCGAATATCCAGGCGAATCGAGGCGTAGAACTTCAGCGCGTTGCCGCCGGTCGTCGTCTCCGGGCTGCCGAACATCACGCCGATCTTCATGCGCAGTTGGTTGATGAACAGCACGATGCAGTTGGACTTGGCGATCGAGGACGTCAGCTTGCGCAGCGCTTGGCTCATCAGCCTTGCGTGGCCGCCGACCTGGCTGTCGCCCATCGCGCCTTCCAGCTCCGCCTTGGGCACCAGCGCCGCCACGGAGTCAATCACGATCACGTCCACCGCGCCCGAGCGCACAAGCGTGTCGCAAATTTCCAGCGCCTGCTCGCCCGTGTCCGGCTGGCTGACCAGCAGGTCATCGGCTTTGACGCCCAGCTTGCGCGCGTAGCCCACGTCCAGCGCGTGCTCCGCGTCGATGAACGCCGCGATCCCGCCGGCCTTTTGCGCTTCGGCGATCAGGTGAAGGGCGATCGTCGTCTTGCCGCTCGATTCCGGCCCGAAGATCTCCACCACGCGGCCGCGCGGGAAGCCGCCCACGCCAAGCGCGATGTCCAGGCCAATTGAGCCCGACGAGATCACGCTGATGTCGCGCGCCGTCGCCGCTTCATCGCCGAGGCGCACCATGGCACCTTTGCCAAAAGCGCGTTCGATGGTCGAGAGCGCCGTGGCGATCGCGGCGCGCTTGTCGGTTTCCATCGGTTCGTTCAGGTCTTTCTTGGGCTTTGCCATGGTGTCTTTCCTCGCTGCTTCGTTTTGTGTTCAGTGGTTGTTCAGGTTCCGTTCAGGCCTGTACAGATGTTCAGTGATCGCCAAGGATCTGGCAAGTATTTTGTCGCAAGCCGGCAAAAAAGCCAGCCCGCGTTCATGTAACCACATGAGAGTACAAGATTCAGTGGTTTGATCACACGACGATTCTGCGCGCAAGTGCGTTGCGGCTTGGCGCGCGATCGTGGCAAGCTTGGGTGTGATGAGGTGCAATTCGTGACGTCGCAGCGCCGACCGCAGGATACGGACCCGACTCCGGCGTCGCCGCGGAGCGTTGAGGATTCGGCTCGCACGGCGTTGGACGACCCACAGGACGACGGGCGGCGCACGTTTCTTCAACCGTTTCGCACGACGGCAACCATCGAAGATCCAGCGACTTTGGCTGCGCTGCATGCGGCTCTGGAAGCTGGCGATGCCGACCGGACGACGCCGGGCAGGCCGCTGCTCGATCGACCGATGAGCGAATCCGAGGCCCTGCAGCACCTGACGTCCTCGCCTCTGAGCGCGATGGGCGGCCCCGACGAGTCCGTGCTGCCGGTCGAAGGCGCTGGACGCTACGTCATCGGCGAAGAGCTGGGCGTGGGCGGCATGGGTGTCGTCCGGCGCGTCCAGGACACGTCGCTGCGCCGCGACGTGGCGATGAAGCTGCTTCGGCCGGAATTTCGCGACGAGCCCGGCTTTGTCGGCGCGCTGCGGCGCGAGGCGCGGATCATCGGCGAGCTGACGCATCCGGCGATCATCCCGATCTACGAGCTGGGCGTCTGCAAGGACGGCCAGACCTACTACACGATGCGCATGATGCCCGGGCGCTCGCTGGGCGACGTCATCGCGCTGCTGCACATGGGCGACCCGCCGACCGTGGAGGAATTCACGCTGCGGCGGCTGGTCGGTGTGTTTATCCAGATCGCGCAGGGTATGGATTTTGCCCACCGCTCCGGCATTGTGCACCGCGATCTGAAGCCGGAGAACGTGCAGCTGGGTGATTTTGGTGAGGTTTTTGTCACGGACTGGGGCGTCGCCAAGCATTTTGACAAGCCCAATCCGGACGGCGAGGGCATGGTCATCGGCACCGCGGCCTACATGGCGCCGGAGCAGGCCGCGGGGCGCGAGGAGGAGGTCGACCAGCGCGCGGACGTCTACGCGCTGGGCGTGATGCTCTACGAAGTGCTGGCGATGGCGCGGCCGTACCACGCGGAGACGCGCCAGCAGTGGCTGGAGGCGGCCAAGAACGTGGTGCCGCTGCCGCCGTCGAGCGCGGCGCGCGATCGCGTGGTGCCGCCGGACCTGGAAGCGCTGTGCATGCGGATGCTGGAGAAGCTGCGCGACCGGCGGCCGCAGACGATGCGCGAGATTTGGCAGGCGCTGGACCGGTTCCAGGCCGGCGATCTGGAGCGCGAGCGGCGCGCCGAGCGCGCGGAGGTGGCCTACCAGGAAGGTCGCGGCGAGCTGGACCGGTGCGAGCAACTGCACGCCGAGCTGGCGCTTTTGCGCGAGGAGGAGACGGCGCTCGCCCGCGACGTGCGGCCTTGGGATGCCCAGGCCGAGAAGCAGCGCGCGTGGGCCGTGCGGCGGCAGCGCGAGATGGTGGATGTGCTGTACGCGCACGCTTTTGCCAGCGCAAATGAGGCGTTGCGCCGCGCGCTGACCGAGGATCCCAGCCACGAAGAGGCGCGCCAGCGGCTGATTGAGTTGTACTGGCGGCGCCACGACGAGGCGGCGACCGCCGGCGATCACGCGACCAAGCTGTATTTTGCCCGCCAGGCGCACGAGCTGGCGATGACCCAGCGCACGCGCCTGCTGCCGCAGACCGGCACGGTCCACATCCGCAGCCAGCCGCCAGGCGCGCGCATTTATGCGATCCCGTTTGACCGGATCCGCGACACGCTGGGCAAGCCGGATCCGGAGTCGGAGCTGGGCGCGGCGCCGATTACCGGTCGCGAGCTGCCGCTGGGGCCGTACGTGCTGATCGCCAAGCTGGACGGCCATCAGGACGCGGTCGAGACGGTGCATGTCCGTGCAGGGTCTCAGGATTTTCTGCTGCTGTGCTATCCGTGGTCCTCGGAGCTGCCGACGACGGGCCGCGAAGTGGAGTTGAAGCGCCTGTGGTCCCTGCTGGAAGACGTGGAGCTGCGGTCGCGGCCGCTGACGTGCCTGGTGGCCGGCGCGCTGGGGATGGGCAAAAACGTGCTGCTGGACGCGTTTCGCCGCCAGGTGGAGCAGCATCCGGAGAAGCTGTATTTCCTGATGGAGGTGACCTGCGACCGGCTGCACGCGGACCTGCCGTATTCGACGGTGGTGGAGCTTGTGCGCATCCGCGCGGGCATCCTGGAGACCGACACGGCTGAGCAGGCGCGGCGCAAATTGCAGCGCATGGTGGAGCTGGCGTTTTCGCGCATGGGCGCGCGCAAGCTCTCGACGCAGCGGCGGCAGGAAGCGGCGGACGTCGCGGACACGATAGCGTCCATGCCAGCGTTTGACATCAGCGAGCCGGGCCGCGCGGGCCTGCAGGCGGGCATCGGCCACAACGCGCGCAAGGAGATGGCCGCGGCGCTGGCCCGCTACTTCCAGGCGGTCGCGCTGGCAGCGCCGATGTTGGTGCTGATCCGCAATGCCCAGCACATGGATCCGTCCACCCGCGCGTTTTTCCAGGACTTATTGGCGGACCTGGGCGGCTCGCCGATTCTCGTCGTTTCGAGTTCGACCGAGCTGGACGACGTCGAGCCGCTGCAGTCCTCCGCGCTGCGCCACCTCGTGCCACGCCAGCCGCCGTTCCACTTTGACGAGCAACTGGACCTGCTGCCGCTGTCCAACCAGGCCGTGATTCAGGTGGTGCGCGAGATGCTCGCCGCGCCGGTCAACACCAAGCTGCGCGACTGGATCCAGACGCATGCCCTGGGCAATCCGTTCTTGGCGGGCGAGCTGACGCACCTGCTGGCGCGGCTGGGCGCCATGGAGCTGGACAACGCGCAGTGGCGCATGGTGCGCGAGAAGCTGCCGACCGATATCCGGCCCGGCGTGGTGGACGGCGTCATTCGCCAGCTGATCGGCACGCTGCCGCTGCACGTGCAGCGCTGCCTGTCCGTGGCGGTCGTGGTCGGCGCGGAATTTTGGGCGGGTGCGCTGCGTTTTCTCGGCGTCGAGCTGCTGGACGATGCGCTGGAGCAGCTCGTGCAAACCGGCTTTGTCGTCCGCACCGCGACGTCGCGCTACACCGGCGATCGCGAGTACCGGCTGACGTCGACGTTGCGGCGGAGGGTCGCGTACGACTTCCTGAAACCCAAGCAGCGCAGGGAGTTGCACCGCAAGACGGCGAGCTGGATCGCCGGTCGCGGCCGGACCGATCTGGAAGAAGGCCTGCGGCTTGCGCACCACCTGAAAATGGGCGGTCAGCCGGAAGAGGCGGCGATGCTGTACCTGCGGCTGGCGCGCGCGGCGATCGCCGTGGGCGCGGAGGAAGAGGCGGAGCGGCTGTACACGCAGGCGCACGTGCTGTCCCAGGATTCGGACATGCAGGGCCAGGTCGAGACGGCGCTGCGGGCCATGCGCGCCGCGGTGCGCAGCCGGATTGAGTGACGACCGTCGGATCGCGCGCGATCGTTTTGCTTGGCGAATCGGCAATCAAACCTTGACGCGCGGTGGCAACTGCGGCACAATTCGCACCCCCTGCGCCTTGGTCGGCCCGTTCGGCCGCGTGCGCAAGTCAGCGAAACGAGGACTACCATGGCGAGTTATGCGATCTTCAAGACCGGCGGCAAGCAGTATCGCGCCGCCCCAGGTCAACAGCTTACGATAGAGAAGGTCGCGGACGCGGACGGCAATGCCGTGGCGCGCGGTGCGGAAGTCGTGTTTGATCACGTGCTTCTGATCGGCGGCGACGCGGGCGTGCAGGTGGGCACGCCGCTGCTGGCGGGCGCCAAGGTGCATGCGCAGGTCGTCGAGCAGACGCGCGACAACAAGGTGCTCATCCACAAGTACCGCCGCCGCAAGAACAGCCGCAAGACGATGGGCCACCGCCAGTCGATCACGCGCGTTCGCATCACCCAAATCGAAGCGTAAAGCCCCCGACGCGTTCACACGCAGTCCCAGAACGAGGCAACCATGGCACACAAAAAAGGTCAGGGCTCATCGCGCAACGGCCGCGATTCCAATCCACAATACCGCGGCGTCAAGCGCATGCACGGCCAGGTCGTTCCGGCTGGCGACATCCTCGTGCGGCAGGTCGGCTCGACCTTCCACGCCGGCAAGAATGTCGGCACCGGCAAGGATTACTCGCTGTTCGCGCTGATTCCCGGCACCGTCGCGTTCGGCGCGTCGAAGGGCCGCAAGACCGTGTCCGTCATGCCCGCCGCGCAGGCCTAAGCCTGGCCGCTGTGACCGCGCGCCAAGTTGCGACACCCGCTTGAGGGCGTTGAAACAGCGCGCTTCGTGTCGCCGGTGAACCGTTTCCAGCAAAATCTTCGGGTGATTCAGGGCGCAACCGCGCTGCGGCTGTACGCCTGACGTTGTCGCGCCGCGCTGACTGTGCTACAGCCATCTTGCCGGAACGCGAGTCCGGTCCGGCTGGGCGCACGCGCACGGTCGAGACACGTGAGGCAGCGGCGCGCCAAGCGCTGCACTAGCGGGTGAAGGGAACCATGGCGAATGAAGAGCGACGCGGCGGGAATCCACCTCCCCCGCATCTGGAAGACGACGACGAGCCGATTGAAGCGACGCGCGCGATTCGGTTGGAAGACTTGCCGCAAGCTCCGAGTCCGTCGCCATCGCCCGCCAAGGCCCCCATGCCGCGCCCGATGCCGCGTCCGATGCAGCCCGCGACCGCAGCGCCGCAAGGTCCGCGACCGGTAGCCAAGCCGGCCGCGCCGCCGCCGATCCCGCGGCACGACGACGACGAAGACCAATCCACTCGCGTATTTGAAGCTGCCGAGGCCGAGGCGGCCACGCGCGCGATCGACACGTCAGCGCTCGCGGCGATGCGCCTGCCCAGCAAGGCCACGACGCCAATGGAGCTGCGCGCGGTCTCCGGTCCGGATCGCGGCAAGATCCACCGCGTGCCGGAAGGCAAGCATCTGGTCGGCCGCGGCCTGGATTGCAACATCGTGCTGGCCGATCCGGCTGTGTCGCGCCGGCACTTCCAGATTGAGCGCACCGAAAACGAGGCCGTGCTGACCGACCTGGGCGGCGCCAACGGCACGAGCATCAACGGCGTCAAGAAGCCGCGCCACGTTCTGGAGTCGGGCGATCGCATCGAGATCGGCACCAGCGTGCTGGAATTCTTCATCGAGGGCGCCGAGCCCATCGCACGCAACCGCCAGGCGATGCCGGAGCGCCAAGCGTCCGCGACGCCGCAGGTTCAGTACGAGAAGGCGAAGTCACGCAAGAACCTGGCCCTGACGGTCGGCGGCATCTTTGCCATCGTCGCGGTCGGCGGCGGGGTCGGCGCGTATTTTGCCACCCGCAAGTCCGCCAGCGCGCCCAAGCCGGCCGTCGTCGCGCCGGTCGTGGACGATACGGCCGCGGAAGTCGCCAAGGCGATCGCCAAGGCCAAGGAGCTGCTCTCGGACACGCCGCCGGATTTCAGCAACGCGCTGGATATCCTCAAAGCGGCCAAGAAAAAGGATCCGACAAACAAGGAGCTGAAGACGCTGATTGCGTCGACGCGCAAGGAGGTCGAGGCCGAGGACACGTTCGAGGAGGCCAAACAGGCGCTGAAGGCGGGCGATTTCCAAGGCGCGATCGCCAAGTTCGGCGAGGTCGACAAGGACACGCAGAAGTACGCGGATGCCCAGGATGAGCTGGCCGCGGCCAAGGAGTCCCTCTTCAGCCAGCGCATGACCGAGGCCAAAAAAGCCAACGAGACCGGCGACACAGCGTCGGCGATCAAGGCGTTGGACGCGATCCTGGCGGTCGATGCCAACCGCGCGGAAGCCAAGGCGATGCGCGCGCAATTGGAGGGCGAACCGGCCAAAGTGGCAGATGCGGCGAAGCCGGAAGCCAAGCCAGAAGCGAAGCCCGAGGCCAAAGCCGAGAAGCCGGCGGCGCACGCGCCGAAGCTTGAGCATGTCGCGAAGGTCGAGCACGCGGCCAAGCCGGAATCGGAAGCCAAGGCGAAGCCTGAACCGGAAGCCAAGGCGGAGCCTGGCAAGAAGGCGGATTTTGCTGCCGGCCTGACGGCGTACCACAATCGGCTATGGACGCCCGCGGTTCAGGCGTTCGACGCCATCGCGTCCGGGCCCAATTCCAAGGACCAAAAAGCCAAGGCGGCGGCGTATTCGGCGGCCGTGCGGCAGGTGGAATCGTCGCTCAACGAGGCGCAGGCCGCCGGCGCGAACACGCGCAAGGCAATCCCGGCGTGGAAGCAGGCGTACAACGCCGATCGGCGGGTGGATGGCACGCACAGTGGTTTTGTCGCCGGCAAGCTCGCGGACGCCTACTTGACGCAGGCGAAGGCCGATCTGGCGGCCAAGAAGTATGCGGACGCGTTTGAGGATGCCCAGGAGGCGCTGAACTACCAGCCCGAGAAGGCGGAGGCCAACCAGATCGTGGACAAGTGCGTCCAGCAGGCGGCGACGATGTTGAAAGACGCCAAGGACCTGATGGACAAGAAGAATTACCTGGGTGCGCGCGATCTGGCGCGGACCGTGGCGCACATCCTGCCGGCCAGCGACAAGCGCCAGCAGGAAGCGCAGGACATTGCCAAAAAGGCGACCGAGCTGAGTCGCCAAGACGCGGATTAACATGCCAAAAGACAATGGTTTGAATGTGTTGGTTGCGGAAGACGACCTGGAGATCGCGGGCATCCTGCGCAAGACGCTGGTCGCGGAAGGGTACCGCATCGCGCTGGCATATGACGGGGAAGAGGCGCTGCGCTCGGCGCTGGCCCACAAGCCGGACCTCATCGTGCTGGACGTCATGATGCCGCAGATGAATGGCTGGGAAGTGTGCAAATCCCTGCGCGCTCGGGCGGAATTCAACGACGTGGGCATCCTGATGCTGACCGCGATTGGCCCGAACTTGAACGAGATGACGGCCCCGCTCTACGGCGCGGACGATCACCTGGACAAGCCGTTCCTGATTCCGGAGCTGCTGGAGAAGCTGGCGGCGCTGGCGGCGAAGAACCACAAGCCCGGAACGGTGGCTTCTGCGTGAACTGGCGCGCTTGGCTCGTTGCCTTGGCCGCTGCTGGTTGCGCCGCTACCCCTGCGGCGGGTGGAGCGACGTATGTGGCGCCGCCCGATGCCGCGACGGACGCAGCGGTCGCCGTTGACACCGGCGTCCAGCCGGCGACCGACGCCGTGGCGGCCGACGTGCCGCCGGTCGTGGCCAATCTGCCTCCCGGACCGGTGCTGGAGCTCAAGGCGAACAAGGACTACATGGGCGGCGCGCTGGCCGTCATCCAGACCGCGCACGCGCAGCTGGACGTGACCGCATACGAGACGACGGCGAGCAGCTCCTACCTGGCAATCCTGGTCGGTGCGCTGAAAGAAGCCCAGGCGCGCGGCGTGCAAGTGCGCGTGCTGATGGACGACGAGATCGCCAACAACGCCTTGGTTGTCGCGGACTTGAAGACGGCCGGCATCGACGCCAAGCTTGACTCCCCCAAGGTACGCACGCATGTCAAGCTGATCCGCAGCGAGCAGGGTTTCATCGTCGGCTCGACCAACTGGTCGCAGTCGTCCTTGTTCTACAACAACGAGACCAATTTTCTGGTGCGCGACGCGGCGGCCAATGCCGTGATGGCGGGCTATTTTCAGGCGCTGTGGACCGCGCCGACGACGATGAAAAAAGTCGCGACAAGCAGTGATCCCAACGTGGCGATGTACACGGAAGGCAGCTACAAGGCGCTGGTCCAGCCGCTCATCCAGGCGGCCAAGACGCGGATTTTGCTGTGCACCTATGCGATGAACACGGACGATTCCGACGTCCAGGCGGTGCTCGCGGACGTTGCAGCGGCGGTCAAGCGCGGCGTGCCGGTGCGTGCGGTGCTGGACCTGTCGCCGGCGAGCGACGGTGGCGATCCGACGATCAACGCCGACGCCGGCACGTATCTGAAAAACCTCGGCGTGCAGGTGCGCAACGACCCGAGCACGGTCATCACCCACGCCAAGTTCATCGTGATCGACGGCGCGGTCCTCTTGGGCAGCAACAACTGGGGCTACGGCGGCTTTGTCAGCTACCACGAGGCCGGCGTGAAGACGCAGTTTGCCGCCGCCGTGACCGCCGTCGTCGCGTATTTTGAGCAGCTGTGGGCGATCAGCACGGCGATCTGACGCCGCGCGCCTCAAAACACCAGCCGGATATCCACAAGCACCTGATCGTCGGTCTTGTATAGCCCGCCCGGGCTCAGCAGCGGCCCGCCGGTGAACGCCGCGCTCAGGCCCGCCTGCCAGCCATCGGCAAATTTCCAGCTCAGCCGCGGCAGCGCCGCCCAGTCGCCCAGCGAGATCCCGTACATGCCGCCCATTTGCAGCGCCCAAGCCTGATTTTCGCCGAATTTCCACTGCCCGCCGCCCGTCACCACCACCTGGTGGCGCGCCATCAGGAACAGCGGCTGGGCTTGCGGCACGTCCATCGCGAAATTCCAGGTCGCCTCAACCACAGCCGCCAGCGTGTCGCCGTGGGTCCATTCCACGCCGGCGCCGGTCAGCAGCATGGACGTGACCAGCGGCTCGAATTTGTCCGTGAACACCACGCGGCCCAGCGCGCTGCCGACCTTGGGCGCGTACGCCAGATCGCCGCGGACGATCCAGCCCTCTGCGACTTCCACGCTCCATTGGCCGCCAAGTGTCAGCCGGCGCTGCCAATCCGCGCTGACCAGGTCCAGCGGCCCCTTGCCTGACGCCGTCACCGCCGCCTGCGCTGCCTGGTATTCCGGGTCGCCCAGCAGCGCGACCTGCTTGGCCGTGTCAAAGCCCACCGCCGCCATCTTGCCCAGCATCGTCGCGACGTTCGGGTCAAAATGCAGGATCGGCATCCGGTCCCAGTTGAAGATCGCCGCGACGCCAAGCTCCCAGTTGCCGGTATTCACAAGCCAGCGCGCGCCCATCGAGCCCGCCAGCGGCGTCGCCGGCGGCGGGTTCAGCGCGGTCGTCAGCGCGTCGCCCAGCTGCCGGTCGAGCCGCAGATCGATGTGCCGCAGCATCTGGAACATGCCCTGCGGCAGCGGCGGACCGACGTCCGGGCGCACAACCGCGGTGTCGGTGGCAAACGGGCTGAAGCGGTGCTCGGTGAAAAACGGCTGGAAAATGCCCTCAAACCGGCCGCCGGCCAGCGGTTGGGACCAGCGCACCATCCAGTCGGCCAGGATCGGCGTGTCGTCCGGGTTGAGCGCGCCGAGGATGCCCTGGCTGTAGTCCACCGGGTTCCAGATCCGCCACGGGCTCTGCATTTCCAGCGCGCCCCACTGCACGATGTCCCGGCCCACGGTCAGCCGCCCCGGGCCAAGATCCCATTGGACATACGCCTCGCGCAGCTCCGCCAACTGGTCGTATCGCAAGCCGAAATCCGGGAAATGGCCGTTCACGTCCAGCTTCCAGCCATCGCTGTCCGTGCGCGCCGCCGAGGTCCGCTGCCACAGCCGCGCAGCGATCTTCACCCGCATCGTGTCGGAAATCGGGTGGCGCAGGTCCAGATCCAGGCGGTTGCGCAGCACCAGCAGGTCCTCGCCCGGCGCGTCGGCCTGCGTGTCCATGCCCAGCACGCTGACCCAGGTGCCGGAAAACAGCGTAGGTTCATCAGCTTGTGCGTTCAGCGGCCACAGCGCCAGCACCAGCGGCCAGAGCCACCGACCACGCTTTGTGTTGCCCCGCATCGGACTTTCCGCCATCATGCCGCGCTCTGCTCCTTGTGGACCTCGCGCGCCATGCGCCTGCCTGCCTGCCCCGGTGAACCATGACGCCAACGACTCTGCAACATTCTACGCTGGACGGCTTCGGCGGTCACCGGTCGCGCTTTGACGACATTCGGCTTGTGCACGAGCTGCTGGAAGAGCTGCCGGAGCGCCTTGGCCTGCAACCCGCTATGCCGCCTATGCTTTTGCCGTATTACAACGGCGTGGAGCCTGACGACTGCGGCGTCTCCGGTTTTGTGTTCCTGCCCGGTGGTCACCTGACGCTGCACACATTCAGCTTTCGCGAGTGCTATTTCGCCGATCTCGTTGCCCCGGTGGCGTTCGACAACGGTGAGCTGACGCGGCTGCTGCGGACCGCGCTGCCGACGCGCAACGTCGACGTGCACACGGCGCTGCGTCCCGAGCGGTTCGACGAAGTGCGCGTCCAGCCAGAGGACGATTTTGGCCCGCATTTGCTCATCAATATCCAAGGTTACACCGGGCCGAGCAGCATGGATTCCCTGTTCAAGCTGTTCGACAACCTGCCGCCGCGCATCGACATGACGCCGATCATGCGGCCCTACGTGTTGCGCTCGCGGATGGCGGATGGGACGTCCGTTCTGTCGGCGATGACCATGATCGCGGAGAGCCACATCGCTGTGCACATCAACGAGGCGACGCACGAGGCATTCTTTGACATCTTCTCGTGCAAATTCTTCGACACCAGCGACGTGCTTGACGAGCTGAAGGCCGCGTTTCCCGGCAAGAATCACGCGGTGCAACTGATCGCGCGCGGCTGCGGGTATCGCACGCGGCGCACGGAGCGCGAGCCCGAGCACGCGCGGACCAAGGCCTGGCTGCAGTCGCGGCCGCAGTAGGACGGAACATGTTTCAATACTTGGCGATTTTGACAACGGCGGTCCTGTTCACGGCCAACGTCGCGCACGCGGCAGACGATCCGGCGGCGCGCAAGCTGCTGGATGCGGTGATGGCCAAGAATGCCGCGGGCTTCCAGGCGGGGCAGTCCAAGACCGCGCTGACGCTGCGGCTGGCGTCGGGCAAGGAAAAGACCTGGCTGACGCTGGCGCGCGTGGTGCGCAAGGACGGCAAGATGCGGTCGCGCATCACGTTCTTGCAGCCGGCGGAGGACGCGGGCGTGGAGTTGTTGATGCTCGAGCAGGGCAAGACCCAGCCGGCGCAGCAGTTCCTGTGGCTGCCCAAGACCCGGCGGCTGCGGCGCATCGGCGGATCACAGCGCAACGCGGCATTCATGGACACGGATTTCAGCTTTGGCGACCTGGACAGCCACGGCATGCAGAGCGGCGAGACCCGCAAGCTGGCCAGCGAGACGGTCGGCGGCGTGCCGTGCGCGCGCGTGGAAGTGACGACGCCGGACCCCGACGAGGCGTACAGCAAAGTCGAGCTGTGGATTGACGAAAAACTGAGTGTTCCCAGGCAGATGACATTCTACGGCAAGGACGGCAAGCTGCTGAAAACGCTGACCGTCGATGCGATCGACACGGCGGACGGCGGCGCCACGCTGAAGAAATTCCACATGCAAAATCACGTGCGCGGTTCGACCACGACGGTGGAAACCCGTGAAATCGATACGAAAGTCGTGCTGCCCGACGCGGCGTTCCAGCCGGAAGCGCTCGGCCAGTAGGCGATGGAGCTCTCGATCTGCGCCGTGTGCCGCAAGAAGCCCGGCGAAGTCTGCGATTCCCTGCGGGATTTGACCGACGCGGCGCGGGCGTGGGCGAGCGCGCGCCACCAGAAGTTGCCGATCACGCGCGAGCCGTGCCTCTCCGGCTGCATCCAGGGCCTCACCGTGCTGGTGGAGACGCCGGAGGGCTCGATCCGCTGCCAGCGCGTGCGCACGACGGCGGAGTTGCGGGCGATTCTGGACCACGCTGCGGCGAAGATTCACGCGCAAGTGTTGACGCCGATTGATGAATTTGTGCTGAGCCGGACGAACTGGGCGGAGTGGGAATCCGAGTAGAGGCCGCTACTTCGCCGGGCCATGTCCAACACGTCAATCCGTTGGCTTGGTCAGCTGCCGAGCGACGGCATGTCCGGCGGGATTTGCGGCACGCGAATCCAGCCGTCGCGCACGCGCGGCCACAACCACAGCCCCGCCGCTACGAGCGCCAGCGTGGCCAAGTCGCCAAAAATGCACAGCATCCGGTAGCGTTGGCCCTCATCGAGGTGCTCGGCCAGCACATCGCCGGCGGCGTCCAGCCACGTCGCCGCGCCCACCAGCAGCAGCAGCTGGTTGAGCACAACGCCCCACGTGCGGTGCGACCACAGGGTCAGCGCAATCGCCAGCGTCAGTGCCGCCAGCCCGGGGTGCGACGCGCACAGAAAGTGCACAAAGAGCGCGAGGTTGCACAAGTGGCTGAGCACGACGGTGAGGCGGGTCATGGTTGGCCGCTATTTTTTGAACAGCGCATCCAGCTTCGCCCGCGCCACGTCCTCGGGACGCTCGGATTTCTGACCCTCCGGCGCGCCCCAGCTCACCGCAGGCTTGGCCGCGCCGCCGCCGAACATCGCGTCCAGCTTGGCTTTGTGGGCGTTGATCTCCGCGCTGGCGTCCTCGCCGACCACGCGAAACTGGAAAAAGCCGCAGAAGTTGCCGGCCTCGCGGTCGCGGATGAACTCGCCTTGGTTCTCGATGCACTGGTTGTGCGCGGAAATGCTCCAGAATTTGCAATTGCGACACGAGTGCAGATACGCGCCGCAGTTCGGGCACGTGTCCAGCCGGCCGATCTTGACGTCAAAGACCAGCTCCTCTTCGCATTTGTAACAGGCGTTGCGGACTTCCGTGACTGCCATGACGCTTTCCTTCCAGCCTTGCTGACCCGTGTCGACTACCCCATTTCGGTCACCGCGCCGGGGCGAAGAGGCGGCGACGTACGACCAGCGCTGCCAGCAGGATCAGGCCGAGGAACGCGCCGGCGCCGTTGCTGCCGCCCGTGCCCGCGGTGCAGCCGCCCTTGGCGGGCGCCTGGCTGTCGGTGGGCGTGCCGCCGGTCGCGATGTCGACCGCAGTGATGCCATCGACGCCGCCTGTGTCGCTTGCGTCCGCGGCGTCCGTTGAGCCCGCGTCGGGCGCGGCCTTGGCGTACGGGTTGATCGGCGCGCTGTAGTTGTCCGTGTTGTGTAAGTCATGGCCGTGCATCGGCCATTCGTTGATGGCGCCCTTGATGACGCCCTTGCGCGTGCCCCAAGCGAAGATCCAGCCGTCGCGCGAGCCGATGGCGACGTCGAATTTGCCGTCGCCGTCCATGTCGCCGACCGCGGGCGAGGCCAGCATCCAGCCCATCGTGAAGTGCGGAAAGCCGGTGGGCTCGTCGCCCAGATAGTTCCACGCGTGCACGAGGTAGCCCGCCGACGCCGCGACGACTTCCGGGTTCTTGTCGGCGTCCAAATCGACGATGCTCGGGTTCGAGAAGAACTGCCAGTCGTCGATCACGCGCGGCCAGCCTTCCAGCATCTTGCCGGTAAAGCTGTCGTACGCGCCAAGCAGGTGGTCGAAGTTGGCGCGCTGGCCGCCCGAGGCGAACGTCAGCGCGAAATCAAAGCCCGCGGAAGCCTTGACGAAATCGATGCCACCGCCCGGGTCGATGTGGCCGACCGAGCCGTCCGAGATGAGCACGAACGCCGCGGTCTTCTCCGTCGTGTTGGACTTGGGACCGAAATTCGACGCGGAGTTGGTGAAGGTCGACGTGCAGGTGCCGGGCTTTTTGCCGACGCAGTAGGTCTTGGCGTCCCAGGTAAAGAACGTGCCCGCCGAGCCGATCGTGTCGAAGTTGACCTCCAGCTTCTTGTCGCCGTCCAAATCGACAAGTGTCGCGTTGCCCGGCACGCCCGAGCCGACTTCAGGCAGCACGTAGGCCTGAATGCCATAGGTCGTGACGGGAAAGCCCTTGAAATACGTGCCGTCGCCGTGCAGCACGTAGCCGCGCGCTTCGTTCTTGGCCTGATCGGCGCCGAACACTTCGTTGGTACCCAGCGCGATGTCCAGCGTGCCGTCGTTGTCGACGTCGCCGATCGACGGCGTGGTGATGATGCGGTCGCCCTGGCCCGGCTTGCTGTGATCAACGACCTCCACGGGGAAGCCGTGTTGCATCGTGCCGTCGTGGCGCCACATGTACAGCTGGCCGTCCATCGCACCGACCACGATCTCCAGCTTGCCATCGCCGTCCATGTCGCCCAGTGACGGCGCCGAGAAGATGCCGTCGTCCCAGAGGTGCGTCTCGTCGGACAGCTTGGCGCGGGCGCGGTCGACGTGCACGGGGAAGCCCGGGCGCGCGCTGCCGTCGGGCTCGACGACGTTGACGGTGCCGTCATAAGTCGTGAAAATCACTTCCACTTTGCCGTCGCCGTCCAGGTCGCCGATCGCCGGCGTGCCGGTGATCATCTCGTGGAATTCCGGCTTCAGGCTGCCGTTCTTGGCGAGGCAGCCGGTCTTGTCGGTCCGCAGCGCGCAGGCCTTGGGCCGGCCGGTGGAACCGATGATGTTGTAAATGAAATCTTCCGAGAGCTCGCGGCGCAGCGGCGACCACACCGGCCAGCCGTTGGGCTCGGAACCGTCCGCCTTGAACGCATGCACGCGGCCGTCGGAATTCGGCAGGATGAACTCATCCTTGCCGTCGCCGTCGATGTCGAACATCTTGCCCGACGCCTCGATCGACGCCAGGTTGCGGATCGGGAAGCCCGGCAGCAGGTCCGGATCCTTGAACAGTGCGAGCGACTTGCGGAATTCGTTGTTCAATACCGAACCGTCCGGGTGCGTCGCGGTCACGCGCAGGCGCAGCGTGAAGCTGTACTGGTCGTGGTCGGTCAGCGGCGCGGTGAAATCGACCGACTGCGCGGCGGTCGCCACGTCCCAGTCGGCGATGTTGCCGCTGAAGGCCGCCACATCCGTGCCGGCCTTGATGGTCGTCCAGCCGCTCTTGGGGTCGATTCCCTTCGCGTATTCCAGCACATAGCTGTATTTCGCATAACGTGAAGCCGTGCCATCCGCGCGCGCGCCCACGCGGCCAGTCACCGTGTATTTCGCGGTCTTGGTCACCTCGATCGGCTCAAACCAGGTCGGCAGCAAGATGTCCGCCTCGGGCGGAATCTCCGTCGACGCGACCATCTTCACCGACGCCGCGACGTTGTTGCGGCCGTAGCCAAAATGCAGGTCCCAACCCGGTCCGGAGATGAATTTCGTCGGGTCGTTCAGCGACTCTGGCACGTTGATGTCGTCAACCGTGTTCAGGATCACGCCGCGCACTTCTTCCGCGCTCAGCGGCGGCGTCAGGGCGACTTTCAGCGCCGCCGAGTAGATCATGCCCGCGTGGCCGGCCGTCACGCCCGTCGCTTCCGACGAACAGCCTTGGCCCGGCGAGCTCAGGAACAGATTGCCGCCGTAATTGGTGCAGTTGTTGAAGTTCAGGAACGTCGTGGAATTCTTGTCCGACGGGCCGTCGTAGACGATCGCGTGGACGTACAGCGCGTGGTTGGTCGTGCTGGGCTGGTTGTGGTGAAACGACAGCTCGTCCGCCGCGGAGGCGATAAAAACCGCGTTGTTCCGGTACGCATAGTCGACGGCCTGTTCGGCATACAGCGACCGGCTCAGCGCGCCCAGCGCCGACTGGATGACCGACGCGCCGCTGTCCACGGCGAACAGCACGCCCGCCGCGAAGTCGTTGCCGTCGGCCACGAAGCTGTCGCCCGCGCGGATCATGATCGCCGTGCACTCGGGGCAGATGCCCAGCGAGCCGCGGCCGTTGTTGCCTTCCGCAGCAGAATCACGGACTTCGCCGCTGCCGTGGCCGTAGCGCGTGTCGTCGTACGGGTCGTTGTCGTTGCGAAAGAAATCCCAGCCGGAGATGTCGTCCACATAGCCGTTGCCGTCCGTGTCGACGCCGTCGCCGAACACCGGGTTCTTGATAAGGTCTTCCGGGTCCAACAAGCCATTGGCGTTCAAGTCCGAGACGCGCGAATCGCACGGCGTGCGCGGCACGGCCAGCGGGTCTTCCTTGGCATAGTCGGCCATGTTGA
Organism: uncultured Myxococcales bacterium; assembly: GCA_903929795.1. Taxonomy (GTDB): domain Bacteria; phylum Myxococcota_A; class UBA9042; order UBA9042; family UBA9042; genus CAIYBN01. Next base: position 123,148 of record CAIYWC010000037.1, on the reverse strand, counting down.
ACTTGCCGTCGCCGTTGGCGTCGTACGGGTCGCTGGCCTTGTACGCGGCGGTGCGGCAGGCGGCTTCAGGCGGCGACAGCTCTCCGCGGTTCAGGTAGTACTTGTTGATCGTGTCGTCCTGTTCCCATTTGATGCCGCAGTCGATGACCGCGATGAGGGTCCGGCGATCGCCCACCGTCGTCGACCACGCGTCGTTTGTGTGCATGCCGGTGCCGATCGCGCGTTCTGCCTGGCGGAACGGGCCGGGAATCGTCGTGCGCGTCCAGGCTTCCGGGACAAACGAGAACTGGTTCCACTCGCCGTCGGTGACGAATTCCTTGGGACCGGTGCCAGTTGCGCATTGCTGGGCAGTCGTCGCGCCGGTGCCGACGAACTGGCAGACCTGGCCGGTGGCGCAGGCGGTCTCCACCCAGACGCCGCCCACGCAGTTCAGCTGGCCTTTGCCCTGGACGCTGCAGATCGGCGCGACGCCGACCGTGCACGCGGAGCCGGTCGCGACGTAGTTGGCAAAACCCGGATCGTTGGGCCAGTTGGCCGGATCGAGCGGGTCTGACCCGGGAGCGGGTGGCCAAGCGGCGTCGGCGGCCAGCGGCGCACAGGCAACGACCAAACCCACAGCGAACGCGACGCGACGACCAGCCGATGCAAAACGAGCCATGCGAACCCTCCCCCTGCGGCCACAATCGGCGCGCCTGAACCCTCTGTGCTGCCGCGCATCCCCGCCGCGCGCAACACGACGCGGCACGATAGCAGGCAAGCGAAGTCGCGGCAATGTAGCGGGCGTCGGCGCGTGTCGCCGGCTTGTCAACCAAAAGCGTAGGGATCGACGTCGACGCTGAACGTCACGCCAGGCGGCAAATTTACCACCACTTCGCGTTCCAGCACGCGCAGGCAGGCGTGCAGCGGTCGGCGATCGCGGCTGCGCAGGAGCGCGTGCCAGCGCCAGATCCCGCGCACGCGCGCCACGCCCGCGTACAGCGGCCCGCGCACTTCCAGGCCCAGGGCCCGCGCGCGCTCCACCAGCAGGACCATGGCCGCCTGCGCCCGGCTCTCGTCGAGGTGGCGCGTCTCCAGCAGCGCCAGGTGCGTGTACGGCGGGTAGCCAAAGCGCTGGCGCGCCATCAGCTCGGTTTGCACAAAACCTGCGTGATCATGGCGCAATGCCGCCTGAATCGCCGGGTGCTCCGGCATGTACGTCTGGACCAGCACCCGGCCGGGCTTCTGGCCCCGCCCGGCGCGCCCGGCGACCTGGGTCAGCAGCTGGAACGTGCGCTCGCTGGCGCGAAAGTCGGGAATTTGCAAGCCAGATTCCGCCAGCACGACGCCCACCAGCGTGACCGCCGGAAAGTCGTGGCCCTTGGCCAGCATCTGCGTACCGACCAGCACATCCAGCTCTTGGCGGGCGAACTTGCCCAGCGTGTCGTGCAGCCGCTGCCCCGCCGCCGTGTCCCGGTCAAACCGCGCCAGCCGCACCTGCGGGCAGGCCAGCGCCAGCGTATCCTCAATCTTTTCAGTGCCCGCGCCGATCCCCAGCAGGTTGTGGCCGTGGCACGTTGGGCAGCTCGTATCTGCCGACACCGAATGGTCGCACAAATGGCAGCGCAGCCGCCCTTGGTTCTTGTGCCACGTCAGCGTGACCGCGCACTCCGGGCAATCCAGCGTCGCGCCGCACGTCTGGCACAGCATGCTCGTGGCAAAACCGCGGCGGTTGTGCAGCAAAATCGCCTGTTCGCCGCGCGCCACCGTCTCCGCGACCGCCGCCACCAGCTCCTCGGACAGCAGGCTCGGCCGATCCGCGCCCTCCTCGCGCAGCCGCGGGCTCTCGCGCAGGTCGATCACCCGCGCCAGCGGCAGCGCGCCGCCCGTCGCCCGCAGGTGCAGCTCGGTCAGGTGCAGCTTGCCCTCGTGCGCCAGCAGCATCTCCTCGCAGCCCGGCGTCGCCGAGCCGAGCACGCACGCCGCGTTTGCCGCCTTGGCCCGCGCCAGCGCCACGTCGCGGGCGTGGTAGCGCAGGCCATTTTGCTGCTTGAAGCTGCTGTCGTGGCACTCGTCCACCACGATCACGCCCAGCTCCGCCACCGGCGCGAACAGCGCCGACCGCGGCCCCACCACGATGCGCCGCGCGCCGCTCGCCACCTGCGCCAGCTGGTCCAGCCGCTCGCCTTCGCTCATCGCCGAGTGCAGCGCCGCCACCTGGTCGCCAAACCGCGCGCGGAACCGCCGCACCAGCAGCGGCGTCAGCGCGATCTCCGGCACCAGCACAATCGCGCCGCGGCCTTGCGCCAAAATATCCGCGATCACGTGGAGATACACTTCCGTCTTGCCCGAACCCGTGATGCCGCGCAGCAGGTGGCCGGCGAACCGCCGTGCGTGCGTGTCCTCCTGGATCCGGTGCAGTGCCAGCCGTTGCTCCGGCGTCAGCTCCGGCGGCGTGTCGCGCGGCACCGGGGTGCGCAGGCCCATCGGGTCGCGCAGGACGCGGTCCTGCCACAGCCGCACCAGGCCGCGTTCCTGCAGCGATTCCAAGACCTTGGTCGACGCCGTCAGCTTGCCGCTCTCGCCCGGCCGCCGCAGCTCGGCCAGCGACAGCGTGCCCGCGGCCTCGATCTTCTGCAGGATCCGCACCTCCGCCTTGCCCAGGCCATCGGGCCACGGCCGCACGTCGTTGGATGACACCATGGGCTGGAGCCGTTCTGGCGCGTCGTCGCCGTCCACGCCGGTGTGGCGCAGCGGTGCCGGCAGCGCCAGCCGCGCGGCAGCGCCCAGCGGCGCGTGATAATACGTCGCGCAAAACCGCAGTGTTTCCAGCAAGTCCAGCGGCAGCGGCGGCTCGTGGCGGTGCACGGACACGATCGGCCGGAGCTTGCGCACGTCAAAAGTCAGCTCCGCCACCGGCTGCAGGCGCATCGCCAGGCCCACGACCAGCTTGCCCTGCAGCGGCACGGTCAGGCGCTGGCCCGGCTGGACGGTGTCCACCAGCGGCAGCGGAATCCCGTAGTGCAGCGCGTCCGTGTGGCTGGGCACCGCGACCTCAACCGCCGTCAGGAACTGCTGCCCGGCCAGCGTCGCCTGCCCCGCGCGCGGGCTCACGCGGGCCGGACGCGCGCGGACCTCGGGCGCAACTGGCTCTGGCGCCAGCGGTTGTGCCGCGAACAAGTCAATCTGCGGCGACTGCGGACGTTTGGCCATGGCCTGATCGTGCCGTTGCGTGGCCAGAACGGCAAGCGTACGCTTGCGCGCCACGGGGGCCAGACGATGATGCGGGCGCAGACGGTCAAACGGGCGCGGGTGCGGACAAATACGCTGCTCGGGCTCTGTGTGCTGCTGTCCGCCTGCGGCAACGCGCCCCAGCGGCCGACGCCGGTCACGCCTGCGCCGCATCCGAGCGCGCCGGTTGCCCAAGATGCGCCGTCGACCACGCTGGGCGTGCCGCTGCCGGTCGCGCCGACCGTGACGTTTGCCTTGCCGACCGGGGAAGTGGCGGCGGATGCGCCGCTGGTCCTCGCATTTTCCGAGCCGATGGTGCCGCTGGGCGCGCTGGAGCTGCCGGTTGCGCTGACGGGCGTTACGACCGAGCCCGCGGTGCCCGTGCACTGGCGCTGGGTCTCGACCGACACCGCTGTGGGCCAGCCGCAGCCGGGCTGGCCGCATGCCCAGGACGTGCAGGTGCACCTCGCCGCGGGCTTGCAAACGCGCGCTGGCCGGACGCTGGGCCAGGCGCTCAACTGGTCGTTTGCCACTGCGCCGCCGCACCTCGTCTGGACGTCGCCGGCGGCGCAGGCGCGCTTTGTGGCGCGCAATGCCAAGGTCTACCTGCTGTTCAACCAGCCGGTCGACCTCGCGGTGCTGCGCCAGCACCTGATCGTCACGGGCGCCGACGGCGATCCACCGCTGCCGCTGTTGCAGCTGGCGGTGCAGGACGCCAAGGCGCTGGTGGCGCAGTTGCCGGCGGAATGGCCGGCGTCTGGGATCGCCGACGGTCAGCTGGTGGCCCTGACTTTTGCCGCGCCGCTCCCGCCGTGGCGACAGGTGCAAATCGACGTGACGCCGGGGCTGCCGGGCATCGAAGGCAAGCGGGTATCCCAGTCCATGGATTCGCTGGCGTTTGGCACGGCGGGCGGTCGGCAGGACGCGGCGGGCAGTCCACTGGAGCCGTTTGCCCTGCTGCAGATCACCGAAAATACCAACCCGGATCCCGACCAGTGGCGTGCGGCGGCGCTGCACTTTTCCGCGGAGCTGGCGCCCATCGACCAGACCAAGGCGCTCAAGGCCGTGCCGGCGGTCAAGAACCTGCGGCTGCAGTGCTACGACCAGACGTGCTCAATTCTTGGCGATTTTGCCGCGGCGACGGCGTACACGCTGACGATCGCGCCCACGCTGGAGGACGCCCACGGCCGTCGGCTGGACAAGCCGGTGGCGTTCAAGCGCGCATTTGGCCACCGCACGCCGGAGCTGGCGATCGACACGGACGGCAGCGTCATGGAGCTGCAGCAAAAGCCGCACGCGGTGGCGGTGACGCTGCGCAACCTGAACACGCTGACGGCGCGGGCGTTTCGCGTGCCGCTGGATGTGCCGTGGTCGGTGCTGCGGGCGCTCAAGGTCGATGATCCGGGGTACGCGGCGGCGCTGGCGGCGCTGGGACCGCCGGTGGAGCTTGCCGTGACGGCGTCGCGCAAGCCCGACGTGCTGGAGCGGCGCGTGCTGGATCTGGACGCGGTGCTGGCGGGCCAGCCGGGTCACGTCTGGTTGGAGGTGGCGACGCCGGACATCGCGCGGCAGCCGGGCCAGCGCTGGCAGCCGCAGGGCCGCGAGGGCCGGCTGTTCCAGGTGACTGACCTGCACATCGCCGCGAAAGCCGCGCGCAACGAGACGCTGTTGTGGGTGACTTCGCTGCAGAGCGGCCAGCCGGTCGCGGGCGCGCGGGTGGAGCTGCGCGACGAGAACGACAGCGTGGTGTGGCGGTCGACGACGAACGGCGAAGGGCTGGTGACCGGCCCGGGCGGAATGACGTCCGAGCAGCAGAAAAAAGCCACGGAGCGGCGGGTGACGGCGGCCAAGGGCGAGGATGCGGCGCGGCTGGAGCTGCTGGCGCCGACGCCGTGGGCGCAGGAGCAGACCGACCAGGCGGACGACAGCGAGCGCGGCTGGCTGTTCACCGACAAGCCGGTCTACCGGCCCGGCGAAGCCGTGCAGATCAAAGGTCTGCTGCGGCTGGTCGGCAAGGACGCGCTGGGGCTGCCGGCGGCGGGCCGCGAAGCGACGCTGCAGCTCCTGGACCCGGCGGGCCATGCCGCGGCCGAGACGCAGGTGCGGCTGAGCGCGCGCGGCACGTTTGCGTCGGCCTTGACGCTGCCGCTGAACGGTCGCCTGGGCAGCTGGGAAGTGCACGCGAAGTCGCACAACGCGGAATTCGGCAAGTCCGTGCAGCTCGCGGTGTACCACGTGCCGCGGGCGCGCCTGGAGCTGACGCTCGGTGCCCGCCACGTGGCCCGCGGCGATGCGGTGCGCGGCGAAGTCCAAGCGAGCTGGTTTTCCGGCGGTCCGCTGGACAAGGCGCCGACGCACATGACGGCGTCGGGCAGCGCCGAGCCGTTTGAACCGCCGGGCTGGCCGCAATTCCAATTCGGCGTGAACACGTGGCAGGAGGACGACGGTCCCGGCGCGCGCAATGTGCTGAACCACGCGCTGCGCGGCGCCACCGACCCGCACGGGCGCTGGACGTTCCACGTGCCGACCGGCGTGGCGATGGATCGCTCGATTCGCGTGGAAGTAGCTGCTTCCGTTCAGGATCCCAACGCGCGCGACATGGCTGCGACCCAGGTGTTTTGGCTGCATCCGGCGGACGCGCTGGTCGGCGTCGGTTTGCCGTCGGCGCTGGTGCCCGCCCAGGCGCCGCTGCCGGTGCATCTGGTGGCGACGGATCCGCAAGGCCGCGCCCAAGCGGGCCTGCCGCTGGCGCTCAAGCTGCTGCGGCGGGAGTGGAAGGCGATTCGGCTGCGCGGCATGGGCGGCGAGACGAATTGGCAGACGCGGCTCGTGACAACACCGGCGGGGACCTGCGCGGCAACCAGCGCGGCGCTGCCGGTGGACTGCACGCTGACGGTGCAGCAGGCCGGGCTGTACACGCTGCAGGCGACGGTGCGCGATCGCCGGGCCCGGGCGGCGACGACGCTTGTGGATTTCTACGCGACCGGCCCGGACATGGCCTGGGGTCCGCAGGACGAGCAGCAGCAGCTGGTCGCCGACAAGAAGTCCTACAAAGTCGGCGAGACGGCGCACATCCTGGTGCGCAACCAGGTGCCCGGCGCGCTGGCGCTGGTGACCGAGGAGCGGGCCGGCATCCTGCGCACGCGGCTGGTGCGGCTGGACAGCGCGGCGCCGACGCTGGCGGTGCCCATCGAAGCGCGCCATGCGCCCAACGTGCACATCGGCGTGCTGGCGATCGCCGGTCGCCGCAGCGATGGCGCGCTGGGGCTGGATACCGGCGCGCCGTCCGTGCAGCTGGAGTCGATTGAGCTGGCCGTGGATCCGGGCGACCACCGGCTGGCGGTGACCGTCAAGCCGGAGCACGCCAAAGTGCTGCCGGGCCAAAAGACGACGGTGGAAGTGACGGTGCGCGACGCCGCTGGTCGGCCGCGCGCGGCGGAAGTGACGCTGTGGGCGGTGGACGAAGGCGTCCTGGCGCTGACCGGTGAGGCCACTCCGGACCCGATGGCCACGCTGTATGCGGCGATTGCGCGCGGCGTGGAAGACAAGATGCTGATGGAGGCGCTGGTGCGGCGGCGCGCCGGCGAGGAGAAAGGCGATCCCGGCGGCGGCGGTGGCAGCGATCGCGGGCTGACGCGCGCGAACCTGCGCGATGTGGCGTTCTGGCAAGCGTCGCTGGAACTGCCGGCGGATGGCAAGGTGCGGCACACGTTTGCGCTGCCCGACAACCTGACGCGCTGGCGCATCATGGCAGTGGCGGTGGACGGTCCGGGCGATTTTGGCAGTGGCGACGCCGACGTGGAGGCGTCCAAGCCGTTGATGGTGCAGCCCGCGTTGCCGAAATCGGTGGCGGAAGGCGATCGCGTGGAGCTGGCGGCTACCGTGCGCAACCGCCAGGCGTTCGCGGTGTCGGCGCACGTGGAGCTGCTGCTGACCGGGCCGCTGGCCTTGGACGGCGCGGCGACGGCGACGCTCACCTTGGCGCCGGAGCAGAGCCAGGAGGTGCGCTTTCTGGCTGTGGCGCAAGGGCCTGGGCAGGCCAAGGTCCAGTGGCGCGCGACGGCGACGGCGGCGCACCAGCCGGACGCCGCAGATGCCGTGGAGGAGCCGCTGGAGGTCAAGTCCCTGCGGCCGCTGGAGACTGTGGCCAGCTGGGCGCAGGTCACTGGCAACCGCCTGGACATGCTGCACAAAGACGGCGCGGTCGTCCCGGATCGCGGCGGGCTGCGCATCGCGGTGTCGGGCTCGCTGGCCGTGGGCGCGGAGGTGGCGATGGCGGCGCTGACCGATTACCCGTATGAATGCACCGAGCAGCTCGCCTCGCGGCTGCAGGGGCTCCTGGCGCTGGATGCGCTGCGCGGCGCGGACAAAACGGCGCTGGCGGGCGTCGCGGGCGATCCCAAGGTGCTGGCGCAGAAGTGGCTCGACCGCATCGCGGGCCGCGCGCAGTTTGAGGGCGGGCTGTCGCTGTGGGATGCGGGCGATGCCAACGCCGATGCGACGCTTTGGGCGCTCTGGGTGCTGGCGGACGCCAAGGCCGCGGGGCTGACGGTCGACGCCGCGCTGCTGCACAACGCCGCGCACTGGCTGCGCAGTCACCAGCCCAAGCGCCAGCAGGTCCAGGTGCTGGCGGTTGAAGCCGCGGTGGGATTGGCAGATCCGGCAACCGCAGAAGCGTTTTTTGCCGCCCGCGCCCAGCTGCCGCTCGATGACCAACTGTGGCTGGCGGCGGCATTTGCCCGCCTGGATGTCCGGAAGTTTGCGCCGCAGATCCACGCGCTGCTGGAGCCGCTGCTGGCGCAGGCGCGCGTCGACGGCGAGTCGAGCTGGCTGCCGGATGCGCCCAGCGCGTGGAATTGGGCGTCGCAGTTGCAGCGCCAGGCGTTGCTGGTGGAGGTGCTGGCGCGCACGGAGCCGGCGCACCCGCTGCTGGCGCGGCTGACCCGCTGGCTGGCGCGGCAGCAAGGTGGCCACGGCTGGCGGAGCACGCAGGAGAACGCGTGGGCGCTGCGCGCGCTGGTGGCTGTGACGCAGGCGGGTCCGGCGCCCGACGGCGATTTCAAGGTGCTGGTCGGCGGGCAGGTCAAGCTGGCCGGGCCGGTGAGTCGCAGCCTGCACGTCGATGTCGTGGAGATCCCGCAGGGCGCGCTGGCCCAGGCGGACACGCCGCTGCAGCTGGAGCGGCGCGGTCAGGGGCCGCTGTGGCTGTCGCTCGCGTACAGCTACGCGCTGCAGACGCCGCCGCAGGAGGCGCGCAACGCCGGGCTGCTGGTGCGGCGGCGGCTGTTTACGCTGAACGGCGAGCCGGTGACGGGCACGCTGCGGCGCGGCGATCAGGTCATCGTCCAGGTCGAGGTGACCGCTGGGGACGCGTGGCAGGACGTCGCCGTCGTCGATCGCCCGGCGGCGGGCCTGGAACCGGTGGATCTGCAATTTGCCAATCATGACGCTGGCTTGGCGCGTAGGCTGGCGGCGTTGCAGGTCGACCCCCGCGCCCGGATTGCCAGCCCACAGTTCACGGAGCTGGCCGGTCGCGAGGTGCGGTTCTTTGCCGATCTGGCGCCTGGCACCCAAGTCTTTCGCTACGTCGCCCGCGCCGCCAACCGCGGCAGCTTCCAGGATCCCGGCGCCCGCGCGGAGGCCATGTACCGGCCCGACGTCTTTGGCACGTCCGGAGCTGGAACTTTGCGCATCGACTGATGAAACGCCGCCGGCTCGCGCGCATGTTCGCCGCCGTGAGCCTCGCGCTCCTCGGGCTCTGGGGCGTATCGCGCGGCCAGTGGCTGCTGCCGGCGGATCCGGGCGCGGCGCTGCAGCAGCGCTATGGTGCCACCGAGCTGCTTGCCGCCGACGGCCGTTCCCTGCGCTGGTTGTCCGGCCCGGAGCACACGCGCGCGCAGCCGGTGCCGTTGGCGGCGATCTCGCCGCGCCTCATCGCCGCGACGCTGGCGCTGGAAGACCAACGGTTTTGGCGCCATCCGGGCGTGGATCCGATCGCGATTGTCCGGGCGCTGGGCCAAAATCTCCTGCGCGGACGTCGGTTTTCCGGCGCGTCGACACTGACCCAGCAGCTGGTCAAGCAGATCGAGCCGCGGCCGCGGACGTGGTCGGGCAAGGCGGTCGAGGCGCTGGCGGCGCTGCAGTTGGACGCGCACTACGACAAGCGGGCGATTCTCGCGTGGTACCTGAATTGGGCGCCGTACGGTGGCCTTGTGCGCGGCGTACAGGCGGCAGCACGTGGCTATTTTCACAAGGATGCCAAGGACTTGAGCTGGGCGGAGGCGGCCTATCTGGCGGTGTTGCCGCGCTCGCCGGGCCGGCTGGACCCGCTGCAGCATCCGGAGCGCGCGCTGGCGGCGCAGCGGCGGCTGTTGCGGGTGCTGCGCGACCGCGGCGCGCTGGACGAGACGTCGCTGGCGGTGGCGCTGACCGAGCCGGTCCTGGTGCAACCGGAGGCGACCGGCGCGCTGGCGCCGCACCTGGCGGATCTCGTGCGTGCGCAGCTGCCCGCGCTGTGGCACGCGCGGCCGACGCGGCTGTTGACGACCCTGGACGCGCAGCTGCAGGACGAGGTCGCCCGCCTGCTGCGCGCGCACCTGGTGACGCTGGCGGACCGCCGGGTGGGCAACGGCGCGGTGGTTGTCATCGACAACGCGACGCTGGAAGTGCGCGCGATGGTCGGCTCGGCGGGCTACCAGAATGCCGATCGGCTGGGCGCCAACGACGGCGCGCTGGCGCTGCGGCAGCCGGGCTCGACGATGAAGGTTTTTGCCTATGCCGCGGCGTTTGCCGCACCGGACAAACACCTGACGCCCGCGACGCTGCTGCCTGATTTGGAAGCGCATTTTGCCACCGAACAGGGCGACTATGCGCCGCGCAACTATGGCGACACGACGGCGGGGCCGCTGCGGGCGCGGGTGGCGCTGGCGTCGTCGGTGAACATCGCGTCGGTGCGGCTGCTGGAGCGCCTGGGCGTGGCGCCGCTGCTGGACCTGCTGCACGCGCTGGGGCTGGCGTCGCTCGACCGCGCGCCGGCGCACTACGGCCTGGGCCTGGTGCTTGGCGACGGAGAAGTGACGTTGCTGGACCTGACCGGCGCGTTCGCGGCGCTGGCGCGGCTGGGCAGCTACCAGGCGCCGCGCTGGCTGGCGGCAGTGCAGCTGGAGGCGGGCGCGCCCGTGCCGCTGCCGCGTGAACCGCCGCGCCAGGTGCTGCCGGCGCCGGCGGCGTTCCAGGTGCTGGACATCCTGGCGGATCCGGTGGCCCGCCAGCTGGCGTTTGGCCGCGGCGGTCCGCTGGAGCTGCCTTTTGCCGTGGCGGCCAAGACCGGAACTTCCAAAGGGTTTCGCGACAACTGGGCCCTGGGTGCCACGCCGCGCTGGACCGTCGGCGTCTGGGTCGGCAACTTCGATGGCACGCCGATGCGCGATGTCTCCGGCGTGACGGGCGCCGCGCCGCTGCTGCGCGCTGTGCTGCTGCACTTGGTCGGGGACCAGCCGTCGGCCGAATTCCAGCCGCCGCCAGGGCTGACGCAGGTCGCGATCTGTCCGCTGTCGGGCGGCGCGCACACGCCGCTGTGTCCGACGGCGGTGGAGGAGTGGTTCGCGCGAGGAGCTGAGCCGCAACCCTGCGATGTCCATCGGCAAATCGCGATCGACCGTCGAAATAGCCTGCGCGCGGGCCCGGGCTGTCCGCCGTCGGACGTGGCGCAAGACGTCTTCGCTGTGCTGCCGCCGCTCTTTGACCACTGGGCGCTGACGCACCTGCCGCAACCGCCGTCGGCGTTCTCGCCGCTGTGTCCGCAGGCCGGCGAAGTGCCCGCGACGGCGCTGGCGATCGACGAGCCGGCCGACGGTGCGGTCTACCAGCGCGATTCGCAGCTCGGCAATTCGATTCAGCAAATCTCCCTTGCCGGCCATGGCGCGCCGCGGATTCGCTGGGCGGTGGACGGCCAACCGCTGGGTGAAACGGCGTCGGGTCAGCGGCTGTTTTGGACGCCGCCGCCGGGTCCGCACGCGATCCGCGCGAGCGCGGCGCAGCAGCGCGTGACCGTGCACGTCGAGGTGCTGGCGCCGTGACCGTATCCGACGCTAGGATAGCCGCCCCAGGAGGTGCCCATGTGGTTTGACACGCCCGCTACTCGCACGCTGATCGATCTCGCGCTGGCGGAGGACGTTGGCACCGGTGATCACGCCACGGAGGCGACGCTCGACCCCGCGCGGCTGGGCCAAGCGTCCGTGCGCGCGAAGTCGGAAGCCGTGCTCTGCGGCAGCGCGGTTTTTGCCCTGGTCATGCAGCGTTTTGACGTGCGTATCGCTGTGCGCAGCCTGGTGCCGGACGGCACGGTGGTGGCGCCGGGGACCGTGGTGCTCGCGTTGGATGGTCCGCTGGCGTCGATCCTGACGGCGGAGCGGATCGCCCTGAATTTCCTGCAGCGGATGTCGGGAATTGCAACAGAGACGCGGACTTATGTGGACGCGACCCGGCCGCACCGAGCCAAAATCGCCGACACGCGCAAGACGCTGCCGGGCTACCGCGCGCTGGACAAGTACGCGGTGCGCGTCGGCGGCGGTCACAACCACCGCACGGCGCTGGACGCGGGGATTTTGATCAAGGAAAATCATACGGTAGCGGCGGGATCGGTGGCCCAGGCGGTGCACTTGGCGCGTCAGGTCGGCTCGCACCTGCTGCGCGTGGAAGTGGAAGTGGAGACGCTTGCCGACCTGGAGGAAGCGCTGGCGGCGGGCGCGGAGGTTGTGCTGCTGGACAACATGGACACGGCGACGCTGCGGCAGGCGGTGGTGCAGACGGCGGGCCGGGCGATCCTGGAAGCCAGCGGCAACATGACGCTTGCGCGGATCCCGGAGGTCGCGGCGACCGGCGTGGACTTCATTTCCGTGGGCGCGCTCACGCATTCCGTACAGGCCGCGGACTTTTCTTTGCGGATTGCGCGGTAGGCGATGGACGACGCTGCCGCGCGCGCCGTGGCTGCAGCCGCCTCCAGGGATTTGGCGGCGGGTGGGCTTGGCGACTTTGCGCCGATTTTGCACTTCGCGTCGTGCGCGTCGACCCAGACCGCGCTGGCGGATCACCTCCTGCACAACCGCGGGCTGGCCGGGCACTGGCACCTCGCGATCGCGGACGCGCAGACGGCCGGGCGTGGGCGGACCGGCGCGCGCTGGCTGGCCCAGCCGGGTGACGCGGTGCTGATGACCATGGCGGCGCCGCTGCCGCTGCCGCTGGACAAGTGGCCGCGCGCGTCGCTGGTGGCGGGCCTGGCGGCGGCCGAAGCGCTGGGCGCGGACGTGCGGCTCAAGTGGCCCAACGACCTGCTGGTGCAGCGCACAACTTGGCGTAAGCTAGGCGGAATTCTCTGTGAGCGCCTGGAGACGCCGACCGGGCCGTGGTGGCTGTGCGGCATCGGCGTCAACGTGCGGCAGGTACCGCCGGAGCTGGCCGACCAGGCGGCGGCGCTGGACTCGGGCGAGGAGCGGCTGGCAGTTGCGGCGCGCCTGGCGCGGGGAATTCGCCAACGGGTGGAGCACTTTATCGCGCAGCAGGGACAGCTGCCGCTGGCCGAATTGCACGCGCGTCTGGCGTTCCTGGGCGCGACGGTGACGATGCAGGACGGCTGGCGCGGCGAGCTGCAAGGCCTGCTGGACGACGGCGCACTGCGCGTGGCCGGGCGGACGCTGCGCGCAGGCGCGATCGCGCGGGTGGAAGGCGAAATGCCGTGGCAAGCCGTGGCGAAGTCCGTTTGACCGACCCGCCGGTGCCGCGCATAGTGATTTGCGGCGAGGCATCCATGACAAAGCACATGCGGTGGTGGTGGACGGTGGCGGCGCTGGTGGCGGTGGTCGGCTGCGATTCGCTGGAATCACGCGTCATTTTGGATAGCTACATCACTTATCAGGACACCTATAGCACCGCGCCGGACGGTTACGCGTCGTGGCTGGACAGCGGCGCGCCGGGCAAGCTGGACGTGTGGTATTCGGAATTGCCCGTGGAAGACGCGGCGCCCGACGCCGGTGCCGACTTGCCGCTGGACCAGACGGATGTCAGCGGCGCAGACCTGCCGCTGGACCAGACGGCCGCCAGCGGCGCAGGCCTGCCCCTTTGTCCAGCCGCCCAGGGCAGTTGCAGCCACTGCGGCCTGTGCCCGCAAGCGCCGGTGTGCACGCTCAAGGCGCTTGGCCAGCCAGAGTTGCAGACGTATCCCAGCGCTTGTGCGGCGATTTGCGCGCTGAACGCGGTCGATTGGCCGCAGGACGTGACGCCGAGCCTGTGGCAGGGGGCGTGTCCGGCGTGCCCGCTGTGCTCCCCGGACGCCATGAAGCTGAGCGATCCGCAGTGCGTGGCGTTGAATTCCGGGATCGATGTGACGGTGGATCACGCCTGCGAGGTCGGCTGCGTGCCTGGCGCGATGCTCGACCCCAACGGTGTGCCATTCGCCGCCAAGGGTGTCTGCAAGCAGTGATGCCCTGCGGCGTTCGTGACCGCGCGCCGATTTCATGGCAAACTGCCGGGCCTGACCACGCAGGCCCGCCATGCCCAACACCACCAAGCCCGAACTGCTCCTCGCCATCGACATTGGCAACACCGGCAAGCCCCGGTCTGGCGAATACTTGGAGCCGATCAGACCGGGACGCGGCAGCCTGAGGATCCCACAATGAGTGACAATCTCCTCCTCGCCATCGACATCGGCAACACCAACACTGTGCTCGGCATCTACCGCGGCACGGAGCTGCTGGACCACTTGCGCATCGAGAGCCGGCGCAACTCCACAGCCGACGAGTATTTCGCCTCTGTTTTCCTAATGTTGCAGCAACGCGGCTTCGCGTTTTCAGCCATTGACCAGGCGATCGTCGGCTCGGTCGTGCCGCAGTTGACCGGCGTGTTCGAGGACGTCTGCCGCCGCGGCATCGGCAAGGCGCCGGTCATCGTCGGTCCAGGCACGCGCTCGGGCATGCCCATCCTGGTGGACAACCCCAAGGAAGTCGGCGCAGACCGCATCGTCAACGCCATCGCGGCGTTTGAGCGCTGCAAAAGTGCATGTATTGTCGTGGATTTTGGCACAGCCACCACGTTTGACGTCGTCGACGCCAAGGGCCGCTACCTGGGCGGCGTCATCGTACCCGGCATCGGGATCAGCGCCGACGCGCTCTTTACCCGCGCCGCCAAGCTGCCGCGCGTGGAAGTGGTTCGACCTCCGAGCGTCATTGGTCGGACCACCGTACAGGCCATCCAATCCGGGCTCGTCTACGGCTACGTCGCGCTGGTGGAAGGCCTGGTCGCGCGCCTGCAGACCGCGCTGGGCGAGGTGTGCCAGGTGATCGCGACGGGCGGTCTGGCGCCGCTTATCGCCAAAGAGACGCAAAGCATTGGTGAAGTGCTGGAATTCCTCACGCTCGACGGCCTGCGCATGGTCTACGAGCGCAACCGCGACGACGCACCTGAGCCCGCGGTCACGCGCCGGGGACACAAAGCGTGACCGTCGCGCTGATCGAGCTGTACGCGTCCATCCAGGGCGAATCGACACACGCGGGGCGGCCCTGCACGTTTGTGCGGCTGGCTGGCTGCCCGCTGCGCTGCACGTGGTGCGACAGCGCGTACACGTTTGGCAAGGGCGAAAAGCGCGCGATCGCGGACGTCGTGCAGCAGGTGCTGGCACTGGGCCTGCCGCTGGTGGAGGTGACGGGCGGCGAGCCGCTGGCGCAGAAGTCCGCGCCGCGGCTGCTCCAGGCGCTGTGCGATGCCGGGCTGGAGGTGCTGCTGGAGACCTCGGGCGCGTATCCGGTCGCGCATCTGGACCCGCGCGTGACGGTGATTGCCGACCTGAAGTGCCCGGCGTCGGGTGAGTCGGCGCGCAACCTGTGGCCGGAACTCGCGCAGCTGCGGCGGCACGACGAACTGAAGATCGTGGTGGCGACCCGTGCGGATTTTGACTGGGCGCTCGCGGCGCTGCAACAGGAGCTCACCGGTTGCCGGGCGCAAGTGCTGTGGTCGGCGGTGGCGGGGCAAGTGCTGCACGCGGATCTGGCGGCGTGGCTGCTGGCGTCCCGCGCGCCGGGTCGGCTGCAGCTCCAGCTGCACAAGGTGATTTGGCCGGGCGCGGCCCAGGGCGTCTGACAGCCCCGGATCCGCCGCTTCTGGCGCATTTCGGCGTCGCCGCGCCGAAATCGACCCTCGACGACCGCGAAGGTCGCCTTCGGGTCAATTTCGTCAAAACATGCTGACCTATGTCCAACACCAAATTCCTCCGGTCAGACCTGTTGCATTTTGGACTGGATCCACGAGCGTGCACCTCCGGTGGCACGCCGCGGATGAAAGAGCTTTGATCTCGAACTTCGGTCGGAGTGTATAGCTTCTTGAACTGCATCCAGAATCGGCGGCCCGGGCGGAAATCGGTATTGGATTTTGACACTGGCATCGTGTTGGCCAGATCGGCCATTTCGCATAGCATCCGCGCCGGGCAGGCGGCGTGACGCAGCCCGGGACGAGGCATTGGCATGAAGCGACATGAAGGGACGCACCCGCGGCAGACGCGGATCGTCGCGACCATTGGCCTGTGCCCGGAGCCGAGCTACGCGCAATTCTTGGAGAAATTGACGGAAGCCGGCGCGGATGTGCTGCGCATCAACATGAGCCATTGCGACGCGGATTACACCAAGGAGCGGGCGATCCTCGCGTGGGCGAACCGGCCGGTGCCCAGCTTGTCGCCGCCGCTGGTGGCGATCATGGCGGACTTGCAGGGGCCGAAGTCGCGCATCGGCAAGCTGCCCGACGAGGGGCTGACGCTGCAGGAAAGCCACACGGTGCTGCTGGTGCCGGACGGCGTGACCGTCCATTGTCTGCCGAACCCCGACGGCGCGCAGCCGCTGTGCATCCCGCTGCCGCAGCCGCTGGGCCAGGGCGTGATGACCTCGCTGCGGCGGCTGATGCTGGCCAAGCCGCACCTGCGGCCGAGCGTGCTGTTTGGCGACGGCGACATCGTCGTGGAAGTGGAGTCGCTGGAGGCGGATCACGTCCGCTGCGTCGTCGTGGCTCCGGGCCATCTGGGCTCGCGCAAGGGCATCACGATCCGCGAGATCGACCTGGATCTGGATCCGTTTCCCGAGAAAGATCAGCAGGATCTGCTGTTTTGCCTGGCGCAGGGCATCGATTTTGTCGCGCTGTCCTTTGTGCGCACGCGCGCGGACATCGAGCGGGTGCGCGCGTTCATCCAGCAGCATGCCAAGCCGGCAGACCGCGATGTGCGGCTGATCGCCAAGATCGAGACGCTGGCGGCGATCGAGCACATCGACGGCATTCTGGCGGTCAGCGACGGCATCATGGTGGCGCGCGGCGACCTGGGCCTGCAGCTGGGCGTGGAGGAAGTGCCGCTTGTGCAAAAGCAGCTGGTGGTGGCGGCGCGGCGGCACGGCAAGCCGGTGATCGTGGCGACGCAGATGCTGGAGTCGATGATCGCCAACCCGAGCCCGACGCGCGCGGAGTCGACCGACGTGTTCAACGCGATTGTCGACGGCGGCGACGCGGTGATGCTGTCCGGCGAGACGAGCGTGGGCACGCGGCCGTACCAGGTCGTCGCGACGATGGACCGGATCACGCGCAAAGCCGAGGCGTGGATGCACGACATCCACAAGCGCACGCCGCGCACGCCGCTGTCCATGTTCGAGGGCGACGACGCGGCGACGCACCTGCACCGCATCAACGAGGCGTTTTCTGCGACCGCCGTGCAGTTTGCCGAGCACCTGCCGGCCAAGGCGATCGTTTGTTTTACCCGCACGGGCCGCACGCCGGAGCGCCTGAGCCGCTACCGGCCGAGCGTGCCGCTGCTGGCGTTTTGTGGCAGCGCCCGGGCGGCGCGTGCGCTGCTGCTGTACTTTGGCGTGCATCCCGTTGTCATGACTGGCTTTGACGCGGACCGCGAGAAGCTGCAGCGCATGGTCCACGCCGCGCGCGAAATCCTCTACCGGCAATACGGGATGAGCCGCGGCGACGCGATCGTCGTGACCGCCGGCATCGACTGGCCCAAGGGCGGCACCAACGCGCTCCAGGTGCTGATCGAGGACCACGCACTCGCCGCCGGCAGCGCGCTCCAGGCCGGCGACGTGCCGTGGTCGACCGCGATCGAGTTCCCGGGCGTCAGCTGAAGCGGAGGTCCAATGCGCTGGAAACTTGGCCTGATCACATGGCTTTTGCCGGCCGTCGCGCTGGCCCAGCCGGTGAGCACGGTGGAGGCGGACCAGACCATCGATCTGGTGCGCGACGGCCAGATCGACCTGCTGCGCCAAGAGCTGCGCACGCCGCGGGCCGCCGCGATCGTCAACGCGGAGAATGAGGAGCACGTGACGCCGCTGCAGGCGGCCATCGAGGCGGACAAGCTTGAGATCTTTGAGATTTTCCTGAGCGTTGGCGGCAATGCCAAGGATCCGCGGCTGATGCTGGTGGCGGCCCAGCGCGGCGCGACCGCGTTTGTCTCGAGCCTGCTGGCGCACGGGGCCTCGGCGACGGCGGCGGATAGCCAGGGCTGGACGGCGTTGCACGCGGCGTGTGCGTCCCGGTCGCCGCAAGTCGCGCTGCTGCTGCTGCAAAAAGGCGCGAATCCCAACGCGGAGGCCAAGCCCGACAACTGGCGGCCGATCCACGAAGCCGTCTGGCAGCGCGCCCAGGCGGCGTTGGACGTGCTGCTGGCCGACAAGCGCACGCAGGTCAACGCCGTGGACGCGCTCGGCTGGACGCCGCTGCACTTGGCCGTGGAGGCGGACGGTTTTGGGCCGATCGGCGCGGGCGCGGCGGCGCATGGCTTGGCGCTGGCGCTCTTGGACCGCGGCGCCAAAACGGATGCGTCGACCGGCTTGGGCGAGACGCCCGTGAGCCTTGCGCGGGCGCTGGAGCGCGGCGAGCTGCTTGGGCTGCTCCACGCCGGCAAGGTGGAGGCGAACACGGAGCCGGCGATCGACGCGCTGTTCGCCGGCGGCGGGCTCGGCTGTGCGCGGCTAGGCAACGGCAACGTGTCCTGCTGGGGCGACGTCGTGCACCAGGCCAAGCCGACGCCGGTCTTTCGCCTCGGGCACGTCGAGCGGATCGCGATCGCGCACGGGCGCGCCTGCGCGATCAGCCACGGCACCAGCGGCGCCAACGCCGTGCGTTGCTGGGGCGTCAATGCGGACGGCAGCCTGGGCGTCGGCAGCAGCCGCCCGGCGATCGACCGGCCGATGCTTGTCCCCGGCCTGCGCGACGCCATCAGCATCGGCAGCGGCCAGGGCTTTTCGTGCGTCGTGCTCAAGGACGGCTCCGTGCGCTGTTGGGGCGGCGCGGGCGCGGGCATTTGGCTCGGCGCCGCGCCCGGCAAGCCTGGTCAACCGGTGACCATCGCCGGCCTTTCCGGCGCCGTCGCGGTCGCCACCACCGATAACTCCGCGTGCGTGCTGGACAAACCAGGACGCGTGCGCTGCTGGGGCCACGGCGCGTTTGGCCAGCTCGGCCACGGCCAGCTGCAGGACAGCCCCACGCCCGTCGAGGTCAAGCTGCCCGGCCCGGCCATGGCGCTCGTCGCTGGCGCCAACCACCTCTGCGCGCGCCTGCAGACCGGTCGCGCCGTGTGCTGGGGCAGCAACGAGCTTGGCCAACTCGGCAATGGCGCAAGTGTTTTTGAAGGTCGTGTCCCGGAAGGCAGCGACCGTTCGCCGCTGCCGGTCGCCGTCACCGGCATGGCCAACGTCTCGCAGCTGACCGCCAGCGGCGCCCAGACCTGCGGCGTAGTCGACGGCGCGCGCGCGGGTGCCCTATGCTGGGGCGGCGTGGCAGACAGCCGGGCGGTCGCGGACGTCACCGGCGTGCCGCGGATTGTCCAAACCGGCGCGATCCGCGCGATCGCCGTCGGTCCCGAGGGCGCGTGGCTGGTGGACGGCCTCGGACAATTCCTGCACTGGGGCCTGCACGGCAAGCAGTGGCTCAGCCGACCGATCCTGTGGCGCTGAAGCAAAAATCATCAGTAACTTTACATTCTTGCGACGAAATTGACACGCCGCGTCACACAGCGCTGCAACGCGCTGCGTTAGCGCTGGACGGAACCGTCGCGCAATCGTACAAAGGCGCCGCCGCGCGCGACGCCGGCGCGATCGCCGCAGCGGCGAAAATGGACTCCGATGGCTGAAAAGATGTTGAAATTCACAAGCCTGTCGCGGAAGTTTGCCGACAAGCGGCCAGCGCCGGAGCGCCGCCAGGATTTCCTGGAGATCCAGTCCGAGCTGCCGGTTGTCAACGCGACGCGTCAATCGTCGCGCTGTTCGCAATGCGGCGTGCCGTTTTGCCAGACCGGCTGTCCGCTGCACAACGACATCCCGGATTGGCTCGCGCTGGCGGCCGAGGGACGGCTGGAAGAAGCCTGGCAGCTGTCCAGCCAGACCAATAATTTTCCGGAGATTTGCGGGCGGATCTGCCCGCAGGACCGGCTGTGCGAAGGCGCGTGCGTGCTGGAAGTATCCGCGCACGGCGGTGTGACGATCGGCGCGGTGGAGCGCTTTTTGACCGAGACCGCGTTTGCCAACGGCTGGGTCCAGGCCGTCAAGCCCGCGCAGGAGCTGGGGAAATCGGTGGGCATTATCGGCGCGGGGCCGGCGGGGCTCGCGGCGGCGGAAGAGCTGCGCAAGCTGGGCTGGCAGGTCGCGGTGTATGACCGCCACGACCGCATCGGCGGCCTGATGGTCTACGGCATCCCGTCGTTCAAGCTGGACAGCCACGTCGTGGCGCGGCGGGCGGCGCTGCTGCGTGCGTCCGGCGTCGCGTTTCACCTGAATTTTGCCGTGGGCCGCGACGCGACGCTGGCGGATTTGCGGCAGAAGCACGACGCGATTCTGATCGCGACCGGCGTGTACAAGGGCCGTGCGCTGCGGCTTCCCGGCGGTGACCTGCCGGGCGTGGTGCCGGCGCTGGACTACCTGACGACCGCCAACCGCGTGGTGCTGGGCGACACCGTCTTGGCGTACGCGACGGGCGAGCTGAACGCCGCGGGGCGCAGCGTGGTGGTCATCGGCGGCGGCGACACGGCGATGGACTGCGTGCGGACGGCGGTGCGCCAGGGCGCGATGCGCGTGACGTGCCTGTACCGGCGCGACCGCCAGAACATGCCGGGCTCCGCGCGCGAGGTGCAATCCGCCGAGGAAGAAGGCGTCGAGTTTGCCTGGCTGGCCGCGCCGCTGGCGTTCGAGGGCGCCGATCGCGTCTCGGCTGTGCGCGCGCACCGCATGCGCCTGGGGTCCGCGGACGCGTCCGGTCGGCAGGTGCCGGTGGAGATCGCAGACTCGGAGTTCACGCTGCCGGCGGATCTGGTCGTGAATGCGCTGGGTTTTGAGCCCGAGGACCTGCCCAAGCTGTTTGGCGAGCCCGCGCTGCAGGTTGCGCGCAACGGCACGGTCTACGTCGAAAATCTGCGCACGAGCCTGGCTGGCGTCTTTGCTGCCGGGGATATCGTGCGTGGCGCGTCGCTGGTGGTGTGGGCGATCGCGGATGGCCGCCAAGCGGCCGCGCAGATCAACGCGTATTTGCAAAACAAACGCGCTGTGACCGCGTCTGCGGTTTTCTAGCACTTCCCACCCTTGCGAGCCAAAGCCATGGAATCTGACCCGATGCGCGCAGAACAGGAAATCGAACGCTGGCGGCAAAACGCCGCGCTGCTGGACGCCAAGGGCTTGTATGACCCGGCGAGCGAGCATGGCTCGTGCGGCGTGGGCGTCGTGGTGTCGCTGGACGGTTCGCCGCGGCGTGAAGTCGTGACTGCGGCGATTGAGGCGCTGAAGTGCGTGTGGCACCGCGGCGCGGTCGACGCGGACGGCAAGACGGGTGACGGCGCGGGCATCCATGTGCAGATTCCGCAACCATTTTTCCGCGATCACGTGGTCGCGAGCGGTTTCGAGCCCGGCGCCGGCAAGATCGCCGTCGGCATGATCTTCTTGCCGCGCACGGATTTGGCCGCGCAGGAGCGCTGCCGGGTGCTGGTGGAGCGCGAGATCATCCGGTTTGGCTACCGCGTCTACGGCTGGCGGCAGGTGCCGGTACACACGGAAGTCATTGGCGAGAAAGCGAATGTCACGCGGCCGGAGATCGAGCAGCTCATCGTTGGCAACCAAAAAGGCCTGCCGTCGACCGAGTTCGAGCTGGAGCTGTACATCATGCGCCGGCGCATCGAGAAGGCCGCGCACAGAGAGAATATCCGCGATTTCTACATCTGTTCGCTGAGTTGCCGGTCGATCATCTACAAGGGCATGTTCGTCGCCGAGCAGCTGACGGCGTTTTACCCGGATTTGGCGGACGAGCGATTTATCAGCAATTTCGCAATCTTCCACCAGCGCTACTCGACCAACACGTTTCCGACCTGGCAGCTGGCGCAGCCGTTTCGCGTCATCGCCCACAACGGCGAAATCAACACGCTGCGCGGCAACTTGAACTGGATGATGGCCCACGAGACGCGGCTGGCGCACGCGCGTTTTGGCGACTACATCGAGGATTGCAAGCCGATCGTCACCGCCGGATCGTCGGATTCCGCAGCGCTGGACGCGGTTTTTGAGGTGATGACCCGCGCCGGCCGCCACCTGCCCGCGTGCAAGGCGATGCTGATGCCCGAGGCGTGGTCGTCGCAGAGCGCGATGTCTCCGGAATTGAAGGGTTTTTATGGATGGTCGAACTCGGTGATTGAGCCGTGGGACGGCCCGGCGGCGGTGTGCGGCTACGGCGGGCGCTGGGTCGTGGCGGGCATGGACCGCAATGGCTTGCGGCCGATGCGCTGGACGCTGACCAAGGACGGGCTGCTTTTTGCCGGCAGCGAAGCGGGCATGGTGCGGCTGGAAGAGGAGCGCGTGCTGGAAAAAGGCCGTCTGGGTCCCGGCGAGATGCTGGCGGTGGACTTGGAAGCGAAAAAGTTCTATCACGACGCGGAGTTGAAGGCGTATCTGGCCAGCCAGAAGCCGTACCACGAGTGGGTGCGCGACATCACGCCGCTGGACGCGCTGATCCGGCCCGGCACGGGCGAGCCGACGCACCTGAGTCCGCAGGAACTGCGCGAACGCGAAGCCTGTTTTGCCTGGAGCCACGAGGACCTGGAGCTGATCCTGCAGCCGCTTGTGGCGGACGCCAAGGAGGCCATCGGCTCCATGGGCGACGACACGCCGCTGGCGGTTCTGAGCGACAAGTACCGGGGATTACACCACTTTTTCCGGCAGAACTTTGCGCAGGTGACCAATCCGCCGCTGGACAGCCTGCGCGAACGGCGCGTCATGTCGATCCGCACGCGGCTGGGCAACCTGGGCAACATCCTCGCCGAGGATCCGTCCCAGTGCCGCCTGCTGCAGCTCGAGTCGCCCGTGCTCTCCAACGCCGAATTCGCGGCGATGCGCGCGTACATGGGCAAAACGGCTGTGGAAATCGACGCGACGTTCCCGGTGGCCGGCGGCGCGGAGGCGCTGCGCGAGGCGCTGGCGCGCATGCGCGAGGAGGCCGCGCAGGCGGTCCGCGATGGCCGCGAGCACGTGATCCTGAGCGACGCGGGCCTCAGTCCGACGCGCGCCGCGGTGCCGATGATCCTGGCGACCGGCGCGGTGCACATCCATCTTTTGCGTCAAAATTTGCGGACTTTCACGTCGCTGAACGTGCGCACGGCGGAGTGCCTGGACGCCCACTATTTTGCCGTGCTGATCGGCGTGGGCGCGACGACGGTCAACGCCTGGCTGGCGCAAGAGGCGATCGCGGATCGCCACAAGCGCGGCCTGTTTGCGCCGCTGACGCTGGAGGCGTGCATCGGCCGCTACAAGAAGGCGATCGACGACGGCCTGCTGAAAATCCTTTCCAAAATGGGTATTTCGGTGATCTCGGCCTACCGCGGCGGCTGCAACTTCGAGGCGCTCGGCCTGTCGCGCACGCTTGTCGACGAATACCTGCCGGGCATGCCCAGCCGCCTGTCGGGCATCGGGCTGTCGGGCATCGCCGGCATGGTGGTCGGCGAGCACAAAAAAGCCTTTCAGACCGCGACTTTGCCGATCGGTGGCTTTTACCGCGCGCGCCAGGGCGGCGAGCGGCACGCGTGGGACGCGGAAGCGATTCATCTGCTGCAGACGGCCGTCGCGACGGACAGCCTGGCGGCGTTTCGCCAGTACTCGCAGGCGCTGCGCAACCGGCCGCCCGCAAACCTGCGGGATTTGCTGGATTTTCAGACGACCCAGCCGCCGGTGCCGATCGACGAGATCGAGTCGTTGACGTCGATTCGCCGGCGGTTCCTGACGCCGGGCATGTCGCTGGGCGCGCTGAGCCCGGAGGCGCACGAGACGCTGAACATCGCGATGAACCGCATCGGCGCGCGCTCGGATTCCGGCGAAGGCGGCGAAGATCCGGCGCGTTTCCGGCCGTATGCCAACGGCGACAACCCGAATTCGGCCATCAAGCAGGTCGCATCGGGGCGTTTTGGCGTGACGATGGAGTACTTGCAGCACTGCAAGGAGATTGAGATCAAGATCGCCCAGGGCGCCAAGCCCGGCGAAGGCGGCCAGCTGCCTGGCTTCAAAGTCACGGAGCTGATTGGCAAATTGCGCCACGCGACGCCGGGCGTGACGCTGATCTCGCCGCCGCCGCACCACGACATTTACTCGATCGAGGACCTGGCGCAGCTGATTTACGACCTGAAGCAGGCCAACCCGGAAGCGCGGGTGTGCGTCAAGCTGGTGTCGCGCTCGGGTATTGGCACGGTCGCGGCGGGCGTCGCCAAGGCCAAGGCGGACGTGATTCTGATTTCCGGGCACAATGGCGGGACCGGCGCATCGCCGCAAACATCCTTGCATTACGCGGGCTTGCCATGGGAGCTCGGGCTCTCGGAGGCCAACCAGGTGCTGACGCTCAACCGGCTGCGCCACCGCATGCGCCTGCGCGCGGACGGCGGCATCCGCACGGGTCGCGACGTCGTGGTCGCCGCGCTGCTGGGTGCGGAGGAATTCGGCATCGGAACGGCGTCCCTCATCGCGATGGGCTGCCTGATGGTGCGGCAATGCCACAGCAACACGTGCCCCGTCGGCGTCTGTACCCAGGACGAGAAGCTGCGGGCGAAATTTGCCGGAAGCGCCGAAAAAGTCGTCAACCTCTTCAGCTTCATCGCTGAGGAAACCCGCGAAATCATGGCGAAATTAGGCATTCGCACCTTTGACGAGCTGATCGGCCGGACCGACCTGTTGAAGCAAGTGAGCCGCGGCGCGGAGCATCTGGACGACCTGGACCTGAACCCGCTGCTTGTGCAAGCGGACGCCGGCGGGCTGCCGCGCCACTGCGTGCTGGAAGGCCGCAATGAGGTGCCCGACGGCCTGGACGCGCAGATGTTGAAGGACGCCGGGCCGCTGGTGCACGACGGCGAGAAGATGCAGCTGCAGTATACCGTGCGCAACACCCACCGCGCGGTAGGCACGCGGCTGTCCGCGATGATCACCCGCAAATTCGGCATGACCGGCTTGAAGCCCGGCCACGTGACGGTGCGGCTGCGCGGCTCGGCGGGGCAGTCGCTGGGCGCGTGGGCGGTGCAGGGCGTCAAGCTGGAGGTGTTCGGCGACGCCAATGATTACGTGGGCAAAGGGCTGTCAGGCGGGCTCATCATCGTGCGGCCGCCAGCGGCGTCGTCGCGGCCCAGCGAGCAAAACACCATCATTGGCAACGTCGCGCTGTACGGCGCCACCGCCGGCATCCTCTACGCCGCGGGCCAGGCCGGCGAGCGCTTTGCGGTGCGCAACTCCGGCGCCACGGCGGTCGTGGAAGGCTGCGGCTCCAACGGCTGCGAATACATGACCGGCGGTGACGTGGTCATCCTGGGCGAGGTCGGCGACAACTTTGCCGCCGGCATGACGGGCGGCACGGCCTGGGTCTGGGACCCGCACCTCAAGCTCGCCGAGCGCACGAACCACGACACCGTGCTGCTGCTGCGGCCGGACGCGCCGCAGCTCGCCCATGTGCACGCGCTGATCGCCGCTTTTGTCGCCGAGACCAACAGCCGCTACGCCGCGCAGATCCTGGCCGATTGGGACCACGTCCAGGCGCAGTTCTGGCGCGTCTGGCCGCGCGAATTGGCGGAACGCGCGGCGGCGTTGCCCGCATAACCGCATCGGCACTTGCCGCCGCCTGGCCATCGGCCGCACCATACGCCCGCGCAGCTGGAGTCCCCCATGACGATTCGCCACGACTGGAATTTGCCCGAAGTGCAGGCGCTGTACGATCAGCCGTTGCTGGAGCTGGTGTGGCAGGCCGCGTCACTGCATCGGCGGCACCATGATCCACTGGAAATTCAGCGCAGTACGCTGCTATCGGTCAAGACCGGCGGCTGCAGCGAGAACTGCGGCTACTGCCCGCAGAGCGCGCACCACGACGGCCCGGCGCGCAAGTCGCAAGGCATGATGAGCCTGGCGGACGTGCGGCTGGCGGCGCAGCGCGCCAAGGACTCCGGCGCTTCGCGATTTTGCATGGGCGCGGCGTGGCGAGAGGTCAAGGACGGCGCGCAGTTCGACAGCGTGATCGCGATGGTGGAGGCGGTTTCCGGCATGGGCCTGGAGGCCTGCGTGACGCTGGGCATGGTCACGGCACCGCAAGCGCAGCGGCTCAAGGCGGCCGGACTGACCGCGTACAACCATAACCTGGACACGTCGCGCGAGCACTACGGCGCCATCATTTCCACGCGCGTCTACGAGGACCGGCTGCAGACGCTGGCCAACGTGCAACAGGCCGGGCTGCAGGCCTGCTGCGGTGGCATCCTGGGCATGGGCGAGACCGCGCGCGATCGCTGTATGTTGCTGCAAACGCTGGCGAATCTGGATCCGCAGCCGGACTCCGTGCCGCTCAACGTGCTGGTGCGCGTGCCGGGCACGCCGCTGGCCGACGCCCCGGATTTCGACCCGCTGGAGCTCGTGCGCGCGGTCGCCGTGGCGCGGCTGCTGATGCCAAAGTCGCGTGTGCGGCTGTCCGCGGGGCGCAGCGACCTCAGCCGCGAGGCGCAGGCGCTGTGCTTTTTGGCCGGCGCGAATTCCATCTTTTTTGGCGAGCACCTGCTGACCACAGCGAACCCGCAAGTGGCAGCGGATGAACAGCTTTTGCGCGATCTGGGGCTGCACGCGGCATGACGGCTCAGGCGCGCTTTGTGGCGCAACTCGACGCGGGTTTGGCGACGCGGCGCGCCGCTGGCCTGCTGCGGACGCTGGCGTTGCCGGCGGGCATCGATGTGACGTCGAACGATTATCTCGGCTACGCGGATGATCCACAACTCGCTGCAGAGACAGCGGATTTTGTCCGATCCCATGGCGCCGGTGCGGGTGCTGCGCGGCTGTTGCGCGGTCATCTGGCGATCCACGCGCAGGCGGAACGCGCGCTTGCGGCCTTGTGCCAGCGCGAGGCCGCGCTCCTGTTCAGCTCCGGCTGGGCGGCCAACACCGGGCTCTGGCCCGCGCTGGCCGGCCAGGACGCGGTCGTCTTCTCCCATCCCGCCAACCACGCCAGCATCATCGACGGCCTGCGGCTCAGCAAGGCCCGCCGCGCCGTCTTTCGGGACACGCACGACTTGGCGCACTTGCTGCGGCAGCCGCGCACCGGCCCGGCCTTTGTCGCGGTGGAGTCGGTGCAGTCGATGTCTGGCCAACTAGCTGATTTGACGCAGATTTGCGCGCTGGCGGCGGCACATGACGCGCTTGTCGTGGTGGACGAGGCGCACGCGACCGGGCTGTACGGGCCAGACGGCGCGGGCCGCGTGGCGGAGCTGGGGCTGCACGCGCAGGTGCTGTGCACCCTGCACACGGGTGGCAAGGCACTGGGCGTCAGCGGCGCGTGGATCGCCGGGCCGGAGCCGCTGATTCAGCACCTGCTCAACCACGCGCGCAGCTTCGTGTATTCGACCGCCGTGCCGCCCGCGGTGGTCGGAGGCCTGCTGGCGGTGCTGGCGCGGCTGCGCGCGGACCACGGGCTGGTGACGGCGCTGCACGCCAAGGCGCAGTGGCTGCGCGACACGCTGGGCGCGGCGGGCCTGGACCTGGACGGCAGCGCCTCGTGCATCGTGCCGGTTGTGCTCGGTACGCCGGATCGCGCGCTCGCGGTGGCGCAGACGCTGCGCGCGGATGGCTTTGACGCCCGCGCCGTGCGGCCGCCGACTGTGCCGTCGGGCACGGCGCGGCTGCGGTTGGTCGTGCGGGCGCCGCTGCCGCTGGCTGACCTTCACCGGCTGGCAGATCGCGTGATCTGTCACGCAAAGGCCTGAATGCGCGGGATTTTTGTCACGGGAACCGACACGGACGCCGGCAAGACGCTGGTCTGTGCCGCGCTGCTGGCGGGCGCGCCGCCGACCTGGCGCTACTGGAAGCCGGTGCAGACGGGGCTGGCAACGGATCCCGGCGACACGGCGACCGTCGTCCAGCTGGCGCGGCTGGCTGCGGACCGGGCGCCGGACGTCGGCCTGCGGTTCGATCCGCCGGTGAGCCCGCACTTTGCCGCCAGCCAGGCGCACACGCGTATCGCGCTTGCGGCGCTGCGCCGGCAGGCGGTGGACCTGTTCGCCGGGGACACGTTTGCGGTGGTGGAAGGCGCGGGCGGCCTGCTGACCCCGCTGAACGACCGCGAGACCATGCTGGATCTGGCCCGCGCGCTGGCGCTGCCGGTGCTTGTCGTCGTGCGGGTCAAGCTGGGCGCGATCAACCATGCGCTGCTCACGGAGCGGGCGTTGGGCGCCGCGGGCCTGCCGGCGCTGGGTTTTGTGCTGTCCGGCGACGACGACCCGTCGCTTGTCTCCGCGCTGGCGCAGCACGCGGTTTTGCCCGTCCTGGGCCGCCTGCCGACCTGGGCACCCGACACGCCGCTGGACGGCCAGGGCGCGCGCCTGCGGTTGGCGCTGCTGGAGCGACTGCCATGAGCCTTGCCGATCGCGATCGCGCCGTTGTCTGGCACCCGTTCACCCAGGCCGCGACCGCCGATCCGCCGTTGGCCGTCGTCAGCGCCGCGGGATCCTGGCTGCAACTTGCGGATGGAACTCGGGTTTTTGACGCCATCAGCTCCTGGTGGACCTGCCTGATCGGCCATAGCCATCCGCGCCTCGTCGCGGCGATCGCGGACCAAGCCGCGCGGCTCGACCACGTGCTGTTTGCCGGCTGCACGCATCCGGGCGCGGTGGAATTGGCAGAAAAGCTGATTGAACGCGCGCCGTTGGGCCTTGCCCGCGTGTTCTACTCAGACGACGGCTCGACCGCCGTGGAAGTCGCGCTGAAGATGGCCGTGCAGTTTCACGCGCAAAATGGCCAGCCGCAGCGCACGCGCTTTCTGGCGCTGGAGTCGGGCTACCACGGCGACACTTTTGGCGCGATGTCGGTCGGCGATCCCGCGGATTTTGCCGGGCCGTTCGCGCCGCTGCTCTGGCCCGTCACGCGTGTCGCGGTACCGACGGTGGATGGCGATCCGCTGGCGGCGGACATCGATTTGGCGCCGGCGCTCGCCGCGCTGGACCGGCAGTTGCTGGCGTGCGGCGAGGCGCTGGCCGCCGTCATCGTCGAGCCGCTGGTGCAGGGCGCGGGTGGGATGCGCTTGTATCCACCGGCGTTTTTGGCAGCGCTGGCGGCGCGTGTGCGGGCGCATGGCGGGCTTGTGATTGCCGACGAGGTGATGACCGGCTTTGGCCGCACTGGCCGACTTTTTGCCTGTGAACACGGTGACTTGTCCCCCGATCTGCTGTGCCTGGCCAAGGGCCTGACGGGCGGCACGCTGCCGCTGGCGGCGACGCTGGCAACAGAAGAAATTTACACAGTTTTTCTGGGCAAGGATGCCCGGAGCGCGCTGCTGCACGGCCACAGCTTCACCGCCAATCCGATCGCGTGCGCGGCCGCGCTGGCGAGCATGCGCGTGGCGGACGACGAGCAGCTGGTCGACAAAGCCCGCGCGCTCCATGCGCTTTACGCCGGGATCCTGCCGCCGCTGCGCGCGTTGCCGGGCGTGCAGTCGGTGCGCTGGCTGGGTGGCATTGGCGTGCTGGAGCTGGCGGGCGGCGGCTATCACGACGCCGAAAAGTCCCGGAAGATTCGCGATTTGTGCTTGCGCCAAGGCGTGCTGATTCGGCCGCTGGGCCCGGTGATTTACACGCTGCCGCCGCTGGGCTCGGTGCTGGCGGACGTCCGGCGCGCGTGGCAGGTCATCGCCGACGCGGTGACGGCGACGGCGCAATCTGGCACAATTGTCGCCCCTGATGTGGAGAATTCGCCATGACTGCCCTTGAAACTGCGCTGACCCGCGACGCGAAAATCGAGGTCCCGCTGATCTGCGGCGCCATGTACCCGTGCAGCAACTGGGAGCTTGTCGCCGCCGTGTCCGCCGCCGGCGGCATCGGCATCATCCAGCCGATTTCCTTGACGTTTGTCGGCAAGCAGGACTTCCGCGAGGCGCTGCGCGCGATCCGCTCCGTGACCGACAAGCCGATCGGCATGAACGTCCTGACCGAGAAATCGTCCAAGGTCTACCTGGAGCGCATGAGCAATTGGCTCGACATTGCGCTCGACGAAGGCGTGCGGTTCTTTGTGACATCATTGGGCAATCCCAAGTGGATCGTCGATCGCGTCACGCCGTTTGGCGGCATCGTTTACCACGACATCACGGAGCGAAAATGGGCGCTGATCGCCAAAAAGGCCGGCGTGCACGGCTTGATCGCCGTGAACAACCGCGCGGGCGGTCACGCGGGCCAGAAATCGCCGCAGGAGCTGCTGGCGGAGCTGGGCGACCTGGGGCTGCCGGTCGTCGCGGCGGGCGGCATCGGCGATGAGCAGGCTTTTGTCGACGTGTTGAGGATGGGCTACGCCGGCGCACAGCTGGGCACGCGCTTCATCGCGACGACCGAGTGCAAGGCGCACGCCGATTACAAGGCCGCGATTCTCAAGGCACAAGCGGCCGACATTGTGCTGACGGACAAGCTCTCGGGCGTGCCGGTGTCGGTCATCCAGACGCCGTACATTCGCAAGGTCGGCACCAAGGCTGGGCCGTTGGCGCGGATTTTGCTCAAGAATCCGCGGACCAAGCACTACATGCGGATGTTCTACTCGCTGCAGTCGGCGTGGAAGCTGCGCGAGGCGCAGAACCGCGGGTCGGCGTATCAGGAGTATTTCCAAGCCGGCAAGTCCGTGCAGGGCATCGAGAAAGTGGAGCCGGCCGGCGAGATCGTGCGGCGCTACGCTGAGGCCGCAGCCAAAGGCTGAACCGCCTCGTCGCCTTCCGCCGACTGCGCCGCCCACACGCGCGCATACGTCCCCGCGCCCGCCAGCAGCTGCGCATGCGTGCCGCGCTCAGCCACCCTGCCAGCGTCCAGCACGACGATTTCGTCCGCCGCCGCCAGCGCGGACAGACGGTGCGAGATCAGGATCGCGCTGGTGCCTTTCGCCGCGATGTCCGCCTGGATCGCCGCCAGCAGCTTGGCCTCCGTGTCGTGATCCACAGCCGACAGCACGTCGTCCAGCACCAGCAGCCGGTAGCCGCGGTAGAATGCGCGGGCCAGCTGCACGCGCTGCCGCTGGCCACCTGAAAGGGTCTGGCCGCGCTCGCCGACGATCGTCGCCAGACCCTGGGGCAGCCGCTCCAGATCGCCTTGCAGACAAGCTTTTTGCACCGCCGCTTGCACCCGCGCGTCGTCGATGTCTGCCACGCGGTCGATGTAGCCGATGTTTTCCCGCACCGACCGCGAGAACAAGAACGCGTCCTGTGGAACGATCGCCACCGCGCGGCGCAGGTCGTCGCGCGCCACGTCCAGCAGGTCCACGCCGTCCAGCGTCACCGTCCCCCGCGGCGGCAGGTGCAGCCGCGCCAGCAGGGACACCAGCGTCGACTTGCCTGCGCCCACGGCGCCGTAGACGCCCAGCACGTGCCCCGGCGCCAGGTCCAGCGTCAGGCTATCGAGCACCAGCGGCGCGTTCTGCGCAGCGTCCGGATGGCGGTAGCTCAGGTTCTGGATGTGCAGGTGGATGCCGCGGCCACCGGTCGGAAGCGCGACATCGCCAATCGGCAAATCTGTCGTTAATTCAATAACATTCCACACGCGTCGCAGCGACACCACGCCGCGCTGCAGCACGCCGATGACCCAGCCGCCACTCGCCAGCGCGCCTACAAGGATCGCCACGTAGGACGCGTAGGCTGCGACGTCGCCCAGCGTCATGCGGCCTTGCGCGACATGCTGGCCGCCGATCAGAAGCAGAAAGAAGATACAGATGTTGCCCACCACGGCGACGATCGGCATCAGAAACGTGCGGATCGCGACGACGCGCAGGTTCAGCGCGGTGAACGCGTCGTTGTCGACGTCGAACTTGGCGAGAAATGCGCTCTCCGCCGCCGCGCCCTGCACCACGTTGATGCCCTTGTACGTCTCGAGCACCGTATTGCTCAGGCGGCCCAAGGCCTTTTGCGTCTCGCCCATCATGCCAAAAGTCCGCGCCACGCCGAGCCG
Source organism: uncultured Myxococcales bacterium (assembly GCA_903929795.1). Classification (GTDB taxonomy): domain Bacteria; phylum Myxococcota_A; class UBA9042; order UBA9042; family UBA9042; genus CAIYBN01. Next base: position 91,473 of record CAIYWC010000037.1, on the reverse strand, counting down.
CAGCGCCACGACCGACACCAGCAGCGGCAGCACGCAGTACAGCGTCAGCCACGCGTCCGTGCGCACCATCCGGACCATCGCCCAGCTCGACGCCACCACGATGTTGAGCACCATGATCGCCGCGAAGCCGACCAACGCGCGGACAAAAGTCACGTCGTCGCCCGCGCGCGCCATGATGTCGCCGATACTCCAGAACTTGAAGAATTGCGGGGACATCCCGAGCAGGCGCTGCAGCATGTCGTTGCGGAGGCGAAATTCGATTGCGCGGCCAGGGTTGAAAAACAGGATGCGCGAGAGCGTGCGGACAAAAATGACCAGCACCGCCGCGCCGGCGATCAGCCAGACAAGCGGACGAACCGTCGCCATGGTCAGCGCTTGCGCGGGACCGAGCGCGGGCACCAGCGCGTCGAACGGCAACAGTTGGCGGATGCTCTCGAGCGCCGTCAGCGTGTCAAAGACCTGCTTTTGCAGCGTGGGAATTGCGACGGTCAGGCCGATTGTTGCGACCAAAAAGCCCAAGCCGGCGATGTAAATCAGCGCATAGCGTCGGGCGTAGCGATCGAGGAACTGGCGGATCATGGCAGCGGCCAGCCCGGCGGAGGCGGGCGCGGGCGCGACTGTACCCGGCGCGGCCGATTTGGCAACGGGCGCCGACCAAGCCCCCTGTACGTCGGCCATTTCCTGCTACCTTGTGAACGGCTGGTTTGCGTTGATGCCTCCGCCAGCCGGGGCGAGGACTTGGTCATGAAGCTCATGTGTCGCGGGCAGTTCTTGCGGTTCAGCTGTGCGCTGGCGATCGGATTGTGCGGATGCGGCGCTGCGTCGGTGGCGGGCAAAGGTCACGTTGTTGGCCGCTCCAAGGAAGTCGCGCTGGCTTCGCAGTCAAACGCGCGCCTGACCGGCAGTTGCCAGATCAACAACACGGACGGCGCGCCGATGATCTGTCAGGATTTCTTGAATCCGCCGGACTCTGAACAAGAAGCGCTGGAGCGCGATCGCTGCCGGGCGAGTGGCGCCAGCTGGTCTGACGCCGCGTGTTCGGTCAAAGGCCGGATCGGCGGCTGTAAGTCCAAGGTCGACGAGAACGGCGCACTGGTGATTCAGTGGTACTACATCGCCGCGCAGGCCGACGAGGCGCGTGAGCTGTGCAAAGGCGACGGGCCGAGCGAGTGGCTGGAATGAGCGCCTGATCGCGCGCGGCGCGGGCTGCGGCAGCGAATGGGACGGCTCTGGCTGCGCCGGTTCACCCCAGTCGAACGGCGCGATTGGTCGGGCAGACCTGTTGCCTTTCGGGTTCGGACCGCAAGCGTGCGCCGCTGGTGGCACGCGGGGGGGCGGGCGGCTATCATCTGCAAATTTGGTCAGCGTGTAGAACCGGGTCACAGAGCGCCGCTGGCGTTGAGGCATCTTGGCGAACGATTTCCCTTTCACTGGCTCCGTGTCTTGTCCCGCGCTCGTCAGCGCTTCGGGTGTCGCCGCGATGGACGCTTGCGTGTGGCAGCTCGGGTACCGGGCGGTCGCCGTCATCGGCGCCAGCAAGAACGCCGGCAAAACCACCGCGCTGAACGCGCTGAGCGCGGCGCTCGCACGGCGCAAGGATCGCGCGGGGCTGTGCTCGGTCGGCGTCGATGGGGAGGCGAGCGATGCCTGGCTTGCGACGCCCAAACCAGCCGTGGACGTGGCCAAAGGCGCGCTGGTCGTCACCGCGCTCCAGGCGATTCACGGCGCGCAGGGTCGGTTCAAGGTGTTGCAAACGCTGGACATGACCAGCAGCCTGGGCGCGACTGTGCTGGCCGAGGCGCGCGTCCCGGGTCCCGTCTTGCTCTGCGGTCTGCCGCATCGCGGGCACTTGCGCCAGGCGCTGGCGGCGCTGCGGGCGGCGGGCGCGGATCGGCTGCTCGTCGACGGCGCGTATCACCGGCAAGCGGCAGCGGACGCGGCGGAGCTGGATGCCCTGGTGCTCGCGGTGGGCGCGGTGCTGCCGTTGACGGATGCGGTGGCGACGCTGCGTGCCCTGACGACCCCGGCGGATCGCGATCTGCCCCAGACGCGCGACGTGGCCGGTGGGCTGACCGACGCGCGGCTTGCACAGCTGGACCTGACCGACGTGGCCGTGCTCCGCGTCGCGGGCCAAGGCGCGGTGCTGCTGAGCGCGGCTGGCCATGCGCGTCTGGCGCGTTTGGGGATCCGCCTGACCGCGCGGCAAACGCGGCCGCTGGCGTGCTTGACGGCCAACCCGCATCAGCCCGATCGTCGGGTGGACGGGTCGTCGGCTGCCGCGTTTCAGGATCACGTGCGGCAGTGGGCCGCACAGCAGGGCGTGCACGTGCCGATCGTCGACGTGGTCGCCGGTCTGTCCAACCAGCCGGGGGAAATATGAGCCAACTGCTGCGGCATTTGCCGGCGGTCGAGACGCTGCGCCGGACGCCATCGCTCGCCGATTTGCCGGAGTCGCTGGCGGTCACGCTGGCGCGCGACGCCATCGCGGTGGTGCGCGCGCAGGTGGTGGCGGGCGCGCTGGCGACCCCGGCGGCGGTTGCGGCGGCCGTTGCCGATGCCGTCCAGCAGCGCGCGACCCAGGTCCGGCAGCCCAGCCTGCGAAGAATTCTAAATGGTTCCGGGATCCTACTGCACACGAACGCCGGACGGGCGCCGCTCTCGGCCGGCGCGATCGCGGCGATCGCCGACGCGGCCCGCGGCTATTGCAACCTGGAATTCTCGCTCGACGACGGCCGGCGGAGCGCGCGCCAGGATCACCTGACGGCGCTGCTGTGCTGGCTGACGGGCGCCGAGGACGCGCTGGTGGTGAACAACGGCGCGGCGGCGGTCCTGCTGGCGCTGCACGCGCTGGCGGCGGGTCGGCAGGTCGTCGTATCGCGCGGCGAACTGGTTGAAATTGGTGGCGGTTTTCGCATCCCGGAGGTGATGACCGCGGCGGGCGCGACGCTGGTGGAGGTCGGCGCGACCAACCGCACCCACCTGCGTGACTATGAGCGGGCGCTGGCCCGCGACAAGCACCGGCAGATCGCCGCGCTTTTGCAGGTGCACCGCAGCAATTTCGCGCTGGTCGGCTTCACCCGAACGCCGGAGCTGGCAGCGCTGGCGGCGCTGGCGCACGCGCACGATGTGCCGCTGGTGGTGGACGTCGGGTCGGGCGCGCTGGCTGGCCTCAATCAGGCGGTGCACGGCGCGTTCGATCGCGAGCCGCTGGTAGCCGATGTGCTGCAGCAAGGCGCTGATCTGGTGCTGTTTTCCGGTGACAAGCTGGTCAGCGGTCCGCAGGCGGGCATCGTGGTGGGCAAACGCGCGTTTGTCCAACAGCTGGCGCAGGACCCGATGGCCCGGGCGCTGCGCGTCGGCAGCCTGACCCTCGCGGCGCTGGAGCACGTCCTGCGCACGCATCTGCTGGGTCGCGCGGCGGACGACTTGCCCGTGTTGGCGGCGCTGGGCCAGGGCGCCGAGGCGATTGCCGCGCTGGCGGTGGATTTGGCGCACCACGTGCAGGCGCAGCTGCCGCCGACCTGGCACGTGGCGGTCGAGGCGTGCGAAGCGCAGCTGGGCGGCGGCACGGATCCGTTGGTGCGGCTGCCGTCCTCGGCGCTGGTGCTGGAGCGCGCCGGCTGGAGTGGTCCGCAACTGCAGGCGCACTTGCTGGCCGCGGCGGTGCCCGTCATCGGTCGTGTGCGCGGCGCTCGCGTCCTGCTGGACGTGCGGACGCTGGTTGCGGGGAGTCATGGCGCCGGTCCGGCGGCGCTCGCGGCTGAGCTGGCGGCCAGCATGCGGGCATCGGCGGCATGACCCAGATCGTCCGCAACTTCTGCGCGTCAAACGGGGGAGCGTCGGGCGGCAAGATTGCGTCGACCCAGCGCTTGCGCCATACTGCCAGCCGGTTCGTCTTGCCGTTGAGGAGGCACCCTTGAAAACGCCACCATTTCTCGACCTTGGCCGCTTGGCGCTCGTGGGGCTGGCGCTCGTGGCGTTGGCGGCGCCGGCGGTTGCGCAGGCCCAGACCAAGGGCAAAGGCAAAGCGGCGCGCACGGTGTCGTTTGAAGACGACGTCATCGAAGCGACCTACATCCGCCCGGAAGGCGGGACCATCGACGTGAAGCAGAACCAGCGCCAGAGCTTGATTCGCATTCGCACGAACTTCTTTGCTGAGCTGTTCCGTTCGGCTGAGGATCTGTAGACGATGGCCAAGAAGAGCCGGACCGCTGGTACGCCGGCGAACCAACCTGACGTAGCCGCAAGCCATGCAGCGACACGCGCGGATCTGCCTGCCGTCGGCGCGCCGACCGACGCGACCGTGCTGCTTGACGTCGTGCCGCTGCCCGCGGAACCCGATGAAGCGACTGCGGTTCTTGACGTTGCCGCGCTGGCCGCGCATGCGCAGACGCTGAACAAGTCCGCGCCGGCGACCGCGGCAAAGGCCAAGGGGCCTGCTGCCAAGGCGCCGCCCGCCGTCGATCCGTTCCAGCAGCCCAGCGACGAGCCAATGACAGGTCCGCTGGGCTTGGATGTCCGCATGCTGTGGCGCGGGGATACCCACGCCGCGCGCTTCTTTGCGCGGCCGGTGCCGGTCACGCTCGGCGAAGACGGCACTTTTGCGCTGCCGCCCGAGGCGATGGGCAAGAAAGACCATGAGCTGACGCTGCTGGTTGAGCCGCACGCCACCGCGGGTTTTGCGCTGCGCGTGGACAATCCGAGCGCCCAGGGTCGCGTGTTGGTCGACGGCAAGACCTTCGAGTTGGCGGCGTTGCGCGCGGGCACGGAGAGCTTGAAAGGTCCGGCGATTCCGATCACCGCGACGACGCACGCGTTTGTGCAGTTTGACGAATTCACGTTCCTTCTCAGCCGCGCTGCCGTGCCGCCGCCGCCGCCGCTGAGCCTGTGGAGCCGCGAGAATACGATCTTCCTGATTTGCCTGCTGTTGGCGCTGGCGCTGCTGGGCGGTCCGCTGTTTGCCGGGTTCAACTCGGCGGAATTCCGCAACCGCGCGCGGCTGAGCTATCTGGAGCAGGTGGAGCAGGATCTGCGCAAGCCGGAGACGATCGAAGTCCTGATTCAAGAAGAGAAAGCGCCGGAAGAAAAGAAGGAAGAGCAGGCCAAGGAAGCCGACAAGAAAGAAGCCGAAGCCATTCCCGTTGCGCCCGCGCAGGTGGAGAAAAAGGCCGAGGCGGTCAAGAACGAGCTGGACAAGCTCAACGAGGAAGACCGCAAGGACAAGGTGCACGACATCGTCAAGGATGAGCTGGCCAAGAACACGGCGGCGATCGACGACGCGCTCAAGGCCGTGGACACGCCATCGACCAAGCTTTTTGCCGAGGATGACGGCTCAGGCGGCCCGGTGGCAAACGCAGCGGCGGATTCCAGCGATCGCGCGGCCGGTGCCCTGGGTGATCCCAACGGCGGACGGCGCGGCGCGGGCGATGGCACGGAGACCGGCCGGCAGGTCGCTTCCGGATTGGGCAAGGACACAAGCGGCGGCGGCAAGGAACCCACGCTCAACGTTCAGGAGAGAAGGCAGAACCTGGTGCGGGTCGGCGGGAGCGTCGGCGATGCGACGGGCGAACTGCCCAAGCCGGTCATCAAGGCCTACATCGCCACCAAGATGGGCGCGATCAAGGCGTGCTACCAGAAGGGCTTGCAGACCAACCCGGATTTGTCGGGCAAAATCAAGGTGAAGTTCATCATCCAGCCCAACGGCACCGTGAACCCGGTCAAGATCGACGAGTCGACCATCGGCAACGACAGTGTCGAGAACTGCGTGCTGAACAACGTCAAGGCTTGGAAATTCCCGCAGGCCAAGGGCGGCGGTATTACCAACGTCGTGTATCCATTCGTCTTTGCATCGCATTGATTGCCTGACGTCGCGGGGGTCTCGATGTTTGTGCGCGCTGTGCCTTTGGTGCTGATTGCCGCTCTGGCGCTGCCGGGCTGCGACGCGACAGAGAAGCAATTTGTCGCCGCGAGCAACCAGGCTGTCGAAGCGCTGGAGCACGAGGATTACACCCGCGCCGAAACATTCCTGAACGAAGCTCAGCGGTTGCGACCGGCAGACGCCGAGACGCTCTATTACCTCGGCGTGCTGCAGTTGAAGCGCGACAAGCCCAAGGACGCCGCCGATGCCCTGCAGCGCGCGGTGGCCGCTGACCCGACTTTTGCCGACGCGTGGCTGAATTTGGCCAAGGCCCGCTATGAGTTGCACGACGCCAAGGGCACGCTGGACGCGGTCGCGGCGCTGCTGAAGCTGGACCCGGGCCACCCGAACGGCCACATGCTGGCGGCGCGCGTGGCGCTCGATCAAGTGAATCCGAATGGCGCCGCGCCGGATCGCGTGACGGCGGACAAGGAGCTGCGCGCGGCGATTGCCGGCGATCCGGGTTTTGCCCCGGCGTACGTGCTGCTGGCGCAGGTCTACGGCCAGGTCGAGGCGTTCGAGGCGGCGCGCGACGTGCTGACCGAAGGCCAGCGGTTTGCGCCGCAGAGCGTTGAAATTCAAGAGGCTCTGGGCCTGACCTGGCTGGACCTCGGTCGGCCCGATCGCGCCAAGACCGTGCTGGCGGCGGCGGCGGCGCATCCCAAGGCGCGGCCGGGCGTGCACCTGAACTATGCCAGCGCGCTGCTGCAGCTGGGCGAAAAAGACGCGGCGATTCAGGCACTTCGCACATTCATTCTGCAGTCCCAGGGCACCGCGCACCAAAACGATGCGGCGGTGCAGACGGCGGTGCGGATGCTGCGGCACTTGAAGGGTTCGTAAATTCCGGAGACAATTCATGCGTAAATTCATTGGCTTGTGCGCGATCGTCGCGCTGGCGGCTTGTGGCAGCAAGACGGCCACCAGCGACGGCGCCGATGTGGCTGATGACGCCGCAACCGGCTCTGACGCCGTTGGCACCGACGCGATCGCCGGCACCGACGCGACGTCTGCGCCGGATACCAAGCTCGACGGGGCAAATGACGTCTTCATCCCCAGCTGCGCGTCCCGCGCCGGCGCGTACGCGATCGACGGCACGTGCACCGGCGGCGCCTCGTCCATCACGTTCGGCTGCATGCTGGCCAAGGACTGCAACCTCACGTGGGTCGGCGACTACCGCACGTGGAGCGGCACGCTCAAGGGCAACGACTTCACGCTCGCCAGCACCGACGGCAGCGAGAACTTCAGCGGCAGCTTCGACTCCGCCAGCAACGGTTTCTACCACTACGACAACGGCAGCCTGACGTGCGACGCCACCGTGACCTACGTCGATCCGACGCAGGCCGACAGCCTGTGCTGCGACGTGCTCGCCAACGACTGCAAGACAGGGGACGCGTGCGTCGTCGTCGCTGAGACACCCGCCAACACGCCGATCCTCACCACCGGCTGCGTGCCGCTCGCCGCCAGCCCGACGGCCGAAGGCAACGCGTGCACGCAGTCCGCCACCGAGACCGGCTGCGCCGCCGGCAGCCTGTGCGTGCGCAACACCGGCAGCGCTGGCAGCGACGGGACGTGCCAACACCTGTGCCAGCAAGTCAGCGATTGCAAAGCCGGCCTGCAGTGCGACATCGTCAGCGACGCGCCGCGCGCTGGCATCTGCGACACCGCCTGCGCGCCGTTCGCCGACGAAGCCGGCGGCACGACGTGCCCCATCGGCCAGAACTGCCTGCCGACGCTCATCGCCGGCGGCAACTACGTGCGCGCCGTCAGCACCGTCTGCGGCACGTCCGGCACCGCGACCGCCGGCCAGCCCTGCAGCGCCACGAGCCTGTGCGGCGGCGGCCTTGTCTGCATCGCCAGCGCCTGCACGCCGATCTGCGACACCAAACACCCCTGCGCGACCGGCGCCTGCACCGGCTTTGGCTTGGCGAGCGCCAGCGGTATTCCCGCCGGGTTCGGCTTTTGCAAGTGAACAAGCTGGCGTGGCTGCTGCTGTTCGTGGCGCAGCCAGCGTGGGCTTGGGTGCAATACCGCACGCTGCCGCCGGACGACAACGGCGCGCTGCAGGGCTGTGGCATCCGCTGGCCGGTCACGACGGTTCCGCTGGCGTTGGACGCGACGGTGCTCGATGGCCTGGCGAATGTGGACGTCCAGGCGATCGCGGCGGCGTCCGGTCAGACCTGGCAGGACGTGCAGTGTGGCCTGTGCGCGGGCTGCGTCAACGGCCTCTCGACGCCGCAAACGTGCGCGCTGAACCCGCTGGGCCAGCAATTCCAGTGGCTGCCGCGCGGGACGCCGACGCCGATCGGCGCGCAGTGCATCGGCACCGCTTCCGACGGCAGCTGCGCCTCGGTCGCGGGCAACGGCAACTGGGTCAATTTCGTCCACGACGCGCAAACCTGGCAAGCGCAAGGCGTCAGCAACCTGGTCGTCGCGCTGACGGTGCTGACCTATGACCGCAATTCCGGCGCGGTGCGCGATGCGGACGTGCTGCTGGACGACTGGGGCCACGATTTCTGCGTCGCGCCGAACTGCGCGGCAGGGGCCTATGACCTGCAAAGCACACTGACCCATGAATTTGGCCACGTGCTGGGCCTGGATCACAGCCTCGACCCGGAAGCGACGATGTACGCGGGTGCGGACCCCGGCGAGACCAAGAAGCGCACACTGGCCGCCGACGACACCGCCGGCATCTGCACCACTTACCGCACGACCTGCAGCGCCTGCAACGACCCGCCCAAAGCCAGCGGCTGCGCGGCCGGTCGGATCGCCAGCGGCTGGCCCCTCCTGCTTTTGCTGGCCGCTTGGGCTACAATCCGCCGGTCGCGCAATTGACTTTGCTGGCCTCGACCGATAGAAGCCGCAGCGGTCTTTTTGGGCCGCTTTCGCCGGGAAGTGCATGACCGAATTGTCCCAATCCGCTCTGGACTCCGCCGTTGCAGCGCCCGCGCGCCGCGCGCTTCTGCCGATTCTCGCCCGCGCGCAGGACATCGCGCCGTTCGAGCCGGGTCCACGCGACCGGCTGATCCGCTGGCTGGCGATCGGCGCGGTGTTCGCGCTGTACGTGATGAACTGCGGGTCGTTTGGCCTGTGGGATCCGTGGGAAACGCATTACGGCGAAGTCGCCCGGACGATGTACGAGTCCTACGACTGGGTGAACCCATGGTGGGGCTACCGCACGCAGATCGGCACGGAACCCATCGGCGGCGAGTGGTTTTACTCCAAGCCCATCTACATTTTCTGGTCAGAGCTGACCTTTCTCAAGCTGATCGGCCTGACCGACTGGGCGCTGCGCTTGCCGCAGGCGCTGCTGGGCGCGTCGATGTGCTCGGCGATTTACCTGGCGCTGGAGCGCATCGTCTCGCGGCGCATGGCGCTCATCGCGCTGGCCGTGACGGCGCTGTCGCCGTTCGTCTACATGGTCAGCCGCCAGGCGCAGACGGACAACCCGTTTGTCGCCACGCTGACGATTGGCCTGTGCTTTTTCGCGGTCGCGATCTTTGGCAAGCGCGAGCAACTGACCGAGCGCGGCTTCTTCTGGGCCACACTTGGCTTTCTCGGCTTTGTCGTGCTCAACGTCGTGCCGCAGCTGGTCATCATCTCGACCGACCTGTTCCAGGCCAACGCCGGTCAGGGCCTGACGGGCATCGCCGCGTGGGGCGACATCATCCAGCAAAACGGCGTGTATCACTTGCTGTTTTATGTCCCTGTTTTTATTGGAATTCTTGCCGCCGTCGCCGTGCCGGTCTGGCAGCAGCGCAAGACCGCCGAGGGCTGGGACCTGGCGTTTCGCGACCGCTGGCTGCGCAAGTACCTGCTGCTATGTGGGTTCATGCTGTTTGCGCAGGCGACCTACGCCAAGGGCCTGCTGGGCTTCATGCTGCCGGGTGCGATCCTGCTGATTTACTTCGGTGTTTCGCGGCAGTGGGGCCTGCTGGCCAAGCTGGAGTTGGCGCGCGGCGTCCCCTTGTTCTTCCTGACCGTGCTGCCCTGGTACGTCGCGATGTTCTGCCGCCACGGCATGCCGTACTACCAGCGGTTCTTCATCCACGACCACTTCAACCGCGTTGGCGCTGGCGTGCACCAGATCGACACCGGCACGTTTGAATACTTTGTGGAATGGCTGGGTTACGGGCTGTTTCCGTGGTCGGCCTTGGCGCCACTTGCGCTGATCGCCGCCGTGTCGTCGATTCGCACCGCGCGCGACCTGCCGAGCGATGCTTCGCCCGCGGAGTCCGTCGCCGCGACCGTGCAGCACTGGAAAGCGTTTCTGTTCGCGTGGTTCCTGATTTCATTTCTGGTTTTCACGGCCAGCTCCACGCGCTTTCACCACTACATTTTGCCCGGCGTGCCGGCGCTGACGGTGCTCATCGCGTTCCTGCTGGACGAGGCGCTGGACGACAAGCGGCCGCGCGCGCGCCTGGTCATGCTGCTGGGCCTGCTGATTTTCGGCGCGGTTGTTGTGAATTTGCTGGGCGATTACCAGAACTTGCGCAACCTGTTCACCTACAAGTACGACCGGCCGATGCCGGAAAACATGCCGTTCGACATGAACGGCGTCATCCGCTGGAACCAGGATCCGGTGCCGGCGCAGACCTGGGGCGACGCGCCGTTTGGCAAGAACGTCGGGCCGATGGTCGCTAACATCTTGACAATCCAGTGGTTTCGCTTTGAGACGTTCATCCCGATTGTCGCCGGGCTCGGCGGCGCGGCGATGCTGCTGCTGCTGTGGCAAAAGCTGCGGCGCGTGGGCCTGTGGCTGCTGACGGCGACCGCCGGACTCGTGGCGTTCTGGGCGCTGAATTACTACATGCCGTCGCTCGCGCCGCACTGGAGCCAAAAATACCTGTTCGAGGCGTATTACGGCGACTGCCACTTGCATCCAAACCCGCCGGCGATCACGGAAGCCTACACGCCGCTGCTGTCGCGCGTGGGCTTGGGCGCGATCCCGGAATTCCTCGACAGCCGCACCAAGCGCGTGTGCCAGGAGGACATCGTCAGCTGGCTGATCACCTGGCGCGGCGAGACGTTCTACAGCAACAACGAGATCCGCCCGCTGAACAAGGCCACGCAGCTGGAGCCGTATCTCAAGGATTTCAACCACGGCCACAACTTTTACGCGCTTTTGGAGCGCGGCCGCCTGGGCGGCTTCGAGTCCAAGGTCAAGGCGGAATCCAAGAAGCTGCGCGACGCGAAGACCCCGGGATTCGAGAAGATCAAGGACTGGGACTGTCGGCTGATTAGCAATGATTCCGCGTATTTCGAACTGGCCAAGTGCATGCTGGAGGAGGGCGACCCGGCCGACGCGAAGGCGCCTGCCAAGCCCGCGAAGCCGCGGCCGGCGGCCAAACCGGAGAAGGACGAGGAGGCGAGCTCGCCCAATCCGAGCTTCTGAGCGCAAGCGCCCGTCGGGCGTCCGCTCGTCGTTGTCAGTCGCCCGCGGTCGCGTCATACTGGGCGCGGTTGCCGGTTGGAGCCTCCCCCGTGGCGAAAGTCTGCCCCAAATGCCATGCGACCCAGCCCGACGGCATCGCCTTTTGCCCGCAGGACGGCAGCACGCTCGTCTCGCCCGAGCCGCCCCAGGCGGAACGGCATATGCCGACGCTGGTCGGCGTGGGCGCGGGCCAGCTCCAGCAGCTGACGGCGGCCTTGCAGGACCGCGAAACCGGTGTCGAAGACGCGACCCAAGCCTTTGACCTGAGCGCGCTGCAGCGCCCCGCGGTGGTCCCCAAGCCCGGCGTGCCGCCGCCGCCCCAGAAGACGATTCCACCGATGCAGCGGCCGGTGACCAGCCAGCTCAAGCCGGTGCCGGCGCCGATCCGGCCCGCCTCGGCCGCAGTGCCTGCGCCGCGTCCGGCCGCGCCCCAGCCGGTCGAGCCGGCGTCCGCGCCGCCGCCGCCGACCCCGCCGCTGACGACGCTGGCCAAGCTGATCGAGACCTCGGGCGCGCTGCCCACCAACCTCGCTGTGGGCCGCGTGTCCGACCTGGCGGAGCTGCTGGCGCGCGCGCGCCCGACCGCGCCCATCACGCCCGCGCACGTGGCGTATGGCGACGCGACCGGCAACGGCAAGCCGCGGTGGACGGAGCGCGGCGCGCTGGACCCCGGCTACCTGGCGCAATACCGGCCGCCCGATCTGGCCGACGGCGCGACGCCTGCGACGGACGTGTACATCCTGGGCTGCGTGCTGTTTGAAGCCCTGACCGGCAAGGCGCCGTTTCGCGGCAAGTCTGTGGAAGAAATCGCCAAAAAGCAGGCGATTGCGGCGGCGCCGGCCGTGCGCCAGATCAAGCTGGACTGCGACTTGCCGCCCGCGCTGGAGATCGAGCTGCAGCGCGCGCTGAAGAAACGGCCCGGTGACCGGCATCCGTCGGTGGCGGCCTTTGCCGAGGCGATTCGCAACGCGGTGCGCGAGGATGATCGGTCCACAACCGCGCTGGACGTCAGCGAGGCGGCCTACCTGCAGCAGCTGTTGCAAGGGGGGGGCCCGCCGGCGCAGGTCGCAGCGCCACCCGCGGCCCAGATCGCGGCGGCGCCGCCGGCAAGGGTCGCAGCGCCACCGCCGGCCAAGATCGCGGCTCCACCGCCGCCAGCGAAGGTCGCGGTTGCACCGGTTTCCGCGCCCCGTCCTGAGCCTGCCGCCGCGCCGCCGCCGAACCGGACCGGCTTGATGGTCGGGCTGGTCGTGGCCGGAGTTGCCGTCATCGGCGTGGGTGCGTTTTTGGCGCTCCGCAACGGCACGCCGCCCGCGCCCGTGCCTGCGCCGCCGCCGGCTGTCCAACCGCCCACGCCGCCGCCCGAGGTGCCTGACGTCGTGCAGACGCCGGATGTGCCGCCCGCGCCGGACATTCAGCCCGATGTGCCACCGGACGTGCCGGCCGCGCCCGACATCGCGCCGGATATTGAGAAACCCAAGGCGAAACAATTGGTTCACAAGCCCGACGTCAAGCCCGACGTCAAAGTGCCCGACGTCAAGCCACCTGAAAAGAAGCCGGACGTCAACCGACCGCCGGTTTTCTAGGCGCGAAACCCCGCGAAATCACTTCGCGGCGCCTTGCCCCGACGGCCCTCAACCCCAAGCCTGGAGCCTGCCGGGAAAGGCTTTCCGACAGGCGCCGGGACGAACGCGGCGCAGGACCGCCCAACCACCATGCCCGACGCCTATTTTTCCCTGCCGCGATCACTCAAGCCCGCGGCGTTCTTTGAGCGCCATCTGCCCACGCTGCCGCTGCGGTTGCCGGCGATCTCGCTGCCGGATCGCGTCGTGTACCACGTGCACGACGGCGGTTCGTGGTCCGTGGCCCTGGTGAACGGTCGCCTGGACGTGCAGCCGGGCGCCGTGGGGCCGATTGGCCTGCAGATCACGGCGACCGAGGCGCATTTTCGCGAGGCGGTGACGGGTGCGCTGCGCGAGCGGCAGGTTGCGCTGCTTCAGCGCCTGGGCCAGCCGGCGGAAGTGCCTGACCTGACCGCGTTGCGGGTGAATCCGGCGCGGATTCGCGCGGCGATCGCGATTGGCGGCAGCCTGGCGCTGGTGATTCACGACCGCGAATACGACGACCGCTACCGCTACGTGCTGACGATTGGCGCGGGACCCGCGGCGTACGATCGGGCGACAACGACGATTGAAGTCGACGCCGACGACCTGGTGGCGCTGGGTGCCGCGCGGACTCCGCCGATGGGCGTGCTGGTCAGCGGCAAGCTCCGGCTGGCCGGCGATATCGGCCTGCCCGGCAAGCTCCTGACTGCGCTGTTGGGTCCGTAGCTACGGCCCGCTGGTCGCCCGCTGACAAATCTTGCGCAGCATCCACGCCTGGGTCGGATCCAGGTCAGGCGGCGCCCAGGCCACCACCATCGGATCGACCGAGAACAGCGTCACCGAGAACACGCACGCCGCGAGATAAGTCCCCGCCGTCACCGGATGCGAGCCGTCCGCCTGGTACAGGTTGATCTCCGGATATTGCGCGAGCGCCAGCATCCACGCGTCGCCCACGGGCACGCGGATACCGGCATTTTGGTCCGCCGCTTGCTGGTAGCCGTCCTTCAACAGCTTGGCCAGGGCCTGCGGCGTGCCACCCGTCCACGCCTGCTGGTACAGCGCATCGCCCGCCTTGCGCGGCCAGGTCTGGTAGAACGCCACCGTCGCGCCCGCGGCATGGGCGTCGTCCGACAGCGTGTGCGCGGCGGGCAGGAAATCCGCCAGATCACCGGCCGGCTCCACCGATTGGCCTTGCAGCACCACGAATCGCCAGCCGCCCTGCGCGATCGTCGCCACGGCCTGGGTTTGCGCGATGATCCCCGCCAGCGTCGCGCCGCCCAAGGTGACCGACGTTTGCTGCACCGCCGCGCCGCCGCTGTGGGCAAATTGCACGGTCATGCCCGGCAAGTCGTTGACATACGTGTAACTATTGCCGATGAACAGCACGTTGCCGCCCTTCGGCATGGCCACGTCCGCGGGCGTTGCGTCGTCGGCGATGTCCTCGTCCGTCGTCAGCGTTGGGTCATCGGTTGCCTGCGGGTTGTCGCCAAACGACTCCGGCGTCGGCACGCCAGCCCGGCGGCAGGCCGGCAGCCCCATCAACGCGAGAATCACCAAGATCTGTGCGGTTTTGCCCATCAGTAGTCCCGATTCCGCGCCGCGCGGAAGACCTTGCCAGCGTTCTTGCACTCCTGGCGCGCCGCGAACTCCAGGTGCCGCGTCGCCAGCGGCTTGTCCTCAGCTGCCGCCTGGTAGGCCGCCCGCAGCACCGCATTCTTGATGTGGCCGCCTGACAGCTCAAACCGCTCGCCCAGGTCCTGCCAATCCACGTCGTCGTCCATCGGACACGCTGCCGGAATCAGCGTTTGCCAGATGTGGGCGCGGTATTCGCTCTCCGGAAACGGAAAATGCACCTTGAAGCCGATGCGCCGCTGGAACGCCTTGTCGATGTTTTTTTCCAGGTTGGTCGTCAGCAGCACGATGCCTTCGAAGTTCTCGATTTCCTGCAGCAAAATGTTCGTCGCCATGTTGCTGTAGCGATCCACCGAGCTCTCGACCTTGGTGCGGCTGGCAAACAGGGAATCGGCCTCGTCAAACAGCAAGATGCCGTGGGCCGCGCGCGCGGACTCAAAGATTTTCTCAATATTCTTCTCGGTTTCGCCGATCCACTTGGACACAACGCGCGGAATCGAGATTTGGAACAGCTGCTGGTCCAGCTCGTGGGCCAGGATCGTGGCGCACAGCGTCTTGCCCGTGCCCGGCTCGCCGGAGAACAGCGCGATCAGGCCCTTGCCGGTCGAGATCTTCTGGCCAAAACCCCAGTGATGCAGCACGGTTCCGCGGTGCTTGGCGGCGGTGAACAACTCCTCGATGTCGTCCCGCGTCTCCGGCGGCACCACCAGATCAGCCAGCGTGAGATCGTATTTCCGCCGCACCGCGTATTCGTCCAGGCTGGCGCGAATTTGCTCCTGGCACGCGCGTCTCAGGATTTCATGCGTGATCTCAGGATGTTGCGGATCGGCCGCTGTCGCGCGGTTGACTGCCACCTGCATGGCGTTGCGAATCAGCGCGCCCGGAAACGCGTACTGGTCGGCCAGCGCCTCGACGTCGCAATCCGCGGCGATCGCCACGCCGTCGGGCTTGTGCAGGCGAAAGATCCGCGCGCGCTCCGCCGCCGCCGGCGTCTCCAGCACCAGCCGCTGCACCACGAACCGGTCCACAAGCGCGTCCAGCGCGGCAGTATCGCGCGACGTCAGCACCACGATGCCCGCGTGCCCCGCGAACGCGTCCTGCAGCAGCCCCAGCCGCGTCGAGCCCTTGCCGCACAGCGCGTCCACGCCGTCCAGCACCAGGACCGCGTCGGCCAGCCGCGCCTGATCCAGCGCGCTGTAGAGGTTGCGCGCCAGATCCGCATCGCTCTGCTCGGCCAGCCGCGCCGCGTCGATCTCCAGCAGCGGCTTGGCCAGGTGCTTGGCCAGGGCGTGCACCAGCATCGTCTTGCCAGTGCCCGGCGGTCCGGAAATCTCCACCACCAACGCCGCGGGCAGGGCAAACGGTGCATTGCGCGGCGCGCGGGTCGCCACGGAGTTGTGCTGTTGCAGCAGGCTCAGCAGCGGCTCGATCTGGCCCGGCGGCAGCCCCACCGACTCCAGCGCCACGTTGGGCCAGGAAAACGCTGCCATGCCAGCCATTGATGTGTCCAGCAGGCCCTGTTCCCCCAGCAGCAACTGCAACGCGCGCGGCGCCGGCACGATCTCCTGGCCCAGCAAGTTCTCCGCGTTTCCGCCCGGTGGCCGGTCCATGGCGATCAGCCGCGCCGCGCGCAGTGGCCCGTCCGGGGCAAAGCGCGCACGCACGGCCAGCCGCTCCACCGGGTCCTGCACAAGGAATTCCAGGCACAACCGCACGTCCACGGTGTTGGCCAGCAGGTTGTCGTTGAAGCGCGCGATCGCGTCGCGGATATCCACGTCCACGTGCGGCGCCACGGCCAGCGTCAGGATCTGCCGGTCCAGCGCGTCCAGCTGGTGCTGCTCCGCCAGCGCGTCCATCGGCAGCTGCAGTCCGAGCGCCGCGGCCTCGGCCTCCACGTGCGCCAACGCGTTCGCGAGCACGCGCACCTCCGCGCGGGCGGGATCGGCCGACTGGAGCGCTTCTTCCTCGGTCAGCCCCGCGGCGCGCGCCTGGCGCACCTGCGTCGCGAGGCTCAGCCGGCAGCGCAGGAGCCGACCTGCCGTCGCCAGCCATTGCAGGCAGAGGCGCAGGTGGGTTTGGACGTCGGGCGAGCCTGAATCGCGATCGGGCGGTGGCATGACAACCTGACGGGCGCGGCAGTCGCGCGCCACCGATGCTAGCGCAAGCGGCTACTCCGCGCGAGGCGGAACCTGCCGCGGAATCGGCGGCGGCGGCGCCTTGGGCAGCGTGTTCAGCTGGTTCATCGCCATCATCTCGCGCATTTGCCGCTGCATCCCTTCGGTGGAGCCGTCCAGGAAGATCACGTTGCCCTTGCCCTGTTCAGCGAAATGCTTGAGCGATTCCGTCCACATGAAGAACAGCAAAAAGCCCGGGTCCAGCCCCGCCGCCTTCATCTGCTCCACGGACTGCCGCACGCCTTTGGCCATCTCCTCGCGGAACTGCGCCACGCCCTGGCCTTGCAGCTTGCTGGCCTCGCGCTGCGCTTCCGCCGAGATCTGGATCGCGCGCCCTTCCGCTTCCGCCGCCTTGGTCTTGGTGATCAGCAGCGCTTGGCCCTCGTTCTCGGCCGCCGCGCGCATGTTGGCGGAGGCCACGACCTTGGCCATGGACGTCATGATGACCTCGTCAAAAACGATGTCGTTCATCTGCAAGTCGATGAGATGATAGCCCCAATCCTCTAGGCTGGCGTCCAGCTGCGACTTCACTTCGTGCACGATCTCGCGGCGCAGGCTGAGGATCTCCGACTGCCGCTTGGTCGCGACGAACGAGCGCACGCTGCCTTCCACCGTCCGCACCAGCGCTTGCATGAAGCTGCGGTCGTCGATGAACTTGAACGCGACGTTCTTGATCGTCTCCTCGTCGTGGTTCAGCACGGCGTAGAGCAGCATCGCCTTGAAGCCGACCGTGGCCTGGTCCGAGGTAATTGCTTGAAATTCCAGCTCAACGGAGCGGTTCTGGATGGAAATCCGTTTGTAGATCGACTCGACCAGCGGCAGCTTGATGTTCAGCCCGGGGCGCAGCACGCGGCCGTATTTGCCAAACATCGTGACCACGCCGACGGTGCCTTGACTGACCGTCACAAACGACGAGAACAGCACGACCAGCCCGATGACGACGGCAAAGCCAAAAAGCGGGATCATGGCGCCTCCAAGGTAGGCCGCGATCGTACGCTGCTTGGCAACGCTTGGCAAAACGCCAGCGGCGGCCACTCAGGGGAGCACAATCCCGAATGGTCGCCGCTTCACCTCGACGGGCGAGGTCGTCGTGTCAGGGCGCGCCGCTTATGGCAGCGTCGCCTTGACGTCGATCTTGATGACCACGCCGTCGCGGATCAGGTCATTGGGCATGCCGGCGAACACGATGCCGAAGTCCTTGCGGTTGATGGAGAATTCCGTCTTGCCGCTGATGTCCTTGCCGGCCAATGCCAGCGTCGCCGGAAACTCGACGTCCTTGGTCACGCCGCGCAGCGTCAGCTTGCCCTTGATCGTGTGCGTCGCGCCGTTTGGTCCGCCGACGTTGATTTCAGTCGAAGTGAACGTCGCGGTCGGGAACTTGGCGACATCAAAGAAGTCTGGGCTCTTCAGGTGGCCTTCCAGCTTCTCTTTCATCGGATTGGCGTCGAGCGTCACGAGGCTGGCCGTCTGCACGGTGAATTCAAGCTGGCCGCCTTCGGGCTTGCCGTCCTTGAGCGCGATGCTGCCTTTGAAGTCCTTGAATTCGCCGTTGTGGGAGCCCGTGACCTTGGAGCCGATAAAGCCGATCGAGCCGGTCAACGCGACCGGTTGCGCGGCTGGCGCAGCGGTGGGCGACGGCGCAGCAGCGGGGGCGGCTGGCGGTGGCGTCGGCTCAGCGGGCTTCTCTTCTGGTGCGGGCTCGGAGACCTTCGCGGCGGGCGCGTCCTTGGACGGGTCCTTGGCGCAGCCAGCCAGCGCGGTCAGCGCGCAGAGCGAAGTGACGAGAATCAAAGAGCGATAGAGTGACATGAAAGAACTCCGGTCATGAGAAATTGCGGCTGGGCGTTGATCCCCGCAGCAAAAGTGCGCGGCGCCGTCCAGCGCGGCCAAGATAGCGCAACCCGCCGGCGGGGCAACGGCAAAAATGCGTATGCATCGTTTCTGTGGGTGGATAATCGGTCCGGCTACCGGCCGGTAAACTGCGGCTGGCGCTTGGCCAGCAGCGCGGCGACGCCCTCTTTCGCGTCGTCGGTCTCCACCGTCGCGGCTTGGGCAAAAGCCTCGCGCCACGCAGCCGTTCGCGGATCCCAGCCGACGCCTTGGTAGATCGATTTTTTCATCATCCGCACCGCGATCGGCGCGTTCGCGGCGATCTCGTGCGCCAGCGCCACCGTTTGCGCCAGCACCCGATCAGCCGGCACGGCGCGCAGAAACAGGCCCATGTCGACACCCTCCTGGCCCGTGAACAGCCGGCCGGTGAACAGCAGCTCGCACGCGCGCGGCACGCCGGTCAGGCGCGGCAGCAGGTAGCTGATCGCCATGCCAGGGTGCAGGCCCAACCGCGCGAAATTTGCGCCGAACTTGCTGTCCGCGGCGACGATCCGGATATCGGTCATCAGCGACAGGCCAAAGCCGCCGCCGACCGCATGGCCCTGCAGCGCGCCCAGGACCGGCACTTCGACATCGCCTAGCGACAGGAACGGCTCGTACATCGCCGCGGACCGCTCCGGCGACGACAAGTGCTCGCCATCACGCTGGATTTGGCTGCGGAAATCCGCGCCCGCGCTGAAGCACGCGCCCGAGCCGGTCACCACCAGGCAGCGCACGTCCGGCTGGGCCCGCACCGCGCGGACAGCGCCGGCAAACGCGTCCAGCAGCTCCGGCGTCATGCTGTTGCGATTAGCCGGCCGGTTCAGCTGCAGGATCGCCACCGCGCCGTCATGGCGCAGCAGGACTGGCGGGTCGGTCTGCGTTGGGTGCATGGTCAAAGCCTCACTCGGTCTCAAAATCATGGAAGAATCCGGCAGAAGTCGTGGAATCACAACCGGACATCGTCGCCGCCGGATCGCCGTCGAGCACCAGGTGGAACGTCGCCATCACGCCGTCACAGTCCTGATCGCCGTAAGCCGACATCGTGGCGTTCGCGGTATTCAGCGCGCCGGTTCCCTGGAACGTGTACTGAAAAAAATGCTGGGACGCGAGGCCAAAACCCAGCGCTTCCCATGTCGGACTGTTGAAAGCTTGCGGGTTCTCATCGCAGCGGCCGTCGGCGTCCGTATCCAGCGCCGGATCGCAGCACGATGCACCCGCCGGTGTGATCCCCACCGCGCTTGGAAACTGGCACGGCAGCCGCGTCCCGTCCTGCAGCGTACGCGGCGCGGCGTAGTACATCGTCGCGCCCTTTTTCATGACGTCCAACATCAAGGTCGCTTCCGCCGTCCGCGCCATGCGCATGTGGTGTGTGAATTGCGGCACCGCGACGGTGGCCAGGATCGCGATGATCGCGACGCTCACCATCAGCTCCAACAAGGTGAAGCCGCGTGCGCGAGCCGGCGGCGTTGGCAACGGGGACGGTGGCTGTCCGATACGCACGACATCCCTCCCAAGGTTACGGGTCGTGCCCCACAGTGTAGCGCGGCTTGCGCGGGTCGCAAAATAGCCCGCTGCGAAGCTTTGAAATCGCGCGATCGGGATTCGGGACGCGCTTACTTTGCGGTGCTGCAAGAGAAAAACGAGTGCGCGCCAGGCGTGCGCAGCGTTTCGATACCCAACCAAGCCAGCCAACAAGTGGAAAGAGCCTGAAATTGGCGGCGTTTGAAACATCGGCTAGACTGCCGCAGTCTGAGGAGGGAGCTGATCCGTGGTAGCCGGCGTCTGCATCGAGTGCGGCCATCCCGTCGGTTCCGCCAAGCGGCCGTGCGCGCAATGCGGCTGCGCCGAACCCATGCCCACCAAGGCCAGGCACCGCTGCGTCAGCTGCGGCAACGGCGTCATGTCGGTCAAGCAGGCGTGCAGCCACTGCGGCGCGCCTGATCCGCTGTCGCCTGGGCCCATCGTCCCAGCGTTGGTGCGCTGCAGCCAGTGCGGCAATCCCACCCATGTCAGCGCTTCGCATTGCCGCAAATGCCGCACGCCGAGCGGCAGTTTTGTGCCAAACGCCGAGCCCCCCGTCTCGAGCGCGCCGGCGGAACCGAGCCGTCCAGCGTCGCCAGGTCGGCAGCCATCGACCGAGCGTGCCGCGCGATCGGTCTCGGGTGGGGCACCGCCGACACTCCTTGCCGCACCGCTTTGGGACCCAAGCCGCGCGCGACCCGCTTCACCCGCCCCTGCCTCGCCGCAGCCGGTGCCCGTCGCCGAGCCAGCGCCGGACGAGTCGGCACCAGTCGACGCGCCGCCCACTGCCGTGCTGGCCAATCGCGTCCCGTGTGGCCGGTGCGCTGAACTGCAGCCGCGTGGCACCCGCACTTGCGCGCGCTGCGGCGTAGCGGACCCGGAGAACGCGGAGCCGCTGGCGCATCGCAAGCCGCTGTTCGGGTTTGTGCAGTTGCCGACGCTGCCGGTTGCGGTTGCCCTCGTCGGCCTGCTGGGGCTTGGCGGCCTGACCGCCTACACGCGGATCGTCAAGGAAGAGCAGCGCAAGCAGCGCGTGTGGGCGGCGTTCGGCTCCCGGGCCACCGAGCAAACTGTGGCCAACGTGGAGCAGCAAGCCGCCAGCATCGGCGTCTCCACGGACGTGCTCTTGCGCATCCGCTTCTATTGCCTGCATCGCGAGGCCCAGCGGCCCAGCGACGCCTGGCTCAAGCAGGCCCGCGTGAGCGCCGAGCGCGACGGTCGCGACCCGGAGCGCGCGGTCAGTGAAGTCGCCCGCAGCGCCTGTGGGCGGGAAGCGCCGTGATCCATCCGGCCAGACCGTTGCCTGTGGGGCCGGACGGCCCGTGAGCACAGCCAGTGGCGCACGGCGAATCGCGGACGCTTGATCCCGCACTTCGGTCGGCGTGTCTAAATCCCTTCCGACAGGAGCAGGATCAAGGCCACCCGACCGTCCTCCCGCTGTGCTGCCGCCAGTCCGATCGAGCGCGAGGCGGGCAGCTTGGCGGCTTCCGGCCACTGCATCTGCGCCAGATCGGCTGTCACGGCGGTCCAGACGCGCAGCCGGCCGTGGACGGCGTGGCGTTCCTGCGCCAGCGCCAGCGCGCGACTCGATGCGTCTTCCAGCTGGTCGTTGAGCGCCAGCTGCAGCGCTGTGTCCGCCACCTCATCCAGCGCCGCGTTGTCGCGCAGCGCGGGCAGGTCCAGCTCCTGGCGCTGCGCCGTCAGCTGCCGGCGCACTTCCGCCACCGCGGCCGCGGGCGTCAAGTGCGGCGACGGGCGGGCAAACAGCTGCGTCAGCCACCAGCGCCGCCGACCCTGATCATCGTCCGCGCCCGCCACGCCTACGCCCACGTGCGTCATCTGCGGGTCCAGGATGTTGCGGCGGTGGCCCAGGCTGTGCATCAGCCCGAGCTCGGCCTCAAAGACCGACGGGTTGTGCGCGACGTTCTCCGCCGACGCGATCGCCACGTACTTGGCCTTCGCCAGCCGGTCCGGATGCATCCCCGTGGTCGGCGACACGTGGCCGAAAAAGCCGTTGTCGCGCATGTCCGCGCTGTGCTCGCGCGCGATCGCTGCGAGCTGCGGGTCCCACGCCAGCGGCGGCACCCCGTGCGCCTGCCGATCCGCATTGAGCAGCTGTAGCGCATACGCCGCCGCGCTATCCGCCGACTTCAGCGGCGTCTCGTCCGGCGTCAGCGTCGCCGCGTACCGGACCGGCAGCGGCTGGCCGACCTCCACGCGCACCTGCACGAGCTTGCCCGGGCCATCCGGACCTTCGCCGACGACCTGCAGCTCCACGCCACCTGGCCGCGCCTCGCCGGGCACGACGACCTCCAGCGCGCTCCCCGTCACCCGCACCTCCAGCGTCGCCAGCGAACCGTCCGGCCGCAGCTCCAACGCCTCCAGATGCCGCCACGGCGCATGCATCCGGCCGCGCAGACGCCAGCTCTCGCCCAAGGCCACGCGGCGGCTCAGCGGTTCCACGTCGATGCCCAGCCGCGTGCCCACCACGCCGATGTGCCGAGCCAGGCTCGCGCCGGGCTGCAGGACCTCGCCGACGCCGACGTGCAGCACGCCCGAGCCGATCGTCGACCCATCCAGCACGGCGCGGATCGCCTGCCGCAGCGCGCCCTCGGCATCGGAATTGCTACGCAGGTGCTGAAAGACCGTGTCGCCGGCAATCGCGCCCGAGGACGTCGTCAGGAACGTCCGCACGTCCGACGGCGGATCCATGCCTAAATTACTGAATTGATATACAAATTCGCGTGCGGCGCGGCCCAGCGACGGGTCGAAAACCGCCTTGCCGTGGCTCTCCTCGCGGACCAGCTTGCCGTAGAATTCGTCGTTGCCGTCGGTCTTCACGCTCAGGTAGCGCTCTGCCGGTGGCTCAGTCAGCGCAATCGTCACCGCCTGGCCCGGAGCGAATTCCGGCGGCCGGGGCGGCGGCACCGCGACCTCCGGCAGCTCTTCGGTTGGCGGCGACACCGGTCGCGTGTGGGGCGCGTGCGGGGATGGCGCAGCATGCGACGCGGCCGGCGGTGGTGGCCACAGCCGCGCCGCCACGAACACCAGCAGCATCACACCCAACATCGCTACTACGAAACGCCGCAACGCCTGCCCTCCGCTACACCCTGAACTCTATAGACTCCGACCGAAGTTCGAGATCAAACCTCTTTCATCCGCGGCGTGCCACCGGAGGTGCACGCTCGTGGATCCAGTCCGAAATGCAACAGGTCTGACCGGAAGAATTTGGTGTTGGACATAGGTCAGCATGTTTAGACGAATTCCGCCATTCTCTGGCCAAGTCTGCGGCGTGCCATCGGGCGCGCAAATCGCTCAGGACGCATCGCGTACTTCCAGAATGATTTTGCCAATGTGTGCGCCGGATTCCATGCGCGCGTGCGCCTGCGCCGCCTGCGCGAGCGGGAAGACCTGGTCGATGACCGGAATGACGGTGCGACGGTCCAGCAGCGGCCAGACGTGCAGCCGCAGCGCGTCCGCGATCGCCGCCTTGAACGCGACGGGCCGCGCACGCAGCGCCGAGCCCGTGATCGTCAGCCGCCGCCGCAGGATCTCCGTCGCCGGGATGGTCGCCTTGTTGCCGCCGAGCGTCGCGATGATCACGATGCGGCCGTCGTCCGCGAGGCACGCGATATCGCGCTCCAGGTAGCTGCCGGCGACCATGTCCAGCACGACGTCGACGCCGCGGCCGCTGGTCACTTCGCGCACGGCTGCGACAAAATCTTCCTCGGCATAATTGATCGCGCGGTGCGCGCCCAGCGCCTCGCACGCCGCGCATTTCGCCGCCGAGCCCGCCGTCGCCAGCACGCGCGCGCCCAGCGCCGTGGCCAGCTGGATCGCCATGACGCCGATGCCTGAGCTGCCGCCGTGGACGAGAAACCACTCGCCGGGTTGCAACTTGCCGCGATCAAAGACGTTGCTCCAGACCGTGAACGCGGTTTCCGGCAGGCCGGCGGCCTCCACGAAGGTCCAGCCCAGCGGCACCGGCAGGCACTGGCCCTCCGGCGCGACGCACGCCTCCGCATAACCGCCGCCCGCCAGCAGCGCGCAGACGTGGTCGCCGACTTGCCACTTCGTGCTGCCCGGTCCCAGCGCATCGACGACGCCCGCGACCTCCAGGCCCAGCACCGTTGTCACGCCCGGCGGCGGCGGATACAGGCCCTTGCGCTGCAGCACATCCGGTCGGTTCACGCCGGCGGCATGCACCGCGATGCGCACCTCGCCGGGCCCCGGCAGCGGCAGCGGCAGATCAGCGAGGCCCAGCACCTCGGGCGGTCCCGGCTCCCGGGTCACAACTGCACGCATCCACCACACCTCCAGCGGGCAAAATAGCACAGCTTGCGGCGTTGCGTTGCGCCGTCTACGCTCCGGACCGACCAACGCGAGGCTCCCGATGTCCGACAACGCCGTCCAGAAGAAAACGTGGCTGCCGCCGATGGGCTCGCGTGGCTATTACGTGCTGCTCGGCGCCGTGGCGATCCTGTTCCTGGGCCCGCTGGGCGGCATCACGGCTGCGTACATGAACTTTTCGCTGGGCTTTTTCGTCGGCGGTCAGGTGCTCGCGGGCATCCTCGGCTCGGCGGTCACGTTCGGCTACGGCGCGGAAGGCAAGCACGGCGCGAACTACATGCAGACGATGGCCGCGTCCGTCTCCGGCATGGCCGGCATGGCGGTGCTGATTCAGGCGATGGTATGGCTCGGCTTGCCGGAGCCGCCGTGGTGGCACCTGGTCCTGTATTTCCTGTGCATCGGCATGTTCGGTGTCGGCGTCGGCATGCTCTACACGCCGGTGCTTGTCGATCGCATGCAGCTGACCTACCCGTCGGGCTTTGCCGTCGCCAACATCCTGCGGGCGCTCACCGACATCCGCCTGCTCAAGCGCTCCATCGGCCAGCTGGCCAGCGGCACGATTGGCGGCATCGTCGTCGGCCTCGCCAGCACGTTCAACGCCACCATCGAGGCCAGCGGCATCTCGGCGGCCAACATCGGCGCCGGCATGATCGTCGGCAGCCGCATCGCGGTGTCGGGCGCCGTCATGGGCGCGGTTGGCGTCTGGGTCACGCCATGGCTCAACGAAATCGGCTGGTTGGAGCCCGGCAAGCCGTTTCGCAAGATCGGCTTCATCATCGCGTTGGGCATGATCATGGGCGCGGCGATCGTCGACTTGACGCTGATTTTCCGTCAGGCGATCGCCAAATTCTTCGACCGCGGCGAGCTCAATCCGATGGTCGTGGACGTCTGGGCGCGCCGCGACATGCGCCGGCTGATCGCTTGGGTCGTGTTTTGGGCGCTGGCGGTCATCGTCGTGGCGACGCAGCTGATGCACACGCCGCTGTTTTTTGTGCTGATCGCGATTGCGCTGGTCTTCTTGTTCGTGCTCATCAACGGCATTTCCACCGGCATCTCGGACTCCAACCCGATCTCGTCGGCATTTGTCATCACGGTCTTTGTGCTGGCCACCGTCGGCTTGACCGACGCCGGCACCGGCCTGATGGCCGCGTCCATCCTGCTGATTTCCACGAGCGTTGGCGTGGACATGCAGCAGGACCGCTCCACCGGCTGGCGCTTGGGCAGCAACCGCACGATCCAGTTCCGCTACCAGGTCATCGGCATCGTCATGGGCGCGTGCATGTCCGTCGGCCTCGCGCGGGTTTTCATGCGTGCTTACCCGGTGTTGCGCGCCAACCAGTTCACCACGCACGTCGCCGGCGCGGAGAAGTGGGGCAGCGCGATGACCTACAAATTCGTCGGCGCGCTGGACGGCTTGGCGCACCCGAATCCGCACGTCATGAAGGCGCTGGGCGTCGGCGTGGCGATCGGCCTGGTGACCGAGATCACGCGCAAGCTGTTGAAAAGTCACGCCGGCTGGCAGAACTGGGTCCGAACCAGCAAGGCGGGCTACGTCACCGATCTGGCGTTTGACTGCGCGATCCTGCCGAGCCCGTACGCGTCCAGCTTCGGCGGCTTCGTCGAATTTCCCGTGACGCTTTGGTACGCCGGCGGCGGCGTGCTCTCCAGCGTGTGGCAGACTGTGCTGGAGCGCGGCGCCAAGAGCGTGCCTCAGGACGAGGAATTGCCCGACGACATGTCCATCACCAGCCTGGTCGGCGGCGGCTTCATCGCCGGCGACTCGCTGGCCGCGCTGGGGCTGGGCATCTACGGGCTGTGGCAGACGCTGGCTTGAGCGCTATTTTGCCAATGGATACGCAGGTTTCGGATCGCCCTGCGTCAGCTTGACCAGGTAATTTGCCCGCACGTTGTTCCACGTCTGCGTCGTCAGCGTGCCGTCGGGCCAGCGCACCTTGACCGCGTCGATCACGCACGCCGCGCCCAGACCGAAATGCAGCACCAGATCGTTTTGCTGGCCAAAAAGCCCATAGCCGCCGCCCACTTCCGCCATCTGTGTGACGCCGCCAGCCGTTACCCACACGTGCGCGCCGATCGCCGACGCGTTGCTGCCGCCCGTGCCCGCCAGCTGGATCTGCACGTAGTTGCCCTGCGGCATGTTGTTTTGGAAGACGTGGACTTCCTCGGTCGGATAGCACTCGCTGGGCGAGAGGCCGCAGCGCATCGTGCTGCTGCCGAGGATGACGTCCAGGTCGCCGTCGCGGTCAAAATCGGCGACGGTGGCGCCATGCGCGTGCTTGTGGTCGATCCCCAAATCGATCGGCACCTCCTCGAACGTGCCGTCGGGCTTCTGGTGGAAGATCAGCGCGTGCGTGCCCGGGTAGTCGGACGAGGCGATGAGCACGTCCAGCCGGCCGTCGTTGTCGAAGTCGAACACCGCGCCCGCCATGTCGCCGACGTCGTTGTAGCGATCCAGCGGCCGCAGCCCGTTGTCCGCGGCATGCAGCGTCGTGAACTGCGGAATATCGTTGGACATGCCATCATTGCGGATGATCCGCGTCGGATCCGACGACGGCCCGACGTCCGGGTGCACGATCGTGCCCTCGACCAGGTCCAGATCGCCGTCGTTGTCCATGTCCGCGCAGGTCAGCAGCCCCGTGTTGCCGCCCAGCCGGTACGGGCTGCGGTCGGTCGGGTGGTTCCAGCGGTACGTGCCCGGCGGATACGGCGGCGGGAACTGCAGCTGCTGGCAATCCACTTCGGGCGGCCCGCATTTGTCGCAATCGGCGTCGGTCGGATGGTCATGACACCAGCATTGCGCGTTCCAGTTCGTCGTCCAGTCGTCGTTGTCGTCGCGGTCCAGGTGCGACTCGTTCATCTGCTGCACGAACCGCACACTGCCGTCCCCCTTGAAGCCGCCGCGCCAGAATGTATTGAAATCACGGCCATAGCTCGCCGTTAGCAGGTCGGGCTCACCGTCGTTGTCCACGTCACACGCCGCGGTACACCAGGTATGGTGTGGCGCCGTGCCCGCTTCGATGTGCGCCTGCGTGTACGTCGTCGTCACCACGCCTTCCGCCGCCGAGGTCTCCAGGAAGTTGCCCGCGCCGTCGCCTTGTACCAGCTGGTCGGGGATGGGCAAGGCCGCCGCGCCCCAGGTCTGGTAGCCCAGCCACAGGTCCAGCTTGCCGTCGCGGTCGTAATCCGTGAACGACGCCGCGCCAAGGTTACGCCGCAAGTCCTTGGTGGCGAACGACGCGGTCGGCGGCAGCGCGAAGTGGCCCGTGCCGTCGTTGAGCATCAGCTCCGACGCGTCCTGTTTGAACAGGTCCGTCGGCGTCGCGCCGATGTTGTCGTACGGGATCGAGTCGCCGCAGAACACGTCCACGTCGCCGTCGTTGTCGACATCGCCAAAGACGACGATCTGCATCTCACGGCCGTTGGTGCCGTCGCGCGTCGCCGTCAGGCCGGACGCCTTGGTTGCGTCGCTGAACTGTATTCCCTTGGTATTGCTGACGTTTTTTAGCAGCCAGATCGCGCGTTTGCCCGGCGCCCAGTTCTCGCGCTTGCCCGTGGCCGACGAGCTGCGGACGCTGAGGTCCGGCAGGAAATCGCCGTTGATGTCGGCGGCGGAGATGCTGACGCCGGTGACCTGCGTCACGTCCACGGAGAAGGCCAGCGGCGTGATGTCGGCAAAGGCCTTTTGGTTGCTCCAGACCGTTGCGGTGCGGCAAATCGCGGGTGGCGCGCCGGCAAACGGATCGCCGGCATCGGTCGCGTCAGCATCGTCCAGCGCGCTCGTGTCGGTTGGCGTGCCGCTACCGGTGTCGGCGTCGGTGTTCGCGGCGTTCTGGCCGCATGCGGCGAGGCTGACGAGCAGCCAAGCGGCGAGGGTGTGGCTGCGCATGTGCTCAATCCTTCAGCGAAAAAGGGGTAAATTGCGTGTCGGTATCGAAGAAGTCCTCGTTCTCCGCGCGCTTGAGAAAGCCCACGAGCGCATACGTCAGCGGCGTCATGACGACCTCCACGCCGACCTTGAACAGCCAATTGAACGCGATGACCTGGATCATGGTCTCGGTCGACCATAGCGCGCCAAAGGCGATGGGGTAGAACAACACGCTGTCGACGCCTTGACCCGCGGCGGTTGAGCCAACCGTGCGTGTCCACAGCCATTTTCCACGCGTCGCCAGCTTCATCTTGGCGAGCACCCAGCTGTTGACGAAGTCGCCCGCCCAGAACGCGATCATCGACGCCGCGACGATCTGCGGCGTGTTGCCAAACACGGTCTCGAGGCCGGGCTGGATAATTTTATTGTAAGGTTCCGAAGGGTTCAGCGGCAAGTGGATGACGACCCAGCTCATGAGCGTGGCAAAAAGCATCGCGCCAAAGCCAGCCCAGATGACCTTGCGTGCGCGGGCGAAGCCATAGACTTCGGTGAGCACGTCGCCAAACACGTAGGAAATCGGAAAGAAGATGTTGCCCGCGCCGAACACGAGCTTGTGGCCCCACACGTCGACGACGCACGACTTGCCGGGGCCGATCATGTTGGAGCACAGCAGGACCGTTACGAAGCCCGCCATCAGCAGGTCGTAGTAGCGGTAGTGGCGACCGCGCGCGGGGTGGCTGGGCGGTGGGATCATCAAGAGCTCCGTGGCGAGGCCGAAGTGCATGGTGCCGCATGTCGGTCGGCGCGACAAACCCTGCGTGCGTGGGGGCGCATTGCGACGGCAGATCGCTTGGCGTAGCACGACCTTGCGCACGCCTGCGCGCCCCAGTCGTTGGCATGCCGCACTCCAAACGCCCACGCATCCTGGTGATTGACGACGAACCGCTCATTGGCAGCCTGATCGCGCGCGTGCTCGGCGGCGGCTATGACGTCGTAACGGTGGCGCAAGCGCAGGCGGGCTTGAACCTGCTGGCTGCGCCGGACGACTTTGACCTCGTGCTGTGCGACCTGATGATGCCGGGCTTGACCGGGATGGACGTCCACGCGGCGCTGGCGGCCCAGCATTCGCCGCACGTGGCATCGATGGTGTTTCTGACCGGTGGCGCGTTTGTCGGCCAAGCGGGGCAGTTCCTGGCGCGCGTGCCCAATCCGTGTCTGGAAAAACCGTTTCTGGCCGAGGAGTTGCGGTCCGCGGTGCGCGACGCGCTGCAAGTCCGGCCGCCGGCAAACTGACGGCTATTTGCCGAGCGCGGTCTCGATCGCCTGGATCGCCGCCTGCACAGCCGGGTCCGTCTGCACGAGCCAGTCGACTTTTTGGCACGCGTGGATCGCGGTCGAGTGATCGCGGCCGCCAAACGCCCGGCCGATTTCCGGAAACGAGCCCTGCGTGTGCTTGCGCGTCAGCCATACGGCGACCATGCGCGGCACGACCACGCTGCGGTGGCGCTTGGCGCCCTTCAAGTCCGTCACGCGCAAACCGTAGTGCTGCGCCGTCACGCGTTGAATGACTTCAACGGTCAGGTGCCGCGACGGCAGCTCAATGATCGGCCCCAGCGCCGCGCGCGCCAGCGCCAGGTCGATCGGCCGCTTGCCCAGCCGCGCGTGGGCGTAGAGCTTGTGCAGCGCGCCTTCCAACTCGCGGACATTATTGCGCAAATGGTCCGCCAAGTAGTAGATGACGTCCAGCGGCACGTGCTGGTTCTGCGCCTCGCCCACGGTCTCGCCCGGCTGCTTGGCGGCGCCCAGCGCGTGCTGGGCCGCCCGCTGGCGCAGGATCGCCACGCGCAAGTCGCGGTCCGGCGGAGAAATGCCAGCGGTCAGGCCGTTCTCAAAGCGCGAACGCAGCCGCTCGTGGAAGTCGTGCAGCTCCGACGGAAAGCGATCGCAGGTCAGGACGATCTGCTTGCCGGCCAGGAACAACGCGTTGAAGGTGTGGAAGAACTCCTCCTGCGTCATCTTCTTGCCCTGCAGGAACTGCACGTCGTCCAGCAGCAGCACGTCCACGTTGCGGTAAAACGCGCGGACGTCAACGCGCACGGATGCCTGGGACGAGCGCATCGCCGAGATCGTGTCGTCGGCGAACGTCTCGGCCGGCACGTAGCGCACGCGCAGCTGCGGGTGGCGCGCACTGATGGCGTTGCCGATCGCGTGCAGCAGGTGTGTCTTGCCCAGGCCCACGCCGCCGTACAGGAAAACCGGATTGACGGTCTCGCCCGGATGCTCCGCGACGGTGCGCGCGGCGGAAAGTGCGAGCTGGTTCGACTCGCCTTCCACGAAATTGCCAAAAGTGAAGCGCGCCACGAGCGCGCTGCTGGCGTCGAGCGCGTTCGTCGTGTCCAGCGGTTCCGGCGCGGCGGCGTTGACAAAACGCGGATCGGCGGCGAAGAGCGGATCTGCGGCGTACGTGGCGTGCACGGCCAAATGCCCGGGCGACGGCGGCGCGTCCTCTTCCAGGCCGGCGGCATCCTCCGCCACGCGCAGCTCAATGGGTGGCTGGCCCAGGCCGTTGGCGTCAATCGCCCGGCGCAGCGGCGCAAGGTGCTGTTGGGCGATGACGTCGCGGAAGTGCTCGTCGGGCACTTCCAGCACAAAACCGTCCGGCCCGGCGGCGTGCACGATGACCTTGTCAAACCACGCGTCCACGACCGACCGCCGCGTGATCGTCCGCAGCCGCGCCAGCGTTTCCTGCCAGACCGCGCGCACCGCGCCAGCGTCCGTGCTTGCCAGCGCCGCGCCGTCGCGCAGCAGCGCGGGAGTCTCGGTCAAGCTGGGCAAACGTGTCGGCATGGGACTCAAGGGCTGCTGGGTGGGTTCAACGGACAAAGGACAGTGCGTTTCGGTCCGCGGATTGCGCTTGCGACGGGAGCGCTCGCTCCCTGGGTTCGTTCAAGACATGGGTCGCGTTCAGGAGATCCATGTTGGACGTGAAATCCAACGACACGGTGGATGGCGCTTCGGTGGCTGACGAAGGCGAGTGGTATCGCGCCGCCCGCTGGCCGACAAGGGGGGGCGGCAAAGATTGCGCATTTTGCGGCGATCAAGAGCGCGCAACACATTGATAACACAAGGAATAGTTGTGTTTGGTTGACATTTCACACAGATCCCCGTTGACACTTGCCACCGCGGCGACCGAGGTAACCCCCTGATGCCCGGTGCAATTGCCAACCCATTTGCTAACCTATTGAATTTATGTTATTTTGCCAGATCCTTTGAGAATCAGTAAGTTGCCGCGCGCTTGTTGTCCGACCGCCGCGGCGCGATCGCGGGACGGCGCGCGTCGCCAAACGCCGCGGTGCTGGGCGGGCGCCCTTGTGTCACAAGGGACTCGCATTTTCCACCACTTGGTGTACACTGCCGCGCCCGCTGCTTGTGCAAATCTGCGTGGACAGGGCGGTTGGTTGGTCTCTGCACAGCGCGTGAACGCGCTCAACCGCCGCGGCACAGGCCGCGATAACCCATGAACCGAGGAACGTAACGTGAAGAAAGGTCTAGGCAATCCCAGCAAAATCTCCCGCCTTCGCACCCATGGCTTTCGCGCCCGCATGGCGACCAAAAACGGCCGCGCCGTGCTGAACCGCCGTCGCGCCAAGGGTCGCCTTCGCATGTCGGTCTCCACGAAGTGATCGCGCTGCCGCCGTCGCCTCCCGCGCCGAAGCTCTCGACGCCTCAGGGCGAGACGCTGGCGCCGCGCGGTACGTTGGGTCGGCACAACCGGCTGCAGAACAAGCCCGATTTTGACACGGCGTTTCAGCGCGGTCGGCGGGCCCAGGGGCGTCACCTCAACCTGATCGCCTGTCTGAACCGGGGCCCGCGCGCCATCCCGCGCTTGGGCCTCGCGGTCGCCAAGGGCGTCGGCCATTCGCCCGCGCGCGCCCGCCTGCGCCGTCTCGCGCGCGAAGCCTTTCGGGCGTTGCGGCCCAGCTTGCAGCGGCCGTTCGATCTGGTCGTGACCGCGCGGCAGCCTTGGCCGAATGCACAACTGCTTGATGTCGTTGAGGAACTGTTGTTTCTCAGCCAGAAACTGCGCCTGCTCGGCTGAACGGAGTCGGCTATCTTGACCACCGCGCCTCTCTCGCCACCGTTTGGATCGCGTGTCGGTCGCCTGGACTACTGGCTGGCGCTGCCGCTGCTGGCGTTGATTCGCCTGTACCAGCGCACCCTTTCGCGCGTCCTGCCGCCGGCATGTCGCTTTGAGCCGAGCTGCTCGCACTACGCCGCCGCCGCGCTACAGCAGCACGCCCTGCCGCGTGCGCTTGCCTTGACCACCTGGCGCCTGCTGCGCTGCCAACCGTTGTGCAAGGGCGGCTGCGATCCGGTCCCGCCCGGTCCCTGGAACGGCCGCTGGCGTCAAGCCGCGTTGCCCGACCCTTCACCCAGTTCGCCCTGTGAGATCTTGCAATGACAGCCAATCGTCTAATTTTCCTCATTATGTTCGCGCTGTTGGCGATCATGCCGGCAAAAACCGCGCGCGCCGATCTGCCCCTGGGCGCCGATCTGCCACGCGCGGCGACGCCGCTGACTGCCGCGATCAAGTCCGCCGCGCCGTGCCGTCCGGGGACGCCGGGTGTGACGCTGGACAGCGGCGAGGCGCTGTGGACCCTGTCGCCGTGCTCCGGCGCGGTGCAGGCCGTGCACCTGACCAGCCAGCAGTTCCACATCCACGCGCGACCCGAGCCGGCCGGCCTGCCCAGCTGGGCCAGGTCTAAGTACTCGGAAGGACAGCTGGATTTGGTGCCGACGTGGGATGCGCCCTGGGATCCCTTCCAGGACACGATTGCCCAGGCGCTGGTCGCGGGCCAGACGTCCGTGAAGATCCAGCGGCGCGAAGGCGCGACCACGACGGCCCAGACGGTGCCGAGCCTCGCGGCGCTGCAGAAATCCGAGCCGCAGTGGACCGTGCTGAGCCAGGACGCCGCGCAAGTCACGATGATCTGGCCGGATCCCCACACGATCCAGGCGCCGCTGTACCTCGTCAAAACGTGGAAGCCGGCCGGCAAGACCGCCGCGGGGACTGCGCAGCCGCAGTCGCTGGAAGTCGCGCTGGCGGTGTGGAACGTGAGCGGCCAGGCGGTGCAGGTGACGCTGCAGTCGCAAGTCACAAGCTTTCAGGACCCGGGCGCGGGTTCAGGCGGCAT
This sequence comes from uncultured Myxococcales bacterium, assembly GCA_903929795.1. Lineage (GTDB taxonomy): Bacteria > Myxococcota_A > UBA9042 > UBA9042 > UBA9042 > CAIYBN01. The sequence continues at coordinate 57,894 of CAIYWC010000037.1, read as the reverse complement.
GCTGGCGATGTTCTCGGCGCCGCCGGACAACAAAGGTGCGGGGTTTTGGCAGGCAGGGGCGCTGATCCGCCAGGATCTGGCTGGGTTGTCCAAGGCCGATCTGGCGGATCGCCAGCGCACGGGCAAGCCGGATTGGTTTGGCGTGGATTCGCGCTATTTCCTGCTGGCGGCGATTCCGCTGGACGGCTACGACGCCAAGTCGACGACCACGCTGGTGCCGCGCGGCGCGGGCGGCGTCCAGGCGCAGCTGATCACGAGCGCGACGCAGATTCCCGCCGCGACGTGCATGCCCAGCTGGTACCAAAAGACCTGGGGCGGCGTGGCGTGCGCCGATGACAAGGGCGCGGGCAAGACGTGGACCTACCAGACCTACGCGGGGCCCAAGCAGCTGGATGCGCTGAAGAATATTGACCACGATCTGGCGGGCAGCGTCGATTTTGGCTGGTTCACGGTCATCGCCAAGCCGATGATTCTGGTGTTGCGGTGGGCCCACGACGTGACCGGGCTATGGCCGCTGGCGATCCTGATCCTGACGCTGCTGGTCAAGGTGCTGCTGTGGCCGGTGACCGCGCGCAGCATGAAGTCGATGAAGAAGATGCAGCAGCTCAAGCCGGAGCTGGACAAGGTGCGGGCGGATCTGGAAGCGCGCGCCAAGAAGCTGGGCCAGGAGAAGGCGGACCCGCAAGAGCTGAACCGCGCGACTTTTGACCTGTACAAAAAGCACGACGTCAACCCGCTGGGCGGCTGTCTGCCGATGCTGCTGCAGATGCCGGTGTACATCGCGCTGTACCGGACCATCAACAGTTCCGTGGAGTTGTTCAACCAGCCGCTGTTTGGCTGGGTGACGGACCTGACGGCCAAGGACCCGTACTACGTGCTGCCGCTGGTGCTTGGCGGTGTGATGTTTGCCCAGCAAAAGCTGACGCCGCAGGCCGGCGGCGACCCGGCGCAGCAAAAGATGATGCTGTATTTCATGCCGATCCTGTTCACCGCCATGATGCTCCAGTTGCCTTCTGGCCTGACCCTGTACATTCTCGCCAACACGGTGCTGAGCGTGCTGCAGACGCTGTACGTCAATCGGTCTGCCAAAGCCGCGTAAAGAAAGAGGAAATCATGTCTGAGCAGGAACTGACAGCGACCGAAGCGAACGCTGGCACCGACGACGAAGCCTCGGAAGAGAGCAGCGCGCCCAAGCTGCACGTGTCGCTGCCCGAGAAGGTGGCGATCGCGCAGGCGACGGCGCAGCGGCTGTTCGAGCTGTTGGGCGCGAAAATTCCGACCGTGGAATGCCGCGCGGACGAGGATCAGGTCATCGTACAGCTCTCCGACCTGGACCCAGCGCTGCAGCCGCAGGGCGACACGCGGGTGCTCGAGTCGATGCAGTTCATCCTGAACAAGGCGATCAACCGCAATTCGCTGGACCGCACGCGGCTGTCGTTGGACACCGATGGCTTTCGCCGTCGCCGGCCGGAGGGCCTCGATAAGGTCGCGCAGGCGCTGGCGGACAAGAGCAAGCTGCTGGGGAAGTCGCTGGCGATCGGCCCGCTGGGCCAGGGCGATCTGCGGTTCTTGACCGCGCAGCTCTCGCGCACGCCCGGGCTTGCGCTCGTGCACCATGGCGCGCCGGAGCGGCGGCTGCTGATCATCGCGCCCAAGGCGCTGCAGGCCGAGGCGCCGCGCGAACACGACCATGCGGCCGAGGACGCGCAGGGCCAAGGCGGCACCGGTCACCGCCGTCGCCGTCGCCGTCGCTGAGGTCTGGGCTGCGGCGGCTGACCGCCCGGAACGCGCTCTCCATGAACGCTTTTCTGCGAGACCAAACGGTCGCAGGTTAGGCCTGCTGCATTTCGGACTGGATCGCGAGCGCGCTCCTCCGGAGACTCGCCGCGAATAGCGGACGTTGGATCTCGAACTTCGGTGCGTGTGGCTATTTCTTGAGTTCGCTCAGGAACGCTGACAGATCATTCACCAATCCACTCATGGACTTGCCGAATTTCTGGTCGTCCTCGCCCCACTGCACGATCGCCTGCTCGCGCTCGTCTTCCTTGGCCGACTTCAGGCGCTCCACCAGCTTGCTGGTGCTCTCCGCGTAGCGGCTCAGCGTCTGCTGCAGGCCTTGGTGAATGTCGCCCAGCTTGCCGCCCGGCATCTTCTCCTCGTTTGCGGCCTTGCTCAGCTCTTGCACGCGCGGCAGCAAACTGTCGCGAAAGAGCGGCAGCATCTGCTCCGGATCGTTGACCTGGTACAGATCTTCGCGGGCCTTGTTCATGCCGGTCAGCGCTGGCTTGGCCTTCTCCAGGAACAGCTTATACTCCCGCACGTCGTCGAATTCGTGGCTGCCACAGGCCGCGAGGCTCAGCAGCCCGAGGGTGAACAGCGCCAGCAGGATGCGGCGAGCGAACGTGAAGCGCGCAAGCCGACCGGTCAAAAGAGAGCTATTGTGCATGTTGTCATCCGCGCGGACTTGCGTTGGCGCCCGCCCATGGTCCAAGTTACCTTAGCCCAGCACCGCTTCTGTGTCGAGCGAGCGCGGTTTGTGCCGCGCGCTTTTTGCGCAGCGCCCCTGAGTCCGCAACGAGGAGTCTGACGATGGCCGTCCCGCCCATTTCGCCTTTTGGCATTCACCACATGGCGATTCAGTGTTTTGACCTGCCCGCGATGGCGCGCTTTTATGAAAAAGTGCTGCGGCTGCACGTGGAAAGGCGCTGGCCGGCCGACGATGGCAGCGATCGGTCCGTCTGGCTGCGATCGGGCAATTCCGTCATCGCGTTGGAGCGTTGCGCACTGACGCCCGCACCCGATGAGTGGCAGTCCGACGAGCCCGGGCTGCACCTGCTGGCGCTGGAGATCGCCTGGCAAAACCGCGACACGTGGCTGAAGTGGCTGACGCATCAGGAGGTTCCGGTGGTCTTCGAGTCGGCCTGGACGATCTACGTTCACGACCCGGAAGGCAACCGCATCGGGCTCTCGCATTTTCCGTTCACCGCGGACGGCCAACGCACCGCATGACCAAGAACTGGGCGTTTGCTTGCCGTTTTCTGCAACGCGCCCCTATGATAGCCTGCCCGAGCCACTGACTGGCACGGTTCCAGTTGCCCCCCCGGAGGACCTGTCGCATGACAGATCGGCGGATCGCCCAACGTTTCAGCGTGCATGCCACTCTCGAAGAGGGCAAGCTTGGCACCCTGTTTTGGACCCACGACGACGAGCGCGGCGCGCCCGCGTTGCTGTTGCTTCTGGCGGCGGCGACGCGCTCGGACGACGCGACGCTGCAGGCGATCCTCGCCGATCAACAGGCCGGACCGAACGTGCTGGCGAGCTACGCCTTTGGCCGCTGCGACGAAGGCGCCTGGCTGGCCACTGACGCGGCCGCGCTCGCACCGGAAGCAACGACGCTGGAGTCGGTGCTCAAGCGCCGCGATCGGCTGGAGTTGGCGCAGATCTTGCGGCTTGCGGTGGCGCTTTCCCGCGCGGTCGATCAGCTGGGCAGCGCCGCCAAGCAGCACTTGGACATCCAGCCCAACCGTGTGTGGCTGGCGACTGGCACGCTGACCGTGGGCGCTCCGCAGCTATTTGGCGTTGGCTGGTGGCGGCTGCTGCCGGCCTACCAGAATGGCGCACCGGCGGAGACGTTTTACGGTAATCCGGAATACCTCGCGGCGGAGCTGTGCAAGGGCCTGCCGGCCACCGCGACGGCGGATGTCTACGGTGCCGCGACCACGCTTTGGGCGATCGCCGCGGGCAAGCCGCCGTTTCCGTCCAACCAGCCGCTGATGGCGCTGAAACGCCAAGCGGTGGAGAAGCCGCTGCGGCTGGATCTGGTCAAGCCGGCGCTCGCGGGCGTCAAGGATCTGCAGGCGATCGTCGCGGATGCGCTCGACAAGGAGCCGACCAAGCGGCCGGCGCCTGCCGCGTGGCGTGCCGCGGTGGAAGGCCTTGCCGCGCAAAAAGCAGCGGACGTGCTGAGCCAGTTGGGGCCCGTCGCGGCGACTCCAGCGCCGACACCGGCTCCTGCTGCTGTTGCGCCCCAGGCGGATGAGGCCGAAGATCTGCGCGCGACGATGCAGTTTTCGGGCTCTGACGTCGCCGCCGCGCTGGCTGCGGCAGTGGGCGCTGCGGAGGCGTCGCGGACGCCAGAACCCCAGGACGAAGCGGCTGCGCTGGCGTCCTTGCCCGACGCGGCGCCGGAAGGTGGCGATGCGGACGAGGAAGACGAGGGCCCGGACGGCGCGGGAGGCACGGCATCGCGCCAGGGCCGCCGTCGGGAACGCCGGGAGCGGCAGACTGTGGCCGGAATTGGCATTGCGGCCGCGCTTGCGGAAGCCAATCTTGCGGACCAAAAGACCGGTGGCACGGGCCTGGCTGGCCTGACCCCGCGCACAACGCCGGCACTCGAGGGGCTGACGCGCCCCGCATCGACCGTTCGCCCGCCAGAACCCGCAGAGACCACGCCCGCGCGACCGCCGCTCAGCCCGCTCTCGCCGGTTGGGGCTGGCATCGGACGTCGCGATAGCGCACCGCCCAAGCGGCCCGATTCGCAGAGCGGCCCGCGCGTCATCGTCAATCAGCCCGCGGCGGCGAGCTCGGCGGCTGCCGGCGCGCGGACCGGCCGGTCGCTGACCGTTGAGCTGGCTGAAGGCGCCTTTTTTGAGGAAGACGCCGCGACCTCCGTCCCGGGCACGGACTTGGGCGATCTGCCACCGCCGACGCCACCCAGGGAAAAATTCAATCGCAAGGCGCTGTTGGCGATTCTCGGCTTTGCCGTGTTGATGCTCGGCGTCTCGACCTGGATGTCGCAGCGCACCGCGCGGCCGGACGCGCCGGCGGCCGCTGAGCCCGCACCTGCGACCGAAGAACCCGTCGTCGCCCCCGCCGCCGACGCGACGGCTGCGGTTGCTGCGCCGGCTGCCGCGGCGGCTACGCCGGTCGCTGCACCTGTCGCACTGACGCCCGCTGCTGCTGCGCCGCCATCCGGCGCCGCCGTTGGATCCGTCGCGGATGCCGCGCAACCGGCCGCGATCGCTGCCGCGCCGGATGCCGGTCAGGCCCCAGATGCCGGTGCGCCGCCCGCGGATGCCGCGCGCCAAGCGGAAGCACAGCACTTGGTCGCGGAAGGCAATTCCGCCCTGAGAACCAAGGATCCCGTGACGGCGCTGGCCAAGGCGCAAGCGGCCTTGAAGCTCAATCCCGGCAACGCGGCGGCCCAGCTGCTGCGCGAACAGGCTCAGCGCGGCGTGGATGCCGCGATCGCGGAAGCCAGGGCGGCGGAGGGCAAGGCGCTGGAGGCCAAAGGCGCCGAAGCCAAAGCCACAGCAGCCAAGGATCAGGCGGCGCGCGTGGCCCAAGCGGCGGCCGCTGCGGCGCGCGAGGACAAAGTCCAGAGCAAGAAAGAGAACCAGAAGGCTGCGGCCAAGCGCGCGCAGGCGCAGAAGGCGGAGCGCGCTGCGGCGGCCAAGGAAGCGGCGGCAGCCAAGGCGCGGGCGGCGCGTGAGCGCGCGGCGGCCAAAAAAGCGCAGAAAGAACCGGCGGCCAAGAAAGCCGAGAAGGACCCGCCGCCGCGACCGGCCCGTCCGGAAGTCCGGCCGGTCGAAAAGGCTGTTGACGACGGCGGGTCTGCGGCACAAGAAGCGAGTAAATTCGCGGCGTTGGCGCAAAAGGCCAGCAAGGCCAAGCTCAAGGTCCTGTACTTGCAGAAGGCCGCCAAGCTGGACCCGGGCAACGCAGGCTACAAGGCGCAGCTCAAGGCCGCGGAAGAACAACTGAAAACGGAAGGGCCGTAGCGTCCCGCGTCCGGCCCGCCGAACGCTGGCGGCTTGCATCCATCGTGCGCGATGTTCACCATGAAGGCCGCTACCGCCGTGACAACGATGTCAGGTGGCGCAACGGGCAACCGCCTCGCCGGACGGGTCTGAATGGCTGAACGACCTCGCGCCAGGCAGAAGAAATCGCTGAAATATCAGCGATTTTCACACCATTGCCGCGAGACCATCGGGCACGCTGGCACGGTTCCTGCACAGCTTGAGATCGGTGCCCGGCCGCGGCTGTTGCGGCGCATCTGGTGGTTGAACGTGCTGTCCGTGTGCCTGCTGACAAGCTGCGTCGTGCTGCCTTCGACCGCGGAACCGCCGGCGGCTGTGGCGCCGATCCTGAAGATCGCCGGGGTGAGCCCGCCGATGTACACGACATACCCGGTCGGCGACCCGCATCAGGGCAGCGAATTCAAAGTCGACCAGCTCTCGACGCAGAGTCTGGACGTGACAAATCTGTATTATTATTGGTATTACGACTGGAACGTGACCAACCCGGTGCTCGACACGTTCTCGGTCTGCTCCGACAAACCGACGTGCACGATCGTTCTGTGCGACCGGTCCAACAACACGAGCACGGACCACACGCTCTTGGTCGTCGTCAGCTCAGCGGCGCAATTGGACGGCGCGGTGACACCGACCGACTTTCCGCCCGACGCCGTTTGGGACGCGCGGGAATGGCGCATTCACGCCCAGCCGGGGAGCTGCCAATGACAGCGCCTGCAAAACTGGATCGCCGCGCGGTGAACTGTAGGCTGCCGTCCGGCGCACAAGGAATGAACCCGTGAACTGGCCGCTGCCTCCAACTTTGCTCCTCGCGCGCGTCCTGCTGGGTGCGCTGGCGCTGTCAGCTTTTGGCTGTTCGGCGGCGGACACGCCCACGGGCGAGTGTACTGTCGATGCGGACTGCGTCGCGGGCCTGAAATGCTACGAGGCGCGCTTTTGCGTCGCAGCCAGCGTGTCAGACACGCCGGTCGTGATCCGGGTGTCCCCGCCCGCCGACAGCGGCTACGTCGTCGAGCAGTTTGACGTGACGCTGACCGGCGCCAGCCAGAACGAGGTGCGCAAGCTGGTCCTGACCGACCCGGCGGTCATTCGCGGGACGGTGACGCAAAAAGGCAACCCGCTGGCCTCGTCGTTTCCGGGCACGCTGCTGGCGACCGCGCCGGGCGACGTGGAAGGCCGCGATCTGACATTCCAGGCGATTTCCTACTCCGCGCTCACGCGCTTTCCCGGCAGTGATACGCCGCAGGGCTACGAGTTGCGGGTGCAAAAAGGCAACAACTACGCGCTGGCCTTTTGGCCGCAATCGGCAGACATTCCGCCGCATTACTCGACGCTGACCGCGGGCGATTCCATCGACCAGTGGAACCTGGTGCTGCCCGCCGAGACCGAGTTGAAGACGCTGACCGGGCGCATCATCGCGGGCGACAACAAGCCGATCGTCGGCCTGCGGGTCTGGCTGCAAGACGACGCCGGGCAGCCGTGGTCGACGAGCGGCAAGACCGATGCGACCGGCCAGTACGCGTTCAAGGTGGACCCGACAGCGCCGCCCGCGCGACTGGTTTTTGGCCCGGACACGAGCGCGACGGGCGAGCCGACTGGCGTGCTGCCGTCGGGCGTGATGGCGCTGCCGCTGCAGGTGACGGCTGTCGTGGGCGATCTGCCGGTGATTCACCTCGCGGAAGTGCCGACGATGACGACCTGCGCCGTGCACGTGCAGGGGCCGGACGGCGCAGCGCTGGTCGGAGCTGCGGTGCAACTGATGATTCCACTTGCGGATTTTCCAGACGACGTCACGCTCACGCGGCTGGGCTTGGCATGGAATGCGGTCACGGACGCCAAGGGCGACGTGCACCTGCTGGTGCCGCCGCTGCCAGGGACGCTGACGGTGACGCCGCCGCCGCGATCGACCGCGGGGCGCGTGCAACTGCTGGCCACGACGCTGACCTCGGTGGGCTTGCAGATCGCGCTGCCCCTGCGGATCCGCATCACGGGAACGGTGACGGATTTTGCGTCCCACGCCGTGCCGGGTGCGCAAGTTACGCTCCGCGAAGTGGAAGCGGATGGCGAGACGCCGGACGCTGACGGCGACGAGGCGACGTTTACGGTCACGCCTGACGCCGATGGCAATTTCCTCGTCTGGGCGGATCCGGGCAAGTACGCCGTCTGGGTCGAGCCGCCGCCGGGGACCTCGCTCGCGCGCGTGATGGCGCGCATCGATGACGTGACGGCCGATACCGCGGCCAATCCGTGGCATCTTGTCCTGCCGCCGCCCATGGTGCTGGCCGGCGAGGTGCTGACGCAGGCGGGAACGGCGCTGCTGGGCGTGCAAATCGACGTCCTGGCCGTCAAGGTCCAAACGCCACAGGGCGCGAGCGGCAACACAAGCGGCGGCGACAACCAGCTGGGCAGCAATCCGTCGGGGACCGTCGTGCTGGACAGCCACCTGCTGGGCTCCACGCTTTCCACGGACGGCGGCCACTTTGAAGTGCTGCTCGCCCCTGGCCAGGTCGCGACGCCGTAGCGCTTGCCTCGGGTAACCCGGCGTGCTTTCGTGCCCATCGCTGCGCTGCCGTTGACGGCGCTGCGTTGCCATGCCAGAAAGCTGCGCGCGCTGTCCAAACTGCGCCGTCACCCGAGGTTGCCATGCACAAAGTCGTCATCATCGGCGGAGGCCCAGCTGGGCTGACTGCCGCCATCTACACCGCGCGCGCTGATCTGAAACCCATCGTTTTTGAAGGTGGTTTCCTGCCGTCCGGCGAACTGATGATGGCCGGCGGCCAGCTCATGATCACCACCGAGGTTGAAAATTTCCCCGGCTTTCCCGAGGGCGTGACCGGCCCTGAACTGGTCGAGCGCTGCCGCGCCCAGGCCCAGAAATTCGGCTCGGAACACCGCGATGAGGTCATCCAGGAAGTGGATTTTTCCGGCTTTCCGCTGCGTTTGCGCACGGATTCCGGCTGGTTGGAGACCGCGACCGTCATCATCGCGACGGGCGCCAACGCCCGCTGGCTCGGGATCCCCAGCGAGCAGACCTACCTGAACCGCGGCGTTTCCGCCTGCGCGACGTGCGACGGCGCGTTTTTCCGCGACAAAAATGTCCTGGTCATCGGCGGCGGCGACACCGCGATGGAAGAGGCGAATTTCCTGACGCGCTATTGCCCGACGGTCACGATCGTGCACCGCCGCGACAGCTTCCGCGCGAGCCGCATCATGTCCGAGCGCGCGCTGAAGAACCCGAAAATCAAGGTGGAATGGAACGCCGGCATTGACGAGATCTATGGCGACGGCAAGTTTGTCACCGGCGTCCGGCTGAAATCGACCGTGGACGGCTCGACGCGCGAGCTGCCGTGCCAGGGCGTGTTTGTGGCGATCGGCCACCAGCCCAATACCGGCGTCTTTCAGGGCCACATCGACCTATATGACAATGGTTACGTGAAGTTGCACGGCCTGACGCAGACCAACGTGCCGGGCGTTTTTGCCGCCGGCGACGTCGCGGATCAGCGTTACCGGCAGGCGATCTCCGCGGCGGGCATGGGCTGCATGGCTGCGCTGGACGCTGAGAAGCTGATTGAGCAATACGCCAGCGAAGGCAAGATGCCGCACTGACACCGCTGTCACGACCGTGATCCGCGTGTCAGGTCACAGATCGACCAGCTCGACCGCCGCCTTGCCCACCGGAAAAAACAGGCCGCCGACCCGCTGAAAACGCTCGACGGCGTCCGTGGCCAGCAGGTCGATGTGACCGTCCTGCTGTTGCGCCGGCCCGAGCATCCGCGCAAGCGCCTGGGCGATCGGCTCGGCGGAATCCACCAGCGCTACGTCGCGGTCCAGCAGGCGCCCCAGCACGCGCTTCAACATCGGCTTGAACACCGGGTAGTGCGTGCAACCCAGCACCAGCGTGTCGATTTTGCGCGCACCGGCGTCCGCCAGCCACGGCGCGAGATAGGCCAGCAGCGTCGCCTCGGTCGCCGGATGGTCAAACCAGCCTTCCTCCGCCAGGCTGACCAGCAGCGGCGTGGCCAGCGAATGCACGCGCGCGTTGCCGTCCAGGCACGCGATCGCCGCCGGATATGCGCCCGAGGCGACGGTGCGCTCCGTGCCAATGATGCCGATGTGCCCCGAGCGGCTCGCCCGCACTGCAGCTTCCGCGCCCGGCTCGATCACGCCCAGCACCGGGAAGGGATAAGCGTCGCGCAGCGCCGGAATCGCACAGGATGACGCGGTGTTGCACGCCACGACCAGCGCGTCCACCGGCACTTCGACGAGTTTCCTGGAGGCCTGCAGCGCGTACCGTTCGACGGTCGACGCGCTCTTGGTGCCATAGGGCAGCCGCGCCGTGTCGCCCAAAAAGCGCAGATCGACCCATGGCAGCGCCGCGTGCACCGCGCCCAGCACGGTCAAGCCGCCCACGCCGGAGTCAAATACCGCGATGCGCCGACGCTGGGGAACTGTGACCATGTGCGGCAGTTTCGGCGGCGGGCGATGCGCGGTCAAGTTCCGGCGGGACGCCTCGACAAGCCGCGACGGCCGTGCTTACTTGACCGCCGCCGCGGCGGATCGCGTAGGGTGGGGACATGGCGCAGCACGACGACGATTTGCTGGACGACGACGAGCTGGACGACGCGGAGGACTTGGCCTTGCCGGGCGATTGGGTCGATGACGGGCTCGACGCGGACGACGAGGACGAGGACGACGCGCTGACGGAAGTCCGCCACGCGGAAGAGGATCTGGAGCCGTGGGTGCCGCAGGCTGGCGAGGCGCCGGACCCGTTCGCCGATCAGCCGGCCGCCCGCCAGCGGGCCTTGGCGCCGTTGCTGGATCGCGGCGGTCGGCACCTGACGTGGTCGTCGCTGCGCTTCTTGCGCGGTACGGGCGATGAGAAGCTGGACCTGATCCTGTCGCTGCCCGACCCGGCGCGCGCGGTTCAGGCGATGGCGCCGGAAGAATTTGTTTTGCTGGTCAAGGAGATCGGCCTGACGGACGCCGGCGATCTGCTGGCTCTGGCCTCGCCGCGGCAGCTGCAGACGACGCTGGATCTCGACGCGTGGCAGGCGGGTGAGCTGGACACGGCCGCGGTGTCGGAGTGGCTGCTGACGGCGGAGGACGCGGGCAAGGACGTCGTCGATCGCTTCGTGGCGGCGCAGGACGATGGCCTGCTGAGCTTTTACCTCAGCCAGTCGCTGACGGTCGCGATCGTGACGGAAGACGACATGGAGGGCGATTATCCGGACGATGCGGAGGTCTTCAACTCGCCCGACCAGGCGTTCCAGCTGATCGCCAATGCCGACGATGCCAACTTGACCGCCGTGCGGCAGCTCCTCGCTTCGGTGTGGCGGCAATCGGCGGGCCGCGGGCGGGCGCTGCTGCTGGCGACGCGCTGGGAGCTGCCGGCGCAGCTGGAGGAGGACGTGTTGCAGCTGCGCAACGCGCGCCTGGAGGAGATCGGTTTTCTGGACCGCGACGAGGCGATGCAGCTCTACAGCTACCGCGACGCGCACGCCTGGAAGCGCGAACTGCACGCCCGTTACCGTGGCACGGCGGTGGCCGAACCGGAGACGCTGCAGCCCTACCTGCCCGAAGACGTGCCGGTGCGGCTGGGGCTGGCGCTGCGCGAGGTGCGCGATGGCGGCTTCCTCGGCCGCGTCATGGCGCACCTGCCTGAGGACGTGGTGGCGCGGCTGCGATTGGCGCTCGTGCGGCTGGGCTATGCGATCCAGTCGGCGCGCGCTTCGCGACCGTCGGCGGTGGATGAGCTGAGCCGCTGGAGCCGCCACGCGCTGCTGACGGCGTCCATGGGCCTGGAATTCCTGAGCGATGCGGACCTGACCTACGCTGGCCTGCTGCTGACTGTCCTGCCGCTGGGCGAGCTGTTCACCGCGGGCCACAGCCTGGTGCTTGTCGAAGCCCAGCGCGCGCGGACGATGCGCCAGCAACTGGGCGGTACGGCGGGTCTGGAACGGCTGGAGCCGGCGGACCTGCAGCTGCTGCGTGGGCTGACGCTGGCCTTTCCCCAGCACGGTCGCGATGGCCAGAGCGAGCCGGTGGCGGCCCTGGACGAACTGGCGACGATGCGCGAGCGGCTGACCGCGGTGCAAGCTGTCGTGCGGATGGCGCAGACGCTTTCGGGCGGCGACCTGAAGACGACGGCGCCGCTGCCGCTGCGGGCGCTTGTCGGCACAGCGATTGCGTGGCAGGTGGTGGCCGGGGCGCCGCAGCTCGCGCCGCTGGACCGGGTGACGTTCCAGGCCTTCCTGCAGCGCGGTTTCGAGGGCCGCCAGGGCGACCGGTACATCCGCAAAGACCTGCGCCAGGCGCTGATTCGCGCGCTGCTGACGCGGCCGGACCTGGCGGATGCCGACGTCGTGGCGCTGACCGCGTTTCTCGAAGTGACGCTGGATCGCCTGGCCGATGAGCTGGGTGGCCTGGATCCCGCGAGCGCGGTGGACCTGCGCTACGTGGGCGAGGGGCTGCGGGTGGCAAAAGTAGACGAATAACTCGACAGCTGGACGGTCCGCGGCACACTTTGGCCATGGACGCTGATATCCAGGCCTTCTTGCGCTACATCCAGACCGAACGTCGGCTCTCAGCGCACTCGCTGCGCGCGTACACCCTTGATTTGGAAAACTATTACGACTGGTGCACCGTCGCGGATACGTCCACGCGCATGGCCACGCGCGAGCACGTGCGCGAGTATGTAATGGACCTGCACGACAAGCTCGCGCCGGCGTCCGTGGCGCGGCGGCTGTCGGCGTTGAAGAGTTTTTACAAATTCCTGATTCGCTGCAATCGGTTGGACGCGAGTCCCGCGGACGGCCTGCGCGGGCCCAAGCAGCCCAAGCTGCTGCCGAAAATGCTGAGTGTCGACGAGATGATCGCGCTGCTGTCGCCGCCGCTGACCGGCGACGAGGGCGATCCGCTGCTGCAGCTGCGTGACCTGGCGATCCTGGAGATGCTGTACGGCGCCGGGCTGCGCGTGTCGGAACTGACCGGCCTGGACGTGGTGCATGTCCAGCTGGGCGAGCGGCTGGTGCGGGTGCGCGGCAAGGGCAAAAAGACCCGCATCGTGCCGTTTGGCTCCAAAGCGGTCGAGGCGGTGCAGCGCTACCTGCCGGCGCGTCAGACGCTGCTAGACCGCTGTCCGCTGGGCAAGCGCGCGGACGCGGAGCGGGCACTGTTCCTGAACTGGCGCGGCGGGCGGCTGACCGCGCGGAGCGTGGCGCGGATGCTGGAAAAACGCTGTCTGCAGGCCGGATTGCACAAGACGACCCATCCGCACGCGCTGCGGCACTCCTTTGCGACGCACCTGCTGGACGCCGGCGGCGATATTCGCGAAATTCAAGAGCTTTTGGGCCACGCGCGGCTGTCGACGACGCAGCGCTACACGCACGCGTCCATGGGCCAGCTCATGCGCACGTATGACCGCGCGCACCCGCGGGCGACGGCGGGGCGCAAGCCGGCACAGGAGGCCGCGCCATGAGGTCGCTCCTGCTCGCTGCCGTGTGCCTGTGCGCGGCGATCCCGGCGCAAGCTGCGCCAGAAACACCCGAAATTAATGGAGGTTTTGATCTCGGCCTCGGCGTCCTCGACAATGACTTTTACGCGGCGGCGCAGGCGTATGTCTCGTACCGGTCCACGCCGCTGGACGTCGCCGGGCAATTGCCGCTGCGTCTGATGCTGACCGGCGATGACGGCGTGCGCATCCGCCGACAGGATTGGGACGAAGCTTCTGATTTCACGCGTCTTTTGCGATATCTTGATTGGCGGCCCAACGACCAGATCCGCCTGCGCCTCGGCGAGCCGACCGGCGTGACCCTGGGTCACGGCGCGATCGTCGACCATTTCTACAACGCCACGGACCTGGACCACTACAAGACGTCGCTGGCGTTCAAGTGGCAAGGTCCGCGTTTTGGTGTGGAATTCTTCAACAACGACGTGGTGAACTGGGAGATCATGGCGGCCCGCGCAAGCTACCGTCCGCTGGGCGATACCCAGTCCTGGGTGCGCGATCTGCAGGTGGCGCTGACGGTCGCGGTGGACCGGGCGGCGCCGACGGGTGCTGCCGCCGGCGTCGATGAGACCAACCAGCCCATTACGCTGCGCGCGCCGCTGTGGCTCTATGGCGTGGACGCGGACATCCCGCTGTGGCGCGGCACGGAGCGGCAGCTGCTGCTGTACACGGACGTCGTGGCGATGTCGCACAGCCCGGCTTTTGCCGAGGCGCCCAACCAGAACACCGGCGGCTGGCACGTGGGCGTGCAGCTGCAGCTGCCGGCGATCGCGCCGCGGACGAACCTGACGATGCGGCTGGAAGGCGTGTACATGGGCCACGGCTACCTGCCGGGCTACTTTGACAACCTGTACGAGGTCGAGCGTTTCCAGGCCCAGGCCGCGCAGAACCCGGAGCAGCGGACCAAGCTGGCGTGGGCAGCGCAGAATTCCGGGCCGCTGGGCGTGCGTGCGCAGGTTGACCTGGTGGCGGATTCGGCGTGGCGGTTCACTGCGCTGCTGGCGCTGCTGGGGCAGGACGGTCTGAGCACGCAGCTGTGGCTGGCGACGCCGGAGATGGCGGGCCTGTCGATCCACGCGCACTGGGGCCAGCAGCACCTGCAGGCGGCTTCGGATATGGGCGCGATCTCGCGGACATCCGCGCTGGCGGAGCTGCGCTACCGGATCGGCGCGGCCCTGTCCGCGGTGCTGCAAGCCGGCACGCGCTGGCAGGCGCTGGACGACGGCTATGCGGCGCGGCGCGAGGTGTACGGTGCGGCGCGGCTGGAGTGGCGGCTGTGAATCGGCCGGCTGCCGGCTGCGTTGGAAGTTGCGCGCGGGTTAGTTTGACGCAGTGCGTCAGAACAGGCACGCTCGGGAATTCGCGGGTGGACTTGATCGTCCGCCGGTGATCGCGGATGCTTCTGCGCCCGGTGCGCTGCAACATCGGGCAAATTCAGGTTTCGGAGGTCTGGAAATGGCGGTTCTCGAGCGAGTGGCAAAGCGCGTTCTACCGGCGGTCGCCGTCCTGTTGTGCGCTGCGGCGTCGCAACCGGCCTGGGCAGCAGATCGCGCGGAGGCGCTGCTCTACGTGCTGACGCAGGTGGACCTGGGCGGCGTGACGCTGCACTTGATTGTGCCCGAGGCGCAAAAGCAGCTGACGGATTCCGGCATGGCGAACCGGCCGCAAAAAGCCTTTGAGATGCTGCGGTCGCGGTCGCCCAAGGCGTACGGAGCGACGAGTTTGCGCATCAATTCAGGGACTTCCGCGACGATCGTCCTGGACAAGGTGGCGGATGCGGATCAGGTGTTGGCCGAGGCGTTTTGGACGCTGGGCGCGCAAGGCTACTCTGACTTGACCGCGCCGCCCGACGTGCAGGGGCCGCTGACGGCGGACAAGCTGAGCTACGGTTCGGCGGTGCCGCTGATTTACCCATGGGATTTGCTGCGTTTTCACGAGTCGCCGGCGTCGCTGCAGTTTGGGCTGGCGCTTGTGGGTGGCCGGGCGATGCCGGCTGCGGACGCGCTCAAGGCGCTGCAACGCGGCGATCTGGCGGCGCGCAAGGACCTGCTCGCGGCGGTCGACGGTCAGGCCATGCGGCCCAAGCTCGCGATTCTGGAAGCGATTGCCGACGGCGCGACGCGGACGGCGTTCAAGCTGAAGGCGGACGATGCGGTGCCGGCGCTCAAGGACCGCTCCGTCCAGGTGCGCGGCGCAGCGCTGGACGCGGTGATTGCGGCGGGCTTTGCCGGGCAAAAAACCGTGGTCGCGGCGCTGGAAAATCTCGTGGAAAACGACACGGACGTGGAGCTGAAGCTGCGCGCCGTCAAGGCGCTGTCCAAGAACGGCACGACCAAGTACGCGGATTTGCTGGAATCGGAGAAGTTGAAGACAGGCACGGCGCAGGAAGCGCTGGACGCGGTGCACAAGCTGAGCAAGTCGACGCAGACCAAGATCGCGGCGCCGGCGCTGGTCGGAGCGCTGTCGCATTCCGACGGCGTGGTGCGCGATGCGGCGTTCGCCGGTCTGGTCGAGATGAAGCAGTACGACCTGCTGTACACGGCCATGGACGGCGATCAGCTCTCGGCCAAAATGCGCGAGCAGATTGCCAAGGTGCTGGTCGAGAACGGCTCGCCGGCGGCGAAGGACGCGTCGCTTGTGTACCTCATCACCAAAGGCAGCGCGGACGGCGCGATCCTGGCGGCGGAGACGTACGGCAAGCTGGGCGCCAAGACCGCGACGCCGCAGCTGGTTGACGCGCTGAAGCACGATTCTGCGGAAGTGCGCGGCGCGGCGGCGCAGGCATTGGCGACGCTGAAGGACGAGCGCGCGATCGTTCCGCTGGCGGATGCGGCGGCGGCCCGCGCCCGGGACAAGGAAGTGATGATGAAGTCGGCGGTTGAGATCCTCGGCAGCCTGCGCCTGGACCAGGTCAAGCAGCTGGTCTCCAGCAAAAACACGGACGTGCGGCAAATGGCGATCCGCGCCTTGGCGGAATTTGCCAAGGGCAGCCGGCCCAAGCCGGACGTGGTGGCGCTGCTGCAGGAAGCGCGCAAGGACACGGACGCCAACATCAAGCGCTCGGCGGTGTACGCGCTGGCGCGGCTGCAAGACGATGGAATTGCGCGTGATTTGGCGGAGATGAAGAAAGATTCGGACAGCGACATCCGCTTGCAAGTGGCGCTGGCGCTGGGCGCGGCGAGCGCGAAATACCCGGAAGCGGACGATGTGCTGGCGGAGATGGTCAAGGACACCGACAAAAAGGTGCGCATCGAGGCCATCAACGGCCTGTCCAAGCGCAAGGCGATGGCCGCGGTGCCGGGCCTGATGGGCCTGGTGCAGCAGCCGGATCCGGAGGTGAAGCGCGCGGTCTTCAACGCCCTGCTGAACCTGCGCGACGCGGGCAACGGCGACAAGATGCGGCCGCTGTTTCGCAAAGGCATGGATTTCAAGGACTCGCAGGTGCGCGCGACGTGCGTGCAGGCGCTGTCGGACAAGGTCACGCTGGACGACATCGAGGCGCTGCGGCAGGCGGCGTTTGACCCGTCCAAGGACGTGAAGATCGCGGCGATTGCCGCGCTGGTGTCGACCAAGCGTCCGGAAGTAATGGATCCGATTGCAAATTTCTTTTCCGACACCGACATGACTGTGCGCGAAAAGGCCATCGATGCCCTGTGCGCAATCAACCCGGGCGAGTCGGCGAAGGCCAAGCGCACGTACCTCAAGGACGCGATCGAGTCCGCCGACATGCCGGAAGGCCTGAAGCAAAAAGCCCAGGCGTGCCAAAAAGGTCTGTGAGCCCGGTAAGTTCCGCAATTTCGTGACGTTGGCGGTTGGGCCGTGACCGCGACGCGCGCAAACCGTACACTGCGCGCCCGGCGACGCCCGCCCTCGGACCGGCATGCACGACCTCGGTACCGCGCTCCTCTACTGCGCTTTTCTCGCCACGCTCGCGACCGGCATCCTGGCGTACGGCGGCGCGGCGTTGCGCTCGCCCGGCATGCTCGCCGCGAGCCGCCACGGTTTGCTCACCACATGGCTGATCTGGCTGGCCATGGGCGCGTGCCTGTTCTATGGCCTGCTCAGCCACGATTTCTCCAACAAATACATCGCGGCGTACACCGATCAGGACATGCCGCTGGCCTACCTGATCGCCGGGTTTTGGGGCGGCGAGAAGGGTGCGCTGCTGTTTTGGACGATCGCGCTGACGACATTTTCCGTCGTGGCCGTGCTGCGCAACCGTACGCAATCGCAGGTCTATCTCGGCTGGGTCACCGGAATTTTGGCGACGTCGATCCTGTTCTTTGCCGTGCTCATGGTGTTCGAATCCAACCCGTTTGAGGTCTTCCAGGCCGGCGCTGGACCCGACGACGGCAAGGGCATGAACCCGCTGCTGCAGAACCCGCTGATGGCGATCCACCCGCCGAGCCTGCTGACCGGTTACATCTCGTTTACAGTGCCATACGCGTTTGGCATGGCCGCGCTCATCACCGGCCAACTGGACAGCCAGTGGCTACGCGACACCCGCAAATGGACGCTGGTCTCCTGGCTGTTCCTGTCGCTGGGCTTGATTCTGGGCGGCGCGTGGGCCTACGAGGAGCTTGGCTGGGGCGGCTTCTGGATGTGGGATCCCGTTGAAAATGCTGGGCTTATCCCGTGGTTCACCGCGACGGCGTTCCTGCACAGCGTGATGATCCAGGAGCGCCGCAACATGTTGAAGCGCTGGAACGCCGTGCTGGTGTGCCTGACGTTTTTGCTGACGATTTTCGGCACGTTCCTGACCCGCAGCCAGCTGATCGACTCCGTCCACGCGTTTGCCGATTCCACGCTCGCAGGCTATTTCCTGTGGTACATGGCTGTTATCACTGTTATTTCAACGATCGCCATCGGCATCCGCTGGCGGGCGCTGCGCGCGGATGCGGAGCTCGACTCGGTCATGAGCCGCGAGGCGTTCTTCGTGTTCAACAACGTGCTGCTGGTCGGCTGCGCATTTGTGGTGCTGTGGGGCACGCTTTTTGGCCAGATTTCCGATGCCAGGCCGGTGCAGCAGCTCTACAACGCGTTCGCGGCGGTCGTCGGCCATGTCGGCATCCACCTGCAGCCGCTGACCCAAAAAGTCCAGCTGGGCGAGCCGTGGTTCAACCAGGTGATGACGCCGCTGGGGCTGCTGATCCTGCTGCTGACGGGCGTCGGGCCGCTGATCTCCTGGCGGCGGGCGACGCGACGCAATTTCGAGAAGAACATGGCGCGGCCGCTGGTGGTTTCCGCGTTGATCACGCTGGCCGTAGCGCTCTGGTACCTGGGCCGCGCGACGTGGATCGCCAAGGGTGCGCGGTCGCTGGAATTTGCCGCGGCGGCGCACGAGGTCATCGCCGAGCTGGGCACACGCGAGTGGTATGGTGCGGCGACGATCTGGTTCGCC
Organism: uncultured Myxococcales bacterium; assembly: GCA_903929795.1. Classification (GTDB taxonomy): domain Bacteria; phylum Myxococcota_A; class UBA9042; order UBA9042; family UBA9042; genus CAIYBN01. The sequence continues at coordinate 39,173 of CAIYWC010000037.1, read as the reverse complement.
GCGTTCGTATTTTGGGCGATTGCCATGGAATTCCATGTGGGTACGCGCGCGCGCCAGCGCCTGCACGGCCAGAGCTATCCGATCGCGCTTGTGCTGCTGACGCTGCGCAACAAGCGGCGCTATGGCGGCTACATCGTGCACTTGGGCGTGGTCTTTTGTTTTCTGGCGTTCGCCGGCAACGCGTTTCGCACCTACCAGCCGGAGATCGCGCTGCACCCGGGCGACAAGGCAGAAGTGGGCGATTACACGCTGACTTTCGCCGCAGCAAGCGACTACTACGAGGCCGATGGCGCCTACGCCGCGCACCGCGCGACGATGCTCGTCATGACGCGCGACCAGACCGTGCCGGAACCGGCGATTCGCGCCGTGGAGGCGCTGCTGGGACCGGGCACAAAGGTCGAGACATTTCCCGGCCAGCCGCGCGTCGCGGTGACGTTTGCCGATGCCCGGGCGGGCAAGCAGTTCGCGTCGCGGCAGTTCGTCGGCGCGTTGGGCGCGGCGATTGGCATCCGCGGCGTGGACAAGGCGGACCCGCGCGTGCTGCACCTGCAGCTGGGCAAAAACCTGATGGATGTCGCGGCGATCACGCCGCAGGTCGTCATGGCGTTTCTCGGCGAGCTGCGCGACTGGGCCCAGGACGAAGCACCCGACCCGGTGGAAGTGCGTGCGACACCGGGCGAGATGGCGTTTGACCTGAATTTTGCCACGCCGGCTGGCCTGCAGGCGTTCCTGGCCGATTGGCGCGCCGGGCCGTGGCCGGGGATGCGCTACGTGGGCGTCAACACGCACGTGGCGGTGTCGGGCGGCGTGCGCGTGGATTGCGTGCCGACCGGCGTGGGCGACGTGCTGCTGCCCGAAGTGCGCTTCTACAAGAAGCATTCCTCGCCGACGACCGAGGTGGCGATTCAATCGGCGTTCTCGCACGACCTCTATCTGGCGATGCGGCCCGCGCAAGGTCAGAAATTCATTCACCTATTGGCCGTCGTGTTCCCGTTCGTGTCGTTCCTGTGGCTGGGCGCGATCACGATGCTCTTTGGCGCGCTGGTGGCGATGCTGCCCGCGCGCCGCAAGGCCGATGGCGGCGAAATTGCTACGGCCAGCCCCGCTGAAACGTAACCCGCTGCAGCACCTGCGAGCGTCCCGGCTGCGCGCTGAGCTTGCCGATCACCTCGAGTTCCTCGCACAGGCCAAAGGGCAGCTGCCGGTCATCCGCCCACGGCGCGGCCTTGGCAAACAGCGCGATCTGCGACGAAGCGCTGTTGGCGTGACCCAGCGTGACAAAGGAAAGCATGCCGGGCTTGTCGTGCCGCACGTCCAGCCGCAGCACATCCGGGATCTGAAACCCCGCACCGCCAGAGCCTTTTTGTCCCGGATCGCCCGTCACGGCCCAGATGCCCGGCAGCGCGCGGTGAAACATCAGCCCGTCGTACAGCGGCCGGTGCTGCCACGAGCCGTTCTTGATGCGCCAAGCGCGCTTGCCGGTCGCCAGCGCCACAAAATGCGCAACTAGATCAGGTACTTCCTTCTCCAGCAGCAGGCAATGCACTTGGCCTTGCGTCGTTTGCAGCACGGCGTACAGCGCGCCTTGGCCATGCACGTCGGACACGGCATCCGCCAGTGAAACCGCGTGGTTCTGCGCATCCTCCGGGCCCGGATCGGCCGCGTGCCAGGCCGCCGTGTCAGCCGCGTCCAGCCGCCAGTGGCCATTGTGCAGGTAGAACCAAGCCGTGCGCTGAAACCCGCGGGCCTGCGTGAGGAGTGCCGCGCGCCCGCCCGCCAGCTCCACGCGCTCGAATGGCCCCGCCAGCTGCGATTGCAGCGTCACGGCGAGCATGGCCAGCGCGCCGTTGGGCTGGCGCAGGCGCGCGACTGACTCGGGCGTCAGCAGCTCGGCGATCTGGGACATTCCCGCCGGCGTCGCGCGGGCGCGCAGGGCGGCGATCACCTGCCCCAGCGGCTCGGCGGCGTGCGGCTCGGTCTGGGTTGGCGACCAGGGCAGTGCGACCGCCGGCGGCTCGGCGGGCTGGACCGACGGCGCCGCGACCGGGTGCGGTGGCGGCGTACGCTGGCAGCCCAGCGTGCAAAGAAGCAGGAGCAGCGCGAGGCGTGGCGTCATCCATCGAAGGTACGATCCGCCGGCATTCTGTGCAACGCGCCGGGCGCGGTGTAGGCTCAGCCGCTGGAGGCAGGCGTGGCGGCAACCCATACAGTGCTGGCGATCGATCCGGGCTCGCGCAAGCTGGGCTGGGCGGTCGTGCTGCGGCGCGGTCAGGCGCTGGAGCGGCTGGCGAGCGGCACGCTGCGACTGGACGTCAAGGCGTCCGTGCCGGAGCGGCTGGGCGCGATTCTGCTGCAGCTGACCGCGCTTTTTGACCTGCACAAGCCGGACGCGCTGGCGATTGAAGCGGCTTTTGTCCACGAGAATCCCCACACCGCGCTCGTGCTGGGGCAGGCGCGCGGGCTGCCGATCGCGATCGCCGCGTCGCGCGGGCTGCCGGTGGCGGAGTATCCGCCGGCGACGGTGAAGCGCCTGGTCGTCGGCTCGGGCCGCGCCGAGAAGCATCAGATGCAGGAGATGGTCAAGCTGACGCTGCAGCTGGCCGCGCTGCCGCAGGAGGACGAGGCGGACGCGCTGGCCGTCGCGATCACGTACCACCGGCAGCCGTCGCCCGTCGCGGCGGCGGACGCGTTGACGCCAGCGCAAAAAGCCTGGCTGGCGGCTACGACCGCGAGCAAACGGAAGTCCGCATGATCGCATGGCTTTCAGGTATCACCCGCTGGCTGGGCGGCGATCACGTCGTGCTGGACGTCCACGGCGTGGGCTACCAGGTCTTTGTCCACGAACGCGACGCCGAGCGCGCGCGCCTGGGCGAGCCGCTGGTGCTGCACATCCGCATGACGGTGCGCGAGGATGCGCTCACGCTCTACGGTTTTGCCAACCCCGCGGACCGCGACGTCTACGACGCGCTGACCGCCGTGCCGGGCGTGGGTCCCAAGGCGGCGATGGCGCTGCTGTCAACCTGGACGCCGGGCCAGCTGGCCAGCGCGATCCACCGCCAGAACGCCGCGGATCTGACCAAGGCCAAGGGCGTAGGCAAGAAGCTGGCGGACCTGATCCTACTGAAATTAAAGGATAAACTGCCGGTGGCACTGGAGGACATCGCGGCGATCGCGGCCAAGCCGGCGGGTGGCACGGACCCGGTGGTCGGCGAAGTGCTGAGCGCGCTGCAGAACCTGGGCTACCGGCCCAACGTCGCGCAAGAAGCGGTGACGCAGGCGCGGGCGCTACAGCCGACGGCGAATTTCGACGCGTTGCTGCGCGTGGCGCTGGCGTCACTGCGGCGTCCGGTCGGGTAAAGGCGAGGAAATCGTGGCGATTCGTGCTGAGGAAGACCTGCTGGCCCCCGTGCCGCAACCGCTGGACAACGCCGACCGCGCGCTGCGGCCGCGGGCGTTTGCCGATTACGTCGGGCAAAAAGCTGTGCTGGACAACTTGCAGGTATTCCTGGCGGCGGCCAAGATGCGCGGCGAACCATTGGATCACATGCTGTTTTCCGGGCCGCCGGGGCTGGGCAAGACGACGCTGGCCAACATCATCGCCAGCGAGATGCGGGCCAACCTTGTCGTGACGTCCGGACCGGCGGTGGAAAAAAAGGGCGACCTGGCGGGGATCCTGACTGGTCTGCAGGAAGGCGATGTGCTGTTCATCGATGAAATTCATCGGCTTTCCGCGGTCGTCGAGGAAAATCTCTACCCGGCGATGGAGGATTTCCGCTTTGACATCGTCGTCGGCGATGGCCCGCACGCCCGCACGGTCAAGCTGCCGCTGCCGCGTTTTACCCTGCTGGGCGCGACGACGCGCACGGGGCTGCTGACCGGGCCGCTGCGGGATCGCTTCGGCTACGTGGCGCGGCTGAATTTCTACTCGCCGGAGGAGCTGGCGGTTGTGCTCAAGCGCTCGGCGCAGCTGCTGGGGATTCGGCTGGAACCGGCGGGTGCGGCGGAGATCGCGCGGCGCTCGCGGGGTACGCCGCGCATCGCCAACCGGCTGCTGCGGCGGCTGCGCGACTTCGCTGAGGTCAACAACACGCCGCAAATCACCCGGGAGGTCGCGGCGCGCGCCCTGGAAATGCTGGAGATTGACGCGGCGGGGTTTGATCCGATGGATCGCGCCTATCTGCAGAAGTTGACGCAGCTTTTTGGCGGTGGGCCGGTCGGCGTCGAGACGCTGGCGGCGGCGCTGGGCGAGCAGCGCGACACGCTGGAGGACGTCTACGAGCCGTACCTGGTGCAGCAGGGGTACATCGCGCGGACACCGCGCGGGCGCGTGGCGCTGGCGGCGGCGTGGCTGCACCTCGGGCTGCCGGTGCCGGCGAAGAAAGACGACGACGGCAACCAGGGCAATTTGTTCTGAAATGGCGGCGCAGCACCCAGCCGTGAGCGGCAAAGACGGCGACGTGCGGCTGGCCGTGCGCGCGCAGCCCGGCGCCAAGGTCAGCCAGGTGCTCGGGCTGCACGGCGATCGCCTGCGGATTGCGGTGCAGGCGCCCCCGGTGGACGGCAAGGCGAACGCGGCGCTGTGTGCTTTCGTCGCGCAGTGGCTCGGCGTGCCCAAGCGGGCGGTGACCCTGGGCGCGGGCGAGACCTCGCGCGACAAACGCTTGGATGTGGCGGCGGATTTGACGCTCGTGCTCGCCAAAGTGGCGCCATTCAGCCCGCCGGCATAGGCTTCTGCCGCGGACCCACCGGGCGCCCTTCCCCACAGAGCGGACCCAAGCTATACTCCCGCCTCTGAGACCGTGCGCGAGGTGCCGTTCGTGACCAGCCAGCTTGTGAACCTGACCCGCCACTTTTTGCGTCGGGCCGATCTGTGCCTGCTGGCCGTCGTGCTGGGCGCTGCCCTTGCGCCCGTCTTTGCCACGCCCGCGTTCGCCCAAAGCGCGCGGGGACCGGCGATCCAGAACCCGGATGTGGCGGCGGCCAAGGAGCTGGTCACCGACGAGCGCTTCTACGACGCGTTCTCCAAGCTGGCCGATTTGGTGCCGACCATGGCGCCGGACGACCCGGACAAGGCGCTGGGGCAGTTTTTGCTGGCGCGCGCGCTTTTTGGCCTGAACCTGTACCAGTCGGCGTTGCGGGCTTTTGATGCGGTCATGGTGACGCCGGATCACCCGCTGTATCGCGAAAAGATGCGGTATTACCTGCAGATTCAGCGGAGCGTCCCGGGCGATCTGGCCACTGTCGAGCGGCTCATCGACGCGCCCGAAGGGACGCTGCGCAAGGACGACGCAGACGAAGTGCGGTTCCTCGTGGGCCGCTACTATTTCTCGATCGGCGAGCAGAGCTACGGCCTGGGCCACGGCCAGTGCAATGACCAGTGCAAAGACTCGTTTGGCAAGGCGATTGGTCACCTGTCCGCGCTGCGGCCCGCCGCCGGGGAGACCTACCTGAAGGCCAAGCACCTGCTGGGCGTCACGTTCGTGTACCTGAACCAGGCCCAGCCGGCGCTCGAGGCGTTCAAGGACCTGCTGCGCTTTGAGGAGCAAGTCGGCAGTCCATCCTATTACAAGCAATACAAGGACTTGGCGTCGATGTCGCTGGGCCGGCTGTTCTACTCGATCGGTCAGTACGACACGGCGGTCAAGTATTACGATCGTGTCGAGGAAGGCACGTCGCAGTGGCTGGACTCGCTGTTCGAGCTCGGTTGGACGTATTTTCAGCTGAACCGCGTCGACCGCGTGCTGGGCTCGCTGCACACGCTGAATTCGCCGTACTTTGAAGACCGCTACTATCCGGAAGGCCAGGTGCTGGAGGCCTTGATTTTGTTCAGGACTTGCCGTTTCAAAGAGACGCTGGTCACCGTGCAGCGCTTCTTGCGCGACTACAAGCCGCTGAAAAAAGAGCTGGATGCGCAGCTGTCGGGCCAGCGCTCGGACGCGGAATTCTACGACTATCTGGCGGCGCTGGCGGGACAAAAAGCCAAGCTTTCCGTGCAGTTGCGGCGGATTTTCAACGCGGCGCTCAACGACAAGCGGCTGCAGCGATCGTTTGCGTCGGTCCTGCTGGCCAATAGCGAGCTGGAAGGGCTGGAGAAGCTGGAGCGCAACACAACGGCGACGACGGCGGCCAAGCAGCTGTACGAAGACATGGGCCGCATCCGCGCGGTGATGGTCTCCGAAGCGGGCGGACTCGCGCGGGCGCGACTGACGCGGGTGCGCGAGGATCTGACGGAAATCATTCGGCAAGGCCTGCGCATCAAGTACGAGTCCATGAAGGCCGGTCGCGGTTCCATCAGCGCGAGCGTGCGCAAGGACATGGCCGACACGGCGCTGGCGGTCAGCGAGCCGCGCGAAGAGGACGCCGAGCACGTGATGTGGCCGTTTGACGGCACGTACTGGAAAGACGAGCTGGGCGGCTACACGTACGACACGAAGTCGCGCTGCACGTCCAACGAGATGCCCAAAGAAGGTGCCAAAGCGTCCAAGCCCAAGGGCAAGGGCGGCGCCGCGCTGAAGAAAGCCGGCGCTGCCGGTGCCGACAAAGCCGAGCCTGCCGCGGATGTTGCGCCTGTCGCACCTGCCGCCAAAACGGAGGTGCCTGCGAAAGCCGAGCCTGCCAAAGCGGACTGGGGCGACGAGAGCGCGCCCAAGGCTGACACCGCCCCGAAAACGGAGACGCCGTGATGCGCAAGACCCGCGTTTGCCTCATCGGCTTTGTTTTCGCTGGCTTGCTGGCCTTGCCGGCGCTCGCCCAGACGCCCGGCAAGTCCGCTGCCAAGGACGAAGTCACGACTTTCAAGCGTGCGCCGGACCCCAAGGCCGAGGCCGCGAAGGTTGACGACAAAAAGAGCCCGGGGCCAGGCGCGCCCGAACAGCGGCGGACCAAAGAGAACAAGACGATCCAGGACATTGAAGACGAACTGGCGATTCTGGGCGAGCTGCTGGACATCGAGCGCGGCTCCGACACGGAAGCGGACACGCTGCTGGAATTGAGCTACGTGCTGTGGGATCGCGCCGAGGCGTACGAGATCGACGCGCACGACGAGGAGCTGGAGGTCGCGATCTCGCGCTGCGAAGCCAACGGCGACAAGGCCGAGTGCCGCCGCCTGAAAGTGACGCAAGACCAGTGGCTGGAGAAGTCGCGCGCGGCCAAGCTGGACGTGATCAACCACTTGAAGCGCATCGAGCGCAACTTTCCGCGCTACGCCAACCTGGACGAAGTGCTGTATTCGCTGGGCTTTCACTTGGCGGAGATCGATCGCGCCGGCGAATCCGTGGACGCGTACATGCGGCTCGTGCGCAAGACGCCGAAGTCGAAATTCCTGCCGGATGCGTACCTCGGCATCGGCAACTACTACTACGGCAAAAATCAGGGCGACGAAGCGCTGCGCTGGTACAACAAGGTCATCGAATTTCCGGACGCCAGCGTCTACGGCTGGGGCCTCTATTACATTTCCTGGGTGTACTACAACCAGCAAAAGTGGGAGACCGCGGTCAACAAGTTCCTGCGGGTATTGGACTATTCCAAGAAAGAGGCCAACGGCCGCGTGACGTTCACCGAGGACGCGACGAAGTATCTGGTCAAGTCGTGGGCGGAATACGGCAACCCCAAGAATGCCAACGCGTTTTTCCACAAGGTCGCGGAAGGTTCGGAAGTGCTGCTGATGGAGGCGCTGGCGCGGCACTACATCGACGTCTCGGAATTCACCAAGTCCAACATCGTGCTGGACGATTTGATCGACATCGCCAAGAGCGACAAGCGCCTGATTACGTTCATGGTTCTGCGGCTGGACAACTCGTACAAGCTGCATGATCTCGACGCGACGGTGTTCTCCGCGACGATGGTCGGCAACGCGCTGCGGCAAGGCGCGGAGCCGCCGGCCAAGCTGGAGCTGCTGATGGCGGAGATCGCGTCGACGCTGCACTCCGAGTACGAAAACACCTTGAATATGCCGACGTTGGAATCGGCAGAGAAGATCTACCGCGTCTACAGCGAGCACTTCAGCGGCGGCGAGCATGGCTATGACATGCTGTACAACCACGCGCTGGCGCTGTTCCAGCTGGCGGACAAGGCGTCGCGCGACACCGAAAAAGCGCGCAAGGGCAATCAGACGGCGCAGGCCGCGGCGCTGCAGGCGCGGGCGAACGAATATTGGGAGCTGTCGGCGGGCGCGTACGAGAAGGTCATCGACAAGGACGTCAACGGCAAATACGCGGAAGCGGCGGCGCACCGCGCGTTTATCGCCTACTACAAGCTGGAGCGGCTGAACGCGGAAGTCGCGTCCAAGAGCCTGGACGACGCCGATCTGCGGCCGGTGGCGCTGAACAGCAAAGAGCAGCGCGTGGCGAGCGCCTGCGAGCGCTACATCTCGATCGCGCTCAAGCACAACTCGACCGAGGACGTGCCCGAGGCGCTGTTTGTCGCCGGTCGACTGTGGTACCAGCACAATTTCTTCCAGAAATCCGGCGACTTGCTGGCGACCCTGCTGGAGCGCTACCCGGAGCATGAGTTGGCGTGCGATGCCGCGCGGCTGGCGCTCTCGTCGTTCAACCTGAACCAGGACGGCAAGAAGCTGATTTACTGGACCGACAAGCTGCTGGCGGGCAAGTGCAACACCGGCAAGCTCTCGGTCACGCTGACGGAAATCAAGGCGAACGAGGAGTACAACAAGTGCATCGAGCGCAAGGACCAGCCGGTCCAGGCGGCGCAGTGCCTGGTCAAGTACCAGCAGACGTTCCCGGATGCTGTGTCGGCGCCGCGCGCTTTGATCGGTGCCGCGAAATTCTACCGTCAGGCCAAGCGCGAGGACGACGAAATCGCGACATACCAGGCTTTTGCCAAGGCGTATCCCAAGGACGAGCGCGCTGGCCAGTCGGCGTTTGAGATTGGCGAAATCTATCGCGAATCCGGGGCGTACGAGGACGCGGCGGCGGCGTACGAGGCGTTCGTCAAGGCGTATCCGGACCACAAAGCCGTGGCGGAGGCGCTGGACAAGTCGCAGGCGATCCACGAGAGCCTCGGCGCGTACGACAAGGTCGTTGAAAGCGGCGAACTGTTCCTGGCGCGCTGCGTCAAGGACGCGAAAAACAAGGGCTGCGACGACGCTTCGCGCGCCGACGTGGCGTACAAGCTGACGGTGCAGTACCAGCAAAAGGGCGACTACAAGGGCGTGATTCACGCGTCGGAGAAGTTCCTCAAGCGCGGCCTGAACGTGCCGGATCACTTGGCTTTTGCCGCGATGGTCAACACGGGCGCGGCGCAGTACAAGCTGGGCCAGGGCGACCGCGGCAAGAAGCTGTTTGACGAAGTGCTGGCGCGCGCCAAGGCGCTGGCGGACGCCAACAAGATGGCGGCGCTGGACCCGATCGGCAAGGACGCGGTGGCGCAAGCGGTGTTCATGCTCGGCGAGCTGGAGTTCGACAAGGTCAAGGCGATTAAGACCAAGGCCAAGGACGTGAAAGCGGCGGCGGATCTGGTGGCGACCAAGGCCAAGGCGGCGACGGTGGCGGACGGCTTCTACATCCAGGTCGAGGATTCCAAGAATCCGCGCTGGGTGGCGGCGGCGGCGAGCCGGCGCGGCCGCATCCACCAGGACATCGCGACGTCGATCACCGAGCTTCCGGCGCCGCCGCAGTTCGCGAAGAGCGAAGAGCTGAAGTCCGAATGGGCGAGCCAGCTGGCGGAAAAAGCCGCGCCGCAGAAGGTGATTGCCACCGAGCGCTACCGCGAGGCGCTCAAGAAAGCCGCGGAAGTGTACGCGTTTGACAATTACTGGGCGGAAGCGCGCGACAACCTGAAGACGCTGGACACGAAATTCGCTGAAATTTCCGACATCAAGGAGCTGACCGTCGAGCTGACGCCGTACAAGTGGACCGACGCGCAAAAGCCGGCGGACGCGATTGCGGCCTCGCGGAGCAAGCTGTACGAGCTGGGCGCGGATGCCGAAAACGCCAAGGCTTCCATCGCGGTTGAACCGGCTGCAGGCGACGTGGTGGCGGATGCCGCGCCGGCGGGCCCGTCGCCGCTGGCCCAGGCGTACGAGAAGATGGCGCTGGCGCACCACGCGCTGGGTCAGGAGCGCAACGCGATCCTTGTCGGCGCGGTCGGCATGGCAAAGGCGCCAGAGCTGAAGAATTCCGCGACGTTGCAAAATGCGCTGGGCTTGGCGCACCTGCAGCTGGGCGAGACGCAGAAGGCGCTGGAGCGCTTCCAGAAAGCGGCGGAAGTGGACCCGAAGGCGACGGAGCCGCTGCTCAATGCCGCGTCTGTGACGGTAAAGAACTTGGGCTTTGAGAAGACCGTCACGCTGCTGACCGAAGTGACGAGCCGCGACCCGTACAACTACTGGGCGCGCATCACGCTGCCGGTCGCTACGCGACGCGTGACCGACGATCGGGAGAAAATCAAGGCTTCGCTACAGACGGACTTCGACTCGATCGCCGGCGATCCCGCCAACGAGCCGCGGCCGGAGTGGCGCTACAACCGCTGCGTGATTGCCCAGGCGGTGCTGACCCAGGGCAAGAAAGAGCTCAACAGCGCGCTTGGCTATTGCGACGACGCGCTGAAGAACCCGCCCAAGGGCCTGCAAAAAGAGCTGCAAAAACGCGTGGACGGCCTGAAGGCCACCATCGAGTTTGCCCAGTAGCGGCCCGCCGCCCGGTGATTTCCGACAGGAATCCATCTCTTGGCGGGTTTTGTTGAACTGTGAAGAAGTTTGAAGCGGCGCTTGCGGCGGCCGGCGGGGATCACTACGTTGTGGGCAGGGAGTGCGGTGCTGCCCCGGAAATGTCTTCTGAATCTGAGGGCTTTGTCGCCACTTGTTGGATGGCTGCCTGCGCAACCATCTCGTCCTGTATCACCTTGATTCTTGTGGAGTTTTCATGCGTTCACGCCGCCTTGCCCTGACTGGTTTCCTCTTTGCCGCTGCAGCTGCGCTGGGCTTGGCTGCATGCGGGTCGACGGCAAGCGCCGGCGGTGGCGGCTCCGGCATCACGGCGGACGCCGGCGACAACGACGGCTAGCTTGCCGGCGCGGACGGCGCTGCCGATGCCGCCGCGACCGACGACGTGGCCAGCAACGCCGACGCCAGCGGGGATGCGGCCAGCGGCACGGATGTGGCCAGCGGAACCGATGCTACGACGGACACCGGGCCGTCAATCGACAACCTGCCCTGCCCGTCGGGTCAGATGTACAAGGGCGGCAGCGGCAACGACATGGACCCCGGCAACGCGTGCATCCAATGCCACTCCCAGGGCGAGGGCCCGAGCTACACGCTCGCAGGCACCGTCTTTCGCAACCTGATCACCCAGTCCGACTGCTACGCCAGCGGAACCGCGGGCAGCCTGGTGCCGCCCGCGACGTACACCGTTGAAATCACGGACGCCAACGGCAAGGTCTTCAAGACCACGACTTCGTCGCTGTCGGGTAATTTTCACTTCAGCGGCAAGGCTGTCACCGGATTTGCGCCGCCATACAGCGCGCGGGTGCTCGATGCCGCCGGCAACGTCCGCCAGATGGTCAACAAGCAGACCGTGGGCGACTGCAATACCTGCCACACCGCCAACGGCGCCAATGGCGCGCCGGGCCGCATCGTCGCGCCTGCGGTGCCGTGAAGCGTTTCTCCGCGGCTTGCGTTGTGCGCAGAGGTCGGCTACTCAGCGGGCCACGGATGCGACATCCGGCGGAGTGAGCCATGGTCCTGCGGAAAATTGTCCAAGCGCTGACCCTGGCGGCGCTGCTGAGCGTCTTGCCGTCGTGCGAGTTCCTGACGCAGTTGGAAAAAGACGCGGTGCCGCTGGCCCAGGGCGTCAAGCCGTTGCTGCCCAAGGTGACCTACCAGGACGCGACGCTGGTGCAGGCGCCGTCGCGTCAGGCGTTGGCGGCGTATTTCTGCCCGCAGGTCGTGCCGGACCCGTTTGGCGTGCCAGGCGTGGCGGCGCTGGCCTGCCGGCAGGCTTTTGGCCCGCCGCCCAGCGCGCAGCAGATGACCGTGGCGTTCGATTTGCGCTTTGTCGTCGACAATCCCAACCATTTTCCGATTCCGGTGGCGGAGATGCTGACGGCCGCGACGGTCTTTCCGGCCAACACGAACACCGCGCTCGGTGCGGCGTGCGTGACGTTTTGCGGTGCGAACCAGCCTGGCTGCACCGGGCATCCAGGGCCGAATTCCTGCAAGGCGTCGAGCCGCGACATCCACTCGCTGCAGGATTTTCAGCACGCGGCGGTCAACTTCCTGATCTCCAGCGGTATTCACGCGCTGGCGGGGCAAAAGCCGTCGTTCGTCATGCCGCAGGTGGTGTCGGATGGCCACATCCAGCTGACGGCGCGGTTCGCCTTTGGCCCGGACGCGCTGCTGACGACGCTGCGCGAGGTCGCCAAGCAGGCGATCGGCGAGCTGAAATCGGGCCAGCAGGTGCAGTTTGACATCCCGTACCGGCTGCAGGGGACGGTGTGGTTTGACGTCGGCTCGCTCGGTCGCGTCTCGATCGGCTTTGGCCCGGCGGACGGCAAGTGGTCGATTCCAGTGGGTGCGCTGGTGCAGCAGTAGGCGGGAAGGCGAACGACCGCGCGCTCGGTCGAGGCGCTTGCTGGCCCCGTAATCCAACGGGAATTCCCCGGACGCTTGCCACGCGCACCGCGCACCGCTAGCCTCGCGCGCCCGGCGACCCTTTGCCGACGAGGCCTCCCATGCGCGCCAGCCAACTGCACCAGCCCACCTTGCGGGAAGCGCCGAAAGACGCAGAAGTCATTTCCCATCAATACCTTGTGCGCGGTGGCTACATCCGGCGCGTTGCGGCCGGCATCTACAGCTTCTTGCCGCTGGGCGTCCGCTCGCTGGAGAAGGTCAAGGCGATCGTGCGCCAGGAGATGAACCGCGCCGGCGCGCAGGAAGTCTTCATGCCGGCGATTATCCCCGCGGAATTGTGGCAGGAATCCGGGCGCTGGGATTTTTATGGCCCGGAGCTGCTGCGCATCAAGGACCGCAAGCAGGCGGACTTCTGCGTCGGTCCGACGCACGAGGAGGTCGTGGTCGACCTCGCGCGCAAGGACGTGCGCAGCTACAAGCAGCTGCCGGTGAATTTCTACCAGATCCAGACGAAATTCCGCGACGAGATGCGGCCGCGCGCGGGCCTGATGCGCGGGCGCGAGTTCGTGATGAAGGACGCGTATTCGTTTGATGCGTCGGTGGAGGGCGCGCACAAGAGCTATCGCATCATGTACGACGCCTACCAGCGGATCTTCACGCGTCTGGGCCTCGATTTTCGCGCCGTGGAGGCCGACACCGGCAACATCGGCGGCTCAATGAGCCATGAATTCCAAGTGTTGGCGGAGTCGGGCGAGGACAACATCGTCTCGTGCGACAGCTGCGATTTTGCCGCCAACGTCGAGAAAGCCGCGCTGCCCGAGCGCGCTTTTGCCCCGGTGGATCCGGCGGTTGGCGCGGCGCGGATCGTGGATACGCCGGGCACCAAGACCATCGAGGCGCTGTGCAAAATGCTGCACGTGACGGCGGACCAGACCATCAAGGCGGTCCTGTACAGCGCGGACGACCAGCCGGCCGTGGCGTTTGTGCGCGGCGATCGCGAGGTCAACGAGGTCAAAGTCAAAGCAGCACTGGGCGCCAAGGCGCTGTTCCTGGCGGATGCCGAGTGGTTCGTGAAAGCGACCGGCCTGCCGCCGGGCTATGTCGGCGCGCTGGAGATGCGTGGCGTCGCGTGCGCGGCGGACACGGAGATCCGCGCCATGCCGAGCGCAGTCTGCGGCGCCAATGAAAAGCAGCGGCACATCGTCGATGTCGTGCCGACGCGCGACTTGAAGCACCTGGTCTATGCCGACCTGCGCATGGCGGGGGCCGGCGATCCATGTACCAAATGCGACGGAAAGCTTAGGAGTTTCAAGGGCATCGAGGTCGGTCACGTGTTTTACCTCGGCCAAAAATACTCGAGGTCGATGAACGCGACATTTCTCGACCAGGACAGCGTGGAAAAGCCATTTGAAATGGGCTGTTACGGTATCGGCGTGTCGCGCATCCTCTCGGCGGCCATTGAGCAGAACCACGACGCGCGCGGCATCCAGTGGCCAGTCGCGCTCGCGCCGTTCGAGGTCGCGGTTCTGGCGGTCGACCCGTCGCCGCTGGCGGAGCGGCTGTACGCGGAGCTGCGCGACGCCGGTGTGGACGTGCTGTTGGACGATCGCGAAGAGCGGCCGGGCGTGAAATTCGCCGACGCGGACCTGATCGGCTATCCGCTGCAGATTATCGTCGGGCGCAAGGCCGCGGACGGCGTGGTGGAAGTGAAAATCCGCAAGAGCGGCGAGCGGTTGGAGCTGCCGGTCGCGGATCTGGTGGCGAAAGTCGTCAAAGCGATCGCGGTCGCCCGCAACGGCAAGCCGATCGAACTGGGTGCCGCATGATGCGTCCGCTGCCGCGGCTGGCGATCGCGCTCGACGGCACCAGCGTGGAGCCGCTGGAGCCGTTCCTCGACCAGCTGCACGGGCTGCCGGTCCTGGTCAAGGTCGGGCTGTCGCTGTACACGGCGGTCGGGCCGTCGATTGTGCACCACATGCGCATGGCCGGTTTTGACGTGTTTCTGGATCTGAAATTCCACGACATTCCGCATCAGGTCGGGCTCGCCGTCGCGGCGGCGGCCAGGCTGGACGTGGCGCTGTTGACGGTGCACGCGGCGGGCGGTCGGGCGATGCTGGAGGCGGCGGCGGACGCGGCGCGGGGCAAGACGCGCGTGGTGGCGGTGTCCGTGCTGACGAGCCTGGGCGCGCCGGACCTGCCCCAGGTCGGGATCGACGCCGCGCTGGCGGACGTCGTCGCGCGGCGCCTGCAGCTGACGCGCGATTGCGGGCTCGCCGGCGCGGTGATGTCGCCGCACGAGCTGCACTTGACCCTTGAATTTCCACAGGAATTTGTCCGCGTGGTGCCGGGAATTCGCGCGACCGCCGGCGGCGACGACCAAACGCGCACCGCGACTGCGCGCGAAGCGGCGGCGGCGGGCGCGACGGTGCTCGTCGTCGGTCGTCCAGTTCTGGCAGCGGCGAATCCACGCGCTGCGGCTGAAAAAATACTAGCAGAAATCGCTGCTTCTGGAGAATCTGATGTCCAATCGCGATGATCTGCCCCCCGACGATCGCCAGCCTCAGGAAGTCCGCTCGCGCTTTGAGCGCCCGACGCCGCGGCCGCCACAGCGCACGGCCACCAACCAGGCGCATCCCGGCACGGTGCGGCGCCGGCCCGAGGATCGGCCGCCGCGACAGGAGGTGGCGCCAGCGGAACGGCCACGCGAGGACCGACCGTCCGGCGACCGGCCGCGCGGTGAGCGGCCCCAGGGCGACCGGCCCTACGACGATCGGCCGCGCGGAGATCGACCGCCTTCGCGCGATCGCGTGCGCAATGACCGGCCGATCCTGACGTCGCACCACCCGGCGCCGCGCCGCGAAGATCGCCCGCGGCGCGACGACCGCCAGGCCCCGCCGCCAGATGTGGTCAGCGGGCTGCACGCCGTGGAGGCACTGCTGCGCTGGCAGCCCAAACGCGTGCAGGCGCTGTACTTGTGGGCGAGCGACGCGCGCGTGCGGGCGCGGCTGCAGGAGCTGGCGCAAACCGCGAAGGTGCGCGTGGAAACCGAGCCGCCGCGCGGCTTTGAGCACGAGTCCGGCAATCCGCAAGGCGTCGCGGTGCGCGTGACGCCGTTTGAATACGCGGACCTGGAGCGTGTGATGCCGCTGGCGGGACCGGCGGACGGCACGCTGATTGTCTGCCTGGACAGCATCACGGATCCGCGTAATCTGGGCGCAATCCTGCGCAGTGCCGCGTTCTTCCGCGTCACGGCCGTGATCATCCCGCAGGACCGATCGGCGGAAGTGACGCCGCTGGTCGAGCGCATTGCGGAAGGCGGCGCGGCGTCCGTGCCGGTCGTGCAGGTCGTGAACCTCGCGCGGACCCTGGGCACCTTGCGCGATCGCGGCGTCGAGGTCGTCGGCACGGCGCTGGACGGCGCAACGGGTGATTTGCGCACGTACAAATGGGCGCGGGCCACGGCGTTGGTGCTCGGCGCGGAAGGCAGCGGCATCCGGCCGCTGGTGCGCAAGAACTGCGATCAACTGGTGACGCTGCCGGGTCCGGAGCAGATGCCGTCGCTCAACGTCTCGGCTTTTGCCACGTTGACGATGGCCTTGGTTCGCGCGAGTCAACCCGCCCCCGCGTGACGATTCCGTGTCTGGAACCGGACGAAAGCCTTGACACAAAGCACCGCGCAGGGTATACAGACGGCCCCCAAAGGGGCCCGTTGTGCACGGTCCACCCCTGCGGATGCAGCAAAAAGTGGTGTTGAAACAGCGACCTGGGAGTTAAACCCCGCTGTTTTTGCCCGATATTGATGATCACGCGCGGCCGTATTGGCGGCCGGCGCAGATTGTCGTGGCGGGCAAAAGCCGGATCTTCCACTGCCGCTGGCGTAGCTCAATTGGCAGAGCAGCTGATTTGTAATCAGCAGGTTGCGGGTTCAAGTCCCTTCGCCAGCTCTGTTGCGTACGGCCTTGGCTGTTGGCGACTCCAGCCGCTGGCGCCATCGACGAGCGCGACACACAAACAGCGCAGCAGACAGGCTGAAGCAATTTGGCCAGACGGAAGCTTGCCCGAGTGGCTAATGGGGGCAGACTGTAAATCTGCTGGCTAACGCCTACGGTGGTTCGAATCCACCAGCTTCCACCCCTTCGCTTGTTTGGAGGGGGCCTAACGCCCCCCTGCCACCCCCCGGAAGATCCGGGACGGCGAGCCTGCGCGGTTCGCTTCGCGGGAATAGCTCAGCTGGTAGAGCGTCAGCCTTCCAAGCTGAATGTCGCGGGTTCGAATCCCGTTTCCCGCTCTGACCGACCGTCCACGGCTCGCCCTGCCTGAAACGGCGCAAGCGCCTACGTAGCTCAGTCGGTAGAGCACTTCCTTGGTAAGGAAGAGGTCACCGGTTCAAATCCGGTCGTAGGCTCCGAACGCCGCCGGGCTCTGGACGCTTGGTGAGAGGGCCCTGGAAATTGCGGTGGAAACGGTGCTGGTGCCACGCCAGAACCGGAACCTCGCGAACAACCGGGCGCAGCGACACCCCCGCGCGGGGCGGTCGCAACGAACGCAGCGATGCCCGCTTCACGCGGAAGTATCGCGAACCAACGCCCCGGCAACGGGTGCGAGCAACGTGTCCGGCAGCGGGCACAAACCGCCAGACGGCATGCGCCCGAAGGCAATGAAGCTGGTCGATCGCGAGATCGGGTAGCTACCACGCCGCAAGGCAACCAACAGGCGGGTGCCTGTTTGACGAACCAGACGCCACACGTATGGCGGGAGGACCCTGACAATGGCCAAGGCCAAGTTTGAGCGCACCAAGCCCCACGTGAACGTGGGAACCATCGGCCACGTCGACCACGGCAAGACCACGTTGACGGCAGCCATTACCAAACACCAGGCAGCCAAAGGCTTCGGCAAGGCCAAGTCGTTCGATGAGATCGACAAGACCCCCGAAGAGAAGGCGCGCGGCATCACGATCTCGACCGCTCACGTGGAATACGAGACCGCGAAGCGTCACTACGCCCACGTGGACTGTCCGGGTCACGCCGACTACATCAAGAACATGATCACCGGCGCGGCGCAGATGGACGGCGCGATCGTCGTGTGCGCGGCGACGGACGGCCCCATGCCGCAGACCAAGGAGCACGTGCTGCTCGCGCGTCAGGTCGGCGTGCCGTCGATCGTTGTGTACCTGAACAAGTGCGACATCGCCTACTCGGATGACCCCGCGGGCGAGCTCGTTGACCTCGTCGACATGGAGCTGCGCGAGCTGCTCTCCAAGTACGAGTTCGACGGCGACAACGCGCCGATTATCCGCGGTTCCGCGCTGCAGGCCCTGCAAGGTGAGACCACGGAGTTCGGCACGCCGTCGATCGACAAGCTGATGGACGCTCTGGACAACTACATCCCGGACCCGATTCGCGAACTCGACAAGCCGTTCATGATGGCCGTCGAAGACACGATGACGATCTCGGGCCGTGGCACCGTGGTCACCGGTCGCGTCGATCGCGGCACGGTCAAGGTCGGCGACGAAATCGAAGTGGTGGGCATCCGCCCGACGCAGAAGACGACGATCACCGGCATCGAAATGTTCCACAAGACCGTCGAGCAGGGCCAGGCGGGCGACAACCTCGGCGCGCTGCTCCGCGGTCTGAAGCGCGACGACGTTGAGCGCGGCCAGACGCTGTGCAAGCCGGGTTCGGTCACGCTGCACACGGAGTTCGTCGCTTCGGTGTACGTGCTCAGCAAAGACGAAGGCGGCCGTTCCAAGCCGTTCTTCAAGGGCTACCGTCCGCAGTTCTACTTCGGCACGGCGGACATCACCGGCGACATCGATCTGCAGCCGGGCGTCGAGATGGTCAAGCCGGGCGACCGCGTGGACCTGATCGTCAAGCTCATCGTGCCCGTCGCGATGGAAACTGGTATGCGTTTCGCGATTCGTGAAGGCGGCAAGACCGTCGGCGCGGGTCTGGTGGCTTCGATCGGCAAGTAATTGCCGGATCGCGCAAGCGAATCAGCGATCCGCCGGGGTCGACCAAGTCTGCCTGTTTGGCAGATGCGGCCCCGGCGGATCGCCTGCTTGCAGGGGTATCCCGAGGCGCCTATGCCTCACCGTTCGAGTCCCAGCGCCAGCGCCCGGGACATTTGCTAGAAGGAGTCCGTGATGGCCGCCAGCAACCGCAGCATCATCCATCTGGAGTGTCAGACCTGCCGCACCGCCGGCATCCCGGGCGTTTCGCGTTACACGACGACCAAGAACAAGAAGACCACGCCCGGTCGCTTGACGCTCAAGAAGTACTGCCGCTATGAGCGGAAGCACACGGAACACAAGGAGACCAAGTAGTTCCGACGATTCTGGCCCGTGCCTTGTTTGTCCGCCCTCAAGATTGAATGTGGAACCCGACGGCGGACGCCGAGACGGGTCCAGATCCAAGGCGGAGCAAGGCGGGGCGGTGAAGACGTACTTTGGGTACGTCGAGCCGACCCGCCGCAGCGACAACGCAGGAGATGGGCCCGTATCGGCGGATCGCCAGGCCAGTAGCTCTAACGGTAGAGCGGCAGACTCCAAATCTGCGGGTTGTGGGTTCGAATCCCGCCTGGCCTGCCCCGCTTGCAAACCACCGGTCCTGAGCCGAATGGCCTGTGAGTCCAGAAAGTGTCTGTGAGAACAGAACGTGCGCTGCGCAAGTCCGGGAAGCCCGCGCGCAGTTCGATCGCAAGGGCGTAGTTGACCGGAAGGAAAGGGAGACGAGATGAGCCAAGAGCGCATGGTCAATCTGGCGTTCGTCGCTGCGGCGCTGCTCGTGTGGTTCTTGAGCGCGCACCTGTTCGCGGGCTTGTTCGACCTGATCCGTCCGGAGTGGGACGCCGGCATCATCGGCCGCGAGTTTCGCCTGTCGAATCTGCTCGGCGTGTCTGCGGGCATCGTCGGCGGCATCGCGCTGTGGCGCAACGAGAAGCTGTTTCAGTTCGCCCACGAAGTGGCTGGCGAGCTGCGCAAGGTGACCTGGCCGTCCGTCGCGGAAACGCGGCTCCTGACGGTCGTGGTGATGGTGACGACGGTGCTCGTGTCGCTGTGCCTCTGGGTGTTTGACTCGCTGATCAGCGTGGTCACGCGGTTCATCTACCGCATCTAGCGCCGCCACCGGACGGGCAAACAGCTCGGTACCGGTGCAACGACCAGGCACAGACGCAAGTTGACGGGCAAGAATCATGGCGGAAAAGAATCATGACTGAGCAGCTGCAAGAGACGACGACGACCGAAACCCCGGTGGCCCTGGCCCGGACCCCGCGCAAGCGCTGGTTCATCGTCAACACGTATACCGGCTCGGAGAACGTGGCGCGCGCCAGTCTGGTGGAGCGCATCAAGTCGGAAGGCTTGGAGCAGTACTTCGGCGAAGTGCTCGTGCCGACGGAGAAAGTCGCGGAAGTGCGCGCGGGCGTGCGGCGCGAGTCCAAGCGCAAGTTCTTTCCCGGCTACCTGCTGGTGCAGATGATCCTGACCGACGAGAGCTGGCATCTGGTGAAAAATACCCAGAAGATCATCGGCTTTCTGGGCACGGAAAAAGACAAGGCCAAGCGTCCGAGCCCGGTTCCGGACACGGAAATCCAGCGCATTCTCGGGCAGTTGGAGACGAGTGAAGTCGCGGCCAAGCCGGTCGTGAGCTTTGATGAGGGCACGGAAGTGCGCGTCATCGACGGGCCGTTCGCCAACTTTGCGGGCACGGTGGCAGAAGTCAGTGCCGACAAGCAGAAGTTGAAAGTGCTGGTGTCCATCTTTGGCCGCGCGACGCCGGTCGAGCTGGGCTTCATGCAAGTGGAGAAGATCGCCGGGCAGTAGCCCACGAAAACGCTGCCCGCAAGGGCAGTTGAGCGCGAGGCCAAGGTTGCTGGCCGTTTGAAGCGCGACGCTGGGTGAGATTCACACAGCGCATCGAACAGGCAATCTGGAGCGGAGCGCGGCTCACATCGCGTCACCGGCTGGAGCAGTGTCATGGCAAAGAAGATCACTGGTTACATCAAGTTGCAGTTGCCTGCTGGCAAAGCGACGCCGTCGCCGCCTGTCGGTCCGGCGCTCGGTCAGCACGGCGTGAACATCATGCAGTTCTGCAAGGCGTACAACGCCGAGACGCAGGCTCAGGCTGGCATGGTTATCCCGGTCGTGATCACGGTCTATTCGGACCGTTCGTTCACGTTCATCACCAAGACGCCGCCCGCGTCCCGCTTGCTGCTGAAGTACGCGAAGATTGAAAAGGGCTCGTCGGTGCCGAACCGGGACAAAGTGGGCAAGGTCACCAAGGCGTTGGTCGAGGAAATCGCCAAGATCAAGATGCCGGACCTGTATGCCACCAACTTGGACACCGCACGCAGCACCATCGCCGGCACCGCCCGGTCGATGGGTATTGATGTGATCGGTTAAATCACCCTGATTTTCATGGGTTGCGACCGTAAAATCGGGCAACCCTCTGTGAGGACTCCATGGCCAAGCATTCGCGCAAGTACAACGCCGCGCTCGCCCGTTTCGACCGGCAGAAGCGCTATTCCCTCGACGAAGCGATCCAGATCGCCAAGGACAACTCGTTCGCCAAGTACGACGAGGCGTTCGAAGTCGCCATCAACCTGGGCGTCAACCCCAAGCACGCGGACCAGATGGTGCGCGGCGCGGTGGTCCTGCCCAACGGCACCGGCAAGGTCAACCGCGTGCTCGTGTTCGCCAAGGGCGAGAAGGCGGCGGAGGCAACGGCCGCTGGCGCCGACTTTGTGGGCGACGACGAGCTGATCGAGAAGATCAAGGGCGGCTGGTTCGAATTCGACACCTGCATCGCCACGCCGAACATGATGGTTTCCGTCGGTAAGATCGGCAAGGCGCTGGGTCCGCGCGGCCTGATGCCCAACCCGAAGGTCGGCACGGTGACGTTTGACGTCGGCGCGGCGGTTTCGGCGGCCAAGGCCGGCAAGATCGAGTTTCGTGCGGAGAAGGCGGGCATCATCCATGCCGCCGTCGGCAAGCGCTCGTTTGAAGCTGCCAAGCTGCGCGAGAACATCGCGGCGCTGGTCGAAGCGCTGGTGAAGGCCAAGCCGTCGACCGCCAAAGGCACCTATTTGAAGGCCCTGACCGTGACGACCACGCATGCCCCGGGCGTGCGCGTGGATCCGCTCGCGATGGCCGCGGAATTCCGCCTGGCGTAAGCCAGATGGATCCTGCAAGGCTGTGCGCTTTGCGGGAAATCGGTCTGTCGCCGCAGTTTGCGACGGCGGACCACCAGGTTCCGGTGCTGCGCGGGGTTCGCCCTGCAAAGTCCGGGACTGCGTCTGAGAAGTCGGCTGCTGCGCGCAATCGCAGCGCTAAGTCCGACGGAGACGTGTGGTGAGCAAAAAGGGATTGTCCGTCAAAAGCGGACGCAACTCCTGGATGCGATGGGGAATTTGTTCCCCGTCAAGCATTGCCTGGCAACGGTGCCCGGCATGCACCACGGTGTCTGAAGCAACGCCGCGAGGCCGCGTTTCGGAACTCCACTCAGGCTGCAAGGCAGTTTGACCCGACACGCCGTCCGCAAGGGCGGCACAGGAGATCAGCATGAACAAGGCTGAAAAACAGGATCGGGTCGACGCGCTTCGCCAGCAACTTGCCGGCATCGATGCTGTGATTGTCGCGGAATACCGCGGCATGACGGTGGAACAGATGCAGAGCCTTCGCAACGCCGTTCGCGGCGCCGAGGGTAAAGTTGTGGTGGTGAAGAACACCCTTGCTCGCTTGTCGGTCAAAGGCACCTCGCTTGAGGCGCTCTCTGACAAGCTGGTGGGGCCTGTGCTGATGACCTTCGGTCCCGACGTGGTCGGTCCGGCCAAGGCGATCGTCAAGATTGCCAAGGACGTCCCGAACCTCGTGATTACCGGCGGTGCCCTGTCTGGCAAGGCGTTGAACGCTGCGCAAGTCAAGTCACTGTCGGAACTGCCGGGACGCGACGAACTGCGGGCGATGCTGCTCGGCACCTTGAATGCCGTCCCAGCCAAGTTCGTCGGTACGCTCGCGGCTGCTCCGCGTTCCATCCTCAACGTGTTCAACGCACGCATCGAGCAGCTGGAACCCAAAGTGGAAGCAGAAGCGGCTTAAGCGTTAGCAGGTTCTGCGTCGATTGAATTGAGTGAACACAGTGCATCCGGCACAAAGCCCGATGCCCAGGCAATCCAGGAGTTTCCCATGTCGATTTCTCGTGAAGATCTGATTAGCCACCTGTCCGGCCTCACCGTTCTCGAACTGTCCGAGATCGTCAAGGCCCTCGAAGAGAAGTGGGGCGTCAGCGCCGCCGCTCCCGTCGCGGCTGTTGCCGCCGGCGCGGGCCCGGCCGCCGCTGCCCCGGCTGTCGAAGAGAAGACCGAGTTCGACGTCGTCCTGCTGGACGCCGGCGCGAACAAGATCAACGTGATCAAGGTGATTCGCGAACTGACCAACCTGGGTCTGCGCGAAGCCAAGGAACTGTCGGAGAAGCCGGGTTCCGCGGTCAAGGAAGCGGTCTCGAAGGCCGACGCCGAAGGTTACAAGAAGAAGCTGGAAGAAGCCGGCGCCAAGGTCGAAATCAAGTAATTTCGCCAGGTACCGGTGTCTTGCACCGGACGCCTTCGGTCACCGCGCGTGACCGGCCCGGCGTCCGGATGGTTCAGAAGGCACCCCGGAGCGGACGGAATCGATTCCGCCGCTCCGGGGTTTGCCAGTTCCCGACCCCAGAAGTCCGCCAAATCCCGCACGCTGGTCGGCCCAGCGCGCACCGGAACAGGCTGGAAGGAGAAGTTAGACGATGGCTCGCACCGCGATGGACCTCCGTGTCCGCAAATCGTTCTCCCGCATCAACCGCGTGGTCAAGGTCCCGGATCTCATCCACGTTCAGCGCCAGTCGTATGACAAATTCCTCCAGCGCAACGTCCCCGCTCCGCAGCGGGAAAACGTCGGCCTGCAGGCGATTTTCTCGTCCGTGTTCCCGATCCAGGACTTCAACAAGACCGCGAGCCTCGAGTTCGTGTCGTATCACCTGGAAGAGCCGAAATACGACGTGCTGGAATGCCGCGCGCGTGGCATGACGTTCGCCAGCCCGATCAAGGTGCTGATCCGCTTGGTCGTGTTCGACGTCAGCGAGACCGGCATCCAGTCCGTACGCGACGTCAAGGAGCAGGAGGTCTACTTCGGCGAAATTCCGCTGATGACCGACGCCGGCACCTTCATCATCAACGGCTCCGAGCGCGTCATCGTCAGCCAGCTGCACCGCTCGCCGGGCGTGCTGTTCGAGCACGACAAGGGCAAGACCCACGCGTCGGGCAAGCGCATCTACTCGGCGCGCATCATCCCGTACCGCGGCTCGTGGCTGGACTTCGAGTTCGACCACAAGGACACGCTGTACGTCCGCATCGACCGCCGCCGCAAGCTGCATGCCACCGTGCTGCTGCGCGCGCTGGGCTACTCGACCGAGGATTTGCTCAACTATTACTATGACATCGAGACCATCCGCCTGATTCCCGGCGACAAGCTGCGCGCCATGCGTTCGCTGAATTTCGACCTGTTGGATGGTCAGCGCACGACCGATGACATTACGCATCCGGGCAACGGCACGCTGTTGCTGCACCGCAACCGCAAATTCACGCCGCGGGTCATCAAGATCCTGCGCGATGCGGGGATCAGCGAGCTGGAGATGCCTGCCGACCAGATCGAGGGCAAGGTCATCGCGACCGACGTCATCGACCAGGAGACCGGCGAGGTGCTGTTCGAAGCCAACCACGAGCTGGCGGCGAACGACATCAAGAAGCTTTTGGACCGCAATATCGCGACGTTCGAAGTGCTGTACATCGACCGACTGAACGTGGGTCCGTACCTGCGCGACACGCTGGCCAAGGACGTCGAGGACGTCCAGAAGCGCAAGCGCCAGCCGACGACCGAGCAGGCCATCGAAGACATCTACCACCACCTGCGTCCGGGCGATCCGCCGTCGGCCAACCAGGCGCGCAACTATTTCAACAACCTGTTCTTCAACGAGCAGCGCTACGACCTGTCGGACGTCGGCCGCATGAAGGTCGAGTACAAGTTCGCGCGGCGTAAAGCCCTGATGGCGTTGAAGAAACAGGGTCTGGTCCGTCTGGAGACCGTGTCCATGCGCCGCGATCGCTCGTTCGATCTGTCGTCGCCGGGCAACGACTACCGCAACTGGCGCCTCGAGTTCTCGATGTACAGCTCCGGCCAGAAGGTCAAGTCCTTCCTGGTCAAGCTGGACGCCAAGACTTTCCCGGACATGAAGCGCGTGTCGCCCAACGAGCTGATGGCGCACCTCTCGGGCGTGTTCAGCGTCGCCGATCTGACGCGGCCGGAGTCGGTCAAGCAGACCGATTGGGCGCTCGGCTTTCTCGTGCGCGGCGCGGATGGCAAAGAGCAGCACGTCTCGTGGAAGGTCGACCAGAAGGCGTTTGCCAACCCGCAGCAGGCGCTTCCGAGCGAGCTGGCTGCGGCGCTGCAGGCGGCCTGGGCGGATAGCCCGTTCATCGGCGTCTCGCTGGATGCCAACGGTGAGCTGTTGATCGCCGCGACCGAGAAGGGCGCGGAGTTGGCGGTGGAAGCGCACGACGTCCTGCGGCAGCGTCTGGACCTGCCAAGCGGCGTGTTCCAGCCGGAAATCCGCGTGTCGACTGGGCTTTTGACCGTCGGCCTGTCGGAAATGCGCACGGTGCTCATCATGCCGGTGCGCGGCAATCGGCAGTCGAAGATCGAAGTGGCGGGCAATGAGGAGCTGCGCAATCGCCTGGGCTTGGCCCCGGTGGCGCCGTGCTTCACGCTGACACGCGCGGATATCCTGCGCACGATTCAGTACTTGCTGGCGCTCAAGAACGGCCGGCCGGGCTACAACATCGACGACATCGATCACCTGGGCAATCGCCGCGTCCGCGCGGTGGGTGAGCTCATGGAGAACCAGTGCCGCGTCGGTCTTGTGCGCATGGAGCGCGCCATCAAGGAGAAGATGAGCATCGCGCAGGACATCGAGACCTCGATGCCGCACGAGCTGATCAACGCCAAGCCGATGAGCGCGGTCGTCCGCGAGTACTTCGGCAGCAGCCAGCTGTCGCAGTTCATGGACCAGACCAACCCGCTGTCGGAAGTCACGCACAAGCGGCGGCTGTCGGCGCTCGGGCCGGGCGGTCTGACGCGCGATCGCGCGGGCTTTGAAGTCCGCGACGTGCATCCGACGCACTATGGCCGCATCTGCCCGATTGAGACGCCGGAAGGTCCGAACATCGGTCTGATTGCCAGCCTGGCGACCTATGCGCGGGTCAACGAGTACGGCTTCATCGAGACGCCGTACCGCGAAGTGGTCGACGGCACGCCGCAGGACAATTACGAGTATTATTCGGCGCTTGAGGAAGAAGAGCACATCATCTGCCAGGCCAACGCCAAGCTGGATCCGAACGGGCATCTGTCCGGGACCTTCCTCGATGCGCGCGTCAACGGCGAGTTTAAGCAGGTCGCGCCCAAAGACGTCGAGCTGATGGACGTGAGCCCGAACCAGCTTGTGTCGGTCGCGGCGTCGCTGATCCCGTTCCTTGAGAACGACGACGCGAACCGCGCGCTGATGGGCTCGAACATGCAGCGCCAGGCGGTGCCTTTGCTCCGCACGACGTCGCCGCTGATTGGCACGGCGCTGGAGCGCACGGTCGCGGCGGACTCCGGTGTGACGGTCGTGGCCAAGCACAACGGCACCGTGGTGAACGTGGATTCCACGCGCATCGTGGTCAAGCGGGATGGCGACGCGGACGATCCGAACGCGTCGACGGACATCTACAAGCTGGTCAAGTACACGCGCTCCAACCAGAGCACGTGCGTCAACCAGCGGCCGATCGTCCGGCGCGGCGACCACATCACCGAAGGCGACGTGATCGCCGACGGTCCGGCGACGGATCGCGGCGAGCTGGCGCTGGGTCGCAACGTCGTGGTCGCGTTCATGCCGTGGGGCGGCTACAACTACGAAGACTCGATTTTGATTTCGGAAAAAGTGATCAAGGAAGACTTGTTCACCTCGATCCACATCGAAGAATTCGAGTGCGTGGCCCGCGACACCAAGCTGGGCAAGGAAGACATCACCCGCGACATCCCGAACGTCTCGGAAGAGGCGCTGAAGGACATCGACGTCAGCGGCATCATCCGCATCGGCGCCGAGGTCAAGACGGGCGACATCCTGGTCGGCAAGATCACGCCGAAAGGCGAGACCCAGCTCAGCCCGGAAGAGAAGCTGCTGCGCGCGATCTTCGGCGAAAAGGCCGGCGATGTGCGCGACACCTCGCTGCGCGTGCCGCCGGGCGTCGTGGGCACGGTCATCAACGCCAAGGTGTTCACGCGCAAGTCGGAAGCCAAGGACGAGCGCACGCTGGAGATCGAGGAAGACGAAAAGTCCACGCTTTTGAAGGACATGGGCGACGAGGTGCAGATCCTCGCCGACTCCACGTATGAGAAGTGCGCGCGGATTTTGGCTGGCCAGAAGACCAACTCCAAGGTCGTCAATGACCAAGGCGAGGTCGTGTTCGCCAAGGGCACGGACCTCAACGAAGCCGAGCTGGGCAGCCTGCCGCACAAGCTGTACGACGACGGCGATCGCTTCAAAGTCCCGAACGTGTGGCGCGACATCCGCGTGAACGACAAGGACCTGCAGACCCAGCTCGGCCAGCTGCTCGACCACCTGGAAGACAACGCGAACCAGACGCGCTTCTACTTCGAGGAGAAGATCAAGCGCTTCGTGCGCGGCGATGAGCTGCCCCCGGGCGTGATCAAGATGGTCAAGGTCTACGTCGCCATCAAGCGCAAGCTGCAGGTCGGCGACAAGATGGCGGGTCGGCACGGCAACAAGGGCGTCGTGTCGCGCATCCTCGCGGAAGAAGACATGCCGTTCCTGCCGGACGGTCGCCCGGTCGACGTGGTTCTGAACCCGTTGGGCGTGCCGTCGCGCATGAACGTGGGGCAGATTCTGGAGACGCACTTGGGCTGGGCGGCGCGCTGCTTGGGCCTGAAGCTGCACGATGCGGTGCTGGCGGGCGCGTCCACGGACGAGATCCGCAAGATGGTCAAGCACGTCTTTGGCGCGCCGGACATCGACACGCTGGTCGAGTCGCTGACGGACGAGGAGCTGCTGCGCTTCATCGACGACAACAACGAGGGCATTCGCTTGGCCTCGCCGGTGTTCGACGGTGCGACGGAGAGCGAAATCCGCGAGCTGCTGGCCCGTGCGGGTGTCGAGACGACCGGTCAGACCGAACTGTTCGACGGCCGCAGCGGCGAAGCGTTTGACCAGAAGGTCACCGTCGGCGTCATGTACGTCCTGAAGTTGCACCACTTGGTCGATGACAAGATCCACGCCCGTTCGATTGGGCCGTACTCGCTCGTCACGCAGCAGCCGCTGGGTGGTAAAGCGCAGTTCGGTGGTCAGCGTCTCGGCGAAATGGAAGTGTGGGCGTTGAAGGCCTACGGCGCATCGTATGCGCTGCAGGAATTCCTGACCGTCAAGTCGGACGACGTGATCGGCCGCACGCGCATGTACGAGAGCATCGTGCGCGGCGAAGGCAAGCTGGAACCCGGCCTGCCCGAGTCGTTCAACGTGCTGCTCAAGGAACTGCGCGCATTGGCCCTCGATGTCGACCTGCTCGACAAAGACGGCCAGCCGATTCCGTAGCCGGCCCCGCACCCCCGCGAGACTGCGCGTCAAGCGGGAGCGAGCCAAAAGCGACCGAGTACCAGTGCGAAAGGGATCGTAACCAACAAGCGCCCTGATTGGGCGCGCGTTAGATGGCATCGAGTGAAGAACTCGACGGGAGTTCAGCCCGATCCCCGCGACAGCGGGGATTCGCCCAAAAACGAGCCCTGTCTCCTGTCCCTTATTTTCCTGTGAGGTTTGTCCATGCGCGAGATGCTGCACTTCTTCGAAATGCCCAAGAACCCGCTGAACATCAAAGCTGTTCGCGTGGGCCTGACTTCGCCCCGCAAGATCGCCCAGGAATGGTCGTTCGGCGAAGTCAAGAAGCCGGAGACCATCAACTACCGGACCTTCAAGCCGGAGCGCGATGGCCTGTTTTGCGCCAAGATCTTCGGGCCGGTGAAGGACTACGAGTGCAACTGCGGCAAGTACAAGCGCATGAAGCACCGCGGCGTGGTCTGCGAAAAGTGCGGCGTGGAAGTCATCCAGTCCAAGGTCCGCCGCGAGCGGCTGGCGCACATCAACCTGGCGACGCCGGTTGCGCACATCTGGTTCTTGAAGAGCCTGCCGTCGCGTATCGGCCACCTGCTGGGCATGACGTTGAAGGACCTGGAATACGT
Source organism: uncultured Myxococcales bacterium (assembly GCA_903929795.1). Taxonomy (GTDB): domain Bacteria; phylum Myxococcota_A; class UBA9042; order UBA9042; family UBA9042; genus CAIYBN01. The sequence continues at coordinate 10,275 of CAIYWC010000037.1, read as the reverse complement.
GCTGTACTGCGCCAAGTACGTCTGCCTGGGCGCGCTGAAGCTACAGGTGGAGCGCGGCAAGGCCGGCATCAACGTGTTCTACATCCCGCGGGAGCGCCGCGGCGATCTGCTCGGCGAGCTGGAGAACATGCAGGAGCCCGCGGAGATGGGCAAGATCGTCTCCCGCGGCACGCGCGACATCCAGCGCGGCACGCTGATTAACGAGGAAGACTACTACGACGTCCAGGGCGGCATGGTCATCGAGCGCGTCTCGAAGGACCTGAACACGCAGTGGCTGCCGGAAGTGGGTCCGCTGGTCCCGGGCCGCATCCTGTCGACCGAGGACTACGAGTACGTCATCGACACGCTGGGCGAGCTGGCGCTGGACGCCATGCCGGCGACTGATTACCTGAAGCTGGAGATGGGCGGCGAGGCGATCCTCGAGCTGCTGACCTACATGGATCCGGGTCGCGTTCCGCCGGACAAGCCGCGCTGGCCGGGCGATGGCGTGGACGTGGAGACGCTCGACGATCTGGCCAAGCGCCTGCGCGCCGAAGTGAACCTGTGGGAAGAGAAGACCGACGCGCTGACCAAGCTGTCGGGCGAAGCGAAGATCAAGAAGACCGGCAAGCGGCTGAAGATCGTCGAAGCGCTGCGTTCCTCGGGCAATAAGCCGCAGTGGATGGTCCTGACGACGATCCCGGTGCTGCCGCCGGACCTCCGCCCGCTGGTGCCGCTGGATGGTGGTCGTTTCGCGACGTCGGATCTCAACGATCTGTACCGCCGCGTCATCAACCGCAACAACCGCTTGAAGCGCCTGCTGGAGCTCGCCGCGCCGGAAATCATCGTGCGCAACGAGAAGCGGATGCTGCAAGAGGCGGTCGACGCGCTGTTTGACAATGGGCGACGCGGCAAGGTCATTACGGGTCCGAACAAGCGGCCGCTGAAGTCGCTGTCGGACATGCTGAAGGGCAAGCAGGGCCGGTTCCGCCAGAACTTGCTCGGCAAGCGCGTCGACTATTCGGGTCGTTCGGTCATCGTCGTGGGTCCGGATCTGCGCTTGCACCAGTGCGGGCTGCCCAAGAAGATGGCGCTCGAGCTGTTCAAGCCGTTTGTCTACGCCAAGCTGGAAGAGCTGGGCTACGTGACGACCATCAAGTCCGCGAAAAAGCTCGTTGAAAAGGAGTCCGCCATCGTGTGGGATATCCTGGAAGACGTGATTCGCGAGCACCCGGTGCTGCTCAATCGCGCGCCGACGCTTCACCGTCTCGGTATGCAGGCGTTTGAGCCGATCCTCATCGAAGGCAAGGCGATCCAGCTGCACCCGCTCGTTTGCACGGCGTTCAACGCCGACTTCGACGGTGACCAGATGGCCGTCCACGTGCCGCTCAGCCTGGAAGCGCAGATTGAAGCGCGCGTGCTGATGATGTCGACAAACAACATCCTCTCGCCCGCGTACGGCAAGCCGATCATCAATCCGTCGCAGGACATCGTGCTCGGTCTGTACTACATGACGCGTGAGTCACCGTATGTCGCCGGTTCGGGCAAGCTTTTTGCCTCGCCGGAGGAAGTACGCGCGGCCTACGACGCCAATGAGCTGCACCTGCAGGCCAAGATCCGCTGCCGCATTCCGGTATGGGCGACCAGCGCGAAGGAAGGTGATGCGCCGACTCACCGCGACACGGTCGAGACCACGACGGGCCGCGTGCTCCTGAGCGAGATCGTGCCGCACGGCGTGCCGTTCAGCATGTACAACCGCGAGCTGGGCAAGAAAGAGCTGCAGAACCTGATCGACGAGGTGTACCGCGCGGCGGGCTCGAAGAACACGGTGCTGCTGGCCGATGCGCTGCGGACGGCGGGTTACACGAACTCGACCAAGGCTGGCCTCTCGGTGTGCCTGAGCGACATGACGATTCCGGCGGCCAAGCCGGCGTTGATCGAAGCCGCGCAGAAGACCGTCGCGGACATCACGACCCAGTACTTGGAAGGCCTGATCACCGACGGCGAGCGCTACAACAAGGTGGTCGACACCTGGTCGGACACCACGGAAAAGATCGCCAAGGTGATGATGGTCGGTATCTCGACGCGCAAGGTGACCAACCCGGCGACTGGCGAGACGCATGACACCAAGTCGCTCAACCCGGTGTTCATGATGGCGGATTCCGGTGCGCGCGGCTCGGCCCAGCAGATGCGTCAGCTGGCCGGTATGCGCGGTTTGATGGCCAAGCCCTCGGGCGAGATCATCGAGACGCCGATCACCGCGAATTTCCGCGAAGGTCTGTCGGTGCTGCAGTACTTCATCTCGACCCACGGCGCCCGCAAGGGCCTCGCGGACACGGCGTTGAAGACGGCAAATTCCGGTTACCTGACGCGGCGTTTGGTCGACGTGGCCAACGACGCGGTCATCACGGAATTCGACTGCGGCACGCTGGACGGCATCGACATGGACGCGCTGGAGGAGTCGGGTGAAGTGATTCAGCCGCTGTCCGACCGCATCCTGGGTCGCGTCGCGCTGGAAGACATCGTCGACCCGGATGGCAACGTGCTCGTCGAGGCCGATCAGGTCATCGAGGAAAAGGTTGTCGCCAAAATCGACGCCGCGCACATCCGCAAGGTCAAGATTCGCTCCGTGCTCACGTGCCGCAGCCAAACCGGCGTGTGCGTGCTCTGCTACGGCCGCGACCTCGCGCGCGGCAAGATGGTCAACATCGGTGAAGCGGTCGGCGTCATCGCCGCCCAGTCCATCGGTGAGCCCGGCACGCAGCTGACGATGCGCACGTTCCACGTGGGCGGCGCGGCGTCGACCAACCGCGATCTGCCGCAGCACCGCGCGCCGGTGGAAGGCATCGTGAAGTTCCGCGACCTGCCGCTGGTGGATCCGGCGGACGGCGGCGGCAAAGTGGCCGTGGCGCGTGGTCACCTGCTCGTGACGCTGCCCGGCGTGCCCGAGGACCGTTGCCCGGCGTTCGCCATCCAGGCGGGCGCGCGCGTGAAGGTGCTGGACGGCCAGGCGGTCAAGAAGAACGACCTGCTGGCGGAATGGGACTCGGGCTTTACGCCGATTCTCACGCACATCGGCGGCAAGGTCCGCCTGCTGGACGTCGACGAAGGCCTGACGATGAAGGAACAGCTGGACGAGACGACCGGTCTCGCGCAGAAGTTCATCATCGACTCCAAGGACCCGGCGGTGCGTCCGCGCGTGGCGATCGTCGGCCCCGATGGCGAGATCCTGCGCAACGACCGCACCGGCGCGCTGGCGCAGTACAACCTGCCCGTGGGCGCGAACCTGGTTGTGCACGAAGACGGCACGGTCAAGCCCGGCGACGTGCTGGCCAAGATGGCGCGCGACCAGGCCAAGACCAAGGACATCACGGGCGGTCTGCCGCGCGTGGCGGAGCTGTTCGAGGCACGGCGGCCCAAGGACCACGCCATCATGGCGGAAGTCGACGGTATCGTGAGCTTTGGCAAGGGCGTCAAGGGCAAGCAGCGCGTCATCGTGACGCCGGAAATCGGCCAGCCGCGTGAGTACCTCATCGGCAAGGGCAAGCACTTCACGGTGGCCGAGGGCGACCGCGTGCGCGCCGGCGATCCGCTGATGGACGGCCCGCTGAACCCGCACGACATCCTGCATGTGCTCGGCATCGAGGCGCTGGCCAAGTACCTCGTTGACGAGATTCAGGAAGTTTATCGTCTGCAAGGCGTGCGCATCAACGACAAGCACATCGAAGTGGTTGTCCGCCAGATGCTGCGCTGGGTGCGCGTGACAAAGACCGGCAACACGATGTTCATGGTCGACCAGCAGGTGCTGAAGTTCCGCTTTGATGAGGAAAATCAGCGCGTCATGGCGGACGGTGGCAAGCCGGCGAGCGGCGAGCCGCTGCTGCTGGGCATCACCAAGGCGAGCCTGAGCACGGAGTCGTTCATCGCGGCCTCGGCGTTCCAGGAGACGACCAAGGTGCTGACGGAAGCGGCGCTGTCGGGCAAGAAGGATTTCCTCAATGGTTTGAAGGAGAACGTCATCATGGGCCGGCTGATCCCGGCGGGTACGGGCCTGAGCGCGTACACAACGATGGAGATCGAGACGGCCGCGGGCGATACGACCGGGCTGGATTCGATCGGCAGCTATGCCAACGGCGTGGCGTAAAGCCGCGGCGAGCGCGTGAAAGCAGAACGGCCGCCCCCGCGCAAGTGGAGGCGGCCGTTCTGGTTTTTGCGGCTAGCTGACGAGCGCGAACAGCGCACCTTGCGGATCCAGCAACTGCACGATGCGCGCGCCGCCGGGCACCGGCATCGGGCCGTTGAGCAGCTTGGCACCGCCGTCGACCGCCCGCTGCAGCGCCGCGTCCACGTCGGCCACCATGATGTAATACAGCCACGCCGACACCGGCATCTCGGGTGGCCGCTTGAAGATGCCGCCCAGCTGTTTGTCGCCCAGACCGAACAGCAGGTACGTGCCCATCGGCCCCATGTCGAACTCGCCCTTCTTCTCCCAGCCGAACAACTCGGAATAGAAGGCAAAAGCCGCGTGGTGATCGCTTGTCGCCAGCTCGTGCCAGTTGAATTCCCCGGGCTGGCGCAGATCGCGCTCGGGCTCCTCCTTCGCCGCGCGGTAGAGCGAAAACGCCGCGCCTTGCGGGTCCGCAACCACCGCGAACCGCCCCGTGCCCGGCAGGTCCATCGGGCCAAAATGCAGCGTGCCGCCCAAGGCTTGCAGCTTGGCGAGCGTCGCGTCCACGTCCGCCACTTCCACGTAGCCCATCCAGTGCGGCGGCACGCCCATGGCCTTGGCCGGTTCTTGCAGGCGCGTGACGCCGCCCAGGTGGCCCTGGCTGCCGCGGATGTGCGGATAGGCGTGCGGGCCGTCGGTCGCGCCGTCAAACGTCCAGCCGGTGACGTGGCCGTAGAAGCGGATCGCGGCATCGAGATCGGTCGTGTTCAGTTCATACCAGACAAATCGGCCAAAGCTGTGGCTCATGGTTCCTCCAAAATAGGCAGTGGACAGGGGTTCGCAGTCGCCGATGATGCTGCGGCTGCGGCCGGCGTGCAAGCGCGTTCCCCGTGACTTTTGGCCGCGATGCGCCGACAGTTCGGCAACAGGTGCGCGACGGCGCAGTGGCGGCTATGCACGCCGATCGAATTCGGCGATCAAGACCCGCCGACGCGTGGCGTGCTACCAGAGGTGCACGCTCGCTGTCCCAGTGCGAAATGCGACAGGCCTGCCCAATGAAACCTGGTGTTCGTTTTAGGTCAGCATGTGTGGTTGTGTTCTTGGCGATTGCCGCAGCAGGCTGCGGCGGATCCGCCACGCCGGTGGACGACGGGTTCGTGGACGACGACGCTGACACCGTCGACACCGCTGTTGCCGAAGTGATCGCCTGTGGCCATCCACTGGCCGAGCTGACCCGCTTTCCCGTGACCGGCTCACCGGCCAACGCCATCGCGGCCGCCCAGGTCTACTGCGGCTATTTTCCCAAGTCCGCCGCGTCGGTCGCCTGCCCCGGCGGCAGCGTCGCCATCTATGGCCGCAACGGCACCACCGGCGAGTACTGGTGGTTTGACGCCAGCGGGGCGCTCACCGGTTACCAGTTCGATACCGACGACGGCTTCGCGACCGGCTGTCTGGAAAACCTATGGGGCTCCAGCGGGTTGTGCACGCCAAACCCCGAAGCCGACCCGACAGCTGTCAGCATTTGCGTCACACCCACTGACGTGTTCGACACCGCCGACAGCGTGCCGGACACCAACGACAGCGACATCGGCGCCGACGCGACGCCCGACGCCGCCGACCTCGGCTCCGATAACACGGCCTGCTCCAGCCAGGCCGACTGCGCCCCCGACCGCTGGTGCAACTACACCGGCTGCGGCTTCACGCTCGGGCAATGCGTGGTCAAACCGATTGATTGCAATGGACAATTCGCGCCAATCTGCGGCTGCGACGGCCACTCGTACGACAGCATTTGCCACGCGCAAAAAGCCGGCGCGTCCATCGCCGCCACCTCCGCGCCGTGCTTGGGCAGCGGCTGCGCACCCGCGTGCGCAAGCGGTCACACGTGCGTCGATTGCGCCTCCGCCGGCGTGCAATGCCTGACGCCCGGGCAGAAATGCGTCGGCGGCAAATAGGGCGCCGAACCCGGTTCTCGAACATGTTTCAGCCCGCGTCGATTTTGCCGCGGCAAAATCCGTCGGCTCACGAATACCTGTGTGCGCGCGGTCTTCCGCGCCCGGAGGTTGCCATGGTCCGTTTGCTCGTTCCCGCGCTGCTGGCGGTGCTCGCCGCTTGTACCACTGCCCCGTCCGCCGATCCGGATGCCCGTTCGCCCGATACCCCGCAGACGGACGCCGCCGCTGATGCGCCGCCCACGCCGGCCGCCGCGCTTCTTGCCGCGCCGATGACCGAGCCGCTGCGCCAGGCAGAGACCATCGCGCATCGCTTGCCGACGACGGGGGTTCAAGCCGCGCTCGACGCTGCGGTGCAGGGGCTGCTGTACACGAGCGAGTCGGATTACCCGTTTGGCGTCTTTGTCCTGCCGGGCGCAGGTACGCCTCACGTCACGGCTTACACCATCAAGCAAAAGGTCGCGCCGTTCTATGTGCAGCGCCCGCAGTCGCTCCCGCTGGCCCAACGTGCGGTGGAGTCGCTGACGCTGACGGCGCTGTTCAAGCCCTACGTCGAGCCACAGGACTGGTGGGGCGACTTTGAGAAAGCGCGTGCGCCGCTATTCCAAAAGCTAAAGAAAATCATGACGTCCCAGCTCAGCTACCTGCACGTCTACCGGGTCGGGCCCAAGACGCCGTGGGGCCTGTCGCCGGACATCGACGTGTTCATCGTCGGGACGACGGTCGACGGCGACGTGATCGTGCTCTGGACCGTGTCGATTGAGACGTGATTGTGTCTCCACTTTGACGCGATCCGGGGCCGCCGATCAGCGCACACCCGCGCCCGCCGCCACCAGGGCAGCTTGCAGTGTCTCGCGCGTCTGGGCGCCGGCGAGGTCGCGCACAATCGCGCCCGCGCGCGTGATCGCAAACGTGTGCGGGATGCCCCAGACGTTGAGCGCTCGGTGGGCCGCGCCGTCCTCATCCCAGACAACCGGCAGCGTCAGGTGGTGATCGGCCAGGTACGCGGCGACGTCCTCGCTGTCGTCGCCCGCCACGGTCAGCACGGTGAATTCCGCGCCGTGCTGGGCGAATTCCTGCCAGAGCGGCAGCTCTTCGCGGCACGGTCCACAGCTCGGCGCCCAAAAGTGCAACAGCAACGGCTTGCCGCGGTGGTTGGCCGGGCCGTCGACTGTCTCGTCGTCCACACCCGTGGCCGTTATACGCGGCAGGGCGAAATCCGCCACGATTTCGCCCTCCTTGCCGGTGACCTGGTGCGCCGACGGCCGCAGGCCAATGGCCGCCAGCAATGCCGCCAGGACCAGGCCGGTCGCCAGAACCCAGCGCGCGCGTGGACCGGGCATCTACAGGCTCCGACCGAAGTTCGGGATCAACGGTTCGCGATCCGCGGCGCGCCACCGGGGCGGCACGCGCACGGACTCCGTCCGGGAGGCAACCGCTTTGACCCAGGAAGTCGGATGTCCGATCGCGGTCAGCATGTTCAGCGGCCCTCCGCCGGCTTGCCATGGGGCTCGCGCTGTAGCTTCTCCAGCTGCTCTTCCAGGCGCCGGATGCGCTCTTCGACCGGCGTCTTGTGACCGAGCTCGCCCGCCGCCTTGCGCATCATCTCGGCGGTGCGGAAAAACACCTCGCGATCGGCCGCGGCCAGCAGCGGGCCGCGCGACGCCGGTTCACCCAGCACGCCCAGCGCCTCGGCCGCGTGCTGCCGCAGACGCAAGTTGGGCTCGTGCAGCACGCTTTCCAGGAATAGCCGCACCTTCTCGCGTTGTGGCTCGTTGCGCACCGCCCACGCCGCAAGCGCGGGCAGCGCGCCTTCCCGCAGCGGTTTGCCGTTGCCGGGCTGTGCCAGCTGCCACAGCAGGTTGGCGTCGCGAACGTCCCCCGTTTGGCCCAGTAGCGACAGCGCGTGGACTGCCAGCGTATCGCGGTGGCTCGCCACGGTCGCGGTCTCGCGCAGCAGATCGCGCGCCGCTTGGCGGTCGATCTTGTGGAGCGCCGTCATCGCGCCCCGGACCACCGCGTACGATGGGTCCTTGTGCAGCGCGGTCACCAGCTGCGGCCACGCCGCCAGGTCGTGCAGCTCCCCCAGCGCCAGCGCCGCGGCCGCCCGCACCAGCGACTCCGGATCGCCCACAAGCGCCGCCAGCAGCCCCGCACGGGCTGTCGGCCGCTCGGCCTTGCCCAGTTGTTCCGCCGCCGCCGCCCGCACGTGGCGTGCCGGGTCCTCCGCCAGCGTGCGCAGCAGCGCCGTCACCGCCTGCTGGCTCGCGAGCTGCTTGCCCAGCGCCGTCACCGCGCGCAGCCGCGCCTCCGCCGAGCTGCCGCGGTCGCGCATCGCGACCACGTCCTCGATGTCTGCCTCCAGCGTCCAATCCGCCAGCAGCGTGAACTCCGGGTCGATCTCGACGACGGTCGGCCGCGCCGTTGCCACCAGCGTGTAATCCGCTTTCACCCCGTCCAGGTGCACGGCCGCCAGCACGACGGCCTCCGGCGTCTGGATGCGCAGCGGGATCTGCAGGTCAAAAGCCGGCTGGCTGTGGCTGATCTTCTGCTTTTGCTCCAGGGCGATCTTCAGCGTTTTTTGCGCCTCGTCCCAGGTCACCTTGGCGTGCAGCGCCGGGTGGCCCGCTTGCCGCAGCCAGCGGGTGAAAAAGCCGCGCAGGGACTTGCCGCTCGCATCCTCCATCGCGCGCTGGAAATCCGCCGTCTCCACGCTGCGCGCGCCCGCTTTGAGGTATGCGGCGATGCCGGCAAAGAACGCCTTGTCGCCCAGCTGTCGCCGCAGCATGTGCAGCACCAGCGCGCCTTTTTGGTACGTGTGCCGGTCAAACAGCTCGTCGGCGTCGCGGTATCGGTCGGTCACGATCGGCCGCACGTACTCCGCCGCTTCTGTCAGGTAGGACGCGCGGGCGTCGGCCAGATCTTCGTCGAACCGCGCGCGGCCCAAGCGTTTTTCTGTGGTCAGCAGGTCAAAATAGCTGGCAAAACCCTCGTTGAGCCAGATGTCGGCCCACGTGCGGCAGGTCAGCCAGTCGCCGAACCACTGGTGTGCCATCTCGTGGGCGATCAGGCTGTCGACCTGCCAATCCAGCGCTTCGCGCACGTCGGGCATCGCCCGGTCCGTCAGCGTCGTCAACGAGACATTCTCCATGCCGCCAAACGAGAAATCGCCCACCACGACATGGCCATAGCGGCCCCACGGGTACGCCATGCCGGTCAGCGCGTTCAGCTTGTCCAGGATGTCCGGCGTGACGGCAAACGACCGTCGCATGTCGTCCAGCACGTCCGGCAGCGCCCAGGTGACGAGCGGCGTCTGCGGGTGCGGATGTTCCACCGCGATGAATGGCCCGGCGGCGATGGTCAGCAGGTAAATCGGCGCCTCGGCGTGCAGCGCGTAGGCGGTCGTCGCCAGCTGGTCGGTCACCGCGCGGCTGAGCTGCACGCCGTTGGACAGCGCCTGCCAGGTCGCGGGCGCCACGATCGTCACGTTCCAGGACAGGCGCTCATCCGGGTCGTCCGGGCTCGGCAGCCAGTAGCGCGCTTCCTCGGTCTCGCCCTGGCTCCAGACGTGCTGCGGCCGCTGCGGGGCGTCGGCGTCCGGCTGGACAAAGTTCAGGCCGCGCTTGGGCTTGGCGTGCCACTTCAGCTCCAGCTGCCAGGCGCCCGGCGGCTCGGTTTGCGGCAGGGCGAAATGCAGCGTCTCGTGGTCGCGGGTCGGCGTCGTTGCGACGCGCTTGCCGTCAACAAGCCACGCGGCCTCATCGATGGCAAAATCCACAGCGTACAAGCGTACTTCCTTGGTCGGCTGGCGCAGCACGCCCGCGTAGATCGCATGCCCGGCGATCGCGCCCGCGGGATCCAGCGTCACGGTCAGGTCCAGGTGCTGGACATCGACGGCGCGCCCCGCCGGCTCGTGCCACGGCAGGCTGTCGTCCAGGAAGCGCGACGGCGACAGGGGATCCGCCCAAGCCTGGGTCGCGAGCAGCACAGTCAACAGCAGCCAAGGACGCATCTGAACCTCCGGGCGGGCAGTGTGCAGCGCGTGCCACCGATTGACAACCCAAGGCCATCGCAAGCTCCCGCGACCCGAGCCTTGGACCGTGACCCGCTGAAACAATTCCTGCCCGCGGTCGCCTCTCGCGGGGAGGACGCGATTCGGACGCGTAAGTGACCGACTCG
>CAIYWC010000036.1 GCA_903929795.1 uncultured Myxococcales bacterium | reverse complement strand
GGCAGGCCGGTCGTCAGAGCGACGCCGGATGCCGCGTGGATCAACCCGCCGATGGTCGTGCGGGTGGTCGCTGATCCGAGCTAAACTCGGACGGCGATGTGTCTCAAACTTGTTGACAGGTTCCGCAGCGGGCCCCCGACTCACTTTCGCACCACCCCGAGCACCCCGAGCCCGCGCCCCGGCTGACCGCCCCTTAGGGCCTGTGACAAAAAGAGTCGATCGACTCGGTTTTTCCCGAATTATCATGACTTGGGCCGAATCGTGTAGTTCCATTCCCCGTGAAACTCGTGTGGGTGCAGGCTGACCGAGGCCAGTTCCGCGTCGCCGACCTTGCGGCCCTTTTCGTATGTGCCGTCGTCGAGTTCGCAGCGGACCGTCAGTCCCTTGGTCGTCGTGGTCGCGGCGATGAGGCTGATGATGGTCTGGTAGTTGACCAAGGGCTTGCCACGCCAGTTCATGGTGATGAACGAGAACATCCGATGCTCGATCTTGTTCCACTTGCTGGTGCCTGGCGGGAGGTGGCAAACCGTGACAGGGAAGCCCAAATCGTTGGCGAGTTGCTGGAGTTCCAGCTTCCACAGGCGAATGCGGTAGCCGTTGCTGCCGCCGCAGTCGGCGGTGATCAGGAGTTCGCCAGCGTCAGGATAGCGCGGTGATCCCATGGCCTTCCACCAGCGCCGGATGGACTCGACGGCGAACTCGGACGTGTCCGCGCTGATGCCGACGCTCACCCAGCCTGCGTTTTCGCCGACGTCGTACACGCCGTATGGGCTCGCCCGCCCGAGTTCTCCCATAAAATCATGAACGTCGACCTTGGTCGGCTCGCCTTTGGGACAAAGCTCGCGGCCGCCGTTCTTGTAGTTGCCGACCAGTTCCTTCTTCTTGGTATCCACTGAAATCACGGGGTTCCCGGCCACGTGCTGCGCTTTGGTCCGGGCGTTGATGTACTCGAACTGCGCGTCGCGGTCGGCGTGCTGGTGGCCCTCGACGGTCTTGGAATTGGCCTGCAGGCTGAAGCCCTGTAGTTTCAATACCCTGCCGACGGTGCGGTAGCTGACGTCGTGGCACCGCGCGACAAGCTCGCTGGCCAGTTGCCGCAGGCTTTTGCACGTCCAGCGCAACGGCGACTCCGGATCGCCTCGCGTGCCTGCGTCGATAATCTCAGCCAAATCAGGCAGTAGCGTCACGTCCTGGTCGGTCTTCTTCTTGCGCCCCCCACCAGCCTCGCGAACCCGGCGAGGACCTGACGTCGGCGCGTCCTCCTCAGCGCGCAACTCCCGAATGGCTTTGCCAATCGTCGACGGCACGATGCCGGTCGCGCGGTGTACTTTCGCGATGCCGCCGTAGCCGAGCGCGAGCGCCTCCGACGCAGCCCACTGCCGACGCCCACGTTCGTCTAATGAGGTGCGGATTCGTCTAAATTGCTGACTGATCTGGGTTTCTGTCTTCATGAAGACAAGAATGATCCCGCGCCAGCGGATCGTCAAGTTGTTCTGTCACAGTCCCTTAGCATGCCGCGGAGGCGTGGGCTCCGATTTGCCGACGCAAAGCGGCGGCAAAAGCTCGGGGGCCCCGCGCCGATTCAAGTTTGGTCGGTACCCCAAGTCCGGCCAGGAAGAGTGCGCGAGAGAAACCTGCGGTTTCTCTCGCACCCGGCGCGCCTGCGGCGCCGGCCCCGCGCGCCCCGCGCCCGCGATGCCGCAACATCGGCCCACCATTGACGTCCCCCGCGCCCGGTACTACGTTCAGACCGCGAGCCTGCGGCCGCCTCGCCGCCCGCCCGCGCCCAACACCCCCGCCAGGCGCCGATGCCACTGCTGCACTTCGCGACGATCAGTCTGCTCCTCGGCGCGCTGCTGTGCATCGCGGTACCGGGCAACCGCAGGCGCGCGGCCATCGGGATCGCCTCGCAGGTCATCGCCACGCTGCTTGTGCTGGGCGCCGTGATCCCGGTGCTGGGCCACCAGCCGGCGATCGTCGCGCAGCTGACCTGGTCCTATCCGGTCGACCTGATCCTGCTGCGCATCGACGGCCTCGGCGCGCTCTTTCTGGCGTTTTCCATGCCGCTGACGCTGCTGGGCGCCGTCTACGCGCACGGCTATTTGCAGCCGTATTTCCAGTCCGACCGCAACATCGGCGTGCACTACGCGCTGCTGAACCTTGTGTCGCTGTCGTACCTCATCATCTATTCCGTTGAAAATGCCATGGTTTTCCTGCTCGGCTGGGAGATCGCCGCGCTGGCGGCCTGGCTGCTGGTGATTTGGGACTACCGCAACCAAAAAGTCCGATTCGCCGGGTTCAATTACCTCGTGTCGACCCACCTCGGGCTGCTGTTCCTTGTCACCGCGTTCCTGGTGCTGTTCAGCCAGACGCACTCGTTTGACTTCAGCCAGTTCGGCGTGTTCCTGCGCAATCCGGGCACGACGCGCAACGTCACGTTCCTGCTGCTCGTCGCGTCGTTTGGCCTGAAGTCGGCGTTCTTTCCCATGCACACCTGGCTGCCGCGCGCGCACGCCGCCGCGCCCGCGCACGTGTCCGCGCTGATGTCGGGCGTGATCCACAAGGCGGGGCTGTACGGGCTGCTGCGGTTCACGCTGCTGATGGCGACGCCGGACGAGTGGATGGGCTGGTTCCTGATTGCTTTCGCGCTCTTGTCGGCGGTGACTGGCGTGATGTACACCGCGGTGCAGCGCGACCTGAAGCGGCTGCTCGGCTACAGCTCGACCGAGAATGTCGGCATCGCATGCCTGGGTTTTGGCATCGGCTACCTCGGGCTGAGCTGGCACAATCCGGTGCTTGTCGTGCTGGGTTTTGCCGGCGGGCTGCTGCATATTTTGCACCACGCGGTGTTCAAGTGCCTGCTGTTCTACGCCGCCGGCGCGGTCTACAGCGCGACCCACTCGGTCGACATCGAGCGCCTGGGTGGGCTGGCGCGCCGGATGCCGCAGACCGCGGTCGCGTTCCTGCTGGGCGGCATCGCCATCGCCGCGCTGCCGCCGCTGAACGGCTTTGTCAGCGAATTCCTGTTGTACAGCGCGATGTTTGAAGACTCCGTGCTGGGCGGCCAAAACCGCGGGCTGCTGGTGCTGGCGGCGACGGTGCTGGCTTTTGTCGGCGCGGTCTCGGCGTTTTCGATGACGCGCGCGTTTGGCCTGACGTTTCTGGGCACGCCGCGCGATCCGCAGGTGCACGAGGCGCACGACCCGGTGCTGGCCATGCGCAGCGCGTTCTACGTGCTCGGCGCGCTGCTGTTCGTGTTCGGGCTGATTCCGCAGGTGGGCCTGGCGCTTGTCGCGGCGCCGGTCGGGCAGTTCATCGCGTTGACGCACCGCGGGCTGGACGTGGCGCACGTGCTGGCGGTGCCGTTGGCGCTGCTGATGCCGGTCGTGGCGGTCAGCGCGGTGGTGCTGCTGCTCGTGGGCGCGCTCGCGGCGCTGCGCCACTGGGCGATGCCCGCGGCCGCGCCCGCGCATCGCACGTGGGGCTGCGGGTACACGGAGCCGCTGCCGCGCGCGCAATACACCGGCGCGTCGTTTTCCGGGCATTTGGCGAGCTATTACAAGACGCTGCTGCCGACCAAGCTGGACCGCCACATGCCGCAGGGGCCGTTTCCCGCCGAGGCGCACCTGCGCACGCACACGGTCGACGCGGTCGAGGACCGCATGTTCGAGGTGCTGGACACCGGCGAAGCGACGCTCGCGCTGCTGGCTGAACGCGCGCCGCAGACGCCGCGCATCGCGTTTGCCCTGGGGCTTGTCGTGCTTGTCGCCACGGTGGCGCTGGTGCTGGCGAGCGCGGGAGGTCGGCTGTGAAGCTCGCATCGCTGCTGATGCACCTGCTGGGCCTGTTCCTGCTGCCGTTCCTGCTGCCGGGCGTCATCAACCGGGTCAAGGCGTGGTGGGGCGGCCGTCGCGGCGCGCCGTTCCTGCAGCCGCTGTGGGACACGCGGCGGTTGCTGGGCAAGCAGCCGGTGTACAGCACGGTCACGACCGTCGTGTTTCGCCTCGCGCCGCTTGTCGTGCTGGCCACGACGCTCGTGGCGGCGCTGCTGGCGCCGATGCTGCCGGGCGGCGGGCTGCTGCCCTTTCCCAACGACTTCGTGGCGTTCGCCTACGTGCTGGGCCTGGGTCGCATGTTCCTGACACTGGCGGCGCTGGACACCGGCAGCCCGTTTGAAGGCATGGGCGCGGCGCGCGAGGCGACGTTCTCGGTGTTCGCGGAGCCGGCGCTGTTCCTCGTGCTGGGCACGCTGGCGCTGGGCAGCGGTCACGGCACGTTCGCGGAGCTGATGCGGCCGCACGGCTGGCAGGCCTTCCTCGTCACGCCGCTGTGCGTGCTGGCGCTGTTTCTGCTGCTGCAAATCGAGTGCGCGCGCCTGCCGGTGGACGACCCGACGACGCACCTGGAGCTGACGATGATCCACGAGGTCATGATCCTCGACCACAGCGGGCCGGATCTCGCGATGATGCAATACGCCGCGGCGCTCAAGCTGACGCTCTACGCCGGTGTGCTGGCCGGGCTGCTGAACCCGATCCCGCTGGAGACCCAGCCGGTGCTGGCCGCGCTTGTCTCGCTGGTGCTCATGCTGGCGACGGCGGTCGCGGTTGGCCTGCTGGAATCGCTGCTCGCGCGCCTGCGGATGCGGCTGATTCCGCAGTTCGGCATCGCCATCGCGGTCATCGGTTTTGTGGCGCTGGTGCTGGCCACGACGCAGCCGGAGCTGGGATAAAAAGCCATGACTTACCTGCTTTTTGCCTACTTCCTGGCGCTGTCCCTGCCGCTGTTCATCCGCTCCTGGCGCGCGGCGCTGGCCGGCTTGCGCATCCAGGCGCTGATGCTGGCGCTGATTCTCTGGCTGCACGGCGACCACCTCGCGCCGTCGCCGCTCATCGCGCTCGTCGACATGGTGCTGTTTCGCGCGCTCTTTGCCCCGTGGTACCTGAAGAAAATGGCGGTGGAGCGCGGCGTTCACGCGGCTTTTGACCTCATTCCGGCCAATCTGTTCGTGTGGACCATCGCGGCGATTCTCGTGATGACAAGCTTTGGCTTTTCGGCGACGCTCTCGGGCGAATACTCGCGTTCGATCACGCACTTGGGCGTCGCGTGCTCCGGCGTGCTGCTGGCGCTGCTGATCCTCGCGACCCAGCGCGCGCCGCTGGGCCAGGCGATCGCCGCGCTGACGCTGGAGAACGGCATCGCGCTGTTCGAGCTGCACGCGCACCACCACGTCGAGTGGGTCGCGCAGCTTGGCCTGGCGCTGGTCTACCTCCTGTCCGTGCTGACGATGGCGCTGCTGGTGCGGCGTCTGGGCATGGTCGACGATGCGCCCGAGCAGCCCGCGGACACGGCGATCCTATGAACTTCCTGCCGCTCATCGCCGTCGTCCTGCCGCTGCTTGGCGCCGCGCTGCTGCTGATTCCGGCGCTGTTTCGCCACGCGCGGCGGCTGCTGCTGGGCATCGCCGGGTTGGACATGCTGGCGCTGCTGCCGCTGACGGTGCCGCGGGACAAGCCGGACTTCTTGCTGGACCACTTCGTGCTTGTCGACGCGACGGCGCAGCTGTTCTTGCTGCTCATCAACGCGCTTTTCGTGGGTATTTCCCTGCACTTGCACAACCGGCTGCGCGCCGCGCCCGAGCTGTCGGGCGACATCCACCGGCTCGTGCGCCTGGCGCTCGTCTTTCTGGCGGCGGCCAACGCGGCGATCCTGGCGAATCACGTCGTCGTCGCGTGGATTTGCCTGGAGCTGACCGCACTTGCGGCCGTGCCGATGATCCACCACCAGCGGCGCGATTCGGCCACGACGGCGTCCTGGCACTATTTCCTGTTCTCGGCGGTCAGCCTGGGGCTGGTGCTGCTGGGCGTGGTGTGCCTGACGCACGGGATCGAGCTGACCATGGGCGCCGAGCGTGTCAGCCTGTTCCACGACAACCTGCGGCTGGAGGTCGCGATTGCCGATCCCACCTGGCGGCGTCTGGGCCTGGCGCTGATGATTTTCGGCTACGCGTCCAAGCTGGGCATGGCGCCGCTCTACGCGTGGCTCCCGGAGACGTACGACGCCGCGTCGCCGTCGGTCACGACGCTGCTGGCTGCCGTGCAGTTTAACGCTGTTTTCGTTGGGCTTTTTCGGATGCTGCAGGTCTATGGCGGCAACGACGCCGATCTCGCGGGCTATCAGCTGACCGCGCTGGGCATCGCCTCGATGGTGCTGGCGACTGTCAAGATCGTCTCGACAAACAACTACAAGCTGCTCATCGCGTACGCCGCCATCAACCACGCCGGCGTGATCGCGCTCGGCCTCGCGCTCGGCCGACCGGCGGCGTACGGCGTGATCCTGTACGTGGTCAGCAACGCGCTGGTCAAGGCCATCCTGTTTCTGACCGCGGGCACCATCAAGGCGCACTACCGGACCAAGAACATCAACGAACTCCACGGCATGATTCGGGAAATGCGCTACAGCGCCCTGTTTTTTCTGGTCGGCACCTTTGCGCTGCTCGGCTTTGCGCCGTTTGGCAGCTTTTTTGGCGAGGTCATCATCATGACCGGCCTGATAACGACCGGGCATTACATCACTTTTGCCGCGCTGTGCGTGCTGCTGTCGGTCGTGTTCGTCGCCATGGGGCGCTCGCTGTTTCCGATGGTCTGGGGCGAGCCGCGGCCCGGAGCGGTGCGCGCGCCGGAGTCGCTTGTGGCGCTGGGGCCCAAGCTGTTCTACCTGGCCATCCTGCTGTCGCTGGGCGTCTACACGCCGGCGCCGCTTTCGACGCTGCTGCAACAGGTTGCCGGCAGCCTGGGGACGCGCTGATGCCGCCAACGCCGCACTTGCTTGCGATCGGTCTGACGCCGATGCAGCACCCTGAATTCGTGCACGAATTGCGCGAGTCGCTGCAAAATGGCGCGCGAACCGTGGCGTATTTTGCCGAGAACCTGCCCGACGGTGTCGTCGCGCTGACGGCCCTGCTGCAAGAGGCCTCGGGCCTGCGCGTGCTGCGCGGACATGCGCGAAGCGACGCGCAAGTACCAGCGCTGACTGTGCAATTTCCGCAGCTGCACATCTTCGAGCGCGAGATCCACGAGCAGACGGGCCTGGCGATGCCGGGGCACCCGTGGCTCAAGCCCGTGCGCTCGCCGGTCGAGCCGATGTCCAGCTACCGGTTTTTTCACATGGAAGGCAAGGAAGTTCACGAGGTTGCGGTCGGGCCGATCCACGCGGGCGTCATCGAGCCGGGGCATTTTCGCTTCCTGTGCCTGGGCGAGCAGGTGCACCACCTGGAGATTCAGCTGGGCTTTCAGCACCGCGGCATCGAGGCGTTGCTGCTGCAGCGACCGCTGGCGCACGCGACGGCGCTGGTGGAGACGATCGCCGGGGACACGAGCGTCGGCCACGCGTGGGCGTTCTGCCGGACGCTGGAGGCGCTGGCGGGCGTGACGGTGCCGCTGGAGGCGGAGATCGTGCGCGGCATTGCGCTGGAGCTGGAGCGCGTGGCGATGCACCTGACCGGGCTGAGCGGGATGGCGACGGACATCGGCTTTTTGCAGGGCGGCACGACCTGGGGGCGGTTGCGAACGACGATCATCAACCTTTCCATGCAGTTGTGCGGCAGCCGTTTTGGCCGCGGCTGGCTGCGCCCGGGCGGCGTACGCTTTGGCATCGACCCGGCAACGGCGCAACGGCTGCCGGCGATCCTGACGCAATTTCAGCGCGACATGCAGACAATCACTGCACTTTTTGAGACGTCGCTGTCGGTGAATGGCCGGTTGCACGACGTGGGCACGGTGACGGCGGAAGCGGCGCGCGAGGTCGGGCTGGTGGGCATGGCGGCGCGGGCGAGCGGCGTGGAACTGGACCAGCGGGTCGCGCTGCCGGACGCGGCCTACGGGCAGCTGCCGATGCCGCTGTGCGCTCAGCTCGCGGGTGACTGCTGGGCGCGGGCGGCGCTGCGCGTGGATGAAATTGCCAAATCTATCCAGTGGTTGCATCAGGCGCTGGCGGTGCCTGGCCTCGCCGACGTGCCGCTGCAGGCCATCGGCGCGCTGCAGCCCGACGCGCTGGCGATCGGCGTGTGCGAGGGCTGGCGCGGGGAGATTGTGCACGCGCTGCAGACCGACGGGCAGGGCAGGCTGCGGCACTTCAAGGCGCAGGATCCGTCGCTGCGCAACTGGTTTGGCCTGGCGCTGGCGCTGCGCGGCAATGAAATCAGCGACTTTCCCATCTGCAACAAGAGCTTCGACCTCTCGTATTGCGGCAACGACCTGTAGCTGGAGGAGCCCCGGATGCTGCGTTCCCTTCGCGTCAGGATTTCACAAGGTCGCCAATACATTGGCGATTTGCGCGCTGCAGTGCCCGCCAACTTCCGCGGCGTCCCCGTCATCGGCGCGGGCGCCTGCGCGACCGGATGCCGCGCGTGTGCGGACGCGTGCCCGACCGAGGCGTTCCGCGCCCTCGACCCGCTGGAGATCGACCTCGGCCGCTGCATCCAGTGCGGCGATTGCGCGCCGGTCTGTCCGGAGAAAAAACTCACATTTTCAAGTAATTGCCACACCGCTGCCATTCGCCGCGAGGACCTGCTGATCTCCGCCGCGCGCCCCATGCCGCCGCCGATCGCCGTTTCGGAAGCGCTGCGCAAGCAATTTGGCCGCTCGCTGCGCCTGCGCTCCGTGTCCGCCGGCGGCTGCAACGGCTGCGAGTCGGAGCTGAACGCCGTCGGCAACGTCAACTTCGACCTTGGCCGCTACGGCATCGAATTCATCGCGTCGCCGCGCCACGCCGACGGCCTGGTCATCAGCGGGCCGATCACGCGCAACATGGTGGAACCCTTGCAATTGTGCTTTGACGCGATGCCGAGGCCGCGCGTGGTCCTCGCCTACGGCGCGTGCGCGATTTCGGGCGGGCTGTTCGCCCAAGCGCCGCAGATCGAGCGGCAGTTCCTGGACGCCAACGTGGCGATTTTGCTGCTGCCCGGCTGTCCGCCGCACCCGCTGACGCTGGTCAACGGCCTGATGGACCTGCTTGGGATTGCGGTTCGGTAGTCAGCCCGTCTCGCCGTCAGCCCCGACCGCCTCGGGCGTCAGCGCGCGCCGTTCACCGCCGCCAAAGCGCTGATTCACGACATAAAGCAGCGTGCTCACCGTTTTTTGGTCCAGGCGATCGCCAGGCGGCAGCTGGTCCAGGCCCGCGCGGAAATTCAGCGTACAAGCCGTCAGTTGGCCGTTTTCAAGCGCGATCGGCAGGCCTTGCGTGCGGCACACAAGCGGCCGCACCGGGTAGATCGCGCACCCGCCATCGCGGTCCAGAAACGCACAGCGCGCATCGCCCCAGGGCCGGTCGCGCGGCGTCGCCTCCGGACGCGCCTCCAGGAATGCCGCGATTGCCGCGGCCTCGACCGCAGCCACCGTCAGCCCCGGCGCGCAACATGCGTGGCAGCCGCGCGCACACGCCAGCTGATCGGCCTGATGTCCTGCAATTTCAGCGACTTTTGCGTCGACCTTGGCGCGCAGCAGCGCGTATTCAGCCAGACGGTCGGTCACTTGAGCATCTCCGGGCCGAGCACTTTTTCCAGCTCGCGCAGGTCCGACTTGGGCAGGCCGTGCAGCGGATTCGCAACCCCTTGCTGCACCTGCTGAATCAGCGACCAGCCGACCCACGCCGCAGAACCCAGCGTCAGCAGCAGGCCAAAAGCCGACGCCGCCAGCTTGAGCTGCGTCTGCCATGCCTCCGCGCGCTCCTTGGCCAGTTCCGCAAAGGTTTCAGGCAGATGTCCCGTCCGCTCGCCGGCCGCAATCGTCGCCCGCGAGGCGCTATCCAGCCCCGGGAGGCCCACCGACGCATCCGCCAGCGACGCGCCTTTGTCCACCGCCAGCGCGACCATGTGCCCGGCCGTGACCATCTGCGCCTCGCCCGACGCGCGACAGCCCAGCTCCAGGCAGCGCGCCAGCGGCAGGCCGGCGTCCAGCGCCTGAGCCAGCACGTCAAAAGCCAAGGCATACCGACGGTTGTGGAGCAGGATGCGCAGCAGGGGCAGCGCGCCCAGCACATCCAGTAGCCGCGTCCGCACGGCCGGCCGCGCGAGCAGGTGTGGCACGACGACAAGACCGGCGACCAGCAGCGCGAGCCAGATCGCCGCCGGCAGCCAGACCTCCGCCAGGAACGCCGAAAATCCCGAGAGCACGAGCACCGGCAGCGGCTGCATCAGGATCGACATCGTCACAACGAAGACCGGGTAGGCCGTCGCGCCCAGCAGCACCCGCGACGTCCGCCGCGCCTCGTCGACGCGCGCCGCCAGCCGGTTCGCCGCCCGCGGCAGATCGCCGGTGTGCTCCGCCGCAGTGACGACGGCGCGCTCGACTTCGTCAAAAATCGCCGGGTGCCTGTCCATCGCCGCGCTGAGCGACAGGCCGGTCACGACGTCCGCCGCCATCGTTTGCGCCGCCCGGCCCAGCACCGACGGCCCGACGACGTCGGCGATCCGCGTCAGCGCCTCGTCCAGCGGTACGCCCGACTGCAGCATCCGCCCGAGCTGCACGAAGAACACCTGCCGGTGGCGCAACGGCGCCGGCCGCAGCGCGATCGCCTGACGCAGCACCTGCTGGACCTGGGCGCCCGGCGGCTCGACGGGCTGGGCGATCGACGGCAGCGGCGGTTGGACCACGCGCAGGCGCCCGAGCGTGTGCATCCGCTCAAAAATCACGCCGCAGCGCGCGCATTCCGGGGCGATCGGCTGCTCGTTGCCGCACATCGGGCAAATCACCGCGCGCTCCGCGAGGGATGCGGCAGCGACGCCTTGCGCTGGTCCGGACCGATGACGGTCACCAGCTCGCACATCTCACAGAGCCGCGAGAAGACGCGGTCGTGGACGCGATCCTTCAAGGTTTCCAGGTGGTTCAGTCCGCCACCCGCGCGCGCGCCGCTGGCGGCTTGGTTCATGTCGACGCCGCCGGCCGCGTCGGCAAACGCGTAATTTGTGGCAAAAACGATGGTTTTCCGGCGGTTGTAGCGGCCCGCCACCAGCGCGTCGACGATGCTGATGTCCCACTCGCTCGCCTTGCCTTTGCCGACCTCGTCCAGCACCAGGACGTCCGCGTCGATCAGCGGGCCCAGCAGCGCCGCCTCGCCGGAGCCCTGCTGAAAACGCGACTTCAAGTCCCAGAGAAGATTGGAAAAATCCGCGTACCGCACGACCATGCCGTAGTCAATCGTCAGCTCCCGCGCCAGCGCGCACAGCAGGTGCGTCTTGCCCACGCCGGGCGTGCCGGATAGGCCAAGTCCGCGAATTCCTGGGGCTATAGAGCCATCCGGCCGCTGCGCGTCGATCAGCCGATCGCGCAGCCCCTCGACGATCGCCCGCATCTGCCGCTGGTTGTTGTGCGGACCGCCGCGCGCCTCGTAAGACGCCAGCCGCATGTCGTGAAAGCGCGCGGGCAGGGCCATCTCATTGAACCGCGCGACCCGGCGCACGATGCCGGCGCGGGCGCAGTGGGCCATCACTTCGTAGCCGGCCGCGTCGCGCGTGCGCAAGAAGCCCGTGCCGTGGCAGGTTGTGCATTGTCCGAGGTGCGGGCACAGCGACGCCTCCGCGTATTGCGCACCGGCGCGCGTGACGATGTCCTCGCCGCGACACGATTCGCACGTATTCATGCCGAGTTCGGCCAGGCACGCCGTCATCATCCCCTCACACTTCGCGCGGATCGCGCCAGCCCGCCAGCGTCGGAACGCGGTGGCCAAAAGCCCCCGCCAGCCAGCGCTCCGTCAGCCGTTCCAGCCGCACCTTGCGCGCCTTGTGGCTCAGTCCCGCGCCCGCATCAGGCGCCACCGTCAGAAATGCCGCCAGCGCCGCCTGATCACCGTCGTCCAGCGCGCTCAGCAACAACTTGGTCATCCGCGCGCGGCATTTCTCCACCAGCACGTCCAGCTCAGGCGGCGTCGCAGTGGCCACCGGCGCGTCAGGATCGGCATCCGGCGCCGCGCCCTGCAAGGCATTGTCCAACCATTCAAAGGTCTTGCCGTACACGTGACCCAGCACCTGGTTGCGGTTGGCGGCGATCAGCCCGGCCAGCTCCGCGACAAGCAGCGTCACCGTAAACGTCGGCGGCGCCGCCGGTTGGTCGAGCAGCGGATCCAGCTGGACATCGCCCAGCCGCCGCAAGTGCTTGGCGTGCTCGAGCACCGCCGGCTCATACCAGGCCAAATTCATCGGCAGCCTGGCCTGCTGGCCGTGGCGAAATTGCCAAGCTTTTACCCGGGCTTGCAGCACGCGCACCGTCGCGCCCGCGGGCAGGCCCAGCGCGTGCCACGCGGACGCCCGCGCGCGATCCGTCTCGGACCAATGCACGCCGCGACCGCGGATCTCCAAAAAGCAGTTTTCCACCGTCATGACGTAGTCGCGCCACGCCGCCACATCCGGATCCACCGGCGTTTGCGCCTGCAGTCGCATCCCTGGCTGTGTCTGCGCTACCATAGCCCCGCCGCCCGCCGTCCGCCTGCCGTTCTTGTAACACGGCGGGCCCCGCTTGGGCAGTCTCGCGTGAGTTCCCCACGCATCCTGGAGCGCATGGCGCATCGCGACGATTGGCTGTTCCTGCTGGCGGGCGAAGGGCCGCGGCGCTGGCTCGCGCTGGGCGATCGGCCGGCCCGCGGGCTGCGGCTGCGGTCGGTGCGCGAGCGCGTGCAAGTGCGCTTGGATGGCAAGGAGTTTCAGAGCCAGGCCCACGCGCTGCTGGCGCAATGGCAGTCCTGGCGCGACGCCGGGCTCGCGGTGGCGGGCTACGTGGGCTACGACCTGGGCGCCGCGCTGGAAGGCATCGCGCCGCAGCCGCACGACAGCGCATGGCCGGACGCGGACCTGTGCGCGTTTGCTCCGGGCGATCTGCAGCCGGTCGACCTGCCGCCCGTGGTCGCCCTGCCGGCGCTGCCGTTGCCGGAGAGCCTGCTGGTGCAGGCGCCGTGGTTTCGCCAAGCAGTGACGGACGCGCTGGCGGCGATCCGCGCGGGCGAGGTGTACCAGGTCAACCTGAGCGCCGCGGCGGAGCTGCCGTTGCGCCACACGCGCGCGCTGCCGGAGCAGCTCGCGGCGATCCTGGCCGTGCAGCCGGTGCCCTACGCAATGGTCTGGAAAGCTGCCGCGGGGACGCTGCTCTCGGGCTCGATGGAGCAGTTCCTGCGGGTGCAAGGCCGGCAGGTCCAGTCGCGGCCGATCAAAGGTACGGCGCCGCGGCAACAGGATCCGGAGCGCGATCGCGCGGCGGTGCTGGATCTGGCGGCAAGTGTCAAGGAACGTGCTGAAAATACGATGATTGTCGACATGGTGCGCAACGACCTGCAGCGCGCGAGCCTGTGGCAGTCGGTGCAAGTCGCGGCGCTGTGTGAGCCGGTTCCCTATGCAACGCTGTGGCATTTGGAGTCGGAAGTGCGGGCGACGCTGCGCGACCCGAGCGATCGCGCGGCGCTGCTGGAGGCCACGCTGCCGCCGGCGTCGGTGACCGGCTGTCCGAAAATCCAAGCGACGCGGGTGATTGCGCGGCTGGAACAGCGGTGGCGTGGGCCGTATTGCGGTGCGCTGGGGCTCGACCTGCCGGATATCGGGCTGGATCTCGCGGTTGGCATTCGCCAGGTCTGGCTGGAGCCGGGGCGGGCGACGCTGCAGGTGGGCGCGGGCATCGTGGCGCAGTCGGAGCCGGAGCGGGAGTGGCAGGAGCTGTGCGTCAAGGCGCAGGGCGCGCTGCGGCTGCTGGCAACGCTCCACGGGGGGCGCTGAATGCAGACGGCGTGGCTGCGGGGCACGGCCTCGGCGCTGGAGCCGGGCGTGTACGAGACGCTGCGGTGGCACGACGGGCCGCCGCCGGCTTTGGCGCACCATGCGGCGCGGTGGCAGCGCGGGCGCGCGGCCTTGGGCTTGCCGGACCTCGGGCTGACGGAGCTGCTGGCCGAGGCCCAGCCGTTGCTGACGCCCGGCGAGCTGTGGCGCGTGCGGCTGACGGCGTGGCAGACCGGCGCGGTCGAACTGGCGTGGCGGCCGCTGACGGCGGACGAGCGGACGCCGCGGCCGTGGTCGCTGCGGGTCGTCGGCAGGGTGGCGGAACCGCCGGCGCACCTGCGGGCGTGCAAGACGACCGCGCTGAACGCCGCGCACCGGTGGCGAACGCACGCGGGCACGCTGGGGGCGGATGAAGCGCTGCTGCGCGGTCCGGACGGCCAGTGGGCGGAGGCGACGACGGCGAACCTCCTGTGCGGACTGGCGGATGGCCGGATCGTCACGCCGGGTCCGGAGTCGGCCGCGCTGCCGGGTACGACGCTGGCGCGGGTGCGCACGCTGCTGCCGGTGGAGGACGCGCGGCTGGACGAAGCCAGGCTGCCGCGGGTGCGCTGGGCGCTGCTGACCAACGCGATCGCGCTGCTGCGGCCGGTCGCGGCGATCGACGGGGTGGCGTTGCGGCCGCCGCCACCGGAAATTCTCGGGCTCGCGCAGCAGCTCCGCGGCGTCGCTATGTTGAGCCGCTAACCTTTGCTACACTGCCCGCCCCGCCGGCCGCCCGGCATCGGAATGACCATGCTGCGACTCGCTTTGCCCAAAGGCCGGATCTTCGAGAAAGTTTCGATTCTGTTGAATGATTGCGGACTTGCGCTGCGCATGCCCGATCGCGGCTACCGGCCGGATTGCAACGACGAGCGGCTGACGATCAAGGTGCTCAAGGCGCAAAATGTCGCGGCGCTGGTCGGGCTGGGCTCGCACGATCTCGGTTTTACCGGCCTGGACTGGGTGCAGGAGAGCGGCGCGGAAGTGGTCGAGCTGCTCGATCTCGGCTTTGACCCGGTGCGCATCGTCGCCGCGGCGCCGGAAGGCCTGAGCGCCGAGGCGATCCTCGGCCGGCCCAAGCTGGTCGTCGTCAGCGAGTACGAGAACCTGACGCGGCGCTGGCTGGCAAGCAAAAACGTGCGTGATTTTCATTATATGCGCAGCTACGGCGCGACCGAAGTGTTTCCGCCGGAGGACGCCGACTTGATCGTCGACAACACCGCGAGCGGCCGGACGCTGGTGGAGAACCACCTGCAGATTCTGGACACGCTGCTGCGGTCGACGACGCGGATCATCGCCAATCCGCGGGCGCTGGAGAACCCGGAACAGCGCACCGTGATTGAGGAATTGTTGCTGCTGATCAAGTCGGTCATTGACGCCCGCGACCGCGTCATCCTGGAGATGAACATCGACGAGGCGCGGCTGCCGCTGCTGGTGGCGCAGCTGCCGGCCATGAAGTCGCCGACGATCGCCCAGCTGTACGGCCAGAGCGGCTACGCGGTGAAAGTCGCGGTGCGCAAGTCCCTGGTTCCTCGGCTGATTCCCGAGCTCAAACGGCTGGGAGCGACCGACATTCTGGAGACCAACTTGCGCAAGGTGATTCCGTGAAACCGTTCCTGCCGTCGCGCCTTGCGCTGCAAGCGGTTGAACCATATCGCATTCCGCAGTTCGAGCGCGCCGGGTACCTGCGGCTGGACGTCAACGAACATCCGGGCGGACCACCGGAATTCGTCGTCGACGCGGTGCGCGCGGCGTTGACCCAGGCGACGGTGGCGACTTACCCGGTTTACGCGCAGTGGCACGCGGAAGCCGCGGCGTGGTTTGGCGTGCAACCCGACGAGCTGACCTGCACGGCGGGCGGTGACGAGGCGATCAAGGCGATCTGTGAGGCGCACCTTTTGCCCGGCAAGTCGCTCGTGACCGTCGATCCCGGCTACGACATGTTCAAGATCTGGGCGCAGTTGTATGGCAATCCGCAAGAAGGCGTGCCGCTGCTGCCGGGCTTCGCGTTCGACCCGGACGCGTGGTTCGAGGCGATCGTCGGCGCGAACGTCGGGCTCATCGCGCTGGTGACGCCGAACAACCCGACCGGTACGGTTTGCCCGCGCGAGGTTATCGAGGCGACGCTGGCGGCCGTGACGTGCCCGGTGGTCATCGACGAGACGTATGCGGAATTTGTCGACAAGTCGGTCGTCGATCTGCTGCCGAAGTATCCGCAGCTGTTCATCATTCGCTCATTTTCCAAGGTCCATGGCCTAGCCGGGCTGCGCGCGGGCGCCGTCCTGAGCCAGGCGCAAAACATCGAAGCGCTCCGGCGGGTGCTGAACCCGTTCAACGTGAACCGCGCGGCGATCGCGGCGGCGCTGGCGGTCATCGCGCACCCGGAGGCGACGCGCGCGCATGTGGCGGAAGTGACTGCCGCGCGTACGGAATTCGTCGCGGCGCTGACGGCGATGGACGTGGAGCCGGGCCCGGCGAACGCCAATTTTGTTCTGGCGCATTTTGGCGAGCGTGCCCAGGAAGTGACGGCGCACCTGGCGCAAGAGGCGATTTTGATTCGCAATCGCACTGGCAGCCACCCGCGCCTGCACGGCTGGTGCCGGATCGCGATCGGCGATCGGCGGCAGATGGCGCGGACGGCGGGCGCGATTCGCAAGGTGATGCAGGCGCCGCCGCGCCTGACGACGCTGGTTTTTGACATGGATGGCCCGCTGGTCGACACGAGCCGGAGCTACCGGGTGGCGATCGCGGAGACGGCGCGCAACTTGCTGCGGGCGGAAGGCGCGAGCGAGGCGACGCTGGCACTTGTGACGTTGGACCGGGTCGAGGCGCTGAAGCGGCGCGGCGGGCTGAACAACGACTGGGATTGCACCGCGGCGCTTGTCGCGGAGCTGGGCGGCCGTGTCGAGATCAACGCGATTTATGAGACATTTCAGCGGCTTTACTGGGGCGACATCGGCGAGGGTCTGATTGCCGGCGAGCCATTTCTTGTGGATCCGGCGCACCGGGCCGAGATCGCGGCGCACTACCGGACGGCGATCGTCACCGGGCGGCCGCGCGAGGAAGCGCTGCACACGCTCCAGCTCAACGACGCGCTGCGGACCTGGCCGGTGCTGGTGGCGATGGAAGACGCGGCGGCCAAGCCGGCGCCGGACGGCATCTACCTGGCGCTGCAGCAGCTGCAGATGTCTGTCGACGGCGCGGCGTATCTTGGCGATTCTGTGGACGATATGCTGGCGGCGCGCGCGGCGGGCGTGTATCCCATCGGCGTGCTGCCGGCGGGCCAGGCGTGGAATGGCGGCCTGCCGGAGACGCTTTACGCGGCCGGTGCCGAAGTCGTCTTCGCATCGGTCCGGGAGGTCTTGAGATGGTTGCAGCCCTGAACCCGCCGCGCATCGCGATGGTCGAGCGCGTGTCCAAGGAGACGCAGATCCGCGCGACGGTGAACCTGGACGGCGTTGGAAAGACGCAAGTGGACTGTCCGATTGGCTTTTTTGGCCACATGTTGGACGCGCTCGGCCGCCACAGCCACATCGACCTGGAGCTGCACATCCGCGGCGACCTGCACGTGGACCAGCACCACACGGTCGAGGACACGGCGATCGTGCTCGGGCAGGCCATCAAGCAGGCGCTGGGCGACAAGCGCGGCATCTGGCGCACGGGCTCCTGCCAGTTTCCCATGGACGAGACGCTGGCGGCGGCGGCGATCGACATCGGCGGACGGCCGCACTTGGTATTTCTCGCTGATTTTACGCGGGAAACGGTGGGCGAGCTGCACACGGATCTTGTCGTCGAATTCTTCCAGGCCATGGCGATCGCGCTCGGCGCGAACCTGCACCTGGAGCTGATCCGCGGCCAGAACGACCACCACAAGATCGAGGCGCTGTTCAAGGCCTTCGCGCGCGCGCTGGAGCTCGCGGTGGCGCGGCACCCGCGCGCGCAGGCGGAGCTGCCGTCGACCAAGGGCGCGATTGACTTGTAACCTGCTGGCCTGATTCGACTATCAGAGCGCGTTGGTCAGTGGTGGGTCAGCTTGAATTCTCCCGATCGGGTTTCGGGACGCGTGCGTACTTTGCGGCGCCGCAAGAGAACGACGACCTCGCGCCTCGGCCAGCTCACGGCAGGGCTTTGCGCACTTCCGCGCGCAGGCCTGTCGCGCAAGCGCAAGCGCGTTCCGAAGGAGACACGCCGCGGATCGAGAACGGTTGATCGCAAACTTCGGTCAGCGTCTTTGATTTCTGCTAGATCCCCGCGCCCGGGCTCACCACCCGGTGCGTGCCGAACAGCCCGTGATCCGCCAGCCAGGTCACGGCCTGCGCGGTCGCTGCGTCCAGCCCGCCGCGGCGCAGCCCGATCGTGCAATCCGCCAGCACGGGCCGCTGGAAATCGCTATTCGCCGTAAATTCAGGCGCTTCGATCAGCATTTCCACCACGTCGTCCGCGCC
Source organism: uncultured Myxococcales bacterium (assembly GCA_903929795.1). Taxonomy (GTDB): domain Bacteria; phylum Myxococcota_A; class UBA9042; order UBA9042; family UBA9042; genus CAIYBN01. The sequence goes on along the minus strand of CAIYWC010000036.1, from coordinate 20,512 downwards.
CAGGCTGCGGCGCAGCGCGTCGCGCTCCGCGCGTTTGTCCAGCGGCAGGTCGATGAGCGCCACGAGGCCCGCGCCCAGCAGTAGCCGCACGGTTGCCGTCAGCACGGCCACGTCGCCCTTGGCACTTTCACTATCCAGTACAAGCACTTGCGCGCCGCGGTGGAACAGGCGTGTCTCCAGCGCGTGGGCAAACTGGCTCTGCGCGTCGCGGCTCGTGCCCGCCAGCAGGATCGCCTGCGCGCGGTGGCCGTTGTGCGCCTCGCGGGCCGCGCGATCGATGCGGCTCAGCGTCGCGACGCCCTGGTCCTCGCCCGGCTGGTCCGCGACGACCATGCCCGCGGCGACCGTCGCGTTGGTCAGCGGGTCGATCAGGATGAAGCTGCCCGTCGTCCGGTTCGCGTCATAGCTGTCGAGGTACAGCGCCTGCGCCGCCGAGATGCGCACCCGGCTGATTTCATTGAGCTGTTGCGTCGTCGCCGGCACGTGCTCCAGCGTGTTCGTGTCGATGCGGTACAGCAGCTGCGCAATCTTGACCCGCACCGTCCGCGTCGTGTGCTTGATGAGGTACGGCCGCGTCACGTCCAGCGGCGTCGCGTCCATCCACACCAGCCGCGCGTCGAAGTCGCGCTTGACCCACGGCATGCGCTGCGGGTGCACGAGCATGTCGCCGCGCGAGACGTCGATCTCGTCCTCGAGCAGCACGGTCACGCACCGCGGCGCCGACACCACTGCCAAGTCCGCGTCGTGCGTATGGATTTGCTTGACCTTGCTGCGCGTACCCGCGGGCAGCGCGAGCACCTCGTCGCCGACCTTAAGCGTGCCCGCCGCCAGCAGCCCCGCGAAACCGCGGAAATTCAGGTTCGGGCGGATGACGAACTGCACCGGAAAGCGGAAGTCGTCGCGCACGTCGATCGGCGCAATCTCCACAGTTTCCAGATGTTCCAGCAGGCTCGGCCCGGTGTACCACGGCGCGACCGCGCTGGGGGTCACCACGTTGTCGCCGCTCAGCGCCGAAAGCGGAATCCACTGCACGCCGGTGAAGCCCATCTGGTCGACGAATGGCTTGAAATCGCGTTGGATTTCGTCGAAACGCGCCTGAGAAAAGCCGACCAGATCCATCTTGTTCACCGCGATGACGATCTGGGGAATCCGCAGCAGCGACGCGATAATCGTGTGCCGCCGCGACTGCACGAGCGCGCCGTAGCGGGCGTCGATGAGGATAATCGCCAGGTCCGCCGTCGACGCGCCGGTCGCCATGTTGCGCGTGTACTGCTCGTGGCCGGGCGTATCTGCGATGATGAATTTGCGTTTAGGCGTCGCGAAATAGCGATAAGCCACGTCGATCGTGATCCCTTGTTCGCGCTCCGCCCGCAGGCCGTCGGTCAGCAGCGACAGGTCGATCGGCCCGGCCGAACGGTTGACGGTCGAGCGCTCAGCGGCTTCGAGCTGGTCCTCAAAAACGCCTTTGGAATCAAAGAGCAAGCGGCCAATCAGCGTGGACTTGCCGTCGTCAACGGAGCCAGCAGTGGAAAAACGCAGCAGATCCAAACTCGGCCTCCTCAAAGACTTCCGGCGCAAGCGCTCGCCCGGAAGGGCGAAACGCGCGCCTCAAGCGACTCGAAGCGCGGCGCCGTTTTTCGCGACGAGTGCGCTGAAAGACGCGAGCGTTCCGAAATCTGCTCCGTCGCGCTCGCCTCCACGCAGGTCAAAAATACCCCGCACGTTTGCGGTCTTCCATCGACGCTTCGCTCACCTTGTCGTCGACGCGCGTGGCGCCGCGCTCGGTAATCCGCGTCACGGCGGTCTCCTCGATGACCTGCCACGGCGTCGCGGCGGGGGATTCCACGCACGCCGTACACGTCGCGTCGCCGACCGTCCGAAAGCGCACCGTGCGCTCCTCCACCGTCTCGTCCGGCAGCGCGGGCAGCAGGTCGGAGATCGGCAGCACAAGACCATTGCGGATCACGATTGGCCGGCGGTGCGCGTAATAAATGCTTGGAATTTCAAGTTGTTCCGTGGCGATGTACTGCCAGATGTCCAGTTCGGTCCAGTTGGAGATCGGAAACACGCGGATGTGCTCGCCCTTGTGGATTCGGCCGTTGTACAAATTCCACAGCTCCGGCCGCTGGTTTTTCGGATCCCACTGCCCGTGGCTGTCGCGAAACGAGTAGATGCGCTCCTTGGCGCGCGCCTTCTCCTCGTCGCGCCGCGCGCCGCCGAACACTGCGTCGAAGCGGAATTCCGCGATGCCGTCCAGCAAGGTCGGGATCTGCATCCGGTTGCGGGAGTTGTCCTGGCCCGGTCGCTCGACGATGCGCCCAGCCTTGATGCTGTCCTCCACCGACCGCACGATGAGCCGCTCGCCGAGCTGCGCCGCGCGGTAGTCGCGAAATGCGATAACCTCCGGGAAGTTGTGCCCGGTGTCGATGTGCATGAGCGGAAAGGGAAATTTGCCCGGTCGAAACGCCTTTTCCGCCAGCCGTAGCATGACGATGCTGTCCTTGCCGCCCGAAAACAGCAGACACGGCCGCTCGAACTCGGCCGCGACCTCGCGCATGATGAATATGCTTTCGTCTTCCAGCGCTTGGAGGTGCGACTGGGCGTGCAGCTGCGACGGGTTCTGGGCGAAGGATTCCATCAGACCTTGAGCGAACGGGTGCGTGAAGCCGCGACGGTGCACTTGCCATGGCGAGCGAGCCGGCGGCGCGGTAGTCTGCCATACTGAACCGCGGCGTGCCAGCGAATACGCGGACTCGGAGGCCCTTCATGCGTTATCTCATCGTGTTGTTTGCGCTGACGGCGTGCAAGGCGACGCCGCAGCAAATCGCGGCGACCGCCTGCGATCCGACGACGGACGTGGAGCAGTGCGACGACACGAACACCCGCCGCATGACGTGCAACGCGCAAAACGGCCAGTGGACGCCGTTTCAGCTGTGCATGGCCCCGCAAGTCTGCGTGCTGAGCGGGCCCAGCGGCAACGGCGGGAGCGTGTCCGCCTGCGAGACGGTGAACCCGCCGACCGACGCGATGATCGTCGGCGACGGCAGCTTTCCCGACCAAAAGCCGACGACCGACGGCTCGCTGGTCGACGGCGGCGCGGATGTGCCTGACGCCCAAGCGGAAGTGCTGCCAGACGACAGCGTGCAGCCGTCCGACCTCCTGCCCAACCAGAGCTGCTTCCAGGCGCATTGCCCCACGCAGACGCTGATGTGCCTGACGTATTCGACCTGCATCGCGGACGTGACGGCGTGGGTCCAGTGCGCCATCGCGTGCGGCGGCGGGCAGGGCTGCATCGCGGGATGCGAGAGCAATTCAAGCGACGACGCGACCGCCTTTGCGCTCGTGACCTGCTATCCAATTTGCCTGGGCGGCTGCGGCGACGGCGTCTGCGAGGCGAACGAGACGCCAACCACATGCCCCGGCGACTGCAAACCCGCCAGCACCGGCAGCTGCTACGGCGCCTGCGGCGGGCAAGCGCCGACGTTGGACTGCTACTGCGACACGCTCTGCACAAAAAAGGGCGATTGCTGCGCGGATTTCGCCAGCGCCTGCCCGCAATAGCTCAGAGATCGCCGGTCAGCCGCGCCATCAGCGCGCTCGTGTCCCAGCGGGCGCCGCCGTTGGCTTGGATTTGCGCGTAAAATGTGTCGACAAGCCGCGCCACCGGCACGTCCGCGTGCACGCGCGCGGCCTCGTCAAACACAAGCCCCAGGTCCTTGCGCATCCAGTCGACGGCAAAGCCAAAGTCGAACTGCCCGGCCAGCATCGTCCGCCCGCGGTTGTCCAGCTGCCAGCTCTGCGCCGCGCCTTTGCCAATCACGTCCAGCACCAGCGCCATCGGCAGCCCGGCTTTTTGGCCGAACGCCAGCCCTTCCGCCAGCCCCTGCACAAGCCCGGCGATGCACAGCTGGTTGACCATCTTGGTCAGCTGCCCCGCGCCAGAGTCGCCGATCCGCGTCGCCGCCTTGGCATACGCCATCAGGACCGGCTGCACCCGCGCGAACGCCGCCGCGTCGCCACCTGCCATCACCGCCAGCTGACCGTTCTGCGCGCCCGCCTGACCGCCCGACACCGGCGCGTCGAGGAACGCCACGCCTTGCTCCGCGCACAGCGCCGCCAGCTCGCGGGCCAGCGCCGCGCTCGTCGTCGTGTGGTCGCAGATCACCGTGCCCGGCTGCGCGCTCGCCAGAATGCCATCCGGCCCCGCGACGACCTGCCGCACGTCGTCGTCGGTGCCCACGCAGAGCGCCACAAATTTCGCGGTGTGGGCAGCGTCGGCCGGAGTCAGCGCGACCGTATTGGCGAATTCCACTTGCCAATCCAAGGCTTTCTGCTGCGTGCGGTTGAAGACGGTCACGCGATGGCCGGCCCGCGCCAGGTGCCCGGCCATCGGCCCGCCCATGACGCCCAGGCCGATGAACGCGACTTTTTGCGGCGCCATCGGCGCGTATTTCTTCTCTGCGATCAAGGACATCGGTCGATTTCTCCTGGCGAATGGCGCCGGTCACGGCTGCGGGTGTTGGGCCCGCGGACCCGCCCGATCGCCGGTGTAGCTGTGGTGCAGCGCGGTGTAGCTGCGAATCGGCAACGAGCGGGCGATCAGCACCGTCGCGCCCACCAGCGCGAGCGCCAGCGCGCCCGCACGCACGAGGGTTGTACGCGAAATCACCGGTGTCGTCAGCGGCGGCGCCACCGCGAACAGCGCCACCGCGCGCGGCCAGCGGTGCAGCACGCGTGGCAAGACCTGCGGCCACGGCAGGCAAAACAGCAGCAGCAGGGTCCGCGCCGGGCCATAGCCGATGCCCGCAAGCAGATCGACATTGCAGTGGAATGCGAACACCGCCAAGCCCGCCGCCAGCCGCCAGCGGGGCCCCAGCAGCATCAGACACGCGCCGCCTTGGACAAAAAGCGTTGCGATGGAAAGCACTTGCGAGGCCACCGCGCTCCCCGCCACTGTGTGCGCGTATTGGCCTGCCAGCGAGCCGTCGCCCAACGGGTGGTGCGCCAGAATGACCGCGCGCAGCGTCGTGTCGTTCGCCCAGCCCGGACCCACGTGCCACAGCTTGCTCGCCACGGCGTCCACATAATTGCCCGCCAGCGCCGCCACGGCGCCCATCTCCGCGTGAATTTCCTGCCACGCAACCAGCTCCGCGCGCGTCCGCCCGCTGTGCCGCGCCAGCAGCCGCGCGAACGCCAGCCCCGCCAGCCAGCCCAGCAGCGCCAGCCCCGGGGCAAAGAAATGCCGCTTCGGTCCCTCGTTCAGCGCGCCGTCCGCCTCCACCAGCAGCGCCATCGCCGCCAGCGGCAGCGCGCCCGCCGCCAGCTGCCCCGGCTTGCGGGCAAACTGCACCATCGCCGCGGTGCCCGCGACCAGCAGCACCGCCACCAGCGGCGAGCCGCCGAGGTTCAGCAGCCAGTCCGGCGCCAGCGGATGCGACCACGGGCCGCGCTGGTCCTGCCAGACGTCCGACGCCGCGCCGACCAGGTTGCTGACGACGATGACGGCGAGGCCAGCGCGCAAGCCGGTGCGCGAACGGCCGTCCCAAAAGCTGCCGCCAAGTGCGCCGCTCCTCATCGCCGCACCGCCTGGCAGCGCAGCAGCACGCGATCCTCGATCTCGGCTTGGCCCGGCGCCGGTTGCAGCCACCAGATGTGCCGCACGACGTCGACCGGCTCGCCGCCGTTGCCCTGATGCCCGAGCAGCCACTCCTGCGCCTCGCGATCGCGGTACGGGATGCTGTATGGCGAGCGCGCCGCGTGATCCGGCACGCCCTGCAGGTCGATCGGCCTGTCGCAGCGCCAGTGCGTCCACGCCGAGACCTCGCTCAGCTCACCGGACGCCGCGCGCACACCGATGCGGCTCGCCGAGGTCGCCGCGTGGGCGTACATGTCAAAAACCGAGAACGGGTACAGCTGCTGCACCGTGTTCGCCAGCGCCATGTAGCCCGCCAGCACGAGCAGGCCCAGCATGACGCGCGACGGCAGGTTGTAAGCGTGCAGGTCCATCGGGTGTCGCTACAGCCGCACCTGCAGCTGCGTCACGAAACGCCAGTACGACGTGTCGTGAATCGTGCCGAGCGCGTCGCTGTTGGGCGTCACGCCGACTGGCATGGAGTTCGCCTCCGCCCATTGCTTGGTCAGGTCGACAAGCAGCCGCAGCCGCCCGGCGAAGTCGACGTTGACCGCGCCGGAGACCTGGACGTGGTTGCCGACCGGGTGCTCGCGGTCCGTGTCCAGCCATTCCACCCGCGCGCCCGGCATCAGCACGGCCGAGCCAATCGGAATGCGGTACACGCCCAGCAGCCAACCGCCGAGAAAGGTCTTGGCATTTGCCGCAAAATCCGGGTTGAAGCGGTGCAGCACGTCGGTCCGATCGCCGCCGAGCACTTCCGCGCGCACGTCCCAGGTCTCGTATTCCAGCATCGCGTCCGCGCTCCACGCCACGCCCGCGTCCTGCGGTCCATCGACCGGCACGAGGTTCGGCGCGGTCTGCACCCGCCGCCACGCGACGTCCGCCCCAAGGTGCAAGTGCTTGATCGGCCTGGATTCCAGCCGCCCGGTCAGCAGCCCATCCGGCCGCGCATCCGTCGCGATGTGCCCGCCCTGGAACGCACCGACAAAGACCTTGAGCCACTTCTTCTTGGGCAGCGGCTGAAACGTCACCATCGCGCCCATGTCGCGGCCGCCAAAGCCGGTGTCCTGGATCAGCGTGTCGGCGAGGCCGGTATCGGCGAATTCATACTCGGCGATCGGCAGCAATTCCAGCAGGGAATACGAGCGCTTGAACAGGCCGGCAGTCACGCGGACACGCGCCACCGGATCGACCTCGACGTAGGCCAGCTTGACCGTCTGGACCGCGTTACCGGTGCGCAGCGACGCGAAATCCAACAGGACTTTGCCGCTCAGCCAGTTCGTCGGCTTGGCGGCGAGGCGCACGAACGCGCGCTCGACGGTCCAGCCATCCGCCGCTTGCGCCAGCGCCTGCTCGCTCGCGCGCGCCGACGTCGTCCACGTCTGCCCGTAGCGCGTCTGCAACAGCGCCCGGATGCCCATCGGCGTCGCGTCTTCTTCGCCAAAAGCGTCACCGGAGCCGGTCGTCAGCTCGTGCGGCAGGGCGACCGTCTCGTCCGGCGTCTGCGTCCAAGCCGGCGAGGCCCAAAACGTCAGCAGCAACAGGGGCAGGGTCCGCTTCATGCGTCGACCTTAAGGGCAATCCGCGGGCGCGTCCAGTTGCCGTTGCGGTCAGCGCGCCTTGCGAAACACGCCGAGAAAGCGCGCGCGCTCCTGCGCCTCCGCGGTCGGGCACGCCTGCGCGGACACGGCCTCGCAGCGCAGCGTCTTGCGCCCGTTCGGCAATGCGAATCCCGCTGCGGCAAACAGGGCCTCCACATCCGCGACGCGGGTGCGGCACGTGCAGTCCATGTGGTGCACCAGCCGCCCGCCGGGCTTGAGCAGCCGCAAAAACCGCTGCAGGTAGGCGATGTTGGTCGCTTGCGGTACGCGCGAGTCAAAGCACAGCGAGTCAATCATCAGCAGCAAATCCAAGCTGTTTGCTGGCAGATCGTCAAGTCCCGTTTCGCGTTCTGCGGTCACCTGCGTCAGCCGAATGGGCGCGGCGTCCTCGCCCAAGGCCGGTGCATTGCGAAGGCCCTCCAACGTCGCCGCGTCGATGTCCGTGCCGAACACACGGCCCGACTTGCCCACCGCGCGCGCCACGCGCACCGTGAACCAGCCGCCGCCCGTGCCGATGTCGCCGGCCTGCATCCCCGGCTGCAGCGCCAGTTCTGCGAGGATTGCCTCGCGCATCCGATCGACGGCCTTTGCTGCCGCGTCCGGCGTCTGGATTGGACACACGGGTGGCGGCGGCATCTGCAGCGGCACAACCGACGCCCGCGGCTTATCGCAGGCCGGCACGAGCAGGAGCGAGCCAAGCACCTGTCCCATCGCCCATTTTGCCTTGCCATCCATCGCTCGCTCCTTCCGGGGCCGCACTGTGCGGGGCGGCGGCGGCGGCGTCAACCGCTGCTCTCGGCCGATCGCGCGATCCCGGGGTGACAGGTCCACAAAATCGTGGCAACTTGGCAGCCGGGGGGAGCAAACACATGAAGTTGATTTCACATTGGCCCGTGCTCGTTGTGATGTGGGCGGCTACCGCGTGCGGCAATTCGGCGACCGCAACGTCGGGCGATGATGCGGCCGCGGCGGATGCGACCGGCAGCGACGTGGCGGCGGTCGACGTGCAGTTCTGCACCGGCAAGACCAGCTACCTGTACGACCCGCACACCGCGCTGACCACGTTCCCGGACGACTGGTTCACGGTCGACGATCCGACGACGCCGACCGGCGTTCACGTGCATTTCGACCCCGCGACGATGCCGTGGATCCAGGCGACTCAGGGGCAATTTGCCTCCGTTTACACGGACTTGAGCACGTTGGATGGCTGGGGCATTACGGCCGGCGTGATCCTGCGCTTCTCCGGCCCGCTGCAGGCGGACTTGCCGTCGGGCGACACTTCGGTGCAATCGGACGCGCTGGCAATCTGGGATCTGGACGCCAAGCCGCCGGTCAAAGTGCCGTTTGAGACCAAGCTGACGGACAACGGCAACACCTTGATTTTGTGGCCGATGCGCCCCCTGGCCGAGCAGCACCGCCATGGCGTGATCGCCACGACGCAGCTGACGGACGCCCAGGGTGCGTGCATCGCGCCGTCGCTGGAGCTGCAAGCCTTGCTGGCGGGGCAATCAGCGGACGCGGCGGTCGTGCGTCTGGCGCCGCGGTATCAGGCGCTGTTGCAGGCCGCCAAGGTGTCGCCCGCACAGGTGGCGGCGGCGGTCGTCTTTACCAGCCAAACGACGACGGCGGCTTCCGTGGCGATCGCCGCCGACGTCAAGACCCGCTCCTACGCCTGGAAAACCGCGCCAGTGTGCGTCCCGGACACCTTGTACCGCGTCTGCGACGGCGTGTTCAGCGTCGGCGACTACCGCAACGGCCGCGTCGTTGTCGGCTCGACGCCGCAATCCTGGGGCGACATGCCCGTGCGCATTTGGCTGCCGCTGGAGCAGACAAGCACGGTCCCGACCATGGTTTTTGGCCACGGTCTCGGCTCGGATCGCACCCAGGGCCAGGACCTGGCTGAAGTCGCGGCGCCAGTGAATCTGGCGACGGTGGCGATCGACGCGGTGGGCCATGGCGATCATCCGGGGCCCAAGCAGACGTCGAAAATTTTTCAGATCTTCGCGTTCTTTGGCATCGATCCGATCAACCAGACGCTCGACGGCCTGCAACTGCGCGATAACTGGCGGCAATCGACGTACGACAAGCTCCAGCTGCTGCGCCTGCTGGCGGCGAATCCGGATGTCGATGGCGACGGCAAGCCGGATCTGGACATGAGCAAAATCATGTACGTCGGCGTGAGCTTGGGCGGCATCATGGGGCCGGAATTCCTCGCGCTGTCGCCGGAGATCCAGATGGCGTGCCTCGCGGTGCCGGGCGGGCGCGTGTCGTCCATCATTTCCGATAGCGGTGAATTTTCGCCGCTGGTGCCGATGATGCAGCCCGCGGGGACGACTGACGGCGACGTGGCGCGGTTTTTCCCGGTGCTGCAGACGCTCATCGATCCGGGCGATTCCTGCGCCTACGGCCCGCACGTTCTGGCGAATCGCCTGCCGGGTCAAGGGGATAAGGGGCCAAACGTGCTGTTCCAGATGGTGATGAACGACCAATATGTGCCCAACGTTGCGAACCGGGCGCTCGCGCGGGCGATGAACATCCCGCAGATGGCGCCGGTGCTCCAGCCGGTCGGGCTGGTGCCGGCCGCGCCGAAAGCGCCTTTTGCCGACAATCTGGCGCCAGGGCAGACCGCGGCGCTGTTCCAGTACGACCGCGTGACGACGTCGCCGGGCGCGGCGCCGGTGCCGGCGGAGCACAGCAACGAGCCGAAATGTCAGGAGGCGCTGCTCCAGGACCTGCATTTCCTGACGACGTGGCTGCAGACTGGGAAGGCTGAAATTCTCGACCCGTACGCCGTGCTGGGCACGCCAAAGCTGCCGTAACGCTTGGGGCCCGCGCAAGAACAATGCGATCGAGTCCCAGCCGTGTGTCGCCGGGTGTATCGCGCAGCGGGCGCGCTTGGCGACCCAGCGACAAGCGTCCCACACGACGGATTATCGCTGCACGGCGCCTTAAGGAACGAAGACTTCCAGCGGCGTGGCTTCGGCGGCGGCGGTGACCTCGATCTGCTTGCCAGACGCGGCGACGAGCTCACGGCAGTGCGCGAGCTTGCGGTCGACCTCGTCGTCCGAGTGCATCGGGTCGTGCGAGAACAGCACCAGCCGCTTGACGTCCGCCTCAATGGCTATCGCGACGGCATCGACGTAATTTGTATGGCCCCAGCCGGTTTTTTTGGCATATTCCGCTGGCGAATATTGGGCATCGGCGATGTAAACATCCGCGCCGCGCACCAGCTCCACCAGCTCCTGATCCTGACTGCGGCCAAACTGCGCGACGTCGGCGCCCGACGTGACGGTCGGCAGCAGCGTGCGAAACGGCTCGGTGTCGGTCGCGTACGCCACGGTCAGGCCTGGCGCCTCCAGCCGATAGCCCAGCGTCATGCCCGGGTGGTTCATGTAGGCCGCGCGCACCGTGAACGGCCCGACCTGGAACGGCTCCATGCCCACGTCCCGCACCGTGATCGTCGCCGCCATGTCGCCCAGCGCCACGGGAAAATACTCGGGATCCATCTGGCCGCGCAGGACTTTCTCCAGCGGCTTTTCGGCCGAGTGCGGGCCAAAAATATTCACGCGGTTGCCCGGGACAAAAGCCGGTGTAAAGAACGGAAATCCTTGGATATGATCCCAGTGCGTGTGGGTAATCAGCAGGTTCACTTCCAGCGGCTTACCCGCCGCCGCCGCTTGCAGCGCCACGCCCAGCGCACGGATGCCCGTCCCCGCGTCGAGAATGACCTGCGCCCCCTGATAACTCAGCGAGACGCAAGGCGTATTGCCGCCAAAGCGCAGCGTTGTCGGTCCCGGCGAGGCAATTGACCCACGCGCGCCCCAAAACGTCAGGACGGCCTTGTTCAGCTGCTGGCGAACCAGCGCGCGCAAGGACGCGGCATCAAAGGGTTTTTGCAAGTAGGCCGACGCGCCCATCTCCATGGCCTTGCGTTTGTCGCTCGCATACGCCTTGGCCGAAACCACGACGACCGCGCAGCGTTGGGTCGCCGGGTGTGTCCGCAGCGCCTGGAGCACCTGGTACCCGTGCAGCTTGGGCATCATGAGATCCAGCAGGATCACGTCCGGCGGATCGCGCTGGGCCATCTGGATGCCCATCTCGCCATCGCTGGCAAACGCGATCTCGTGGCCTTCAGCCCGCAGGATGGTCGCAATCAACTCGCGGATATCAGGCTGGTCTTCCACGACCAGAATGCGCCCCGACCGCTTGCCCACTGGTGAGTCTGTCGCCAAGTCCTTGCCCCCCAAACGCACCTCGCACGCTACCGTAGCCCTGCGCGGCAAATCGCGCAAGAATCGCCGCGATCACCGCACTTTCACCCGCCGCAGGTAGTCCGCCAAAGTGCCCAGCGCGTGGCGCACCGCCCCGGTATCCTTGTCGCGCGCGCCGATCTCGATTTCGCGGCCGATGCGGCTGATCAAGTCAAATCCGTAGCTGCCGCCCGAGCCTTTCATGCTGTGGCCGAGCAGGCGGATCGCGGCAAAATCCCCCGCCTGCAGCGCCTGTTCAATCGTCGTCACGTCCTCCAGCCGATGCTCCAGAAAACCCGGAATCAGCGTCAGAAGCAGCGGATCGACTTCCACGTCAATCGGCCCACCGGCTTCACCGCGCGCCTGGGGCTGGCCAGAGAAGAGCTCCGTCAGCACTTCGATGAGCCGCGTGCGCCGCAGCGGTTTGGCGAGAAACGCGCTGCAGCCGGCCAGCGCGCACTCGACGCGCGCCTCCTCGAGCGCGTGCGCGGTCACCGCGACAATCGGCGTCGCGGGGCGGCCCATCTCCGCTTCCAGCTTGCGAATTTCCCGCGTCGCGGCCAAACCGTCCATGACCGGCATCTGCAGGTCCATCAGGATCGCGTCGAACTGCCCCTCGCGCCACCGCTCCACCGCCTCCGCACCGTCCTCTGCTGTCTCGACATGCCAGCCGGTGTCGCGCAAGAACGCTTCCATCAGCCGCAAGTTGTCGGACGCATCGTCCACGACCAGCAGCGCCCGCGACGTCGCCGCCAGCTCGCCCACTTGTTCGTCCACCGTCACGGCGGCCGGCGGCGGCAGACCCAGCGCCAGCATCAGGCCGTCGAGCAGCGCCCGCTGCCGCACCGGCTTGCGCAGGATCACCGCGACGCTCGATTCCACGCGCCGCCGCAGGTCTTCTGGCTCTTCACTGGATTTCGTCAGCACGATCTGCGGCGGATGCGCGAGCCCGGCCGCGTTGACCCGTTGCACGGCCGCGAAGCAGTCGATCTCGCCCAAGTCACTGTCAATCAAAAGCAAGTCGCAAGGACGGTCGGCTGCCTCCGCGGCTTGCAGCTGCGGCACCAACGCCGCGACTCCGGCGATTTCCGTCACGATTGCGCGGGTTTGCGCCAACTGCACGGCGAGCGCTTGGCGCGAAACCGCTTGCCCGCCCGCGACAATCATCCGGCAGTGGTGCAGCTTGCGCGCCAATTCTGCATCCGTGGCAAGGACTTGCGCCACCGACCAACCCGGTCGCTGCAAAAACGGCAGCGCGAGGTCGACGTGAAACGTACTCCCGTGGTCCAGCCCGCTCTCCACCCGCAGCGCCCCGCCCATCCGCGCGACAAGCTGCCGCGAGATCGCCAGCCCCAGGCCAGTGCCGCCATGGCGCCGCGTCGAGGACGTGTCGACTTGGGTAAAGCTTTCAAAAATCAGCGCTTGCATGTCCGGCGCGATGCCGCAACCGGAGTCCTTGACCGCGAAGTGCAGCCGGTCCGGACCCGCGACGTCGACGAAGACCTCGATATGCCCGAAATCCGTGAACTTCACGGCATTGCTCAGCAAGTTGACGAGGACTTGGCGAATTCGCTGCGGATCGCCAAGGACCGCGGCCGGAAGCGCGGGGTCCAAATGGCACACGATCTCCAGGTGTTTGGCGTAGGCGCGCGGCGCGAGAAAATCCACGGTTTGCTCCGCCAGCTCGCGGACATCCACTTCGACAGCGTCCAGCTGCAGCGCGCCGGCTTCGACTTTCGACAAATCTAGGATATCATTGATGATTTCCAGCAGGTGATCGCCTGCTTCGCGGGTCGTCCGCAAGTAGCGCCGCTGGTCCGGGCTCAGCTCCGCTGCGCCGATCAGCTCCGCCATGCCGAGGATCACGTTCATCGGCGTGCGGATTTCGTGGCTCATGTTGGCCAGGAATTCGCTCTTGGAGCGATTCGCGCCTTCCGCTGCGTTTTTCGCGGCCGTCAACTCGTGCTCGGCGCGCGTCCGTTCGGTGACGTTGCGGCCGATGATGGAGTAGAACCGGTCCGCGCGGTCCTGCCACATCGCCACCGAGACTTCCAGGTCGATGAGCTCGCCGCTGGCACGCCGTCCGATGCAGCGCCGCGTTTGGCCCAGCCACGACGCGATGCGCGCGGCAAATGGCTGCGCGTTGGGGGCATCGGCCTTGAGCTCCGGCATCAGCAGCTCCAAATCCGCGCCCAGAATCGCCGACTCCGGAAAGCCGAACGTCTCGGTTGCCGCATGATTCCATTGGACAATCTTGCCCAACGCGTCGACGGTCACGATCGGGTCAATCGCCGACTCCGTGACTGCCCGCAGGCGCTCGCGCGACGCGCGGAGCTGCTCGTCCATGCGCCGCCGCTCGGCGATGTTGCGGTTCAGCGCCTGATTCGCGTGCGCCAGCTGCTGCGTGCGCTCCACCACGCGCTGCTCCAACTCGGCGTGCGCCTTCCGCAGCGCTACTTCCGCGGACCGCAGCCGCGCCGCCGACCACAAGATGCCGGTAAAGCCGATCGTCAGCATCAGCACCGTGTTGAGCATCGCGCCGGTGTGGGGCGCAAACCAATGGGCTTGTTCCGCGTGGTCGTGCAGCAGCATCAGCGACGGGATCAGCAGCAGCACCGCCAACAGCAGACGCCGCAGCCACACGGCGGTCTGGCCGCGGCCCAGCAGCCAGCGAAAGGGCATGTCCTGCAGTGGCGAGCCCAGGCGCATCGCGACCAGACCCAGCACGGTGACCGCCGCCGGTATGCGCAGATGCAGTGGCCCCGCCACTTCGCTGACCAACGTTGGGTCAAAAGCCCAGCCGATCAGGCTGGTCAGCGCGGACGGCAGCGCGGCGACCGCCAGCACAGACGACAGCCGCGTCCCCTTCGGCCGTTCAGCCATCAGACGGCTCGCGGCGATCAGCCACACCGCGCCCACGCACGCGGGCGTCGGCTCCATGTCGGTCGGCATCGGCCACAGGGCGGTGCAGATGTCGAACGGCCAGTGCGCCACCAGCCAGAGACCGGCGAAGCTCGCGGCGACCAGCGGCAGCGCCGCCAGCCCGATGCGCAGCTTGCGCGGCCAATGCAGCCGGCTATCGGGCTCGTCCGCAAAGTGAACCAGCGCCAGCAGCATCATGTTGAGCGCCGAGAGCGGCGGCTGGATCGGCGTCGCGCCCAGGATTGGCAGCGCGACGCTCAGCGCGGCAATTGACACGGCGACGAGCCCGCCGCCAACCACCATTTGGTGGCGCCGCCGGGCTTCGCATGACGCGTCTTCTGGGCTCAGCACGTCTGGCATCGGTCCTTGGGAACGGAACGCGCTGCGCATCCGTCCGGCGTCGGCACTGGCGATCGCGCACAATGCCCGGATGCCGCGGCCGCAGCACCCGAACTTGCGCTGCTTGTTGGTGCCGCAAATACCGGCGTCCGTCAACTGTTGTCTGAAGTCACAAGCAATTGCGCGCTTCTCGCCAAAAGGTCGACCTCGTTGGCGTGGTAAGTCCGCCAATTCGCAAGCGCAATCCGGTCAGCCAAATCGCCGGAAATATCTTGACCCAGCAGCGCCTGCACGGCCTCGAGATCCGCTGGATCCACGTATTTGGCCGGCTGCCGCTCCGTGCGCAGTTGATTCAGCGTTGCGATGTGCACGAGTTGCACCGTCGGATGGGGCGCGCGCCGCCAAAATCCAACCAGTTTTTGCGGATCTGCGGAGGAAAATGCCATCAGTGGATGGAACGCGACAACGTAGTAGCGTGGCTCAAGACCTTCCGAGCGAACCAGTTGCGCCGCGCGATCGCCGCAGCGCCGCACCAGGCGTTCAAATGCAGCGGCATCGGCGCTGGCGTCCGGGCAGAGCAACAGCGCGATTTCCGGTGTGATTTCAGAATGATCTGGCTGGCGGTGGTGCGCGGCAATCGCGTGCGTCAGCGTGTCGGCAAAGGACGCCTCCGGGCGATCCAGCACTTGGCGCCAGAGCCGACCTTGCTGACGACACTGCTTGGCAAAAGGACAAATGCCAAATGCTTCAATCAGTTGCATCTGCCACTGGCGATTTTCTTCCAGCACCTTTTGGTGTTTGGTATGCGGCAACTGGCCCTCCAGCATCCTACCTTGGCCCAGGATGGCCGCTTGGGCAAGCGTTGCCGCGGTTGGCGACTGCGGGTAGTTTCGCGGTCGGACCGCCGGATGGTTCGGCTGACCAACAGGAGACATGTCGCGATGCAAAGTGCTGAAAATCCGCTGCTGTGTGATGCGGCGCTGCCGAGGTTTGACAAGATTGCCGCGGAACACGTGGCGATTGCGGTGCAGCAGGTCTGCGACGAGATGGCGCGCGGACTGACACAGCTGGAAGCCGGGGTCCAGCCGACCTGGCCGGGACTCGCGGTGCCGCTGGAACGCTTGCAGGATCGGCTGGGGCGCGTGTGGGGCACGGTCGGGCACCTGATGGGCGTGGCGAACAGCCCGGAACTGCGGGCGGCGCATGACGCGGCGCAGCCGCTGGTGATCGAGCTGTCGATGCGCGCGGGCCAGTCGCGGCCGCTCTATGCCGCGTGGAAGGCGCTTCGGGACGGCCCGGACTGGCCGTCGCTGACGCCGGCGCAGCAGCGGATCGTGGCGTGCAACGTGCGCGATGCGGAGCTATCGGGCGTGGCGCTCGATGGTGCCGCGCGCGAGCGGTTCAATGCGATTCAGCTGCAGCTCGCTGAGCTTGCGACGCGCTTTTCCAACCACGTGCTG
The DNA here is from genome assembly GCA_903929795.1 of uncultured Myxococcales bacterium. GTDB lineage: Bacteria > Myxococcota_A > UBA9042 > UBA9042 > UBA9042 > CAIYBN01. Next base: position 4,308 of record CAIYWC010000036.1, on the reverse strand, counting down.
GACGCGACCAAGGCGTGGTCGCTGGACCTGCTGACCCCGGACGACACAGCGGGCCTGCCGCCGAGCCTGCTGCGGCTGGCGGCGCAGATGTGGCGCGAGGCGCATCCGGAAGCACCGCCGTCTGCCGATCCGGCGACGACTGGCCCGTGGCGCATCACGCTGGACAGTCCGCTCGCCGCGCCGTTCCTGCAGCACAGCCGGCGCCGCGACCTGCGCGAGCGCGTTTACCGGGCGAGCGTGACGCGCGCGAGCCAGCCGCCTTTTGACAACACGCCGCTGCTGGACGAGATCCTTGGGCTGCGTCTGGAGCTGGCGAAAATTCTCGGTTTTCCCGACTATGCGGCGCTGTCGCTCGCCCAAAAGATGGCGGCGGATCCGGAGACGGCGCTGGTGCTGCTGGAGCAGTTGCGCGGGCAGTCGCTGGCGGCCGCGCGCCGGGATCTGGCTGATTTACAGGAGCTTGCGCAGCAGTCCGCTCAGCCAGAAGGCGCGGAGCTGCGGCCGTGGGATGTCGCGTTCTGGGCGGAGCGGCTGCGCGAGGCGAAATACGACTTTAGCGACGAGCAGCTCCGGCCCTATTTTGCCCTGCCGAACGTGCTGGTTGGGCTGTTTGCCCTGGCGCACCGGCTGTTTGGCGTGACGATCGTCGCGGCGGACGGCGAGACGCCGGTATGGCACCCGGACGTGCAGTTTTTTCGCGTGCTGGACGAGCACCGGCAGCCGATCGCGGCGTTTTACCTCGACCCGTACAGCCGGCCGGCGCACAAGCGCGGTGGCGCGTGGATGGACGAATGCGTGGGGCGCAGTCGCGCGCTGGCCCAGCCGGCCGAGGAAGTGCGGCTGCCGGTGGCGTACCTCGTGTGCAACCAGACGCCGCCGGTGGGCGACGTGCCGTCGCTGATGACGTTTGGCGAAGTGGAGACGCTGTTTCACGAATTTGGCCACGGCCTGCAGCACATGCTCACGCGTGTGGAGGAAGGCCTGGCGAGCGGAATTCGCAATATCGAGTGGGATGCCGTCGAATTGCCGAGTCAATTCATGGAGAACTGGTGCTACCACGAGCCGACGCTGCGCGGCCTGACGCGGCATTACCAGACCGGCGAGCAGCTGCCGCTGGCGCTTTTTGCGCGGATCCTGGCGGCGCGGACGTTTCGCGCGGGTTCCGACATGCTGCGGCAATTGCTGTTTGCGTTCACGGACTTGGCGCTGCATCACGGCTACCAGCCGGGGCAGGGCGCGACCCCGTTTGACGTGTACCGCACCCTGGCGACCCGGGCGAGCGTGTTGCCGCCGCTGCCGGAGGATCGCTTCCTCTGCGCGTTCAGCCACATTTTTGCCGGCGGCTATGCGGCGGGCTATTTCAGCTACAAATGGGCGGAAGTGCTCAGCGCGGATGCGTTTGCCGCGTTTGAGGAAGCCGGCCTGGATGACCCGACGCAAGTGGCGCAGATCGGCCTGCACTTTCGCGAAACCGTCCTCGGCCTCGGCGGCAGCTGCCATCCGGCCGAAGTCTTTCGTGCGTTTCGCGGCCGCGATGCATCGACCGACGCCCTTTTGCGGCATTATGGATTGTTGGATGCGGCGTAACGCATTGCGGCTCGGGCAAAAAGCGTTTTGACCGCTTTTCTCCGGCAAAATTCGGCGTACGATAACTCCATCGATTCGCGGCGCCGGCAGCGGCAAAAGAGTGGGACATGACCGCCAAGGCAGACACGCCAGGCAGCGAAAAGAGCGATTCGCTCGTCAGCGAAGCGGGCTTTTTTCAGGACCTCGCGGAGACGATTCGCCAGGCGCTGTACGTCATGGAAGTGCCTTCGCGGCAGCTGAGCTACGTCAACCCGGCTTTTGTTCGGCTGTTTGGGGTCACGCTCGACGAGATGAACGCGGAGCCGGGCTACTGGCGCCACTTCGTCCACCCGGATGACCTTGCCGCGGTTGGGATGTTCGAGCAGCAACTGGAAGCGGGCATCCAGCCTGACCCGTTCCGGATTCGCCGGCTCGGAGGCGACTGGCGCTGGGTGCGGCTGCAGCATTTTCCACGCCGCGATCGCCTCGCCAAGCTGGTCCGCATCGTCGGCTTGGTGGAAGACATCACCGATGAACGCGCCCGCGACGAAGGCACGCGGCGGTTGAATGAGAGCCTGCGGCGGATCATCGAGGTGCTGCCGGTCGGCATCCTGGCGTATCGGCGCGATCGGCCGATTTTTGCCAATTCCGTCCTGTGCGAGCAACTCGGCGTTAACGCCGCGAAATTGCTGGAGATGCCAATCAGCCAGATCATCGACACCGCGTTTCGCGTCGATGAGCGGCGGCCCGGTCGTCTGCGGCTGCGCCAGGCTGAGACCGGGCGCGATCTCCCGCCCGTGGAGCGCCACCTGACGTCGCTGACCGGTGTGCAGCGTGTCGTGGAACTTTAGACAATCACAGTCGATTTGGACGGATCGCCGGCGCAGGTGACGATCGTCCGCGACCTGACCGAGCAACGGCGCATGGAGGCACAGGTCGCGCAGGCGGACCGGATGGCGGCGCTGGGGCGGGTCGCGGCCGGCGTGGCGCATGAGCTCAACAACCCGCTGTCGTTCGTGCTGGGCAATCTGGAGGTCGCCCGCGAGGCGTTGCCGGAAATACTGCGTGAATGCATGGTGTTGCACGGAAAGGTCCAGCAGGATCCTGAGCTGGCGCCGCGCATGCTGCGCCTGAGCGAGCAACTGCGCGATCTGCACGCGGTCGTGCGCGACGCGAGCGAAGGCGCGGACCGCGTGCGCGCGATCATGCGGGATTTGAAGAGCTTTTCGCGGCCGGACACCGACGATCGCCGCGAGCCGGTGGACGTGATGCGGTCGCTGGATGCGGCGGTGCGCATGGCGTGGCGCGAGATCCAGCCGCGGGCGCGGCTGATCCAGGATCGCCAGCCGGTGCCGCTGGTTGCGGGCGTGGAAGGGCGGTTGTGCCAGGTATTCCTGAACCTGCTGGTCAATGCGGCGGAAGCGCTGCCCGACGGCGAGAGCTACGCGAACGAAGTGCGAATTCACACGCTGACCGGATCGCAAGGTCAGGCGATCATTGAGATTTCCGACACGGGCCCGGGGATCGCGCCGGATCAGTTGCCACACCTTTTTGAGCCGTTTTTCACAACCAAGGGGCCGGGGCGCGGCACCGGGCTGGGCCTGTCGATTTGCCACGACATCGTGCGCGCGCACGGCGGGGAGATCGCCGTCGTGAGCCAACCGGGGGCGGGCGCGACGTTTCGCGTGACGTTGCCAGGCCTGCAGCAACACGCCCTGGTCGCGCTGCCGCTGCCGGAACGCCACCCGACGCGGCGGGGCAAGATTCTGGTCGTCGACGACGAGCCGCACGTCGCGGCGACCTTGCGCCAGTCGCTGGGCCGCGATCACGACGTGACCGTGCTGCTGGGCGGTCGCGAGGCGGTGCAGCTCATCCAGGACGGCGCACGGTTTGACGTCATCTTTTGCGACGTGATGATGCCCGAAGTGAACGGCATGGACTTGCACGGCGCGCTCATGGGCGTCGCGCGCGACCAGTGCGATCGCATCGTGTTCATGACGGGCGGCGCGTTCTCCTTTGTCATCAGAGAGTTCCTGAGCCACGTCCCGAACCGGCATCTGGAGAAGCCGTTCACGCTGCGGCAAGTGCGGGAAGCTGTGGCCGATTTGTTGCAATAGCCGCGCGATCACAGGCTTTTGGCGCAGCAAACTTGGTGATCAAAAGTTGCGACCCGGCGGCGGGTTGTGTAGCCTATTGCGGTTGCGGGCTTGCCCGTGACAAGGGGCCGGCTCGACTGGTCCCGCGTTGATGAGCACAGTGCAAATCAACCGGAAATGCGTGTTTCGTTCGAAACTACGCACATTGACTGGCATTTCGCCGCGCGTCCCCCCAACTGACGGCCGCTTGGACGGAACTTAAGACGAGGAATTTGAAGATGACGATTCGCACTACCCTGGCCGCCTTGTTCGCGGTCGCTCTGGCCATCACTGGCTGTGGCTCTTCGACCAGCAGCTCCGGCAACACCGCCGACACTGGCCCGACGACCGACACGGTCTCCGACACCGGCATCGGCACGGGCAATGACACGGCGACCGGCACGGACGCCGCGACGACCGATACGGCCACCAAGGACACCGTGAAGGCCGATATCGGCACGCCCGCTCCGACCTGGGGCAGCTGCGCGATCACGGATCAGGCCTGCATCCAGGGCTGCGTCCAGGGCTCGTGCGCTGACTCCGGTCAGGCGTGCGCCTCGAACAAGGACTGCGCGGCGTACCAGACCTGCCAGCAGAACTGCAACGC
>CAIYWC010000035.1 GCA_903929795.1 uncultured Myxococcales bacterium | reverse complement strand
TCGGAAGTGGTGATGATTGATGCGGATTCGTTTCGACTGCACGAGGCCGAAGAGCGCGCCAAGGACAAGGCGGTGAAGCGGGCCGAGCGGCGGAAGTAGCGCGTTTCGCCGTTTCGCGGCGGTTTTGGGAAGCCGGTAACAAATGCACGTTTACGCGACATTCGCCGGGCCGTCGCTGCTTTGCCGCCGCTGTGCTGGTATCGGCTACGAGAGCGCTGCAGCGAGCCGCGAGGAGCGCCTCCACATCAAGCGCCGCAAGATCGCCGAGAAGCTGCGTTGTCTCGTCGGCCCGGCGTCGGAGCCATTCGGACTGCCGCCGCAACCTCGGCGGATGCGGTACACGACCTACGCCCGATTGCTCCAAGAACTATGGGATGCGGACTTGGCGATTCTGGCGGCCGGCGAGCGTTGGACGAAGTGGCTGCAAGGCCGGACCTTTCCGGCCGGGAGCAAGGTGGCCGCGCTGCGTCGGCAAAGTGCCCGAAAGCTTGCCCGAAGAGCCAGAAGCGGGAGCGCCGTCGAATGATCGACGCAAAGCGAAATTTCAGCGCCAGCACGCCATCGCCGGAGTCAAGCGCCGACATCCCGACGTCCGCGACCGGGTCGGTTGGAGTGGCGGACCAACTTGCCCAGTTGGCGCGACGGACCAAGCCCCCTGCAGGCGGGCCTCGAGAGCGACACCGTGACGTGGTCGAATCGTTGCCGCTAACGGCTGGTCTCGCGTTTCCGCCGGGGAAGCCCAGGATGAATCTGGAATGGGTCGAGCTGACCGCGGAGCTCTTGGCGCGCAACGTCGTCACTTCCGAACAGATCGCGCTCGTGTTGAACGCACCGGAGGTGCTCGCGGAGCGGCTCATCGAACAGGCCCGGCGCCGTTTCGAAGGAACTGACACAGCCGAAGCCACGGCTTCCCGCCAGGCGCGACAGGCCGCGACTCTGGACGAACTCGCCAGCGCGAACCTTTTGCTGTCGCTCGCTGCGATCGCGCCAGAACGGCGGCTGACGCATTTGATCGCGGCGACACGGGCGTGCCGGAAGAACCGGAGAACACGAGACACGAGCACCGGGCCCGTCCACCGACCAGGGGCGTTGCGTGTGAGGCGACCACCCAGCTGGCACGACGCCGAGTTCTGACGTCGACCGGATGCGACACCAGATGACGCAAGCAGGGCCTGCAACCGCGGCAATCCTGTCGTGCGCGTGCTAAACTTTGGGCATGAAACAACAGGAGGTTCCATGAACGGGAACGATGCCACGTTGCTGGTGGTGCGCGCTGCGCATTTCGCGGCGGAAAAGCACGTCGGTCAGCGGCGCAAGGGCGAAAACGCTGAACCGTACTTCAACCACGTCGCAGACGTCGCGGTGCGCATCGCGGAAGCGACCGAAGGAGCAGATGCAGCGCTGGTTGCCGCGGGCTACCTGCACGACACGATCGAGGATCAGAACGTGACGCACGCGGAATTGGTGGCGCGGTTCGGTCTGGACGTCGCGGACTTGGTTGCGGAAGTGACCGACGACAAGCGCTTGGCAAAACCGGAACGCAAGCGGCTGCAGATCGAGCATGCGGCGCACGCGAGCCCGCGCGCGAAGATGCTGAAGTTGGCGGACAAATGCTCGAACCTGACAGCGATCCTCGGTAGCCCGCCGCCCGATTGGCCGCTCCTGCGACGGCAGGAATATTTCGAGTGGGCGCACGCTGTTGTGGCGGGCTGTCGCGGCGTGAATCCGCGACTGGAAGCACAGTTTGACGCGCTATACGCGCGACGCGGCGACCTCGCGCTTGCCATGACGGAGGCAAATGTCTAGCGAGCAAGCGCGCCCTGTGGAAACTGACCCGGTGCGAGCGGCGCTCGGCTTGCGCGAATCCGGCGATCTGCCCGCCGCCATCCGACATTTGTACGCGGCGCTCGCAGAGAACCTCAACGATCCGCACTTGTACGTCACGCTTGCGACCATGCTGGCAGAAAACGAGGAGTTCGATCGTGCGGAGCGCATCTTCCAGCGCGCGTTCGACGCGGGTGTCGACGATCCCGGTTTGCGGCTGAACTACGCGGTCTTCCAAGCGTCGTCGGGGCGTCCCGGTAATCATGTCACCGTTCTTCGCGGCTTGGGCGCCAACGTCGTGCACACGCTCTCGCGGCTGTCGCTCGACGACCCGAGTTCGCCGTTCACGGAGCAAATCCGGCACTTTGCGCTCGCGGACTGCAACCTCGCGCGGCTTCGGCTGAAGCAAGGGAACCTCGACGCGGCGCGCGACCTGGCCGAAAAGTGGCTCGTGTTTCCGCGCGTGTGGGAGTCGGCGCATGACACGGTCGTGTCGTGCATCGTGCCGGGCGAGGAGGCGGAAGAATTCCAAGCACTGCACGCCGAGTCCCGCGCGTCGCCGGCGATGATTGCGTGGCTGGCCGAGCAGGTGAATCTCGTCGAGCCGCAGCTCGTGGTGCGTCTGGCGGGGTCGGCGGCGACGTACCTGCCGTGGAATTGGGTGCAGGATCTCGATGGATTTGACGAGCTGCTGTGGAAGGCGATTGGTCAGGTGCGCGGCGAGGACGGCGAGATTCCGGAGGAGCTGCGCGGCGATTGGGAGCGGGCGGTCGGGCTGGTTTTGGGTGATGCGTGAGTGTTGGCGAGCGCCCGGACGCGAACAGGCATCGGCACGAGCGCCCGCCTCAGTCGCGTCGAGCCAGTAGCACCCTCAGCTCGCGCACTGCCACACGCAACTCTTCGTTCGTCATCGCTTCCAAGACACGCGTGGCCTCCGCGAGCAACGCTTCCCGCCCCGCGGACGCGGGTTGGACCGCAACGGGGAGAGACGGATTGAACAGGTCATTGGTTTGTCGACGGCGCCGCGTGTTGTGCCACGCTCCGTCGGGCAATGCCGTAGCCCGAGCGCTCTCCCGCTCGCGCAACTGCGCCACGAGTTCCTCGCCTGCGAGCGTCACAGCAGGCCACGGCGCGTTGTAGACCAGCCAGGTCATCTCGACATCGGTCCACACGCCGCCGAGTGAATCGTGGCCGAAGTCGGCATCCGCGAGGTTGACTTCGTAGCCGCCGACCACGGCCACGCTGAGTTCAATCAGGCGGACTGCGCCGATATCGGTGAGCAGCTCCCGCACTAGCTGGCGGGGTATGGCTTGGAGATTCAAGCAGACAGCGCCGGTTGGCAAGGTCGTGTCCGCTTCCGGCCACCTGTCGGGATCGAATTTCACGCCCCAACGGCTCTCCAGTCGCGATAGCCAGAGGAGCACCTCACCGGCGTTCAGTTCGCGGATGTGGCGGCGAGTTGCTGCGGTGGCGAGTCGACTGGACATGCGGTTCCTGCAGGATCGGAGCGGTATTGAGCAGTTTGACGACTTGTTGGCGGTTGGGCAATCGGACGTGGGCAGAAATGGCCAGATCCTACCAAGGGGTTGTGACGCGCGTCAGCCTAGGTAAGATAGGCATTGAATCACACCCGCCAAGGAATCCACGAATGCTCAACGACCCAATTCCTCACGAAGTTTCAGTCGGTGATTGGCAGTTCGGGTCCCACCGACTTGAATGCTCCAACCGCCGCGTCCAGTATCGCCGAACTGGCTTTGGACGCCATGAGTTCAAGTCGATTTTCCTCCGAGAGGTCACTGCCGTGTCGCTTGGCCACACGAGTCACCTGCTCCTTCTCATCCTGGCGCCGATCCTCGGTCTAGCGGGACTGTTTAGCTTCAGTTCGAAAGCCCCGCTCGGCGTTGGGCTCTGCTTCTCTGCGGCCGCCTGCATCCTTGCCTTCGTGCTGACCCGGCAAAGTGTTGTCCGTGTTTCGACGGCGGGCGAAGCGATTCTGTTCCCGATTCTCGGATCACGGGTAGAGACCGCCCTGCTCATCGTGCAAGAGATCGACCGCGCGAAGGGGGCGCTGGGCGACTAACACGGTGCCGCCGGCCAGTGCTTCGCTGAACCGTCGGCCCGCGCGCACCGACGCCACCGCGAGACCGTGCGTCCTATGCGACACAACCTGTCGCACGCCCACCCTACCCTCCTTCTCGTCGTCGCGACGCCTTCCCGTTGCCACGCCGGAAGGAGCCGCCCCATGACCCTCACCATCCACTACCGCGACGACATGGTCCCCGCCGACGCGCCGGGCAATTACTCCAAGTCGCCCAGCAAGCCGCGCCGCTTCCTGGAGTTTCTGCGCACCACCCCGCTGTGGCCGCACATCGACCTGCAGGACACGTTTTCACCTCTGACCCGCGACGACCTCCTCCTCGCGCACAAGCCCGCCTACGTCGACGCGTTCCTCGCCGGCACCCAGCCGCGCTGCGAGAGCAATGGCTTGGTGTGGTCGCCCGCGTTCCGCGATTCCGTGCTGCTGACGAACGCCTGCCTGCTGTCGGCCATCACCGCGGCGGTCGACAATCCCACGCAGGTCACAATGGCGCCGGTCTCCGGCTTTCACCACGCCCAGCCGAGCGGCGGGAGCGGCTACTGCACCTTCTCCGGTCAGGTGATCGCGGCGCTGAAGCTGTACCGCGAACGCGGTCTGCGCGGCGCATGGGTCGATCTGGATGGGCATTTTGGCAACTCGATCGAGGACTCGCGCGAGTTCGCGCCCGATCTGGACGCAGCGATTGCGCCCGGCTTGAATATCAATCCGTCGGGCTCGCATGGCGGCTATTTAGCAGACCTTACGGCGAAGTTGGCCGCGCTGAAACAGGCGGTGCTGAGCGGAAACGTCGAGTACGTCGCGTTCGCGCACGGCGCGGATTCGCACGAGTGGGACCAGCTTGGCTACCAGTGCTCCACCGCGGAGTGGCTACAGGCGGCGGAGTTGGTTTACTGGATGCTCGCGGAAGTGCGGAAAGTGCGGCCGTTGCCGGTGACGGTGGCTCTGTTTGGCGGCTATCGCGACGACCATCCGGAGTCGGTGCTGGGCTTGCACGCGATGGATGTGGCGGTGTGTTTGCGGCGGTTGTGCGGCGTGGATCTGAACTACCAAGCGGAAGTGCGACCGCGCGCATGACGCTCCTGGGCCGTCAGTCGGGCATCGCGTCCAGCGTGGTGAAGCACGGCGGCAGCCCTTGGCGCTCGGCGATGGCGAGAATTTGCCGGCATGTCGTCGTAACTAGTCGTGCACGCTCGACCACAGCCGCGTCGCCGGCGGCCAGCAGTCCCTGCGCGACGTAGCCAAAGAGCGTGCAGCTGGAGACGAGCTTAAGCGCGTCCACCTTGCCGCCCAATAGACCGATAAGCGACCGCGACATCGGCGGGCTGATCTGCTGGAAGACGACCTGCTGTGCAGCCAGAAGCCGCGGACCCAGCACCGGATGCGCGAGGTAGGCGCGCGCTTCAACGTCGCCGCTGATGGAGAATTTCTGTGCCATTCCGGAGTGTCCGAGGCCGGCAAGCTGCGGGAGGATGTACCAGATCCAGTGGCCGGACTTGTGGCCGGATTCCAGCTCAGCGAGCGCGGTGACGTAACCTGCAGTGGCGCCGCTCTGGGCAAAGAGAAAATGGGCGAAAGGGTCGGGGGTGGGCTCGGTCATCGTGGCCTCGGTGGACTGCGTCAGTCCGTGGCGGGAATTGTCGCCGGTTGTGCGACAAGTGGCGTCGGATCGCAACCGGCCCACAGTGATGGTTCGGAACAGCGACCGGGGCCGTGAGCAAGTTCACCTCTCCACGCCGCCAGCTTCGCACGCCTCGGCACGAACGCCGTGAGCAACGAGGAGCGCTACAAGCTGTGAATCGCCGCTCGCCAGCGCGCCTTCCATCGCCGCCCGCCCCCACTTCCGCACGTCCATCCCTGCAACCTGGTTCAGCAGCCATTCGGCGACGTCGCGGTGCCCGGCGCTCAGCGCAAAGTTCAGTGCTTGGGGTTTGTCGCGCGCCTTCAGCCTTGCGCCGGCCGCCCTCAGCAGTTGGACACAAGCACCACCGCCCGCGCACGCCAGCGTGAGCACGTGCGTTCCTTGGTCGCGGGCGTTCGGATTCGCGGAAACGGTAAGTGCACGCGCGAGCGCATCGACGTCGCCCGCGAACGCGGCCTCGAAGTAACCCGGCGGCTGCCCATGCTGCCGCCGCCGTTTCGCCACGAACGCACCGGTGAGCCGTCCATCCGCCAACACAACGGTCGCCCAGCTACCTGCGGCCAGTCCGACGCGCGATGCAGACAACGCCTCCAAGCCGTTCGTACGGACCGCTGCCAGACTGAGTTCGTCCAGAACCCGCATCGGCTCGCCCAGTGCCGCGTCCGGCCAACGCCCGTGCGGTGGCGGATTGGGCACGCACCAGGCGGGCTCCATCACGCGGACAAGCCGGTGGCGTTCGTCCCGCGTGTTCACAACCAGCGGCGCGGTCATCAGGAACGCTGCGCCTGGGGCCGCGTTGTCCAACGACCGCAGAAGCTTGCCCAGCGTCCGCCCGAATACTTCAATGCCGAGTGGTCCGTGAAGCGCGTCGTGATGAGGACACCTGGCATTTGCGGTCAACGTCTCGCGCAACGCGATCGGCAGAGCTTCACCGCCGCGCCAGGCGTCACGCGTGTTGACCTTCATCACACCAGCCAGTGTCGACGGCAGACGGTGCGTAGCGAACTCGGTCAGCGCCTCAACCATCGCTGCGGCAACTGCGAACGCGACGGTCGGCGTCGGACGCGCAGCCGGTTTGGTCGCCGAGCCCAGGTTCACACCCAGCATGTCTGCCGCGGCAAAGACGGGGACGTTGTCCAGCCGGCAGGACGGACACGCCGCGGCGTGCGCGCCAACGAACGTCACCGACCAAGCGCCTGATTCCGTGTCAAAATCGCCTGCGATGAGCGGCTTTCGATACCGCTTGGCCAACATTGCCGCGTCATGCCGCACCCGCGGGTGGTCGGCGACGCAAAGCACGATGTCGGCGCGCAGCCAATCCTCGCCGGGCAGTTCCTCGCAATGACCGTCGATGCCGCGGATCTGTGTCTCCAAGCCTTTCGCGCAGAGCGTACGCCGCAACCTGCGGGCGACAACCTTGGCCCGGCTCGCTCTCGGAGCACCCTGGACCCGGCGATGCGGAAGTACCGCGTTGCCCGTCTCGTCCGCCGAGCTGAACTCATCCGGATCGACCAACGTCACGCGGCGAAAGCCCCATTCCGCGAGCATCGAAGCCAATGCCGCGCCGATTGCGCCGACGCCGACGAGCAACAAACGCGTCTGCAGCATCCGAGGAGCATACCGAGCGCGCGCCGTTCGGTGGACACTGGCTGGCTCGCTGGACTCGCGCATCGGGCTCCGGGGTGATTGCGCAATGTGAAGACTCTGGATGCGGAGAGTTGGACATATGCCGCGCAAGACGCGCGAGACGACCGCTCGGTTGACCGCACGTGCCGTGGAGCAGAGACTCCGACACCGATGTCGGTCCAGACTGAAGAGGTCAAAAGTGGAAACCAGTACCCGCCAAACAAGCTCGTTTCTTGGTAGTGTCGCGCTCACGACCGCGCTCGTTTTCGCCAGCATGAACGCAGGCGCCGCTGAACCTCGCGCTGACGACACGGAGCGCGCTGAGGCCAAAGCCATTGAGGCCAAAGCGTTCTTCCAAGGTGGCTTGTACCCGCAGGCGGCGAACAGCTACATGCAAGGGTTTGCGATCAGCCACAATCCAGCGACGCTCTACAATGCCGCGCGCGCATATGAGGAAGGCAATCTGTACGCCGAGGCCATTGCACTTTTTGAGCAGTACCTCAAGCAACCTGGCATTCCTCCTGACGGTCTGCGCGACGCCAAGAATCGCATCGTGACAGACCGGAAGCAGTTGCGGTCGGTCGAGAAGGCCGCGGGAAAGAAGCCGGTGATCGCAGCGCCGGACAAGGCCGTGACGCCGACAGTCGCGCACGATGGGATGACAGAACGGTGCGGCAAGGTCGCGCAGGTCGCAGTGCACGCCGACGCACGGCCGTCGTTTTTCAACTTCGGCCAGCGGTTTCCCAAGCAGACGTTTGCAGCGGTGTTCTCGGCGGCGGTCCGCGACAGTTTGGTGAAGGAGCACGGCGACTTGCGCAAGGCTTACGAAGGAAAGGCGGTCTGCGTGAAGGGAAAGCTGGAGGCAGCGGACGGGAAGGAGCGGGTGATTGTGGCTGGAGTTGGCGGGGTTTGGCTGCAGGGTGCGCCGGCGAAGTAGCAATTTCGGACGTTCCAAGGAGCACAACGGTGGGCGGACGCTGGCGCGCCGTAGGTCAGGCCTCGGCGTGAGCCAAGATCGCAGCGGCTTCGACCGCGTGTCCTTCACTGATCAAGACGAAGAACGCGCGCTCGACGTCAACAGCCCGCTGCTTTCCTATACTTGGGGCCAGGTCGCGGCAGAGCTGGACCCACCGGCAGTATATCGCGTGGTTGTGCAGTGAAATCCGAATCGTCGTCTCGACTACCAAGCCGCTCATCATGTTCACGATGCCGTTCTGAGTTCCCATTTGCGCCAACTTGTTGTCGAGGACCACATACCGTTCTGGGTCCAGAAACATCAAGACTTTGCTAACAAACGGCATCTGGGAAAGCTCGGGTAGCCGAAGACGTTTGATCGCTGTGAGCTGCTGAGCGCACAGCGGCGCTACCCCAAGCTCAGGGAGTACCAGCGCGGCTTGGACAAATCCCGCCACGTTGATCGCAAGGACTCTGTCGCGGCGCACGCCCTGATACCCAGCGTTGCCGTGCCCCCAATGCACAACCGAGGCGAGACCCTCACGAACTTTGGCGGGGTCGCCCGAAATCAGGCGTTCGCGGATGTATTGCTCAACGCCGGTCATGTTGGCGTGCTGCACTGGCGCGTTCCGTTCGACGGACCAGGTGAATCCCGGGTAGCTGTAGCGGTCGGCGGCATTCGACAAGATTGAAAGTTCTTGTTCGGACAAGGACATTACGGACTCCTCGGTTGGACACAGGGTTGGGTGCGTGGGGTGCTGCACGAGTCATGAAAACGGTCTGGGAGCTTGTATCAAAGCCATGCCCGCTCGGTCCACTATCGCCGATGAGTCTTGGATTCGCAGCGCGGCTACCTCAACTTCGGCCGCAGCGCCGCGCACATCCGGCTGAAACGCTTGTGCAACGTGAAGTACGCCTTGTAGACCCGCTCGGCCTGCTCCGTCGACGTCAGCACATCCCAGTCCAACGCCGCCGCAGCCGCCTCCACGCGTGCGCGCTCCTCGCCGAGATCCATCAGCGGCTCTTCGTTCACCGCGGCGCGCATCAACAGTTCGCGGTTCGCCGAGCTCAGCGTGCCGAGGACACGCGCGACCTCCGGCGACAGCGCTTGTGCGACCAGCTCCGCGTGCGTCTCAGTCTGAGCATCCGACCAGGCCTTGGCGCGCTTTGTCTTGCGCCACTGACGGGTGGCCATCCAGTACACCGCCTGCTTCATGTACACGCGCGTCCGCGCGTCATGGCCGAAACTGCCGCCCGAGCGTTGTTTGAGCAGCGCGTGCACCGCCGCGTCCTGAGCAGCGTCGTCCGGGTCCACGCCCCAGTTCGTCGCACGCGCCGTCTCGAAGGCGAACTGTGCGGCGCACGCAACGCCGAAGAGTTCTGGGTTTCCGACGGAAAGAGAGGCATTCGCGGTCAGTTTGGTGAACCAGGTGCGCATGAGGACCTCCGGGTGAAAGTTTTGAGTACCACTCTATGGGGCAAAAATTGGCGATGGCCGCGGCGTGCGCGATTGGGCGTGAGTCAAAACTTGTAGGAGGCGGCGTGTTCGAGCGGCGCTGGCACGCATCGTCCTGCACAGACGCGCCGATTCTGACGGTTAACATCGCTCTGCGGCGACGATTATACACAATCTCCAGCGCGCCATCGGGCGCAGGCGCCTGTGCCCGACAGCCGTTGTCGCATTGCGTCTTGTTGGTTCGTTGCACGTCGTGTAGTACGCTCACGTCGCGCCGGTCAGGCTTTCCCTGTTGTGCGCGTCCAAGGCAACCATTCGTCGACCTTGAACTTCTTGTGGGGAGGTAGCATGCCGGCCAGCGACTATCCAGAGGCCTTCTACGGCGAAGGCTACTTCGGCGCTTGGCCACTCCATCACCCACACGTCGAATACCGTTGCAGTCTAGTCTTGGCGCGCGTTAATGCGTACCTCGAACGCAAGGACACGAATCAAACGGCCCTGCACAACGTGCTGATGTGGGAGGCAGACCGTTGTCTGTGCGATCACCCAGACACTTTGGCGCACGACCGCATCAAGTTCAGCTTCGAGCACCATTGGCACACGCAGGCGGCGCGGGACCGGTATGCTGCCAATAAGGGCCCGAAGGGTCTGACGTTCGAGCACGCTGTCCCTCGGCTTGTTGTTTTTACGGAATTGGTCCGCCGAGTTGGTAGTAGCGATGCGGACGAGCGATTGGACACTTGGCAGAAGGTTCGCGATTTTCTAAGGCCTTTGCGCGCAATCGCGCTGATCACGGTGGAAGAGGACAAGGAGTTCAACCGCAGACAAGCGAATGGCCGGACCCTCCGGCAGTCAATGCCGAGTGACTGGACGTGGAAAGAGCCTGATCCGTTTGCCCGCTACAAGGTTGTTGCAGACCGCTTCCAGTTGATTCGCCCGACGCCACCTTCTTCAACGACAGTATCCGTCGTGGGGCCAACCAAGCAGCCGTCACGCAAGACTGCACCGATGCGGCGCACGAAGCAGCAGTCAGCCAACAGCCGTAGCGTAGCTCGCGAGTTGGGTCGACTCTTCGATTTGTCGGCTGACGGGGCTCTCGGAATCCGCCCCGTCGTTTCCGACGACGACTGGGCTCGTTTCATCCCCCATTCTTGGGCGGTCCCCGAAAACTTGAATCCAAATCCGCCGTCTGGCTGGGGGACCAAGCCATCTCCGTATGTACTCGTCGAAGTCGGAGACAAGTGCCGGCTCACGATTACCTTGGGCCATACGCCTGCCAGATTCCAAGAGAAACTTTTCGCCCTCTGCGAAGGGCAAGATGCCCAATCCGGGTTGAAAAAAGCGGCCGCAGTTGGTTTTCGCAAGGTCTACAATCCGGTAGTGTCCGGCGCTCGCCGAGAGAGCGAGAACGACAGCGAGTTCGCCGCCAGGCTCTACGCGGGAATCGTCGCACATCTCATGACGGAGCAGTGGAAGCGCATCGAGAAGGGTATCGCGGGTGCATTTGCCGATCTGCACGCTTGAATGGACGCGACGACGGAACATCGCCCGCATTCATTACCCGAGCCACAACCATAGCGAAAAGGGGGGCCACCGCGCCGACTTACTTCGCGGCCTGAGCGGTCCAGGCATCACCAATCCCACGTCGTCTTTTCGAAACGCCAACGCCAAGCTTTTGGGGTCGCCCGAAGCGCGGTCATCGTCCGCGCCGCCGACGTGACACTCTGCCGCACCGGCCTGCCGACATACGGCGTCCCCACAACCGTCAACCGGCCCGGCGGCGCCAACACCACCATCGCGTCCAACGCACGTCCTAGAAATTCCCCAGAGCACCAGCCGCTCTCCGACGTAACCGTCCAAACCATCGCGTCGTGAACGGCGTCAAGCATCAGAACGACGGCCGTCGCCTGCCGTGGATCGTCCGGCGGCGGCGCCGCGACGCGCAAGAACTTG
Source organism: uncultured Myxococcales bacterium (assembly GCA_903929795.1). Classification (GTDB taxonomy): domain Bacteria; phylum Myxococcota_A; class UBA9042; order UBA9042; family UBA9042; genus CAIYBN01. The sequence goes on along the minus strand of CAIYWC010000035.1, from coordinate 38,622 downwards.
CACCGTGCCCACGGCGAGTAGCCTTCCGCGAGCCGCGACTGGACCAGCTGGAAGGTGCGCAGAGCCACCGCCAGATCCTGCTGTGCGGCGTAGAGCGCGTCGTCGCGGCGCGCGGCGAGAGGCTGCTCGAGCCACTGCGCCGCAGGATGCGTCCGTGCGGTCCACGGCTCCTGCAGGCGCAACCAGCCCGCGCGACCAAGCGTCGCCAGCACGGCGCAGGTCTCCAGCGGGGCCAGCGGAGAACGGTCGATGATCCGTGCGAGGCTTCGCCCGTCCAGCAGCGGATACACGACGGCGACGCGCGGGAAGGCCATCAGTGAGAGCGGCACGTCGCCTAGCTTGTGTGCTTCCAGTGTGAGGGGGCCCAGCTGGTCGACGTACAGCTCCATGAGTCCGTGCTGGATGTCGCCCAAGAGTGGCAAGAAGTTGAGATCTGGCGGACCAAACACGACGAGACGCTGAAGCGCAGGCTGGACTTCCTCAAACGTGCCCGCGTCGCGGAGGATGTCGAGGTCATCGACTACGAGCGGGAGCAATTGCCCCGCATCGCGCTCAAAGTCGCGGCGGCGACGATAGGTGGCCAAGTCAATAGGACCGGAGGCCGAACACGTGAGTTCCATGGTTCTACCTCGACTGAAAGTGCTTGAATCGACCAGAGCGTGCGCAGATCGGAGGCCTTTCAATGAAAGTCAGGAGCTCGGTAGCCACCTCTCCAAAGGTCGCCACTCCGGCCTCGGCTCCGGCACCAGCGCACGACGCATTCCAGCCTCCAACTCAACAACCCAGAAACACATGCCATCCGCTTCGCCAACTTCGAACACCGCAATCTCCGCCGAACTGCCGAGCGCCATGCCGGCACGCCCTTCCGCAAGAAACTGCTCCCGATGACGCGGGTCCTCAGCGAGATGGTCGTGCAGCACTCGGATCAGCACTTCCGCGGGCGGTTGCTCACCTTCGGGACGTCGGGCGCGAAAACAGGTCGCGACACGGTCCGACGCGACCTTCGCCGTCAGCAGATATGTCCCGAACGGAGTCGGGCTGTCCAATCGACCATCGCGCGCGGCTGTAGTTGCCACAAGCTGCTGCCATTCTTCGTCCGTCATGCGTCCTCCGCGTTCGGCCATTCGACACCGAACAACGGGTACAGATTGGAGCCACGGAATCTTGGACACGGTCACCGGCGGGCGGGCGTCGCGCCGCTTGTCCAACAATCCGCTCGGTCGTTCTTGGTGTCGTCCTGAGTCGCCGTTCCTCGCACCAGTTCAACCGGAGTTATCATGCCGCCGCAGAGCCTTGCGGAATGTCAGCAGTTGGGATTTGACGCCAAGCGCGTCCTCGCCGATGCGGTCGACCTTGTGCTTCGTTGCGAACCGGCGCCGGCAATTACGCCGTTGATCTGTGATCTTCTAACGAATGAGTCGGTTCCGCCTCAGGAGGCACGTCGGGCGATTCGGGTTGTCGCGCGGCTGCGCGTGCTGGGAGCGGTGTTGTCTGGCATCGAGCCAAGCCTGGTCCTCGGCTTCGACCGGCTCCTACGTCTCGGTACGGCCGACGCGGCGCTACTGCAGCTCTGGTTTGAGCTGGTTTCCGCCATCGCGCCATCGACCATCGCGACGCTGCGCCGCGCCACTCTGGCGCACGACCTGCCCAACTCGCTCGATGCGTGGGCGATGAACCGGGTGGCGGCGCGGATGCTGCTCGCATCGCCGAGATGGGCAGCTCCGCTGGAGCCAGCAGAGGCCACGCGCCTCAAGTTGCTGGCGAGCGATGAGAGCGAGGACCGCTGGAAGGCGATGCTCGACGTTGGCGGACTTCGTATTCCCGCTGCGCAAATTGATGCTTGGCTGGCCGCGGACACGCCCCGCGCACGCTGGAGCGCGGTGTCTGAGCGGCTGAGTGTCGGACTGCGGGCGGTGCTGGTTCTGGGGCAGTTCACGGACGAAGTGGGGCCGACGGTTCCGCCACGTGTGCGACGGCGTCTTGACGCGGCGGAGCCGAGCGACGAGCGACTGTCCGAGGTCACGCAGCCGCCTGACTGGGTTCTGCGTCGCGGCCGGCGATGTCCCGACTGCCGCACTTCGGACCATGTCCATTGGTTCTACTCGTGCTCGCCTCCGGCGACGTGGGCTGCGATGTGCGGTCGCGAGTTCTGGCTCTCCGTTTGCCTGCAGTGCCGCGTGCGGCTGGCATCAGTGCGGGTTTCCATGAGCTGAGACAGCCTTCGTCAGAGCTAGCGCTTGGCGCGCACGGCCACCACTTCCTCCCAAAACTCCGCCTCCGCCGCCAGCATCCGTGCGATGTACCCGTCATCGCGCGCCACCACCACGTGTATCGGCACCTGCCCCGGCAAGTAGCACCAGAAGTCGATCTCCGGCAGCGCCGTAATCGCCAAGATGTGCTGCAGTTGCGCCATGTAGTACCGCGGCGGCCAGTCGTCTTTGGCCGTCTTGGCGTACACGCTTGTTCCGCACTTGATCTCCACCTCGTGCGTGCAGTCGAGCGCCAGCCGGTCCAGGCCTGCCCGCAGCCGCCTGTGCGTGTTGCTCTTCACGCACTCTCCCCTGCGCTGAACAACGCCGAGACCTTTCACACGGCCGAAACACGCGGCGCGTCTCGCTTCTGCCTGCGCTCCCGCTTCCGCGCAAGCTCCGCCTCTGCACGCCAGTGCTTGAGATGACCGGCGGCCTGAAAGTTCAAGAGCGCGCCAGTGAGCGATGCGGCAACGTCGGTTTCAACGCGGAAATAGAGTAGAAGCGATGTGATGTTCGCCGAGTTACCTCGTCCAGTCGAGTCAAACAGCCGCCAACCGAGACAACCGCCTTCCTTGGCCTGGTTGCGCCAAAGGTAGACACCCAATTCCTTGAGCCAGCGAGGACCGCGTCCCATCATCTGCCCGGGTTCGAAGAACGCCAGCTCCGGCGCCAGCTTCGCCTCAGTCCCCGTCCGAAACGCAACCTTCACAATCTTCACGACACCGACTTGCTCCCGCAGCATCGCTTCGCCCGTCCTCACGCTGATCGCGAACTCCGCATCGTCGATGCGCACGGCTTCCCACTTCTCCCGTTGGCGACCTTGCGGCGTGTAGCGCAGCTCGGCCTCGTGGGTCAGAACAATCCAACGGGCCGACGGCGCTTCGGGCCGGTACGCGAGGTGCCAGCAACGCGAGTGCAGCGAAACATGCGGACTCGCAGGCGCTTGCCAAGTGTTGGTCTTGCGCGTGTCGAGCGCCAGGAGTTCGACCTCTTCGTCGGCGCGAAGCGTCTTCAGCTTGTATGCCATGTCCAACTGTTCAAGCAGTTGCGTGCCGCCGACGCCCCGGCCATCCTTCTCCAGCTCGACAATCCGAACCGTATCGCCTACGAAGGCATAGTCGGGCGTCTTGTAGTGGCTGTCCGGACCGAGTTGCGGCTGACGCACCGCCGACACGCACTTCCCGTCGGATAGCCAGTGCAGCGCGCGGTGGCTGGACCAGATTGTATCATCAACAACGCTCTCAGTAAGCCATGACGGCCCGGTGGGAACCGGCAGCAGCCCGGCAGGCTCCGATTCGGCATCGCGAAAGCGCATTTCCAGTTCGCCGTCGCGAGTCTGGTCGCACGCAAGCTTCAGCGCGAGCGTCGATTCGACCGGGACAGCATGAAGTTCGGTCGTTTTCTGGTTGCGGAGAATGGGGTGTAGCTGCATGGGACCTCAGTTGGTGTTTGGGATCGGGCGAGGTTTCGGACGCGATTTGAGGGATGTCAGTCCAGGGGCGGCGCACGATTCGAGACTCATGTTCACTCAGCGTGCGGCATCGGCCACGCGCCGTCAATGTGTTAAGACGCTTCGAGACCGTCCCTGAACCAACCACAGTTGGCGTCGCTGCTCATCGGCGCGCCGTGGGCGCGCGAATCGGCTTCTGAGCGACGACGGCTCTCGCGCAGGTCGTTTGCCTCCGCCAGCCAACACTCAATCTCGTCCGCCGCATCCAGCCTGGCCGGGTTGTTGCACGGAGCGCGCAGATCGGAAAGCTCCCACCGGCCGTCATCCCCGCGCGCAATCGCGAGCGTCATGCGCGGACGCATCAGGCGGTAGACGTAGAGCCTGCCGGCCTCGATGTCCCGCACGTAGCTCGTTAGCCGGTCACCTGCCAAACAGTTCCGCATCTCGAGCCCTTCCTGACGCAAGCTCTCGACGTCGCTCAGCGCGATCATCTGGACGTCGCGCGGTGGCAGAGGCGCCCTGGGCAGAGTTCGGTTCTCACGGACGGCGGCAATCCGTTGCGCCCATCGCTCCAGCTGTTTGATCGTCCGGATCGGCTGCGGCTGGATACCGACGAGCTCGGCACCGGCTAGATCGTTCAGCGACCAGGTCCATTCCTTCGACAATGCCCGCTTGCACGCGGCCAACAGCTGCGCGGTGAGCCAAGGGCGCAACGCTGGGTCCGTCAGCAAGTTGACCCGAAAGACATCGGCGGCGTAGTGGCGCAGCAGCTTGGCCGTCGCGGGCTCGGCCAACGCCGCGCGCAGCCGCTTCGCCACTTCGGGGGCGGCGACCCAGCACGTGTCCACGCGCTGAACGATCCGGTCGAGCCCGGGCACGCCTGGGAATCCAAGGTCCATGAGAGCCATCCGCTGCGGAAGCCGCAGCAGCCGCGCAGCCTCAGACAACGGCGTCAGGTGCGGCGCGAACAAGCGCCGGTGCGCGATGAGCCAGAACAGATTCGGGTTGGCGGTCAACAGCTCGTGCGCCTCTGGAACGCGTGCCGCCAGTTGCAGGCACAACCAGTGGCCGGTCAGGAATCCGCGCACCTGTTTCAGGATCTCCGATGGAAACGTGGCGAAGAAGGCTCGCCATGCCGGTGCGTTGGCAAAATGTTGCGGCAAATCTGCACCCAACGACAGTTCTGCCTGACCTCGGTCCCACGCGGCCCAATAGCGGCCTTCCCACCACCGGAGGGCGGTTGCGCACGCCATCTGGACCTCCTCCGTCCGGAAATCCGGCGGAACATCCACGCGCCAGCTCAGCTGGTCGCGGCGCAGGGCGTCCAGATGCGGCCAGCCGCGCCAAACGCGGAGGCACGTCGGCGTCCACAGGTAGAGGCGGTCATTGCGCCAAGTCGCGGTCAGGTTGGCATTTGGCTGGAACATGCCGGAACATTGTCCCTACGCAGCGACAAGTACTGTCGCATTGGCCGACCGCGCGCATCAACACAGTTCGCACGCGTCGTCTACCGCCCCAGCCGCCGAAACGCCACCACTTCCGCCCAAAACTCCGCCTCCGCCGCAAGCATCCGCGCGATGTACGCGTCATCCCGCGCCACCACCACGTGCACCGGCACTTGCCCCGGCAGGTAGCACCAGAAGTCGATTTCCGGCAGCGCCGTAATCGCCAAAATGTGCTGCAGCTGCCCCATGTAGTAGCGCGGCGGCCGCTCGTCTTTGGCGGTATTGGCGTACACGCTCGGCCCGCACTTGATCTCCACCGCGCGCGTGCCGTCCAGTGCCAGCCCGTCCAGGCTCGCCCGCAGCCACGCGTGGGTGTTGCTCTGCACGCAGGCTGGCTCCACGTGCACGCCGACCTGCGCGACGAAGCGCGCGCGGGCCTCCGGTTCCGTGCGCGTGCCAAAAGCCATCGCCGCGCTGTTGAAGTCGCGCCGCGCCAGCCCGCACTTCTCCGCCAGCAGCGCGCGCCGCGACTTCCACGGGTTCTCGCCCAGAATCGCCGGTGCCTCCGACGCGCCGATGCCTTGCGTCCGCCACGCCAGCCAGTCGGCGGTGCCTTGTTCCAGCGTGATTCGCGTGTACGGCATCTTCGCCTCCAGTGACCCCAAGAGCTTGGGCCGCGCTCGCGGCTGTGGCAAGCTGCGAAGCTCGTGTTTCACGCCTCGGAGTCCTCTCATGTCCCCTCAGCTCGTTTTTCTCCACGGTCTTGAGTCCGAGCCCGGCGGCAGCAAGTTCCTCACACTCCAAAGCCTCGGACTGGGCGACGTCCTCGAACCGGATTGCAGCAAGCTCATCGTCCCGGATGATCGCTTCCGCATCGTCGAGGCGGCGCTCGCGGGCCATCAGCGGCTGGTGCTCGTCGGCTCGTCGTTTGGCGGACTGATGGCGCTGAAATTCGCGGCGGCGCATCCCGAGCAAGTCGCGGCGATGGTGCTGTGCGCGCCAGCAGTGCATCGGGAGGAGCGTGGGTGGACGCCGCCGGCGATGACGCTGCCCATCCCGGTGCGGATCCTGCAAGGGACGCGCGACGACATCGTGCCGCTGACGGCTGTGGAGGCGTATTGCATGGCTAACGGCCTGCCGTTGACGGTGGTGGATGACAATCACCGCCTGAGCGCGAGCCATGACGTGATGGCGCAGCTGGTGCGTGAGGTGTGGAAGATGGTCGCGTGAGCAGGTCGTCTCCTGCGGCGAGTCCGGGCGTCATGCGCCCAACTCGGCCAACGGACCACGCCACAGCACATCGCCTTCCGCATCGAGAACCGTGACCAAGTCCGTCGGCCACGCGCGAATCGGACCGTGCTCGCGCAGCGCCTCACGCGCAAACGCGGCCAGACGTGCGCGATGGTCGTCGTTCAGCGTTGACACTTGAAGGTGCCACCGCACCGGCGACTTCGGCGGCTGTTCGCGAACGCGAATCCACCCAGCCTCCAGCACGCGCACCAGCACTTCGCTCCGCGCGCGACCTTCCAAGCCAAGCGGCTCGCCGTGTTGCGCGTGCCGTGCTTCGATGAATGCACGCGTCACGCCAAAGCGCTGTGGGTCGGCGATGACAACGGCGATGTGCGAGGTCGCCACGGAGAGCAGTTCGCCCGCCGGGGAGATGAAGAACGCGCAGGTCACGGCGCCTTCTCGCAGTCCGCCAGCATCAGTCCGACGAGACGCGTCCGCCCGCCGGCAAGCACCGTTTCCTCGCCGGTGACGGCCGCGCATACGACTTTCGGACCGGACCAGATCTTGCAAGGCGCGACCAACAGGACGGCGGGGCTCTTGTCGACCTTCACGAGATAGCGCGCAACGTCCAGCGCGCGCACCGGCGTGATGCGGAGGTGAAGCGTCTGGCCGATGAGTTCGGGCCAGCGTAGCGTGAGCTCGCGCCCGCTGATCACGACGGACTTTGCATTGGCGGAAGGGCACCCCGCCAGGACAAGAGCAGCCAAAATAACACTTAGAATCATTGAACTACCTTCATTTCTCGACGGGGGAAAACTCGACGAGCCAAGTTTCCTGCGCGTGCGGTTCTGCCAAGTCGCTCACGGGATGCCTCGCTCCATAGCCCTTCGCTCTCGCCGCCTGTTCATTCCGCCAAATCAAGTCGCAAAACGATTGACTCACGACCAGGTACCGCCGATGAACTTCGACGCCGTTGGACGCCCGCGTCAATGACGCGCGCTCCTTCGCTTCCTTGCGATTGCCATCACTCTCGCCAACCACATCTGAAACTTCGAACCAGCATTGCCTACCTGCGGCGTCCGCCAGAATCAGGTCATTGTCCGCTGGTTCCGACCTCTTGGCGCCGTCGACCTCGAACACGTTCCGAGGCCGGCTACTCGTGGTGGGGTGGGCAATCACGACAGTGTCAAAGTCATGCAGGTGGCTGCGAGCCCATCGCATCGCGGCGAGCAACCGTTCAATCGTCGCGAGCTGATTGATGACTTCCGTCAGCTTCTGCCGCTGACCGGCGGCTCCTTCGACCTCAACTTCGATTCGCTTGAGCTGGATGCCACGCATGGGTGTGTCATGAGCCGAGTGGCCGCGGACTGCGACGTGAACTGCCCCTGCCCACCTGTCGTGCTCGTCTTGCAACAACTTCAACGCGGGCTCCAGTGCAGTCCCCACAAGCGGGGCGATCATGTGTCTGCTCGCTTTGGCGTTCTTCGGCATTCCGCGTGCTCCTCCCAGTGCTCAATTTTCGGCCCGAGCGTAGGCACGGAGGCTCATCGAGTCAATCAACCGGGTGCGCCTGTCCGCGTTGAATACTCGATCGAACAAACATGCGAAGGACTACACGCGCATGATGCTGCTAACGAAACCCGGCCACCTTCCGCGCCGCCGTCCGCCCCTTCAGCATCGCCTCCTCCTCCAGGGCCGCGACCACCGCTTCCGCCGTCACCGCATTGCCCAACATCGCCATCTGCCGCGCCACCGCGGCAAAGTCGCCCGCTGCGAGCGTCTGCAGTTGGTCCAGCCGCGCACGCAGCGCGTCCTCCGGCGGCGTCGCGCACATTCGACTCAGCATGTGCCACCGCTGATCCGCCGTCAGCGCATCGAACCGAATCTTCAGCGAAAACCGCCGCAGCGAAGCGCGATCCAGACTGTCGATCAGGTTGGTGGCGCACACAAACAGCCCGTCAAACGCCTCCATTTGCACCAGCAGTTCGTTGACGATGGCCACCTCCCACTGCCGCTGCGCGTTCGCGCGGTCCTGCAGGAACGAGTCGGCTTCATCCAGAAACAGCAGCCGCTTCTCGTCGCGCGCCTGGCGGAACATCGCGGCGATCGCTTTCTCCGTCTCACCGACATACGCACCCATCAAGTCCGAACCGCGCTTTTGCAGCACGCCCAGCCCTGTCGCAGTTGCCAAGTGCTGCACAAACGCCGTCTTGCCCGTGCCCGGCGGCCCGTAGAGACACAGCGTCCCGCGCGGATTCTTGGCCAGCGCCGCCGCGAGCGCGTTCACGTCGTGGCTCGCGTTCACCAGGCTCAGATCGTACGGACCGCACGCCATCGTCCCGCCCGCGCGCCGCGCGCCCACGCGATCCAGCTGCGGCTCCAGCAGCCGGTCCAGCGCCGCTTCCGCCGTCACCTGACTGTCCGTCTCCAGCATCCGCAGCGCGCGTGCCGCACGCTCGACATGTGCGGGCGCAATCCGCTCATCGTGCGAAGCGCGGTCCAGCCACGCCTCGCCCACGGGCAGCGCGCTCATGTGTTTCTCCAGCACTTGCCGCCGAATCGCCGCCGGCGGCGGACGCACCTCCACCACGATGTCAAAACGCCGCAGGTACGCCGGATCGATCTGGTCAATCGCGTTGCTGATCCAAACCGTCGGCACCGCGTGCGTCTCCAGCGCGCGGTTCATCCAGCCTTTGCCGCCCGACGTTGCCTCCTCCAGCCCCAGCATCGCCGCCAGACCGCCACCGCGCGGAAACACGTCCTCGGCCTCGTCAAACAGCACCAGCGAGCCCACTTTGTGCCCCAGAATCTGCTGCGAAAGCGTCCAGGCCGCCAGCCGCTTGCCGCGATCGAGCGCCTCGCCGTCGTCGTCTGAGACATTAACTTCATACAGCCGCGCGTCGATGGCGTTCGCCACGACCCGCGCAAGCTCGGTCTTGCCCGTACCCGGCGGGCCGTGGATCAGCGCGTCAAAACCGACGGTGCGGTCGCGACACGCCGTCTTCAGAATCGGCACCAGCAGCGCCAAATCCTGCGCAACGTGCGGAAAATCCGCGAGCACGAGCGTCGGCTCCGGCGCGGGGCTGAACAGGTGCGCGACGAGCTTGTCGACCTCCGTGTGCTCTTCGAGCATCACCTCGCCAAAACCATCCAACAGCTGCAGCACTTCCTCGTGACGTCGCACACGCCCACGCTTGACCAGGCGCGTAGCCAGCAGCGGCGATGACGGACGCAGCGCGGCGCGCAGTTCGGAGAGCGGCGCGTCCAGAGCCGTCGCCAGAATCGTCGTGACGTGCGACCAAGCCAGCGGCGCAATCGGCCAGAACGTCTCGTTCACGCCCTCGGTCGTCGCCATCATCACGGCCAGAGCAAGAATGTCGCGCTCCACGACCGAGAGCCCCAGCGCATCGCCGAGCATCGTCACATTCTGAAACAGCGGCCCGCTACGCGCGGGCTTATCGGGCTGAAGCGCGGCGAGGCGGGATTTCAGCGCGGCGACGGTCAGCGCCGAGCCCTTGGCGCGCATCGGGAAGCCGACGAGGCGGCGGGTGTCGGGGTCGATGTCTTCCAGAACGGCGGCGCCACGCGCGGTGTGCGCGACGCCGGCGAGGACGAGGCGGGTGGTCCAGATGACGCATTGGCGCATGTGGTCGTTGGCTGTTGCTCGAACTTCGGCTGTCCGATCGTCCAGAACGAGTTGGGCTTGCTGCGTGGATGTCCGGGGCATGGTGGTTTCCTCCAGACGCAAGATACGAGCGGTGTGCGACAAGACGTGTCGCATCCGCGAGCAGGGTGCCGCCGGGCGTAGTGCGACATTGGTTGTCGCTGGGTGCCGCGACGGTGCGGGACGGTCTACAAGTTCGCCCGATTTCACTACGACCGCACGAGGGGCAATTCACATGAGCACGCACCGTTTCCACATGCTGATCGATTGGGCCGCTGGCTTGTACGGGCTTGAGGAGGCAGCAGCCATCGGCCTGCGCGGTGACCGGCTATGGGATGGCGGCGTGCTTCTTGGCACCGACGAACGACATTTTCTCGACATTGAGCCGTGGTGCGTCGTCGAAGCGGCGGCATGGCTCCTGTCCGGCGGTTTTCCTGACGTCTTTCCCGTCTACCGCTATGGCGAGGTGGATGAGTCCGCAGACGTCTGCGTTCGCGCGTTCGAAACCGTCTCAGCCCAACCGCCGCTTCGAATGCGCCCAACGGTGGCCGCAGTCCGCGGCGGCGTGTTCTACACGATGGGCCGGTCCGCGGTGCAATCCGCCATTCTTGCGTTTGCCGCCGGGAACTTCGGCCTCACCCGGTCAGGGCGCGAGTGGGCGAAGTCGCGCGGCGAGTACGTCAAGGTGCCACGGAATGCGTCTGGCGTATTCGCGCAGCTGAGCGTGGATTTGGATGTGCTCCTGCCGCCGCTCGGTGAACCGCGTCTGAGCGACGTCGGCTGGCAAAACGCCCTTGCGTGGGCGACGCCGCTGCGAAAACACGGGCGCCTGCTGGGCGTTGGCGACGGCGTGAACGCGCTGGTCCCGGTTTCGCGCCTGGTTTCGTTGGCCCTCGTCGCGGGTGCGGATGGCGGGAACTCGTCGGAGCTGGTCGCGGTGAGGAAGCGGCACGTACGCGAATTCCTGACGACAAACCGCGTCGTGAGCCGTCACCTTGAACGCATCGAAGCGCAGTTGCCACAGGTTCTGGAGGCCATCTGCGCCGTCGCGATCCAGCCAGTGACGTCGATCTGGAGGACCTGGACGGCGAGCGGCGACTTGGCCGACGATGACGTGCCCGAATTGGCGTCGGCTCCGGACGCCGGTGCCGCAACAGAGTCAACGCTCGTGTCCCAGGCGGCAACGTCAGCGAATTCGGCACCAGTGAGAGGCGCGCCGCGGTTGGAGATCGATTGACGGAGCACCCCTTGTCGGACATTCGACGGCAGGCTGGCCGAGATCGGCAACGCCAATCAACCTGCGCATACTCGGCACGACCGCGCTCGTTGCCCGTGTGTCCCCGAGAGGGAAATCGTGACTTGGCTCAAGACCTTGCAGCACGCCGACCCTGCCGGGCCGAGTTCGCCGATTCACGAGGCGGGATGCCATGCGACACTTCCTGTCGCACCCCCGCCTATCCTTGTCCCATCGCCACTCCACCGGCGCAGGGCAGGACCTCCTCATGGCCAAGAGACTCACAACCGCGCAAGCCCGCGTGCTGTTGACCGCCTACGCCGCAGGCCCCGACGACGGCTGGCGTCCGGACCGCAACTGGGACCCCGGCAGCGCCAAGGTCGCCATCCGCCTGTGCAACGACGGGCTGCTCCGCAACGGCGGCACCGAAGCCGCGCCGTGCTACTTCGCCACCGAAACCGGCCGGACCGCGCTCGGCGTCGACCTGACCAAGCCGCCCAAACAGGTGAGTAAAGCCGCCAAGCGCGGACTCGCGTGGCTGGGCTTCGAAGAAGACGCGTGCAAAGTAAGCGTCGGGCGCAACGCGCCGGTGATGCTGCTGAACGAAGGGACCGCGGACTTTCGCGGCTGCCGGTTCACCTTGAACGTCATCGACGGCGTGGAGCCCTACCGGACCGGCCCGCTGAAGGTTCTGTCCAACGAACCGCTGGATGACGACCTGCTGTGGGATGCGCTGGCGCGGTTTGTCTCAGAGCTGGGCTTTCCGTGCGTGACGGAGCGCGAGCGCGGCTACCACGTTGCCTTTTGGGCGGAAGAGGAATGAGTCGCAATGCGACAACGGCTGTCGCATAGGAACAGTTTTTCAAAAGGAATCATCTGAGGAATTTTCGGGAGTAAAATCATGGTCTCAAAACGCAGAAAACGCACATTCGCCGCTGAAGCCAAGCGCGTCGCCCAAGCCGACCCGCGGGTGGCAGACGGCTATCCCCGGCTCGTCGTCTACCATCGTCTCGGCGGCGTGCAGAAGCGCTTCGTCACGTTCACGACTGCCCCCCAAGAGGTGCGCGAGGGGACCGCAGGGTCGCTCCGCTTGCTCGACCCGGATCCCGAGGCGGCAGACCGGATGACGCCGCTGCGTCAGGAGGCCGTGGCCAAGGCGGCGGTCGCGTGGCAGGCCCTGCTGGGTAGGCGCGTCTTTGTGATGCTCACGCCGTATGACAGGCCCGCGGCTCCGCAGCCGCACTAACAGGGCGCTGAAGAAGTCCGCAAGCGGCCTTCCAGCGCAGGGGACCGCCGCGCGGCCCCCTCGAAATCTTTCGATTTCTCACCCCCAGCGCGGCGCGACCCGTCGCCCCCAGGCTGCTTTTCAGCAGCCTGCTAAGGCGTGGCATACCGCGCCGCCATCACTCGCGCACTCTCGGCCATCGACTCACGCAGGTCCGCAGGGCCGATCACCTCGACGTACTCGCCAAAACTCCGCAGCCACGACCGCAGCTGCACCGTATCCGCCAGCGTCGCGCGCAGCAGCACGCGCCCATCCGCGAGGTCTTCCAGTTCCTGACTCGCCGACACCGGCGTCTCGCGAATGCGCACCGCGGCGTGCGGGTCAAACACAGCTTCCAGAAGTACCGTTCCACCTGACAGCAGAAAATCGAACGAGCCGCTGTCAATCTCCTCGTCCAGCGAGAACCCTTCCAGCGCCCGCCGCGGCTCGTTCTCCACTTCCACCGACTCCATGCGATGCAGCACAAACTGCTTCAGGTCGTCGTATTTCCACAGCGTACACAGCAGGTAGCCCACCGCGTCGCGCCACACCAGCGCCTGCGGATGCACCTGATACGTGCGCGCTTCGGCCTCGCCGCGCTTGCGGTAGACGATCTTCAGGCGCTTTTCCGTCAAGAGCCCCGTCTGCACGTTCTCCAGCACGTCCTGCGCAATCGCGGGCGGCAGCAACGGCTGACCCGGCGGCACGACGCGCACTTTGTCGGGCCAATGCGAGAGCGCGTTGTGATCCTGACTGTCCAGCACCGCCTGCGCCCGCTGGAAATGCGGCTCCAAGTAGCCGCGCGTCACTTCCGGCAGCAATGCCCGCAGGTGTTCCGCGGCCATGCGAAACGCCAGCGCTGAGTGGACGTCCATCGCTGGGAGGTCAAAAGCCGCGGCCGTCGACATCCACGACCAGCCGTAGGGCTTGTGCTGATCGTCACACGTCACTGGAAATACCGAGGAAAGCTTCACCAGGTCGCGCTCAATCGATCGCCGCGAGACTTCGTAGCCAGCGTTTGCGAGCACGTCCGCCAGCGTCGCCGCGTCAATCTTGCGCGGATAGCGCGGCAGGTGGCGGAGCATCATCCAGTGGCGAAGAACGGTGTCAGACATGGCGACTCCTGCGTGCAAACGATGGCGGTGAGAGTGTTGTACAAGCGCGTTCAGACAGCAAGCGTTGATGCGACAATATTTGTCGCAGGCCTGTCACATACTCCTTGGCATGAGCTTGTCCACGACTACGAGTACGCTGCCGCCCGTTCCCGCTCCCCGCATGCCGTACCGCGGGCTGTGCTTTGGCGTGGGAATGTGGGTGCACGCTGACCCGTATCGGCTGGTGGCGGTGACGGGGAAGAGCTTCACGGTCGCGCATCACGGCAAGCGCGAGCGGCACGATCTGTCTGAATGGCACACGTGGCTGACGCAGCTGTTTCTCTCGGCGCCAGTTCACATCAACGGCCACCCGATGTTGGCGCCGGTCCTGGCACCTTTGGTGAATGGAATCACGCCGGCGCCTGTCCAAAAGGAGACGCGCATGGACTGGACTCCCGAGCAGCGGCGCAAGCGCATCCTGCGGGCGACGCAGGATGTCCTCAAACGCTATGAAATCGCGCCGCAAGAGCCGATCGAAGGCCGTCTGGTCTTTGCGCTCCGCGGCGGCACGAAGGTTTGGCGCGTGGAAGTTCACCCGCAAGGCGCAACCCCGCCGACGTGTACGTGCCCGGATTTTGCCTACCGATTCCACAAGAGCGTGGCGTGCAAACACGTGCTCGCCGTTCTCTTGAGCCACCCGAACCTGCGCTTTCTCGCGCTTGACTGCTTTTTGTGAGGTCCTCTCATGGCGACGTCCCGTGTCACTGAATTGCGCCCGAATCCTGACGGTTACAGCTACGACGAGGTCAAGCCGCTGGCGCGTCTGGCGCTGCAGACCGGCCTCTCCGTGCTCCTGCGCGGCCATCCGGGCGTGGGCAAGTCCACGCTGGCGCGCGAGCTGGCCGAGGAGCTGAACCTGCCGCTGCACGACATTCGCCTCGCGCAGCGGGAGCCGGCGGAGCTGTGCGGCGTGCACTTTCCCGATCGCGAGCGGCAGACGCTGCAACTGCTCCCGCCTGACTGGGTGCGCGCGGTGTGCGAGGCGCCGGGCTTCGTGTTTCTGGACGAGATCAACGCTGCCGTGACGCGCTTGCATCAGGCGGCCGCCTACCAAATTGTGCTGGAGCGCCGCGTCGGGCCGTTTCGTTTTCATCCGGAGACGGTCGTGCTTGCGGCAGGCAACCTGGACGACGACAACGCGATTGTCTCGCCGTTGTCGTCTGCACTCAATAACCGCTTCGTGCACTTGCGTTTGCGCGTGGATGCGACGGCGTGGGTGCGCTGGGCGGAAGCAGCGGGGCTGCATTCCTCGGTGCTGGGCTACATCAGCGGGCGCGGGCGGTTTGGCTCGGAGACGCTGTACGAACCCAATGGCGACGACGCGTTTCCAACGCCGCGCTCGTGGGAGATGGCGAGTCGGCTCCTCTCACACGCGGGCGAGGCCGACGTGCGGCGCCTGGTGGCTGCGTGCGTGGGCATTCCGGCGGCTGAGAAGTTCCACACGTGGCACAAAATGCAGCAGCGCATCGATCCGCGGCAGATTGTCGAGCGCGGCAAGCCCGTCAACTTCACCCGCGTGGAGCCGTCCGAGGCATACGCGATTGTCTGGGTGGTGTCGGACTTCATCGTGAAGCGCAAGGCGCTGGCGGAGAAGTTCCTGCCCAACGTCGCGCGCTTTCTGGCGAGCGAGGGCCTCGACCCAGAGCTGCGGTTCATCTTCCTGCGTCGCCTGGGCGCTGTGCCTGCGGTGCTGACGCGCTTGAAGGCGCAGGCAGAGTTCCAAACGGTGGCAGGTGAGCTCGTCGACCTGCACCTGGAGGCCATCGCGTGAAAGCTGCACCGACCGTCGACATTTTGCGAAACGAGGCGCGGAGGCTTGCTGCGCTGCGTCTGGAGCTGCTCGATGCCCATCCGTTCTGGGGGCATCTGCTGCTTCAGGTTCAGCTCGTTCCGGCGCTTTCCCTGCCCACGCTGGCGGCGACGGACTGCCGCAACCACATCTGGTACAACCCGAAATTCACCCATCACTTGGACTTTCGCCAGCTTGGCTTTGTGCTGGCGCACGAAATCGGCCACCACGTTTTTGAGAGCCTGAGCCGCCGCGACGGGCGCAACCTACACCTGTGGAACTGCGCGACGGACTACGCGATCAACCGGATGGTCGCGGCGATGGAGTCCGACCGCGGGCGTCTCTATCAGGCGCCCAGCGGTCGGGTGCCGGGGCTGGGGGATGTGCAGCCGCTCTTGGACAAGCGCTTTGACGGCATGACGGCAGAGCAGATCTACGACAAGCTGTGGGAGGAGTCGCCACCTCTGGAACCGACGACGATTACGCTGGAATTGCCGCGCGGGCCAGGCGTGGGCAAGGTCTCCGATCACCACGGCGGCATTGACGTGCATTTGCCCAATCGGCTGAGTGCGGCAGACAGGGGCGCGCTCGTGGATCGGCTCTCGTCGGCGGTCGAGGCGCACCGCGCTTCAGGCGCTAACGTTGACTTGCCTCCCGGCGTGGAGCGGCTGGTCGACGGACTCCTGCCGCCGTCGGTGCCGTGGCAGCGGCTTCTGGCGCGCTACGTCGGTGAGGCGCAGGCGCAGCAGGACTACAGCTACGCACGGCCCAATCGTCGGTGGCTGATGGAGGATCTGCTGGTGCCGGGGCTGCACAGTGAAGATCCTGGACGCGTCGTCGTGGCGGTGGACACGTCGGGGTCGATCGGTCCCAAGCTGCTGCAGGCAATGGCGAGTGAACTGGGACGCCTGAGCACGCTGGTGCCGCAGATCACGGTGCTCATCGCCGACGCGCAGGTGCACACGGAGGTGCCCACGCAAGACCTCGCTGGGTTTCTTCAGCGCCAAACGTTCAAAGGCGGCGGCGGCACCAACCACGTGCCAGTCTTTGAGTGGATCGCCAAGCGCAACTTGCGGCCTGAGCTGTTCATAGGGCTCACCGACCTCCGCAGCCACTTTCCCGCGGTGAAGCCGCCGTTTCCGGTCGTCTGGGTCGTCCCGAAAAGGCACGGCCGCGCGCCCTGGGGACGCGTTTGTGAGGCGGAGTTGCCCTCCTGACCTCCGCAATTTCCGTGAATCGCCGCGACTCGCACGTACACAAGTTCAGTGTGTCTGGTCTTCTTTTCCCTCATCTCAGGAGTTCCCCCATGGCTCGTCTTCGCAACTTCAAAGCCCGTTCTCTCCTTCCGCTCCCGCAGATGACTGTGCCGGACGTCGCGACGCCGTACGCCACGAATCTGGACTACCTGCAGGACGAGCTCACGTGGATTCAGCAGCGCGCGCATCGCATCAACCTGCAGCAGAAGTTGAGCGGCGCAGCGCAGCGGCCTTCTTGGTCGATGGACGATGGCCCGGAGATTCCGCGCGCGCAGGTGGAGGCGATGCACGAGAACGCGGTGCGCACGGAGGCGGCGACGCGGCAGCAGATTGACGCGCGACTGGAGCTGTCGCAGCAGGCTGGAACGCCGACGGCGATGGACCAGATGTGCGTGAAGTTTGAGCTGGATGTGTTTGAGCGGACGATTCTGCTGCTGGCCATCGCGCCGATCTTCTCGCGCTCGTTCAACGACCTTTTTGGCCGCCTGCACATGGACGGCGGCTCGTCGTGTCTGGACGTGGAGTCCGTGTTTCAGTTCTGCGAGCTCAGCTACGGCGACCGCATCGAGAAGCGCCGCGTGTTCTCGCCCGGTGCGTCGCTCGCGCGGCACGACCTGGCGCTGACCAACAGCCGCAGCCGCATGGACACGCCGGAGGACCTGCTGGGCGCCACCGTGCAGATGACCCAGCCGACGTTTCAGTTTCTGATTGGCCTGCCGGGGCTGGGCGACGAATTCGCGCAGTTCAGCTCGCTGGAGGAGCCGCGCGCGGATTTGGAGCAGATTGTGCTGCCGGATGCGGATCGGCGGCGCATTTTGTCCGTCGTGGACAACCACCAGGAATACCTGCAGTGCCGCGCCGACTGGGGGCTGGACGAGGTGATCCGCTACGGCAAGGGCATTTTGATGCTTTTCCACGGCAAGCCCGGCACGGGCAAGACGATGACTGCGCACGGCGTTGCCAACCACCTCGGTCGGCGCGTGCTGAACGTGGACATTCCGCGTTTTCTGGAGTCGCGCGACGCGGATCGCTTCTTGCCGGGGCTCTTTCGTGAAGCGCGCCTGAACAACGCGCTGCTCTTCTTTGACGAGTGCGAGACGCTTTTTGCCTCGCGCCGCGGTGGCAATGCGCTGATGACGCTGCTCCTGACCGAGCTGGAGCGCTTTGAGGGCGTGGCGATTCTGGCAACAAACCTGCCGGAAGCGCTGGACGAGGCTTTTGACCGCCGCATCCTGGTGAAGGTGCACTTTGCCGAGCCGGATCGCGCGGCGCGAGCGGAAATCTGGCGCAAGCACCTGCCCAAACAGCTGCCGCTGGCGGCGGACGTGGACCTGCAGGCGCTGGCGGATCGCTTTGAGATGACGGGCGGTTACATCAAGAACGCCGTGCTGATGGCCGTGGCGAGCGCGGTGCACGACGGCCAAGAGCCGCGCGTGGTGACGATGGCGGCGCTGGAACAGGCGGCGCGCGACCAGATGCTGCGGCCGGGGCAGGAGGAGAGCGAGCTGCTGCGGCCGAAGTCGCAGCTCAAAGACGTCATCCTGAGTGCGACGCTGCAAGAGCAAGTGCTGGAGCTGATCGACGCCGCGCGGCACCGGCGGACGCTGCTGGAAAAGTGGGGAATCGGCAGTCACCTGAGCGGCGGCAAAGGCGTGGCGGCGCTGCTGTCGGGGCCGCCGGGAACGGGCAAGACGCTGTGCGCGGAGGCGATTGCGGCGGAGCTGAACCGGCCAC
Organism: uncultured Myxococcales bacterium; assembly: GCA_903929795.1. Classification (GTDB taxonomy): domain Bacteria; phylum Myxococcota_A; class UBA9042; order UBA9042; family UBA9042; genus CAIYBN01. The sequence goes on along the minus strand of CAIYWC010000035.1, from coordinate 20,150 downwards.
TGATGGTGGCGCAGGTGCCGGCGCTGCTGTCCAAGTGGATTGGCGAGACGGAGAAGAACCTCGCGTACCAGTTCAAGGAGGCCAAAAACCACGGCGCGGTGCTGCTGCTGGACGAGGCCGACGGGCTGATGGGAGACCGCAACGGCCTGACGCACAAGCACGACATCTCCGTGGTGAACGTGATGCTGCAGCTGATTGAGCGGCACGAGGGCGTGGTCCTACTGGCGACGAACCGCGCGGACGCGTTGGACAAGGCGCTCACGCGGCGGCTGGGCTGGCACCTGCGGTTTGCGATGCCCGATGCGCGCCTGCGCGCGGGGATTTGGCGGGCGCTGTTGCCGGAGACGGTGCCGGTGCACGGGAAGATCGATTTTGAGCGGCTGGGGCGCAACTTTGCGCTGACGGGCGGGCACATCAAGAACGCCGTGTTCAAGGCGGCGTTTCGAGCGGCGCGGAGCGAGGTGGCGGTGCAGCAGGCGGGGTTGGAGTTTGCGGCGATGGAGGAGTTGGAGGTTTTGGAGCCGATGAATAGCGGCTTTGCTGAAGGGTGAGCGGTGAGCGCGCGGGACTACTTCCGCAACGCGCTGGACTTGCCAGATCGCGGGCGCGGCAAGTGGGAGCGGGTCAAACGGCGGCAGGCGAGCCGGTCGGAGCGGCACGAGGTGCATCGCTGGCTCGCTGATGCGCGGCTGGGCATGGACCAGGCAGGGATGCGTGAGCCGCTGTCGCAGCGGCGGGTTGGGCACACGCCGCAGGACCTGACGAAGCTCGATGCGTGCTGCGTGCGGTGGGCGTACGGCCGCATCCCGCCGATGGGCGTGGAGCACCGCGCGCTGGTGGCACAGGCGCGTGCGGCATTTCCGCGGAGCCTGCGGCATGAAGCGCGTGCCTGCGTGGAGCGCGCGCTGGCGACGTTGACCCGCGACGAGCCAGCGGACCGGCTGCGGGTGCGCGACGAATTCGGCGCCCTGAGCGTGTGGCCTCCGTGGCGCGAGGCCTGGTTTCGGGAGGCGCAACAGCGGGCGAACGACGCGTGGGTGAAGGCGGTTCCTGAATTCGAGGAGCCGACGCCAGCCATTTCAGAGTCGGAGGCAGGAGATGGGTGAAAAGACGCGACCGCCGGCTGGGAACCGCAACCGGCTTGTGCTGCTGGGGTTCTCCAACTCGGCGACGGAGAAGTTGTACCGCCTGAATTGGCCCGGTGAGGCGGACGTCCAGGCGCTGCACGCCGATGGTCGACAGTGCGGTGGCTGTAGCTTCTTTGCGCCGTTTGACAGCGACTGGGGCCTGTGTTGTCAGCGGCGGAGTCGGCACTTTACGGAGACGGTGTTTGAGCACTTTACCTGCCGGGAGACCGTGCAGGAGGGCTGGGGCGCACACAGTTTTGCCGAGGCGGCGAGCCGGCGGACCGATGGGCCCGGTGTTGGGCGGCGGATGACGGGGAAAGTCCGACGGTAGATTGTGCCGTGCACGGAGTTGTCACTCGTCCGCGACGTGGTTTGCAGCGGCTGTTGCTTGGGCATCGACGCCGTGCGCGGCCTTCATCGCCATCGCCCGTATCCCCATCATCTGCGACGACAACCCGCCCAAAAAGTACTGCAGCCACGGCGTGTAGTCGCCGGTCCGGTCCACCGCCCGCAACGCGTCGTAGTACTTGTCGCGGTTCTTCTCATAATAGCTCGACAAATCAAATAGGTACTTGAAGTCGTACTCGCGCTGGTAGAGCAGCAGCGTCGTGAGCATCCGCGCTGAACGCCCGTTGCCGTCTACGAACGGGTGAATCCAGACGAGCCGATGCTGCGCGATGCCGGCGACGATGACCGGATGCACCCACGGGTCGGCCGCACCCTTGGCGATCTGCTTGGGCGTTGGCTTCTGCTTGGCGAGCTCGATCCAGTCAAACAGCGCGGTCAGTTCTGGCTCGACGTCGCCCCAGTGGGGCGGCTGGTGGTGGACGACAACGATGTCGCCGTCGCGGTCGCCGACCGTCACCGACTCGCGACGCAGCTGTCCGGCAAACCGGTGACCGCCACGCACACCGTCGACGAGCAGCTTGTGCAGGTTCTGTAGGTCCATACGCGTGACGCGCGCGTCGCGGTTGCCCGCCAGGCCGTCGAGCGCCTCGAAGGCGCTGAGGTAGTTCAGGAATTCCCGCTCGGAGTCGCGAAGCTCGCGGTCGGGGACGTTGTGCGCGAGCTCAAAGGCCTCCGCGTACGTCAGCGAATTGCCTTCGATTTGCACGCTGGAGAGCGCGTCTTGCACGCGTGCTTTGCGCTGGAGATCAGCGCCCCAGTCGTCGCGCAGGCGGACGGCTTCGAGGAAGCCGCGGCAGGCGTCGATGGCCAGAAGCTGGCGCTGGATAAGGGGCGTTAGCGTGAAGTGTGGGGTGAAGGCGGAAGTCGGTTCGTTCATTGGGGCTCAGGGGGAGTTCGTGAAGGCGGGTAGCGAGCTCTTCAAACGACGTACTTTTCGAAGAGGTCTTTTCCAAGACCGCTCACTTGGGTCGGGCCATGCGTGCTCGCCGCAAGTGCCCGAAGTGTGTCCTCAATCGCGACCACCGCGATCCGCGATCGCAATACCGGGTCGACCTGCGCGACCACGCGCGTCACGGCGTCCCACGGCTTCACATTCGCCCGCGGCAGGAGAAACACCAAGCGCCCATTTTTGAGCTTCGCCAAGTGCCAGACATTGCGGAGAATCTGGTACGCCTCCAGGAACGCCGGAATGGTAAGCAGTGAGCTGTGAACGCGCCCTTTCAGAACTGGCTGGTAGATCGCAGCCAGTTTCGCGCGGTGGCGCGGATCGTCCTTCGCCTTGCCGAACTCCGCCTCCGACAGCTTCACTTCGCAGATGGTTGTGGTTCCGTCGTCGGTGACCCATAGCGCATCCAGATTGGTGCCTTCGCCCGGATGGGGCACAGCTTCCAGTTGCCAACTCGTCAGTTGGGCGTTCTGCCCCAGCGCGTGCAACAGCGATGTCGAATCGGCCGAAGTCCCGGTGAAGTACGGCAGGAACAGGTTGAACGCAAAGGCTTGCGACGAGTTCAGGTGATGGAAATACTTGTGCCGGAGGATCTGCGGGTTGCCCGCGAAGTACGCCGGAGCCAGACCGCGTGTGTGAGGCAACAGGTTCATGTCGGCCTGCGCGATGGGCAGGATATGGTCACGGAGGACGTCCCTGCCCCGATACTTGAACACGCCTGGCTGCTGAATGCCGAGGACGTTCAGTTTGTAGTCCTTCAGGTGGAGGAGGAGTCGGTCTTGGTAGGGCATTCGGGAACACCTCCGCGTGGTATCAAATACTGGCACTGCGCGCCGTCGGGTGCGCGTCATGACCGACAGTAGACTCTACACCGACCCAGAGGTACCACGGACTTCACGCCTGCTGCAACTGCGCCTCACCGTCCGTTCGACGGATTCCGATTCGAACTGCTCGCTCCGTCAGGGGCGTTGGCGCGGAGTGACGAGGAGCCGTCGAGCGCGGGCCGTCAGGTGTAAGTTTTCCACGGAAGTTGTAGACTCGGCGCACATCTCGTCCGTCGCCCGTGTAGCCAGGGGCCAACCGAACCGAGCGGTCTAACTCTTGAACCGGATCGATCCACATGAACCTGTTTACGGCAGAAACTCCGCTCCAAGTGCTCGAAGAGATGGTCGCCGCACTGATGAAGTCGAACGACCCATGGGCACAGCACTGGCTGATCTTGCCTGGCGCGGGGCGTCCCGAGTGGGTACAGCGACAGTGGGCGCGTCGCGCCGGAATCGCGTCGAGGAGCCAGATCGTGTCCCTGCGATCGCTGTTGGAGCAAGCCGCTTCGCCCGGGCGCGACCCGTTCTCCATGGATCGGCTGGTGTTGACGGTCGCCCAAGTTCTGCCGACGTACGCAGGCGTGACCCCGCTGCCAAACAAGGTCGATGACGGCGCGCTGCACGCCTCGCGGCTCGCTTGGGCGCAACAGTTGGCGGACGCTATCGATGTCGGTCTGCTCACGCGCGAGGGGGCGCTGGCCTGGAAGGAGTCGCCGCTGCTGGAACATCTGGTTCAGGATGAAGCCGTGCGCGGGGCCTTGTCCGGGCACTTGGGCACCGTCGAGCCGGCGCAGTTCAAGCTGGCAGCACAGTCGTGGACGGACAAATGGCAAAATCCGAGCGGGGTTCCGCACCTGTGGATTCAGCTGGACGCGGGAGTCCCCGCAGTGCTTCTGCGCTGTCTCGTCAAACTTCTCGCGCTTGTACCGCCCGATCGCGTGCACCTTTCCCTGCTGTGTCCCACTAGTCCCGACGCATCCGCGCGAGGTCAAGTAATTCAAGCGCTTGGGCGCCGCGCGGGTGACCTCATAGACCAGACGGCAACGCTGCTCGGCGCGAATCCTGTCACGCTCAGGCCATCGAACCAGACGCCGCTGGCGAATCGACTTCTGGCCCAGCTCCAGGCCGCCTGTCACCCGGGTGTCCAAGCTGTACCACTGGAAGGTGCGCCGCGGTCCTTCTCCGTACACGGCTGTCGGAGCGCGCTGCGGGAACTGGAAGTTTGTCGCGACCGCATCCAGCAGGCGATGGTGGCAAATAAGGATCTGAACTGGGACGACTTCCTCGTGCTGCTCGCCGATCCCGCGGCGCAGTTTCCCCTCGTTCCTGCGGCGTTCCATCCTCTGCCAGTTCGAGGGGTGGGCGTGGGCGGCAGCGCGGTCTCACCGTTCGCGTCGGCGCTTGAACGGCTCCTGAAGGCGCTCTCTGGCCGTCTTGGGCTCGTGGACCTGCAGGGACTGATCGAGGAGCCGCTGATCGCCCAGCACTTTGGGCTCGCGGAGGAAGCGGCGCAGGTGGTGGAGTGGCTGCAGGATGCAAACTTCCGATGGGGCGTCGATTCCAAGCAGCGGGCTGAAGCCCAAGGGACGGACGATCCGCGTTGGAGCGCCGACTTCGCGCTGCGGCGGCTCGGCCTTGGTGCAGTCATCGAAACGGTAATGCGCGATGCGTTAGTTGACGGCACCGTGCCGTTGGAGCGGGCGACCGGGCTCTCGATCCCGTTGTTGGCCGGCCTGGCGCGCTTGGCGGCGGCGTTGGCTGAAGCTCGCGACGGGTGGAAGATCGAGCGCACCGTTGCAGATTGGCGCGCATGGCTCACCGAACGCTGCGACGCGTTCATCGCTCGCGGCGATGACGCGGCGAACCAGCAGCGCACAAAGTTCCTCAACCTACTGCTGCCCTCGCTGGCTACGGCCGCGCCTGCGGATTTGCTGCTGCGCAACGACGCATTCCGACGCTTGGTGAGCGCACAACTCGCGACTTTGACGGCGACGCGGGTCGCACCGGGCGGTGGCATCACCGTGGCGGACCTGCGCCAGCACGCAGGGACGCCGGCACGCGTCGTACTCATCGCCGGACTTGGTGCTGAGACGTTTCCGCGTCGCGACGAATGGCCGGCGTGGCACCCGCTCGCGCAACGCCGCGAGATTGGCGATCCGAGCAAGCGAGACGATGACCGACATGCGCTGCTGCTGGCGCTCCTTGCCGCGTCGGAGCGGCTCGTTTTGACTTACCAGGACGGCTCTGACGAGGACACCAAAGAACGTCCGCCCTCAACGCCGTTGGCGGACCTCCTCGGCATCGTCGATGCGGTGGCCCTGCCCGCGGCGGGCGTTCTCGCCTCGAAGCTCGTCACGTATCACCACGGTCTCAATGGATTCAGTCCAGCTACTTTTGCGGCCGGCACCGATGCAGACACATGGTCGTTTGGCGAGGGTGACCATGCCGGGGCGGTACTGCTGGCAGACCGTCACAACGCGCCCTATGCCGGTCTGTGGGTCGAGGCGCTGCCAGAAGCAGACAGCGCGCAGCCGCTGAGTTTCGACAACCTGAAGGCGCTCTTCGTCGAGCCGTGCGGCATCTTCCTCACGCGTTTGGGGCTGCGGCTGCCGGAGGAGAGCGGCGAACTGTCGCAAGCGGATGTACTGAATGTGAACGGCCTTGACTCATGGGGGCTCGCCGACAGGATGCTCCAGACGATGCTGGCCGGTGATGACGTTGACGCCCTCAAGCGACGCGCCACAGCGGCGGGCGATCTGCCCCGCGGGCGTTACGGCGAGACCGTCTGGAATGAGCTGCTCGACGAAATTCCAGCGAGCGTCGATGAAAACCTCCGGCCGCTGAACGAGACGCTGCAGTTACAAGTTGCCGGACGCACGTTGGATGTGACGCTGCCCAGCGGCTGGTACCGCGCTCCGGACGGCACGATACATTTCCGTTCTGCATCCAAGCCGAGCACCAAGTACCAACTCGCGGTGAAGCTGGGTCTCCTGTGCCTTGCCCGTGGAGGAAAGGCGGACAGAGTCTTCGTTCGCTTCAGGACTCAGAGCAGCTCGACAGAAGTGGTTGCGCCGTCGGCGGACCGACTGGACCCCTTGCTGACCGATGTGGTGCATCTTTACGCTCTGGCTCAGCGACTGCCTCTGCCATTCTGGCCTGATTCTTACGATGCTATGAAGCAGGCCGAAACGGCGGCCTTAGCGCTGGAAGCGGGCCGTTCAAAGTGGAGCGATGGTGGGGGATTCGTGGGCGCGCCCCCGCCGGCATCAAGCCAAAGGGCGACGAGAATCTGCTATCGCGGACTAGAGGATCCGTTCGGTCCCGCCCAGACGGTTGAGACAGACGTCTTGCCGCACCCAGGGACACCGCTGGCGTGGCGCATCTTCGCTTTCGTCTTGGCGTTCGAGCAGGCTTTTCAGAGGGCGGAACCATGAGCGACACTCAGGCCGTTTTTGACGCACGGACACAGCCCCTTCCGGGTCGACACGCGATCGAAGCGAGCGCGGGAACTGGAAAGACGTTTTCCATTACTCTGCTTTGGCTGCGCTTGTTGGTTGAGGAGAAGCTGTCTATCGACCAGATTCTCGTGACCACCTTCACGAACGCTGCCACTGCTGAACTCCAGGAACGGCTACTCAGCTCTTTGCGCCACGCGCTGATTGCGGCCCGCGAGTCCCACCCGCCGACTTCGTCACCGGAAGCCGACGTCGTGGCGCGCACGTTGGCAAAAACGCCTTCCGAGGAGCTGATTTCGCTGCTGCAGGCGGCACTATCGAACTTCGACCTCGCGCCGATTCATACGATTCATGGGTTCTGTCAGTCACTGATCAGCCGCCACGCCGTGGAACTGGGCTGCGACCCCGCGCTGGAGCTGATTGCGGGTGCTGAGGAAATCCTCGACGAAGTCGTGGCCGATCAACTCATGCGTGACGCGGACTATGGGTTGATGGATCCTGGCAAAGCCGCGAAGATTGCCGCCTGTCTGGCCGGCGAACTGAGCGTACCTGACGATCGGGTCCTTGGCCGAACCGTGGTGGGTGACGCGTCGGACCATGCCCACGAACTCGCACTCGCCGATCTTGCGCCAGGGCTCCCTAATCTCACGGCAACCTTGACAGGCGTGGTGGCGAAGGGTTCGATCGCCAAGACGGAGCGGGTCATTCGCGCCCTAGCGGCGGGCGACCAAAGCGAGAAGCTCGCGGAAGCAGCCCGCGACAAACTTCGGTCGCTACCCACCCTCCTCTCAGCAATCGAGCGTACTGAATCGTGCCTGAACGCGAAACGAGACACGACGACGAACGCCATTGCGGCGGCCGTGCGGTCGCAATTTCCCCAGCGCAAGTTGCTCGCCGACTTACGGACGTTCGATGACATCCTCTTGACCATTCACAACGCACTGGATCTCCAGGGACCCAATGGCCCACTGGCGCGCGCGGTTCGCGCTCGCTTCAAGGCAGCAATCATCGACGAGTGCCAAGACAGCGACAGCGTACAGATTGGCTTCTTTCAAACACTCTTCAGCGATTCCGAGTCGTTCTTGGTGATCGGCGATCCCAAACAGAGCATCTATCGCTTTCGTGGCGCCGACTTGGCCAGCTATCAGAGGCTGACCAGCCGCGCGACGCGCGCGCCAGAGATGACCAGAAACTTCCGCTCCGACGACGATCTGGTGAATGCACTGAACGACTTGTACACCGCTCGCCCCGATTTTCGGGGCGCGCAACCCGATGCACAGATTCGTTATGTGAGAGTGAAGGCTGAAGCGAAAGAGTCGCGGATATTCGACGCACGGCTGAGCCAACCGCTGGCGCTCGTTTGGGCGGAGGAGGCGGACAGGGGGCTGGCGAAGCACGCGATTGCACGGGATGTCGCAACCGAGTTTCAACGCCTTCTCAGTGAAGACGTACAAATCATCGACCGTCAGACGCGCAAGCGGCGGCGTCTCGTGGCGGCGGACTTGGCGGTCCTTGCCGCGAACCACCACGACTTGTCGCTGATGCGTACCGAACTTCAGGCCCGCGGGATCGCGTGCCAACAGTCGGGCAAGGGTTTGGGGAGCGTATGGCAAAGTGATGAGGCCCTCGATGTGCAAGCGTGGCTCGAGGCACTGGCAACGCTTGAGACACGCATCGATGTGCTGAAGAAGGTGCTCACGTTCGCAGCTACACCCCTTCTCGCGAACACGGCCACTGAGCTGGAAATGCTACGGCAAAACCCGGCGGCTCAGGCCAAGGTCTTGAAGGGTCTGCAAGCGGACTTGGACGATTTGCATTTCCATGGCCCGCTGCCTTTCCTGCAGAAATGCTGCACCGCTCAGCGGCAAATGCAGCGCAGCCTGGGGCACGCAGATGGCGAGCGCAGGATGACCAACTGGAGGCACCTGGGGAGCCTGATTCAGGGCGAATGGGCGCGTGGGCAGCGCCGGGCGAGCGAGTTGGCAGAGTTCGTCGCACGGCAACGGGCACAGTCCAAGACCGACGACGAAGCTGACTTGATGAAGTTGGAAACGGACCTGCCGGCAGTTCAGTTGATGACGATCCACAGCGCCAAAGGTCTCGAATTTCCGGTCGTGGCGTGCCCCTTTCTCTGGCATGTAAAGGCCTTGGGCAACAGAAAACAGAACCCCGTGGCGTTGGTTCGCGCACCGGAAGGGACGCTGATTGACTTCGGCTCGGCGAACCTCGACCTGCATCTGACCCAGGCGTTGGAGCAGGAGAACGACGAACAGCAGCGGCATCTGTATGTCGCTCTGACGCGGGCTCGGCACCGGCTCTACTTGGGGCTGGCACCCGTAGCCGGGAAGAGTGCGAACGAGAATTCCGCGGCGGATTCTGAGCTCGTGAAGCTGTTGGGTCTGGCCGCCGAAGAGGCTAGCGCGTGGCCGAGTGCGTCTCCGGTGCAACCGCTGGCGCTCAAGTCGGTGGTGGATGCGCGTCGAGCTCTCACCGCGAACGTTACCGCGCACCCACTCGTCGAGGAACCAAAGTTCGATCGCGACTGGCAGCTGCCGCTGACCCGAGTCGCGAGCTATTCCTCTCTGACCAAGCGCGGCGAAGGCGACGCGCACGACCATGACCCCGAGGAGAAATCGGGACCAAGGCTGCCAGGACTGCTTGCGCCGCTCGGCAAGGGCGGCAATCGCCTCGGCGACCGGGTCCATACGCTGCTGGAGAACGTGATTGGCGACGGCAAGTCGCTTGAGGAAGCGACCGAGAAGCTGGACCCGGCGTGGCGCGAAACGATGCAGGCCGTGTTGGACACGAACTTCACGTTTGACAGAGCAGAGCTCCAGCTCGGACAGCTAGGAGGTCGTGCCATAGCGGAGATGCACTTTCTGCTGCCTGTCACCAGGATCGAGCCCGCGGATTTGTCCAAGGCCCTGCTCGCCGATCCGCTCATCAGTGGCGCGGCAGACCGCCGCGAGTGGGCGGAAGGCATCGCTTCGTGGCCGTTCAAGAAGTTGCAGGGCTTCATGCAGGGCTACGTCGACCTGATTTTTGAACACGACGGCAAATGGTTCGTTGTCGACTACAAGACGAATTCGCTGCCCGGGTACGATCAGCCTGAACTCGACAGCGCGATGCTCGCGCACCAGTACCTGCTGCAGGCCCGACTGTACGCGGTGGCACTCCACCGCCATCTCCGCGCGACGCTCGCTGGCTACGATGCGGAGCAGCATCTGGGCGGCTGCGGCTACCTGTTCCTCCGCGGGTTCCCGGCCAAGGGCGTCTGGTTTGAGAAACCAGGCTTGCAGGCCCTCACCGCGCTCGATCAGCTCTTTGCCGAGGCCCAGCCATGACCCAGCCCGCCGCGACATTTGCGCCTTTCGTCCCGCTCGCGCGCATCACCTTGGGCGACGGCCTGCAACCCGGTCAGCATGAAGCTTGGGTCGAACCGCTCGCCCGGCTGCTGGAAGCTGCGAGCCGTGGCATCGGTCAACTCTCGTCGGCAGAGTGCCCGTTGCCAGCCGACGCGCCGACAACGTGCTTCGCCCGCGAGGGCGACTTCGTCCTGCTGCCGCGCAACGCTGCATTTTGGCGGGAGCTTCGTGCAACCATTGAATCGCGTTGGGGCGCGTCGGCGGAGCATTTTCCGGACGCCGCAGTGAAGGCCGCCCTGGACAGCATCTTGCCCCATCACGTCGAGACAGCCGCAGACGGCGCGGTCATTTTCGACAACGCCCAGCAGCGCCTCGCCGCATCTGCATTTGTCGATGCGCGGATCGGCGTACTCACGGGTGGGCCGGGCACGGGCAAGACGACATCGGCCGCAACGCTGCTGGCCATGCGCAAGCGATTGGAGCCGGACCTCCGCGCCGAGGACGTGCTGCTGTGCGCGCCCACAGGCAAGGCCGCGTGCCGACTGGCTGATTCGCTGGCGAGCGCGTCAACCCGGCTGCATCTGCTGCCCGAAGAGGTTGAATTTCTCTCCGCGCTCAAGCCGATGACGCTGCACAAAGCGCTGGAGTGGACGCCCAAGCCGCCGGAAAAAGGCGGGCCGTTTCGCCGCGGAGCTGCCCGACCGTTGGAAAAGCGCCTGGTGCTGGTGGACGAGGCGAGCATGGTCGATCTCGCGCTGATGGCGTACCTGCTCCGCGCGCTGAAGCCAGAGACCGCGCTTCTGCTGCTGGGCGACGGCGACCAACTCGAGAGCGTCGACACCGGCGGCGTGCTGGGTGAGCTTGTGACACGCGGCGCGGCGGGTGAGCCGACAACCGAGATGAAGGCCCGCTGGCTTGAGCGCCTGACCGCGCCGCCGGAGCCGATTCTCCGCCACGGCCTGCCACAGCGCACGAGCGCGAAGCCACTGCCGGGGCTCGTCGTCGGGCTGCGCTACAGCTTTCGCGCCAAAGCTGCGCCGTGGGTGTTGGAGTTGGCCGAAATCGCACGACCGGGGCATTCCGGGACGGCGGAGGCGTTTTTGGCCTGTTGCGAACGTCGTGTGGAGCACATTCACATCCATCGGCGCGCTGGCGACCTGCACAAGGCGTGTCAGGCGCGTTGGAAAGAAGCCCGCAAGAGCACGGACAAGTGGCGATCGAACACGCGCCTGCCAGACCCTGATGTCCGCGCGTTTCTGCTGACCTTTCAACTGCTGTGCGGCAGCAACGCCCAGGTCGATCGCGCCAATCGGCTCGGCCTAGCGGTGCTGTGGGGCGAACATCCGCAACGCGCCGGCTTGAGCGTGCCGCACGGCTGCCCGGTTATCGTCACGCAAAACAGCTACGGGCTGGGGCTTTCCAACGGTGACGTTGGCATCGCGCTGGGCGGCGGACCGGAGCACGCGGCGGAAGTCGCGGTGTTTCCAGGACTGGACGAGCCAATTCCGCTCCCGGAGCTGCCGAACTACCAGCCGGCGTTCGCGCTGACGATCCACAAGAGCCAAGGCTCGGAGTGGCAGACGGTCGCGATTGAGCTGCCGGACGAGGGGGAGTTGCTGGACAGGAACTTGCTGTATACGGCGATTACGCGGTCGAGCGGCGGGCTGGAGCTCTATCTAGGCCAGGCGAAGACGTTGAAGATTGTACTCGAGGGAACTGTTCAGGCAGAAGCGTCGCTGGCACAAACGACGATTGACTGAGGTCCGTGACCGATCGACGCCAGCGCACGCCAGGGACACCGTCCTCGAAGATGAGGTACTGTTTTTGGGGGCCGCACGAGGACGCCGGCATCGAGCTCTTTGCTAGCGGGTGGCTAGCTGAGCAAGCGCGGCCCGCGTTTCATCGCGGCCATGCACAACAATCGGTGCGCCGTTCGCGGATTGGTCAATCCCGCTGACGCCGTCTAGCGCCCAAACATGCACCGTTCCGGCGGTCGCCGGCTCTACGAGGACTCGGACAGATGGGTCAAGAGCGGCCGCAACGAGGGCGTCGTTTCCGCCGTCAGTGCCGGCGAGCGCAGCTGCGTCCGCAAGCGCGTCGATAAGACGGCGTCTAGTCCGAGCAGCCAGAGGGTGGCGGGTCTCAAAGTGCTTGAGGCGCGCGACCGTCGAACTGATCTGGGCCCTTCCATTTTGTGCGAGAGCATCGGCCGGGGTAAGTTGCCGACCGCTGAATTTTGCTTCAAGTACGCGAAGTATGAGCGCCCCATCCTCAATACGCGCGCCGATCAAGTCAGCCAACTGGCCGCCGCCCGCAAGGAGGTCTGTATGCTGATCGAGGGCAAGCACCCGCTCTCCTGCGGTGTTGCCTCGCGCGAAGGCCGCCGTGAGCAGTAGTCCGAGAATGCCCTGGATTTCCGGTCGATACTGGCCGCGCAGGAGTGCGATGGCGGCCTTGGGGGCGACCGCTCGTGCGGCCCTTAGCACAACCTCAAGATCGAGGTCGAGCGCGAGTTCTGCGAGTGCAGCAACGAGGGCGGTATCCCGGAATGCGTCGCCGCCCGAATGGAGGCTGCAACTCAGGTAGAGCGGTCGTCCGCGGTCTCGCGTCGTCCAGAAGTCGATGAGCGAGGCAAACGGCCTGCCCTGCGCCTCCTCGCGTTGGGCCGCAAGTTGGACCGCCCGATGCACTGGAAAACGCGAAGCGAGTACCAGCCAGTGGGCTCCACCTTGAGCTGCACGGAGACGGTTGGCGTGCTGATCAGGGTCAAAATCGTATGTGTACGTGGAGCCCTGCCCATTGGAAACCCGCTCCATCAGCATCCGAGTTGTCGCGCACAGGCGGTCAGCAGGATCCGCGACTGCTAGCGCACTTCCTTCCAAGCGGAGCAATGGCACGGAGAACAACAAGGCCTCATCGGTCGCGGCCGGAGGATCACCCGATGGGATTGAGCGAAATGTCCCTTGAAATCCCAAGTGTTCCCCGAGATCGAGCGCCATGTGGGGCCGAGCGATAGCGCGGGTACCGAACTGGACCCGCGCCGAGCGCCCGTCGCGCCGGGGCGCGAAGAGTTCGGAATGTCCGTATGCGGCGGCCTCCATCCGGGCAGGTCTCGCCGGCAGATCTGGTGCGTGAGTGAGGCCAAACTCGATGTCCCCGTCCGGTTCTTGGCACAGGCGCTCCACGACGGCCCAAGCCCAAGCACCGTCCGAGTCGCCGCCGATCTGCAATTGAAGCCGGTCAACGGAGCCGACTTTTCCGGCCTTCCTGCCAGCGCGCGCGAAAATCTGCCGGTAGTCTCGCACTACTCTGGCCACCGGCGCGATTCCAAGACGGCTGAGTTCCGCCTCACCAGCCCGATCGGCGCGCTGATACCGCGCTGCACCGTCTGGGCGCCAACCATCAAACAGCAACGGCTCGTGCGCCGTGAGCGTGTAAGCGTGCAGCGGCACTGGAAGGTCATCGGGGCCGAGCTCGTCTTCCGCCCAACGCTTCAACTCTGCGTTGCCTTCAGCAGACCATTCACCGCCGAGCAACTCGCCAAGTAGCTTCAGGATCAGGCGCTCACGCGCCAATCGGAGGCGCAAGCAGAGCGGATGATGTGGCGTCAGTTCAATGAACGTGGGTGCCAGCGCGTCATCCCGCAGGGTGCAGACTTGAAGCAGTTCCCGGCATGTCTCGGCATCCACTGTCGGGCCAGTTTCCACAGCCGCACTGGCTAAAAGATCCTTTCTTTCAAGGCGCAGTTCCCTTTTCTCCTTCTCGAGCGCCTCTACAACGTCGTACTTGCCGGCCTCGTCAGCCGCCTCGACCGCATCATCGATGTCCAAGAGCCGTTGCTGGACAAGATCAAGGCGTGCTTTCCCAGCGGGCGCCGCCTTCGCCGCAGCAGCAACCTGTGCACTCCAGGCCGTCACCCAAACGTCAGCCGCCGGAGTCAGCGGCGCCCGCCCGGTCTGCCAACCCGCCCGGTAGGCCTGCCAAGAGTCCATCAGGGCGGTAAGCCTGAGCGCCTGTGCATGCACGTCGTCGCCGAAGCCTACGTGTGCGGTCGTTGCCTCGGGCGGAGGAAGGACGTCCTCGCCAGCGAGTTCGATTTCCCCAAGGACTGAGCGACCGTCCTTCTGGACCAGCGTCACTTGCACGCGGATTTTCGGCTCCTCGCCCGCAGCACTCGCGCCTTCCCCGTCATCACCTCGCTCGTCAGCGATTACTTGCGAGAGCCATACTCCCATGGCAACCGGGTCGAGGTTCCAATTCAGTTCGCGCCGCAACTGGCCGAGCGGCCGAAGAATGAGCTTTCCCGGCGGAAAGCCATTCTCGTCAACGGAGTTGGCGATAACCCGCATTAGCCCTTCCAGCAGGCGCGGATGTCGCACGGATGCTTGCTCGGCAACCTTCGGCGCCCAAAGGTTCGCAAGGCGTGCGGCGCGCACAGCGAGCTGCGGGTCCTCCGCGATTAGCTTCTGCAGAACTTGACTGCAAGCCTGAACATCGCCAATCGCTAGTTCATCAAGCACCTGAGTGAACGAGGCCTCTTCTGTGCTGCAGTCTCCAAGCGCGGCGAGCAACCGGCGCAGCGGCGAGTCATAATCCGGGGCCTGTTTGAACTTCGCGACTTGCCCGCTGATTACCTCCACGAGCGGAGTATCGCGCAAAAGTGCGAGCGTTTCCGTTTGCAGAAAGGCGAATGGGTCCTTACGGGGACTCGCGATGCGTCGCTGTACGAGGACGCCGCGAACACCTTGCATCGCCCCACGACTGGCGTCCTGCCAGGCCCACTCAGCGGCCCCCAGTGCGTCCTTGTCCCCGCTTCGGCAAAATTCTTCGAATGAGCGCCGCGCGACTTCGGGTCCCTGTTGTGCAAGGCGAAAGCCCCGTCGGTCGAGGTCCTCCAAGTGACTCTTTAGATCGCCACGCCCTGCAATCCGGTCAGCGAGGTTCGTGAAGTCGATCGTGCATGCCTGATTCATTAGAAGCTCGGTACGAAGCTCTGCCTCCCACCGCTTTTCGCGCCTTCGCGCTTCCGCGTCCGGGTTCACAGCAACGTCAGCATGAACCCCAAGCACCCGCCCGACTGCTGGAAACTTGAAGAGTCCGAGCGCCGGCAACGCCGCGCCCCATCGCTCCACGAGAGCATCCAGTGACGGAGCGGCTTCGGCATCGACCGCCAACAAGTACTCCACCCACGTGTCGATTCGGCTGACCAGAGGCACGGCCGCACCTTGGTCACGCAGGACTTTCTTCACCAGGCGCCAAACGGTTGCGACGTGCTCCCCGACGGCGGTTGTAGCTCCCGCGAGGCTTCGGATCCGACGGTCAATTACCGCTTCACCCTCGAACGTGTATGCGCTATCGCCGAGGATGGTAGCCGCATCCAGACGGTGCAGATTCCGCAGCGATTCGGCGTTGACTGCGTGGGCCCGGTTGCCTTCCTGCCAAAGTACCAGATAGACCGTCGTGCCGTTGGAATCCCCGCGACGATTGCGCATTTGAACGGCGTCGGTTGCTTGGGAACTGCGCACGACAAACTCCCGCTCGGGACCCGCCAACTCGCCAAGGGCGGTGCGTAGCGCGACCTCCCCTTCGCGCGGAATCACGTCGGTGCGCAAATTGACGCGCGGGCTCTGTGACGTCTGGGTCATCTGGTCGAGCCAGCCCACCACGGCGCGCACGACTCCTTGGACTACTTCGGTTTCAGGCATCGAGGGCATGGTCATCTCATGGGCACGAGTACGGCGGAATCGTCGGAGTAGCGGCGAAGCAGTCGCAACCCCTCGAGAAGTTGCTCGACATCGTGGCGGTTAGCTTCAGTCAGGGCTTCATTCGGCAGAAAACGCAGCAGGGGCTTCATTGATTCCGTGGCGAGCGCTGCCTCGGCGGCCTCGCGGCCACGCGTGATCAGAATGCCGTAACGGTCGAAGATGTCGTCGAGGAATCCCTCGATTGAATACCGCTCCTCCTCACTCGTCCGGATCTTCATTTCGTCGCGAGAGGTGTGTAGCCGCGCAAGCAGACC
Organism: uncultured Myxococcales bacterium; assembly: GCA_903929795.1. GTDB lineage: Bacteria > Myxococcota_A > UBA9042 > UBA9042 > UBA9042 > CAIYBN01. Next base: position 4,006 of record CAIYWC010000035.1, on the reverse strand, counting down.
AAGGAGCCGTGCGTCGATTTGATACCGTTTGCGGCTATAGCCCCGATCTGGTCCGACATAGGCGGCCGCACGCCCCGTCTGGCGGAGATAGTCGCGAAACTTCTCCGCGGACGGCGCAAAGGGGTGGAGGAGCGCATCGCGGACGATCTCCCGGGCGTCGTTTCGGCTTAGTTGCATTTGATGCGTTTGGGCCGCGTCCGTACGTCGCGTCAACTCGTCCTGGTATCGCTGGTGAAAAAGGTCGGCACTCTTTTGTCGGGCACTCTCTACGCGGACCAAGCGCCAGCGACTGAGCACCGCTGCGTCGTTCGCATCCAGAGCGGCGCTGAGGTCCGGGTTTTCGTCTGCTACCGCGTCCACTTGCTCGAGTGACATCGCTTGAAGAACGGCCAACGTGCGGCCTTGCCACCATTGATAGACGTTGCAGGAGGCTGTGACGAGTGGGCCGGCAGCAGCATCGGGCGTAACGCAAAAGCTTAGCGGGCGTGCACCGCTGGGCGCCAAGCGCCATTGCAGTGCGACGTGCAAGTGGAGACCGATGAGCACAGAGAACGTCTGCAATTGCTCGTCAATGCTCATGCCGCTGGAAGCAGCCACCCACGCGGTCCAATCCTCGGTGACCGTCCCACGGGCCCACGACGCTAACGGTGATGCAGTGGTTTCGTCAAAAAGAGCGCGCAGATAGGAGCGCGACTCGGTAGCACCGCGCGGCGACGGAATGGGGCGCGCGACACACAGAGCCGCGAACACCCGCGCAAGCGGGTGAAACGACCAGCCGCCAGTCACCTCTCGAATGCCTGCAGCTAGTTCCGAGTCCACGCCACCCCAAAGCGCGTCGACTACTGTTGCCCCCATGTCACGGAAGATCTGACTCACGTTGCGATCGGTGATGAGCTCCGGAGTGTACGGAAGGAATGTGTGTGGCGTACCCAGACGAGAGCGAGCCACGGTCAGCCCTCCCAGCAGACCGCGAATCCGCTCGGGTGCCCCTGTGAGCAAGGCGGCAGTGCCAACGAGATCAGCTTCCGGGCGTTGCCATAGGTCGACCAGGCGCTGGACGTCTCCGCGTCGCCCATGGAGGCGCGCAATCGCATCGGACGCGATCGTCTCTGCTGTGATGGTCTGCGCTTGTTGAATACCCAAGCGTTGTTGCGCAAGAGTCGTTAGGTTCTTGAAGGCGGGCGTCGTCATCGTCATCAGACTGACTCCAAGCGAAGTTTCTTGTCCGAGACCTCAAGCCGCAAACGGTGGTCGCCGAGACGGAGCACGACCGCGACGTCGCCACCGGCTGCAGTCGTCACCACCCTTGAAAGGAAGCGAAGAAGATCATTCCGGTAGCCTCCGAGCGACACAACTGAAGCCCCCCGGTCCAACAGGCCGATGAAGCGCTCAAGAAGGAGCACGTCGACAGCGAGCGCCGGTGCAGCCTGTCCGGGCGCTGCCGCCGCGACCAGTTCGACGACCGTCGCAACCTCGTCGAGACATTGCTTGACCATGGACGGGACTGCAGGCGATCGTCGGGCGCGCAATGCAACCGGGGCCGGTAGAAGCAAATCAACCGCACGCCTGTCAAACGTCACGATACCCTCGGGATCGCTGAGAATCGGCTGCAGCGCAGTCGAGTTGTCGAGATGGCCGTCAATCCGGTTGATGGCGCGCACAACCAGTGCACGCAAATCCTCTACGCGGCCCGCATCCTCAAGCAGTTGCAAGGCCCGCCTCCACGGCACCGCAGCGCTCCGCCCAACTACTTGCGCCCGTTGTCGCAGCGTTGCGAGCAGTTCCTCCGGTGACACGCCTTCGCGTGCCACTGCACCTTCGGGACCCTCCAAGGGTGGAGCATTGCGCCACTCCGCAAGCAGCACTTCGTCTTGCGCACGATCTGCGACCCGCGATAGGTCCAACGCAGCGAGCAACACTGCCGCAGGTTCGGGCTGCACCTGTCGCGCAAGTCCGGGCTCTCTCCCAGTCGTGATGAAGATCCCGGCGTAGTAGCGATGGCGTACCAGAGACGAAGAGGTAACATCAGCACTGAGCACGTCAGAGCAATTCAGGCCTCCGGTAAACGCGAAAGCGAGGATCCCCTGAAGTCGGCGAAATGGGAGGCGTTGGCCTGCAAGGTGAAGCCACATCAGCACATCAGCGAGTTCCTCAACTCGATCGACGTTGCGAAGGTCGCGGGCGTTGGCAAGGATCGGGCAGCGTTCGCGCGACGTGCAATTGGCGCACACGCCCCGCTCCCAGTAGCGTGCCGCAGTCCAAGAATAGAGGAGTCCCCGCACGCCCGCACGCACGAACAGCCGATGACGAAAATTAAGAACCAGCACTCCCAGCCGCAGTGAGGATTGTTCCAGACGTTCAGCCGCTTCGTCATCCAAAAGCCCGTCGAGACTCGGTGCGACCACCGCGTCCCAAGCCTCGCCAAGCAACGAGCAGGCCGAGCGCAGTCGCCCTTCGTTGATGGCGATAAGGAGGCGAAGCGGCACCTGACTGCTGGCCGCTTGGTGCCATCGTTCGAATATTCCGGCCAGTTGGTCTCGTGGGAGTTCTGACGCATCTTTGACGATGACCCACTCACCATGCTCGGTGACGGGGTCCAATTCGATCTGCCACGAAGCGGCAAGCCGGGCGCATGCTTGCGTCTTGCCGTCACCGGCGTCGCCCGTTAGGACTACGAGCCGCCAGGGCGCAGTGCCTTTGGCAATCGCGTCCACGAGGCCATCGATGCCTGATGCCACGTGCAGGTCGGACTCTTCTGGAAAATTCCCATGCGCTTCGTCGCGCAACTTCGCCAAGAAAGCGCCTCGCGTCTCCTGAACATAACTCGGATTGGCACCTTGGTTCTGAGTTCGCAGCGAGGCAACGTACGCGACAATCTGATTGGTTGCGTCCATCTGTTCCCCATCAGCCCGATCTGCCACGGCCCCTAGCGTTGCACACCGCCCCACTGCGCGACGACATCCCGAACGGTACTCCTTATACACTGACCTCAATTCGGTGCAACGGTCGGTGGAGGCCGTTCAGCGAAATCATGCGGCCGTTTGCGGCGGCCGGTATTCCGATGCCTCGGTGCTCGCACCCACGACGTCCAGCGCATGGGTGTCGGCCGACACGACAGTGCTGCCTGCCAGAGCCGCCCAGCCCCGTTGCCTCACGGGTACGGAGACGAAGCGTTGGAGATCGGGTATTCGGTTGTTCATTCGACGGCTACCACCGTGTCATACAGCCCATAGTGACTCAGGCCCACGTGGCTCTCGATGCCGGTGTAACGCAGTGACGCGTCCTCGTATCTGCGGAAGGCAAAGACCGCCTGGTTCATCTGCTCCGTGTTGAACACCTTGAGGCTGACGAGCAAATGAAAGTCCTTGACGGTCAGACCGGTGACGGTCAGGAACAGCTCTGGTTCGAGCTTGGTAATCACGTCCTGGAGCGTGTTCTCGCGAAAATCCGTCAAGTACATGAACGCAGGGATGCGGGTCGCGAACTTGATCAACTTTTCCTGCACAAGCTTGCGTTTGGACTTGTACTCCTTCTCTTCGTCGGTCAGTTGCTTCTTCTCTTTGTCGGTCAGCTTACCGCCTTTGCCCTTCGCCTTTAGCTCTTTGACCTTGTCGCTCTTGTTGATGATGGTCTCGATGACGTTGTCGCCGAGCGTTCGCCACCCCTCGATGCGTTCAACCGCGGCCATGGCTTCGGGGTTGTCGAGAATTCTGCGCAGCGTGTCATTGTCGACGTTGACGAGCAGGGCCGACTCCCACTTGCGCGCCAACAGCGTCGCCGACGTGCCGGCCATTGCAATGTCGAGGATGCCGCCGGCGTCGATCTGCGTCATGTTCGCGCCGTCGAAGGCGAGCACTGGCAGGAATGTTGACGGTTCCCCAAAACCGCCACTCCCCGGCTTTTCCCGCGTACCCCGCCACCGCCTGACGAGCGCGACGGCGTAGCCGCGCAATGGTTCGCGATGGCGAAGCCAATCGCCTGCGACGCGGGCGCGAAGCGACGCGCG
>CAIYWC010000034.1 GCA_903929795.1 uncultured Myxococcales bacterium | reverse complement strand
TGGGTTTTCACGATTCGCCGGCTGATGCGCGCGCTCGACTGGACGCCGTTTTACGCGCAGTACAGCACCGAGGGGCGGCCGGCGTATCACCCGGCGCTGATGGGCAGCGTCGTCGTGCTCGGGCACCTGCTCGGGCGCACGAGCCTGCGCGACCTGGAGGATCTCGCCGCTGCCGACATGCGCTGCTGGTGGCTGACCGGCGGGCTGATTCCGGATTACAGCTCGTTTTGCAATTTCTTCAATCGGCACAAGGATCTGTGGACCAGCCATTTCTTTGAGGACATCACCGCTCGCGTCGTGCTGGCGCTGCAGAGCGACGCGAGCAAGCTGGGCCTGGACGGCACCGTGGTGCAGTCGGCGGCGAGCGCGCATTGCCGCCTGAGTGTGGAGGCCGCGCAGCACAAGGCGACGCGCGCACGCGAGCAGGCGGATGCGGCGCCGCGTCAAACGCCGGCGGAGAAGGCCACGGCGGCGAAGCTCGACAGCGAGGCGAAAAAAGCCAAGCGAACCGCGGAGATCGCGACGGAGCGCGACGCGGGGCGCTCGAACCAGCAAAAGCGCAATAGCCCGACCGTGGTGCCGGAGCACGACCCCGAGGCGGTGAACCAGCCGCAGAAGCGCGGGGGGTACGCGCCGTCATACAAGCCATCGATTGTGGTGACCAAAGACCGCGTGATTACGGGACAAACCGTGCATCCGTCCAATGAAGCGGTGCAAGTGCCGGAATTGCTGGACCAGAGCGAGCGGGTGACGGGGCAAAAGCCGGAAATCGTCCTGGCGGACGCGGGTTACAACGTGGCGAGCGTGCTGAACGAGGCTGTCGCGCGCGACCTCAATTTCCTGTGCCCTCAAGGCCGCGCACACGACGCGGACGGGGACTGGACGCCGGACAGCAAGCGGATTCACAAGTCGCAATTCAAATACCATGAGAAAACAGATAGCTACACTTGCCCTCAAGGCCGCGTCCTGAAGCGATTGCGGCAGCGGCAGGGATTCGTCCAGTACCGGTCGGTGAGCTGTGAGGGGTGTCCGCTGCGAGCGCAGTGCATCAAGGAAGGCGAATGGCGTAGCGTGAATCGTGCGCCGGAGGATGAGATTCGCGAGGTGTTACATCAGGTTATGCAGCAGCCCGGCGCGCGCAGGCAGTACAGGCGGCGCCAAGGCATGGTCGAGCCGGTGTTTGCCGAGCTCAAGGGCATCCAGGGCGAGATACGATTCCGGCGGTTTGGCCTGGCAAACGTGCGCGCGGAACACGCGATTCACTGCGCGGTGCACAACATCCGGCGGGTGCTGGCGCGGGCGCGGCGGCCTGCGGGCGCGTCCGGGCGCGTGTCTGGCGGCTGCAAGCGGGCCGAGGTCAAACGCGTGGCGCCGGCGGCGGGGATTTGGCGGACGCGGCAGAAGCCGGCGTGGCACTAGCCGGCGAGGATGTCGCGCTGAGCGAATTCACTAACCTGCAGGCGGGGATATTCAACGGCCTCGTGTGGTTTTGGGCCACTCAGGCGCACCAGTCCACCCGCGGCCGGCTTCTTCGCCAGTCCACACGTTGCGCGTCCTGTCGCGCGTCCGCTAAGCTGCAGCGTCCAGGGCGTCCTGGAAGGGCATTGGCG
>CAIYWC010000033.1 GCA_903929795.1 uncultured Myxococcales bacterium | reverse complement strand
CGGCGACCGCATCCTGTGGAGCATGGATGGTCAGCCAATATTGACGGTTGAAGTCTTTGTAGAGTTTCAACGGCAGGTAAGGGAAGAGGTAGGAAGGTGTCAGGACCAGTTGGGGATCGGTCGTGGCTTGCGGGAAATATTTAACCACGTCGAGTTTGATACTTTTGGCGGGGATACTTGCGCCGCCGGCGCTGGTAAGGTCTGAAACTGCGACTTTCACATGCTGCAGGTCTTTCAGGGGGCGAATGGCGAAGGTCGTGGCTTCATATTGGCCGGGACACAGGGCGGTGGCGAGCTTTGTGATCAACTCTTCTTTTCGAGGATTGCGGTTAGGATAAACCATAAGTGTGTAATGGCGGGCGAAGAGCGTGTAACCGCGAGCCTTGGAATCGGCGTCAGGTTCAAGAGCGATGCCGGCATCCGGGCCGTCGACAAGGTGGGCGATGCTGGTGTTCATTCGCCAGTCATATTCGCCGTTGAATGAATCGACTCGCATCTTGCCGGCGGCAGCCTGCTTGGCGGGATAGATCCACATGGCGAACACGCCGCAGTTGTTAAAGTCCAACTTGAGCTGGCCATCGGTGACTTGAGCCTGAAAGACATGAGGCTTGAAAAATTCACGGCCATACTGATCCCAGAGGGTGCGGGTGGGGTCGTGGAAGATATCGGTCCCCCAGTAGAACTCCCTTGGGCTGTAGAAGGCCTCAGGTGTCAGCGGAATATCCACGACCCGCTTGCCTTGGGCGTCGATGCTGTAGTCTAGGCAGCGTACGCAACCCGCGGCGTTCATGGCCACGGCACGCACTTCGTATGTTCCGTTGGGTAGATCCACGGCGAAGCTGACTTTTTTACCTCCGATACCGTCGGCGATGTCAGCGACCAGCGCGTGCTGCTGGTGGACGATGTGCTGTACACCGGCCGGACAATCCGCGCGGCGCTGAACGTGCTGATGGATTTTGGCCGGCCGGAAGCCGTGCGGCTCGTCGTCATGGCGGATCGCGGCGGTCGGGAGCTGCCCATCGCGGCGGACTTGACCGGCCAGACGCTGGACGTCAAGCGCAATGAATCCGCGGAGCTGTGCGTCGACAGCCAGAACCGCCTGCTGAGCGTGATCGTCCGTCCCAAAAACCCTTGATGCAACGAGGTCGCGATGCTGCCGCAGGTTGAACCAGGTCAAACGCCGGGCGCCGACAGTTTGCCGCAAGCGCCGCAGGAGCCGCTGCGCCACCTGCTGGGACTGGAGCACCTGAGCGCCGAGCAGATCGTCAACATCCTGGACCTGGCCGCGCATATGAAGGCGGTCAACAGCCGGCGCATCAAGAAGCTGCCGACGCTGCGCGGCGTGACGGTGCTGACGTTTTTCGTCGAGAATTCAACGCGGACGCGCATGAGCTTTGAGCTGGCGGCCAAGCGGTTGTCCGCGGATACGATGAGCTTCACGGCGTCGTCGTCGTCGCTGGCCAAGGGCGAGACGCTGATCGACACCGCGCGCAATCTCGAAGCGATGGGCCCGGACATCGTGATCATCCGCCACAGCTGCTCGGGCGCGCCGGCGCTGTTGGCGCGGACGGTGAACTGCGGCATCGTGAACGCAGGCGACGGCAGCCACGAGCATCCGACCCAAGGCCTGCTGGACATCTTTACGCTGCGCGAGCGGCTGGGCGACCTGCGCGGCAAAAAGGTGGCGATTGTCGGGGACATAGCGCACAGCCGGGTGGCGCGGTCGAACATCTTCGGCCTGCAAAAGCTGGGCGCGGACGTGCACGTGGCGGGGCCGGCGACGATGCTGCCGCACGCGATTGAGCAGCTCGGCTGCACGGCCTGGCCGCGCGTGGAGCCGGCAATGGAAGGCGCGGACGCGGTGATGATGCTGCGTATCCAACGGGAAAGACAGGGAAATGACCTGATTCCGTCGAGCCACGAATACCATCGGTTTTTTGGCTTGGACGAGCGGCGGCTGCGGCTGGCCAAGCCCGGCGCGCTGGTGATGCACCCGGGACCGATGAACCGCGGCGTGGAAATTGCCCCGGAAGTGGCGGACGGCGACCAGTCGGTGATTCTGCAGCAGGTCGAGAACGGCGTGGCGGTGCGGATGGCGGTGTTGTACCTGGTGGCGGCGAGCCGCGGGCTTGAGCCGCAGGGCTAGAGGGAGGCGACGATGAGCCAACAACCGCTGCTTCTGCGCCAAGTACGTATTTTCACGAGTGAAAATGGCCTGAGCGAGCCCATGGATTTGCGCGTCGCCGGCGGTCGTATCGACGCTATCGGCGCGAACTTGCCTTCCGCCAGCGGCGAGGTCGTGGAAGGCGCCGGTCGAATCCTCGCGCCGGGTTTTGTCGACCTGCGGGCGTGCGCGCGCGAGCCCGGCGACGAGCACGAAGAAGACCTGGTGTCGCTCTCCGATGCGGCCAATGCCGGTGGATTCACAGCGGTTGTCGTCAATCCGGACACGACGCCGGGCAACGACGACCACGCGGTGACGGAGCTGATTCTTCGGCGGGCTCGCGAGTACGGCCACTGCGACGTGCTGCCGCAGGGCGCGCTGAGCCACCGGCTCAAAGGCGAGACCCTGGCGCCGATGGGCGAGATGAGTGAGGCCGGCGCGGTGTGCTTTGGCGACGGCGATCGGCCGATGACCTCGCCTCGGCTGCTGCGCCGCGCCTTGGAGTACGCGCGCGGCTTTGACCGGCCGATTTTCACGCACGCGATCGACCCGGACCTGGCCGGCACGGGCGCCATCCACGAAGGGCCGTGGTCGACGCGGCTGGGAATGCGCGGGATTCCGGCGGCGGCGGAGCACGTGATTGTGGCACGCGACATCGCCGTGGCACAGCTCGCGAACGCCCGGCTGCATTTTGCGCGGGTGACAACGGCAAAGTCCGTGGCGCTGATTCGGGCGGCCAAGGCCGAAGGCATTTGCGTGACCGCGAGCGTGACGCCGTGGCACCTGACGCTGACGGACGCGGCGCTTGTGGACTACGACGTGAACCTGAAGCTGGTCGCGCCGTTGCGCACCGAGGCGGACCGCCAGGCGCTGCTGGCCGGGCTGGTGGACGGCACGATCGACGCGATTTGCAGCGACCACATGCCAGTGAATATCGCTGGAAAAGCGCTGGAATTTGACTATGCGGCACCGGGGGCGATCGCGATTCAGACAACGTTCGCGCAGGTGCTCACGCGCGTACACGCGGGCGAGTTGCCGCTTGCGGTGGCGCTGGATGCGCTGACGACCGGGCCGCGGCGGGTGCTGCACATAACCGGCGGGCGGGTGGAACCGGGCGCGGTGGCGGACCTTGCGCTGCTCGACCCGACCGCGAAGTGGACGCTGGACGCGCGCAGCAACAAGTCCAAGAGCCGCAACACGGTGCTGTGGGGCCAGGAGCTGACTGGCCGGGCGGTGCTGACCGTGTTTCGCGGAAAGGTTGTGTGGCGGGCGTGACGGCCACCGCGGAGGTTACGGTCACGGCAGGAATGCGTTGTGTGACATTTTCAGCGCGCGCGCGGCAATAGTCGGCGGGATGCGAATACGAGGGTGCCCACCCGGTGCGTGGGTGGGCTCCGGCCCGCCGGAAATTCCCCCTCTCAGCAGGGCGCCCGCCCGCGATTCGCCTCGTCCGAAGACCGGACTGGTCGCAAGCAATCCGTCGCGGTCTCGCGCGAACCTAAGCGACTTTCTTGGCCTTCTGCGGCATCGCGTTGACCAGCGCCGCCAGGCTCACGCGTGCCGTCAGAACCGCCAGACCCACACCGCTTGCAATCGTGCCAAACAGAACTGCGCTACCCATCGGACACCCCCAGGTTGAAACCGGAACCGAAGGTACGATCGCTTTGGCTAACTGCAAGAAATTGGATCGCTTTTGGCCAAAGTGCTGAAATCCTCAGCGGGCTCAGGAAAGCTTCGGACCCTACGCGACTGGGCTAACCGCGCCCCCGCCCCGCAGCCGCCGCACCAGCGCCTGACTGAAGTGCGCCACGGTCGCGTCGCTGACGCCGTCGACAACATGCTGAAATCGTGGGATAAATCGCCCATCCTCCGTCTCGGCGGCGCGCACCGTCAGCGTCAGGCAGCCTTCCGGGCCGGCAAAGTCCAGCTCCACCGCGACCTGATCCGCGTGTTTGCGCAGCGCGCCGGGCTTGAGGTTCGCCAACGGTTCCGCGCGCAGCCGGTCCACCAGCCCGGCCAGCTGCCGCCACGCTTGTGTCTCGCGCTGTTTGGCGGCCGCGGCCAGTCTTTGCTGCCGCTGCCACGCGTGATCCAGCGTCGCTGCATCCACGACCGGCAACGACGTGCCCAGGGCGCGTGCAAGCTGTTGGAGGGCGACGTTCAGGTGCGGCAGCGACTCGGGCGCTTGCGGATTCGCTCCAAAAAACGCGGCTTCCACGCACGCGCTCGCCACCGCGTACCACCCCGCGCGCGCGCCGCGTCGTCCCGGACGCCGCAGGCTCAGCCGCCACTGCGGACCGTCCGGCTGGTTTGCGTGCACCGGCACGGCGACTTCAATTTCCACGGTGGTATCGTTGGTCCGGGTGATCCGCCATGCGCCGCTCCGGGCCAGCGCCTCAATCGCCGGCCGCGCGAGCAGCATGAAGTGGTGGCCCGCCGTGTCGCGCCGCCACAGCTCGTCGACGCTGATGGGCTGGAACTCGGAATCGCCGTAAAATTCCCGGTACTTGTCGAACACGCCGGAGCACGTGCTGTTGAATGCGCAGCGCTCGCAGGCCGCCGGCTTGTGCTTGTCGGAGCGCTTGTCCTCGTATTTGTTGAACCCGAGCTGGGTGCCGCCTTCGCCGTCCGCCGCCACGGTCACCGTCAGCTCGCCGTCGTGGTGAATGCGGTGGCTGACGTCCGGCGCGGTGCAATACGGCACGTTGCCGAAATTCAAGTCAAAATCCAGCCCGAGCTTCTCATCGCAGCGCGCCAGCAACTCCGCGAATTTCGGCGCCATGTCGGTGTAGCGCGCCATGATGGAGCGCAAATGCGCATCGGTGCGGTCACCCGAATCGCGCGGCCGAATCATGTCCAAGTGAATGTTTTCAAAGCTATATTTCTCAGCCAAGTCGGCCAAGCTGGCGATGGACCGCCAGTTCGATTCCACCACGCACATGTTGCCGGTCAGCCGCGCGCCGGTCCCCAGCAGCTCGTCCATGCTCTTGACGATGCGGTCCCACGCGCCGGGGTTCATCGTCGTGGCGTCGTGCTCGACCTGGGTGCCGCCCTGCAGCGAAAACCGCCAAATCACGCGCTTGCGCATGTCCTCGCCCAGGCCCGCGAGGATGTCCAACGCGCGCTTGCGAAACGACTGGCGCGGCGTCATCGTGCCGTTGGTGAAGATGACGATTTCCTGGAAATCGAGCTCCACCGCGAACGCCAGCAGGTCAAAAAAGGAACGCTGCATCGTCGGTTCGCCGCCGAGAAACGTCATCTTCGTGGCGCCAGAGCGGCGCGCTTCCGCGATCTGCTTGCGAATCGGCTCCGCCGGCAATTGCGGCGCGCGCCGTTGCTCGCTCAGCTGGCCGCTGACGCAAAACACGCAGCGGTTGTTGCACAAATGGCCGAGCTGGACTTCGACTTGCAGGTTCGGTTCAGCCATGACCCATCCGCGCACTTGCCAGCGCCATCCCAGCATACACGCGCCGCGGTTGACGGCAACGACCGATTGTCCTTGGCGTTTCAACCACCGACGATGACTAGCCTTTCAGCCACCGCTCCAACGCCGACCGGTGCGGCGCGGAAGGCCGCCGGGACGTGACCTGCGCCCACGCCGTCTGGAGATCCAGACCTTGGTGGCGCACCAGCCAAGCGATCGCCACCGTCGGCGAGCGGTTCACGCCCGCAGTGCAGTGCAAATACGTGACGCGCCGGTCCGACCGCATCTCCTGCACCGCCGCGACGGCCGGCGTGAGCCCGCGCACGAGCGCCGTCTCGTCAAAATCGACGATCGGGTGGCGATGCGCGGCAATCCCTTGTGCCATCAGGAACTTCCACAGCAGCGGCCAGGGCACGCCTACCGCCTGCAGGTCGCGATCCGTCTGCACGCTGACCAGCCCAGTCACGCCCTTTTGCTGCAGCACCGCAATGCGCTCAGGCGAATCCGGCACAGGCCCAACCCACAGGCCATCGGCCACTTCGTCGATCTCGAACGCCATCATGCACTCCGAGCGAAGTTCGCGGTCCAACGCGCTCGATCCGCGGCGGGCCACACGAGGTGCATGCGCGCGGTCCCCGTCCGAAATGCGACGGCGCTGAGCCAAAGTGCGTGATGATGGAAAAAGTGCAGCATCTTCAAAACCGCCAGCCGACAAGCGCCATCGCGCCGTTGCCCCAGCGCGTGACCTTGACGTCAAAAGTGCCGTCCCGGGTCGGCGGGGCGCCGACTTCATCCAGGTTGTGCTTGAGCAAAAGCGTGCCGCCGACAAAGCCCGCGGTGCCGACGCCGAGCAGGCTCCAGCGGGTCGCGTCGCCGCCGACCTTGTTGTAATCGCTGACGGCGTCAATGACGAGCGCGGTGACGACCAGCGCGCCGCCGCCGAAAATGCCGACCCAGGCCAACGTGTTGTCGACCGGCACGACAAAAACTTCAAGATTTGCAGTGATCTCGCTGGTATGGCCGCCCGTGACATCCACTGACGCCTTGCGACCGACGTGCCCTGGCTGCGTGACGACGACCGTGTGCGAGCCGATGGCGACATCCTGCAGCACTTGTCCCGCCGCCACCGCCGCCGGCTGGCCGTCGATCTCGACCTTCGCGCCGTCGCCCACGTGCAGCAGCAACTTGCCGGCCGACCACGCCTCCGCGCGGACTTCACCGCCCGGCGGCACCTTCACTTCGCCCTTGACCGTCAAACCATTGGCAAATTTCACCGCGTACGCCACGTTGCCAGCCGGCAGCGCCAAGCGATTCTCGCCTCTTTTTAGCGACGCCGCCTGACCGCCGACCGTCGCGTCGTCTGAATCCGCGTCCACCGCCAGGATCAGCGCACCAGGGGCAGGCGGCGCTTCGGCAGTCACCGCTGGCGGCAGCGCGACGGCGACAGGCTCCGCGGCGGATGGCGGTACAGCGGTCGATACCGACGGCTTGTGTTTGGCCGGCAGCGCCTCGACCGCTGTAGGAACGGCGTAAGCCACCAGCAGGAGAGCAAAAAGCAACGCGCGGTGCAACATCAGAGACTCCCTGGCCAGCTGGGCGGCGCGCGCGATCCCGACCGACCGTGACTGCGCCAATCGTGCGCCAAGTCTATACAGAATCGACTTTGTGCGAAACCAAAGTCTCAAGGGCTGGACCTGGTGCATCTCGGACTGGACCGCGAGCGCCCTCCGCGGAAGGCACGCCGCGGACTTGATCCCGCACTTCGGCCAGTGCGCGGGGCTGTCTCGGCCGCGCCTGCGGACCTGACGATTGGCCTCGGGTGCAGCGACGGCAGCTCCAGCGGCCCGGCGCAAACGGTACGTTCGCTACGACGAATTCGCGTGCGGACCGTTGCGACCGGCCGCCTGAGAAGTTAGGCTCCGGCGGCTGCCCAACCGGGCACGGGCGAACCATGGGTCTTTGGCGCACAATTCTGGCGGTACACGCGTTCGCCCTGGCCTGCGGCCTGCTGGCGGGCTGCGGCGACGACGGCCATGGCGCGACCGACGACGGCGACATCCTCAGCGACGGCGCCACCGACGACAGCAGCACGAGCGACACCGAGAACGGCGCGACCGACGACGGCGACATCCTCAGCGACGGCGCGACCGACGACAGCAGCACGAGCGACACCGCGAACGACGCCACCGACGACAACGGCCAGCCCGCCAACGGTCTGGGCTCGCCATGCGCGTCCACCAGCGCGTGCGCCAGCGGGCTGACCTGCATCGAGACCAACGCCGCGACTGGCGACGGCATCTGCACGCGAACCTGCGCTGTGAACAGCGACTGCCCGAGCGGCGGCTACTGCCACATCGTCGGCAAACAGCTGGCGTGCACGCTGGCCGGCCTGTGCGATCCGTGCCAAGCCGCCAGCGACTGCGGCACAGACAACCCGCTGTGCGTGCCCGGCGCAGATGGCAAGACATTTTGCACCGTGCCCTGTGCGTTCGGCGACAAGTCGTGCCAGCCCGGCTATTCGTGCGAGCAATACGGTAGCACAATCAATGACTTTGCGTGCCGGCCCGACTACGGCGCGTGCGCGGGCGGCGGCGACGTCTGCGCGCCGTGCCAATCCGCGAGCGACTGCAAGAGCGGCACCCAATGCGCGACCTCGCCCGACACCGGCGAGCGCGCCTGCTTTCAGACCTGCAGCAAGGACGCCGACTGCGCGACCGGCTTTGGCTGCTCGCCCAAGGGCATCTGCAGCCGCCTCGTGCCCAGCGCCGGCAAGCCCCCGACGTTGGTGCAGACCTGCGCCAAGGACAACCGCGGGTACTGCGACCCGTGCACGGCAGATTGGCAGTGTGCGTCCAATCGCTGCCGCGACAGCCAAGGCCAGTCGTTCTGCGCCGAGCCGACGCCGTGCGTCAAGAGCAACGAGACCAAGGACTGCGCACCCGGGACTTTTTGCGTCCCCTCCGCGACGGCGGATATGATCTGCGCGCCGCCGATCTCCTGGAAATGCCAAGGCTACAAGGCCTGCTTTGAGAACCCGTGCTCCAGCACGGAAGTCTGCAGCAACGGCCTGTGCAAGCCCAAGTAGTTCCACCGCCGCGTGCCTCTCCCCTGCCGTTTCTGGAGTTTCTGATGATCGATCGCGCTCTCCACGTGCCCCTTCTGTCCGCGCGCCAGGTGCTGGACCGGCTCCTCGCGGCGGCTCATGCGCAGAGCCAGCGCGCGCAGGGGCGACGCGCGTGGGTGGCGCTGGACATGGACGGAACGCTGTTTGACAACCGCCCGCGGACATTGGCGATTTTGCACAGTTTCGCCATGAGCCACCGCGAAGTGCTGCCTGAGCTGCTGACCCGCGTGCAGCAGCTGAAGCTGGACGACCTGCACTACGCGCCATCGCAGGCGATCGACGCGCTGGGGGTGGCGCGTCCGGAGCTGGGCGCGCAGTTCACGGCCTATTGGCGCGATCGGTTCTTCACCAACTCCTTCCAGCCACTGGATCACGTCGAGCCGGGCGCGGTCGAGCTGGCGCACCGGCTGGTCGACGCCGGCCTGGGCGTGGTCTACCTGACCGGCCGCGATCGCCCCGGCATGATGCACGGCGTGCTGCAAAGCTTGGACGCGCATGGCTTTCCGCTGATGACGCCGCAGTCCCAGGTCGTGCTGAAGCCGGATTTCCACCACGACGATATCGCGTTCAAGCGCGAGGCGCTGGCGGAGCTGGCGAAGAACGGCCCGGTGGTCGGGCTGATCGACAACGAGCCCGGGATCGTCAACATGGCGCTGGAAGTGCTGCCGGAGACGCTCTGCGTGCGCATTTTGCGCCCTCACGCGCCCAACCCGCCGCGGCTGGATCCGCGTGCCGTGCAAATCGCGTCGTTTTGTTTGGACGGCGCGAACGACGCCCTACCCATCGGGGCTGATTGACAGAATCGCGCAGTCCCCGTATCTTCTTCGCCGCTTTTGCGCGGCCAGACCGCATCAGGATTCCTACCATGTCCGACGCTCTCAACGCCCCAGCCGCCGACGCGGCCACCCTCGCGCGCTTCACGAAGTTCGGCTTCACGCCGATCGTCGACCAGTGCAACGGCTGCGCCCACGTGCGCGCGAACAACGGCGTGGGCTACTGCAACAGCTACGCCAATCCCACGGCTAAGTGGTCGGCTGGCATGTGCAATTTCGCGACGCACGCCAAGGTCGAGAAGGTCAAGGACACCAAGACCGTCAATCCGATCAAGGCGTCCAAGCGCGGCGGCAAATAGCGCACGGGGCTCGTCCCCCGGCGCGGGTACCCGCAAACCTGCCAGTGCAGAGGTAGCCGATGGAACCGAACGCGATCGCAGACGACCTGGTCTTGCGGCGTGACGTTGGGCCCGTCGCCCTGCTGACGCTGAATCGGCCCAAAGCCTTGAATGCTCTGAACCAGCCGCTGCTTGCGCGCCTGGCCGAGCGGCTGCGCGAAATCGCCTCGGACGCGGACGTGCGCGTGGTTGTGCTGACCGGCGCGGGTGAAAAAGCCTTCGTCGCCGGCGCCGACATCGCCGAAATGGCCGACTACGACCCGGCGACGGCGCAGTTTTTTGCGCTGGCTGGCCAGACCGTGCTGAACCACATCGGCTCGCTGGGCAAGCCCGTCATCGCGGCCGTGAACGGCTTCGCGCTCGGCGGCGGCTGCGAGGTCGTGCTCGCGTGCGACTTCGCCATCGCTTCGCAAAAAGCCAAGTTCGGCCTGCCCGAAGTCACGCTCGGCGTGATCCCCGGCTTTGGCGGCACGCAGCGGCTGGCGCGGCTCATCGGCCGGCACAACGCGCTGCGGTGGATCCTGACCGGCGACGTGCACAGCGCGGACGAAGCGCTGCGGCTGGGCTTGGTGACCCAGGTCGTCGCGCCGGAAGAGCTGCTGAACACGGCGCTGGAGATCGCCCAGCGGATTGCGACGCGCGGCCCGGTGGCGCTGACGGCGGCGCGACAGGTCGTGGACCAGGGCTGGGACGTGCCGCTGGCGGATGGCCTGCGCAAGGAAGCCGCCGCGTTCGGCAGGCTGTTTCACAGCGCGGACCAAAAAGAAGGCATGGCGGCGTTTCTGCAGAAGCGGCAGGCCAAGTTCATCGGCAAATAAGGGCTTGTGACAAGATCATTTGTCACACGCCCTCTGCTGTCGGCTGGGTCGGCAAGGACGCCCGCTGCGCGCTACGCCCGCCGACAGAAGGTCAAGGTGATTGGGTTATTTTGTCTCGACCCCTAACGGTTATTGCGTCGGTTTCAGCACGAAACGCGCGACCGCTTGGCGGCCATCGACCTGCATCCAGCGCCGCCACGAGATCCCGCCCGACGCGATCGCCACCAGGTGCGGCCCGCGGGTCACGCCATCCAGCCGCAGCGACGTCCCGGGCTGCACCGTCATCGGCGCGCCGCCATCGACCACGACCTCCGCCGGCGCCTTGCCCTGCCAGCCGATCTCCAGCGCCACCCGATCGGTCGCCGGCAGCGTCAGCTCGACCTGCTGCGTCGGCGCCACCAGCCCGAGGAAATTCGCGGTTCTGCCTTGATCGTCATGCACTTCCGCCTGCACTTGTCCCGCCGTCACCGGCACGACCAGCGGCTCGCCCGGCTGCGCTTCCGCCACTTCCACGCCGCGCACGCGGACCGTCACCGGCTGCGTCCCGGCCGTCAGCCGCAGTGAGCCGGTCGGTGGCTTGATCGTCAGCTTGCGGCGGTCGCCGTCCACCAGATCCAGCTCCACGACCGTCGCCGTCCCCGAACGCAGCGCGCGCGTCTCCAGGCGGTGCGCGCCCGGCCGCGCGTTCATGCGCACGGATTTGCCCGGCAGCAGCTTGTACCGCCCCGCGCCGTCCAGCCGCACTAGCAGCGGCTCCGCATACGCGGAGGCCACGATGACCGCCGTCAGCTTGGATTTCACCTGCCACAGGAACTCGCGGCCGACTTTGAGCGTCATCCCGCGCTTCCATTCGCGATCGCCGCCCGCCGCCTTGGCGACCACGGACAGCCTGCCCGCAGCGACCTGCGCCGTGCCCGTCGCGCCCACCGCCACCGCCAGCGTCTGGGCCTCGGGCAGGTTCACGACAATCGGCACGCCCGTTGCATTCTTGACCCGCAGCACGACCTTGGGCCGCGTGATGCGCCACACAATCGCGTCTGGATCGGTCTTGGCGTGGAATTCCTGGCGGTATTTCAGGCCCGAATCGCGGCCGACCAGCACCGCGCCAAAAGTCTTGCGCGGCAGGTGCGTCTGGACAAGCCCCAGCACGTCCAGCACGGTGCCCCAGGAGCGCAGCCCCGGCGGGATATCCAGCAGCTCACCGGTCTGGTTCACAACGGTCACGTCGATGTCCGGCGACTTGCCCGGCGGCTGGCCCTCCGGCGACGCCACCACCTCGAATTTCCTGACCTTTCCCGATGGCACGTACGTCAGCCACGCCTGGTGCTTGCCGCCGCCCAGCCCCAGCACGCGGATCTCACCGCCCGGCGCCACTTCGCCAAAGCCGACGCCGTCGACCACGACCTGCGCCGTCTCGTTCTCCCTGTTGTGGATCTGCGTCCACGTCGGCGGTGGCTGAAACGTCACCGTCGTCGTATCGCCCGCCGCCAGCCGCAGCAGCTTGGCATCGCGTCGCTGGGTGATGCGGCCGCGCGCCAGCAGTTTGTGCTCGCCCGCGCTCAGCGGCCCGATGGTTTTTTGCTTGCCCGGCGGCAGCTTACCGATCTGCCGGCCGTCGATCTGCAGGCGCTGCAGCTCGCCCGTGCCATTGACGATCACCAGCGTCGCACCCGGCGTGATCAGCGTCTCCTCGCGCAGCCGCAGCCCGGCCACGTCCAGCCGCCCGCCGTATTGCCAGCCGCGCGGCGAAGCCACGCTCCATTCGACCACGTCGTCCTGCGCGCAGATCCGCAGCGTCTGCTTGGCCTGAATCTGCGCCGCCGGCGCGTCGCCCACCGTCAACGCCAGCACGCCGTTTGTGGCATTGCGAAACGCGACGATCGCCTTCGGACAGGTCGAATCGCGCTCCAGCGTCACCGCCATGGGCAGCGCAACCGGCTGATTTGCCTCCGCTTCCGGCTGACGCGGCGACTCCTTGCCTTGAATCTGCGCGTGGGTCACCTTGCCCCAGCGCGGATTGGCCGCGTGCGCGGGCAGCGCGAGCGCGAGGCTCGCCAGTAGCAGGAAGGTCAGGGGTGTCGCGCGAAACATCATGGCGGTACTTTCGGCCACAACGGCCAAATGTCAAAGGCGCTACTCGGCCAGCGCGGCGTGCGGCGGCACGAGGTGGCCATCGATCGTCGCCGTGACGTCGCTGGCATTCATCAGAACCCGCAGCCCATCCGGGGTGTTCCAGATTTGCGGCACAATTTGGTTGGACGTCAGCGAGATCTGATCGAAGATCGCGCTCGACAGCGTCGCCGGCGGATTGTCAGGGAAAATCGAGGTCGGGAGCGAGAGCTTGCCGCCCAGCGCGAGGTTCACGCGCTTGGCCGTCAGCCCCGCAGCCAGACGATCCGCCGGCAGCTTTTGCAGGTCGTCGCTCAGAAAAAAGCCACCGGCGGCAAAAGCCACGGTCCACAGGCCAAAATCGACTTCGCCGGCGGTCAGCGGCGCGCGCAGGATTGGCGGATCGACGTCGCAGGCGATGACCTGGCAATACGGGATGCGCGCGGCGAAAGACCGCAATTCGTTTGGCAAAAACGCCCAGACCGCGCCAAAATTCTCCACCGCGATGTCGTTGCCCGAGCGCCAGCCGTCGGCGTATTCCAGCGTCGGCACCGGCGGCGCGCCGACGGCCACCAGGCGAATCCCATGCTTATCGGCGACGTTGCGAATCAGCTGCAGCGCCGCGCGGTACGACTGCACCGGCGTCGACTTGCCGTCAAACCGCGGCGCTTCGTACAAGCCGGCGAAAAGAAAGTCGATTTTCAGGATCTCGCAGCCCCACGTCGCCAGCTGCTCGATCACGCTTGTCAAGTGCGCCGCAGCGTCCGGATTGGTGACGTCCAAAATCTTCATATCGCCGTTTTTCAAGTGCAAATAGCTGACGCCGGGCAAAAACCAGTCCGGATGCTGCGTCACAAGCGGCAGGCTGGAGGACACGAGGAACGGCGCCAGCCAGACGCCGAAATGCCAGCCCTGGGCCTTGACATCCTTGGCCAAGCCATCGATGCCGCTGGGGAATTTGCCGTTCGGCGTCCAGTCGCCCCACGCGGTTTCCCAGGCGTCGTCGAGCACAAGCCAGTCGCCCGCGGGCGCGGTCACGGGCGCAAGCGCGGACTTGGCGAGGCCGAAGTTGGCGCGGAGGTTTTTTTCGTCGGTGGAGTCCCAGAATTCGTACCAGGAGTTCCAGCCGAGCAGCTTGGGCGACGGCGGCCTGGGCTGCCCGAATGGCGCAATCAGTGCCCAGGACTTGCCAAAAGAATCGAGCGCCTGAGGCTCATCAGCCGCGAGCGCCATCTCCCAGTCTTCGCCGTAGTAGACGCCTGGCTCCGTCGCCACCAAGCTCGACCCCGTGCCACCGCTGGCCAGGCGCACGTACACGTGGTCCTTGACGCCGGCGTTCTGCCAGACCTGCGCCCATGCCTTTTGGGAACGGGGACTGGCAACGCCTGCCAAAAAAGTACCGGCGCCGCCGCCGACTGCGGTGTACCACCACGACAGCGCCGCGCCGTCGCGAATGGTCTCGGCGTCACCAAACGCCGCCAGCGCGGCTTCCGTATCAGCTTCCGACGGCTCTGGACCCAACACGAGCGCGCCGGATTGTGACCATGACTGAAAGCCGTTGGAGACCCACGCGCGCGCACCGGGCAGCGTAACGTCTGCCTCGATGGCAAATGCTTCCAAGATGACATGATGATCGCTCGACCAGACCTTGACCGAAGCCTCGGGCCAAGTCCCTGCGTGCAGTTCTGCGGAACCGCCGCCCGGGATCGGACAATCAACGGACTGGTCTAGGTCACTCGTCGTGCACGGTCCATCACGCCCGGCGCCGTGCCAGACGCCGCCGATCCGCACCGCCGGCAAGAGGAGCACCGATAGATTGCCTTCCACGTGGCGCGCTCCCGCTGGAGTTAGTTCCATGCTGGCGGCGATCGGCGTCGCCGAGGGCTTTACGTCTGAACTGCAGCCGACCGCCGCAACACCTAACCAGACCAGTGCCCAAGTCAGACCGCGCATCGCCCACCCCTCGCATCAATGCCCCGCAAACAGCGTCTCCACGAACAGCTCCGCGTCAAAATCCCGCAGATCCTGCATCTTCTCACCCACGCCGACCAGCTGCACGGGAATCTTCAGCGTCTCCGCGATCGCCAGCACCACGCCGCCTTTGGCCGTGCCGTCCAGCTTGGTCAGCGCGATCGCCGTCACCGGCACGCTCTCGCGGAACTGCTCGGCTTGCTTGACCGCGTTTTGGCCCATCGTCGCGTCCAGCACCAGCAGCACCTCGTGCGGCGCGCCGGGCATGGCCTTGTCGGCAACGCGCGCGCATTTCTGCAGCTCGGCCATCAGCCCGGCGTTTGTGTGCAGGCGGCCAGCGGTGTCGACAATCACCAAATCGAAGCCTTCCGCCTTGCCGCGCTCGATCGCCGCAAAACAGACGCTGGCCGGATCCTGGTTGTCCTTGCCGCGGTGAATCGGCACGCCGGCGCGGTTGCACCAGACTTCCAGCTGGTCCACCGCCGCGGCGCGAAATGTATCCCCGGCTGCCACAAGCACTTTTCGACCCTCGCCGGCATAGCGGTGCGCAAGCTTGCCAATCGTCGTCGTCTTGCCCGAGCCGTTCACGCCGACCACCATCAGCACCGCCGGACCATCCGCAACCCGCAGCTTCATCGGCTCCGTGCCCGCCGTCAGCAGCGTCTCCAGCGAGCGCTGCCGCAGCGCCTGCCAGACGTGCGCGGCGTCGCTCAGCTCCTTGCGGCTCGACGCGTCGCGGATCGCCGCCAAGAGCGTCTGCGTCGCCTTGACGCCCAAGTCCGCGCGGTACAAGACTTCTTCGACCTCAGCCAGCACCGCCTCGTCGATCTGCTTGGCGGCGAAGAGCTTGCCCAGTCGCGCGACAAAGCCATCGGTCCGCGTCTTGTCCAGGCCGGTCTGCAGGAACGCGCGCTCGCCGTCCTTGTGCGCCTTGCGAACGCCCACCGCTTCTGCCGCCGCCGCGGCCTGGGCCATCGCGTTTTCCGCGGCTTCCTGGATCAGCTCCTCGGGCGACAGCTTGCGCGCTTTGCCGTCCGCGCCAATGCGCAGCGTCGCCTTCGCGCCTGTGCGATCGTGGCGATCGCGCGCGACCTGATCCTGGGCCACCGCACCGGGCCGCTGCTCTGCGGATTTTGGCAGGCGCGACGCGGGCTTGCGCAGCAGCAGGAACGCCACCACAGCCACAACGGCCAGCACGACGCCGGCGATCACCAGGCCGTTCGCATCCGCGACGGGTGCGCTGGTGGCGAAGGTCAGTTGGCGGGTCAGGGTCATGAGCTGTGGCATGGTCGCTCCGAGCTTTGGGGGCGACAACGTAGTCGGGTTGCCGCGCGGATTCAAGGTGCTGGACGGCAAACCCGGCGCCCGGCGCGCGCAACTTTTTGGCGGCCAGCGCAGTTTTTGCCGCGGCAAAAGTGACAGAAGCACGAACATCCTCTGTCGCGCATGTCGGGCGCGGCGCTTGTAGCGGCACCGGGCGCGCGCGCGGGGCAGCTGCAAGCCACCAAACCAAGCCGGGTGGCGAGCGGGACACAAGGACCCCGCGAGGCCGCCAAAGGTTGGGCGGGGCGGCGCAAGCCGCTGGACCGCAGTGTGGTGGTGCGTCCGCTCAAAGGTGGACGTTTCGGCGGGGAGGGCACTTTTGGGGGGCGGAGGGCCCCGGCGAAGCCGGAAGTCCGCGAAATTCCGCCAGCGAACCGTCAGCCGGCGAACGCGTACCGCCGTTCCGCCACCGCGCGCACCCGCTGGCCGACCGTCAGACCCTGCGCGGCGGGCGGCTCCAGCGCCGCGATCAGCGGCTGACCGTCTTCCAACTGCAAATCCACGCGCACGCGCGGGCCCGTGCGGTGAATGCGCACGATGCGCGCAGCCCAGCCGTCCTCGCCGGTCGCATGCAGCGTCACGTCGCGGTGGCGCACGGCGATCTTGGCCAGCCCCAAGCCTTCCAGCCACTGCACGTGACCGAGAAAATCCAGCACGAACGGGCTCTTGGGCTCGTCATAGATCTCGTCCGGCGTGCCGAGCTGCTCAATCCGTCCGCGGTGAAAGACGGCGACGCGGTCGGCCAGCTCGAACGCTTCGTCCTGGTCGTGGGTGACAAAAACAGTCGTAGTTCCGAGCTCTTCGTGCAGACGCCGCAGCCAACCACGCAGCTCGTGGCGCACTTTGGCGTCCAGCGCGGAGAACGGCTCGTCCAGCAGCAGCACGCGCGGCCGGGCCGCCAGCGCGCGCGCCAACGCCACACGCTGCCGTTGGCCGCCGGACAGCTCCGCCGGGCGCCGGTGCGCCAGGCCTTCCAACTGGACCAGGTGCAGCAGTTCGTCCACGCGCGTCTGGACTTCGACCGCCGGCCGGTTGCGCACTCGCAGGGAAAATGCAATATTTTCAAAAACATCCAGATGCGGAAACAACGCGAAATGCTGAAACACCAGCCCGACGTTGCGGTCCCGCGCACCCAGCGACGTCAAATCATGACCATTTTCCTGCACTTTGCCCACGTCGGGCAGCTCCAGGCCCGCCAGCACCCGCAGCAGCGTCGTCTTGCCTGAGCCGGACGGACCCAGCAGCGCCAGCAGTTCGCCGTTGCCGATGGTCAGCGTGACGTCGTCCAGCGCTTTGAATGCGCCAAAGTTCTTGCTAATCCCGAGTATTTCTATCGACATCCTAAGCTCCGGTCAGTGCGGCGATTCGGTCGTGTGCAGGCGCCGCAGCAGCAGCGTGGCGACGCCGACGAGCAAGAGCAGCGAGGCAGCGGCAAATGCGGCCTGGAAGCGGTACTCGTTGTGCAGGATCTCGACGTGCAGCGGCAGCGTGTCCGTCTGGCCGCGAATGTGGCCGGAAACTACTGAAACTGCTCCGAATTCGCCGAGCGCGCGCGCCGTGCACAGCAACACGCCGTACGCCAGCGCGCCGCGCATGCGCGGGAACGAGACCCGCCAAAAAGTCTGCCATCCCGACGCGCCGAGCGTGCGCGCCGCCAACTCCGCGTCCTGGCCTTGTGACTCCAGCAGCGGCAACAGCTCACGGGCCACCATCGGCAGCGTGACGAACGCCGTCGCGAGCACGATGCCGGGAACCGCGAAAATCACCTGAATGTCATGAGCTTGCAGCCACGATCCGAACCAGCCTTGCGCGCCGAACAACAGCACGAACACCAGGCCGGACACCACCGGCGACACCGACAGCGGCAAGTCCAGCAGCGCGAGCAGCACCCCGCGGCCCGGAAAGCGAAAACGCGCGAGCGCCCAAGCAGCGGCGACGCCAAAAACCGCGTTGCAGGGCACGACGATCGCCGCGACCTTGAGCGAAAGCGCGACCGACGTGCGCGTCTCGTCATCGCTGACCGCCGTCCACCACGCGCCAACGCCCGCGCTGAATGCCTCCGCCAGCACGATCGCCACCGGCGCCAGCACCATCAGCGTCAGCCAGGCCATGGCGAGAAACATCAACAGGATGCGAATCATCGGACCTCCCCGTCAGCGCAGCGCCACGCGCCGACCGGTTTGCAGCACCTGCAGCAGCGCCAGGATCGCCGCGGAAAACGCCAGCATGATCGTGGCCAGCGCCGTCGCGCCGGCGTAGTCGTACTGCTCCAGCCGCGAGACGATGAGCAGCGGCGTGATCTCGGTTTTCATCGGGATGTTGCCGCAGATGAAGATGACCGAGCCGTACTCCCCGACCGCGCGGGCGAACGCGAGCGCGAAGCCCGTCAACAGCGCCGGGCGCAGCGTCGGCAGCACGACGCGCCAGACGACCTGCGACGGACTGGCGCCCAGCGACTCCGCGGCCTCCTCCAGCTCCCGCTCCGCGCTTTGCAGCACGGGCTGGACCGTGCGCACAACGAATGGCAGGCCGATGAACGTCAGCGCCACGACCACGCCGGGCTCCGCGAACGCGATCTTCCAGCCCAGCGGCGCGAGCATCCGCCCGAGCCAACCATCGGGCACCCACAGCGCCGTCAGCGCGAAGCCGGCGACGGCGGTCGGCAGCGCGAACGGCAGGTCGACCAGGACATCCCAGAAAGCGGCGAACGGCAGCTTGTAGCGGCAAAGCACCCACGCGATCAGCAGCCCCGCGAGCGTGTCCAGCCCCGCGGCGATCAGCGACGCGCCGAAGCTCAACCGCAGCGACAGCCAGACGCGCTCGCCCGTCACCGCGTCCAGCCAGCCCTGCCAGCCGAGACTTCCCGCGCGAATTACCAGTGCAATCAATGGGATAAGCGCGATCAGGCTCAGCCACGTCAGCGTGATCCCCAGCGAAAGGCCCAGCCCGGGCATCGCGGCCGGCGCGCGCTTGGTTCGCCAGAAACTCATGCAGTTCTCCGAGGTTCAGCGAATCGCGGACCCAAACGACCAGCAGGCGCGCGGACGCGTCGGTGCAAGCGCTGGCTGACGGTACGGTTGACTTGTTTCATGCCCAGCGCGGGTATGTCAATCGGCATAGTAGCAAATTGGCCTGCCCGGCGCGAGCGGGGTCGCGCGCCTCAATACGCCAGCTGGACCCGGCCGAGGACGGCCTGTTCGGGCTTGAGATCGCCGCTCGCCGCGCCGCCGGAAAAGACCGTGTGCTCGTAATCCACAAAGATTCTGTAGTGTTCCGAGAGATGCCAGCGGACGCCGCCGGTGAAACTGGTGGCCTGTCGCGCGGACTTGGACGGGTCCGCCCAGGTCGCGTAGCTGGCAGAATCGGTGGCGATGCTGGAGACGCGGGCGTCGAGTTCGAACGCGCCCCAGCCGTCGGCGCCAAGGCGAAATGGCGCCTCGACCCGCGTGCCGGAAAAGTGCGGCCGACCGCCGAGGACCCACGAAAGCGCGCCCTGCCAGGCGCTGGATTTCCAGTCGCCGCTGACGCTTGCGCGCGTCATCGCTTCGCTGACGGCGGTGTACTCGCCGAGGAATGCGAACGGACCGCCGGTCCACCACGCGTGCGCAGTCCACCGCCAGCGCGCGCCGTTGGCGATCGGGTTGGGGAGCGTCGTGGCGTTGCCTTTGGCATCTGCCGGACCGGGTTCGTTGCTGCGAAACGCGTAAAATTGGTTCTGGCCGGGGGTCTTCCAACTCGGTGTCGCAGGCGCGGCGTTCGTGCCATTTTGTTCGCCCCAGCTGAACGCACCGCCGATCAGCAGCGAGTTCAGCCAGGGATTTTCCAATGTTGCAAACGGCTGGGCGAAGATGCGCCCGACGACGTCCTTGGAGTCGTTGTTGTCCGTGTCGGTCAGGCTGTTGTCGATGCCGCCGTCGAACGCGCCGAGGGACCAGCCGACGCGCTTATCAAACAGGTCGCCGAACACGAGAATGCCGACGTCGCGGTTGGGCGCCAGTTGCGTCGGATACGCGCGCTCGACGAACCGCAGCGCCGCCGTCCCTTGCCAGCGCTCCAGGCCAAACGGCACCGTCATCTTGCCCACGCGCACCGTCACGTGACCACCCAGCAGTAGGTCGACCCAAGCGTCCTGGATTGTCGCAACGCCGCCGCCGAAATCCGGCGTGAACTGCCACTTCAGCAGGTTCTCATAGGAACCCGAGAAGATCGGCCGAATCGTCCGCGGCGTGAATGTATCCGCGTACTTGCGCGCCTCGTCGTTGAGGAAGAGCCGACCATCGGCCTGCAGGATGCCATTGAACTGCAGCGTGAGGTCGCCGTTGGCCGACTTCAGCACCAGGTCATCGCCTGCGGTCGGCGAACCCGCATTGCGGGCGTTCGCAACCTCTTCCGCGACCTCCGCCCGCCGCTCCAGCAGCCGCACTTTCTCGTCCAAACGCGCAACGCGGTGCTCCAAGCTGGTCACCGTCGCCTCGGCGGGAGGCGCCACGGCCGACTGGGCGTGGGCAAAGCCAGCGCTAAGGAGCCCCAAACACAAGATTACCGCTTTGTTGTTCATTGTTCTATGACCTATCGTGTAAGTAGGAATTAGCGCAAATAACCTTGACTCCGGCTGGCTTCGCGGCTGCGAGAGCGCTGCAATTTCGTTAGTCGATGAAGTCGAGCTTGCCGGACACGGGCCCATCAGGCGTGCGACAGCGCTGCGACTGACCTTCCGCCTCGCCTGCCGCGGCGGCATCCACCCGCGCCACCAGCTGGGCGAGCGTCGTGCCATCGAGGATGCGCAGCGTCTGCGCGTGCACATCCGCCATCAGCAGGCGAACGGCACAGGTCGCTTCATCCACGCATTCCGTGCACCGATGGTAGGCCGATTTTGACAGGCACGGCAGCGGCGCCATCGGCCCGGACAGGTTGCGGATCACGTCACCGAGGTGCACCGTGCTCGGCTCCACCCGCAGCTGGTAACCCCCGGTCGGCCCGCGCCGGCTTGTCAGGATTCCCGCGTTGCGCAGCTCGAGCAAAATCGCTTCCAGGAACTTGGTCGGGATCGCTTCGGCCGCGGCAATGCCCGCCACGGGCACTGGCCCATCTACCTGATGCCGAGCCAAAAACACCAGTGCTTTCAGTGCGTAACGCGACTTCATCGGCAGCATGGGGCCTCGGTCTCAATCCCTACCAACGCGGTAGGCTTTTGCAGCTTGCACGGTTGGCCATCCGCTGTCAAATGTCACGGGCGCGGCGGGGACGTGACCATCGGCCGGCCGAGCAGCCGCGGCAGCCATGCCCCGGGTTTGGGCTCGCGCGTGAACACAACCGGTTTGGGCCACGCGATCGGCAGCGATTCAGTCACTGTCACCAGCATGCCCTCAGCCGGCGTCCCGTAGGGCCCTGGCATGCCCGCAAGCGCCATCGCTTCGCCGGTCATCGCCATTTGGCTGGCGTGTGGCAGCGCGGCCAGCGCCTGATCGGTGTACTCAGACGACGTCGGCGGCGGCCAATCCTCCCGGTGCGGGTTGCGCCAAACTGTCCAGCCCTTGCCGCGCCACACCACCGGCAGGTTCGGCATGGCTGGCGTCCACGGATGCGCCAGCCCCGGCTCATCAAAGCGCACGAGGTAGTCGTAGTACCGCCCATGCTGCTGCCAGCTGAAAAACTCGAGGTCCACCGCGGGCGGCGCCGGCAGCGCGGTGCGCCGGTTGACAACGACCGGCTTGGAGCTCGTATCCGCGAACGAATATGGCACGTAGCCGTGGCGAAAAACCGCGTAGTACTCGCCAATATTGAAGAGAAACCAGCGGCTTGGCCGGCGGCCGCGAAGCGTCAGGACGCGTTGGCCCGGCGGGATGTGGTCATACGCCTGGCGGATGTCGCCCATCAGCGCGCGATCGGCGCGAAACTCCGCCAAGACTTGAATCGGCAAGAAGATGGCGCAGGCCAGCATCAACGCCGCGCCTGCCCAGACCCGCCAACGAACGGACAGCGGCGGACTGCGTGGGTCCAGCGGCAACGCGCAAATCAGCAGCACCATCGCGACTTCGACGAGCCGAAAGTTCACGCCGTACAGCGCAATCGGCCGCGTGAGGTTGCGCGGCATCAGGAAATACTCGACCGCGAGAATCGCCACGGCCCAAGCCGAATACGCGCTGCCCGACACGCCGTTGGGCGGACGAACGACATCGCGCGCCACGGACCGGGGCGTGCGCGCGCTGCCCAGGAGCCAAAGCACGAGCGCACCGAGCCACAGGACGGTCACCAGCTCGCCTGGACGTTCGCGCAGCGACGTGATCGCATCGGCCCGGTAGACGGCGTCGAACATGACGTCGGGAATCTGCCGCAAATTCGCCAAAGGTCCAATGTGTTCGCCCAGATAGACCGCGGACAACCGCTGCATGAACGTCCCGCCCACGCGGTGAATGGCGGCGTCGGACGTCTTGACGCCGTCGGCAAAAACGAAATAGCGCAGGAACCACGGCAGTAGCAGCCCCAGCGACGGCAGCAGCATGAGTGAATCGCGGATCGGCCAGCCAACGGCGCGGCGCCAGCCTTGGCGACTGGCAAAGACCAGGGCGATCGTCGGCAACAGCACCAGCGCGACCGCCCACAGCAGGTAGTGCGTCAGCGCCAGCAGCCCAAGCAGCCCAGCGAGTGCGAGCCCGTGCGCGCGCGTCGGCGACTGGAGCCAGCGCAAGTGAGCGGCGAGGATCAGCAAAAAGACGGGAATCGACAGCAAATAGCTGAAAAATCCCATGAAGAAATCGCAATGCAGCAGCCAGGGTAACACGCCGAGCATCAGCCACGGGCTATGGCCCACGGTGCGCAGGTAGATATACGCGGACCACGGCATTGCCGCGACCGTCAATGTGAGGACGACGCGGTTGGCCTGCTCGACGGTCATCAGGTAGGCGAGCCAGTCGACCGCTTTGTAGTACGTGAGGTACGGCACGAGCGCGTGAACTTCTTGATAATGATGCTGAATCAACGGCGAGTGCGCCATGTCGTGCATGACGGTCATCAGGTGCAGGTGCGCCGCCATGTCCACCAGCGGCAGCAGGTCGCACATCCAGATCGGCGCCACGCCGAGCACGGTCAGCGCAACGGCGAGCGCCAAGAGCACCGGCTCGTTGCGCGGACGTTCGGGTTGGACGAGAAGCGGCGTCATCAGATTCGCACGGTGCGATCGACCGTTGAGGCGCCGAGGATATCCGCAGCGCGGCGCTCGTGTACAATCCGCGGCGGTTTTGGACGCAAGGATTCTTCATGGCTGATTCGTATCCCCGCGCCGTCGTTGCCGCTGCCGATGGCCGCATCTTTGACCACCCGACGCTTGCCATGCTGGCTTGGGACGGCGACTGCTGGCGCCAACCGCTGCCGCACGAGCTGATTCAGCTGCCGAAGGGCTCAGATTTGTTTGTGCTTCCCGGGCGGATTCCGTACGCCGTCGATGTCGATGACGACGAGCCGGTGCCGGTGGAAGGGGACGCGGAGACGGGCGTGCTGCAGACCGTCGCGGCGTTCATCGCGCCGGCGTACCTCAAGCTGCTGCACCCGGCATACGACACGCGCGAGGGCGCGCCGGACCTGACGCTGTACTCGTATGCCGCCGTGGGCTGGCAAAATGGCCACTTCGTCGTGCCGGCAGTGCGGGTCGACGCGGATCAACGGCAGGACCCTTTTCGCTTTGATATCGCGCTGGTCGAGGCGGGCGTCCGGGAGATGCGCACGGATCACCCGCAGAACCGCGCGATCGAGCACGTGGAGCACTGCGCGCTGGTGTACCACTGTCGCGCGGCGCAGAACTTTTTTCTGGGCCGCTGGGAGGCGCCGATGCCGGCCGCCTCGCAGTGCAACGCCGCGTGCGTAGGCTGCATCAGCGACCAGTCCGGCTCGACCTTTGTCGCCAATCACGAACGCATGAAGATCCCGTCGCGTGCGCAAGACCTGATCGAGCTCGCGTGCCTACACCTCGCGCGGGTGCCCAACGGCGTCGTCAGCTTTGGCCAAGGCTGCGAAGGCGAGCCGCTGATGCAGCCCAAGGTGCTGGAAGAGACGGTGCTCGGCATCCGCGCGCGCACGTCCGCTGGCGTGGTAAACCTGAACAGCAATGCGAGCTTGCCGCGTATCGTTGCGCGTCTGGCGGACGCGGGCCTCGATTCCATCCGCATCAGCCTCAACTCGGCGCAGCCCGAGCTGTACCGCGCGTATTACAAGCCGCGCGGCTACGATTTCCAGCACGTGCTGCAGTCGGCCAAGGAGATGTCCAGCCGCCGCAAGTACGTCAGCTTGAACTACTTTGTCTTCGCCGGCGTCTCGGATTCGCCGCGCGAGATCGACGCGCTGAGCCAGTTCATCGCCGACGGCGGCGTCAACCTCGTGCAGCTGCGCAACCTGAACATCGACCCGGAGCTGTACCTGCGCGTCCTGGGTGACGGGGCAGTGGACGAGCCGATCGGGGTGCTGGCGCTCATCCGCACGCTGCGCCAGCGTTTTCCGCAGCTGCGGTTCGGCTATTTCAACCCGCCACGGACCAAGTTCGGCAAGGCCGGTCCGTTGCCGGGGGCAGAGCTGCCGCACGACGCATAGACCGCTGACCGATGTCGGACACCAAGCTTTTTCGGCCAGACCCGCTGCATTTCGGACTGGGACCGCGAGCGTGTGCCGAACAAGGCACGCCGCGGATCGCGGGGGCCTGATCTCGAACTTCGGTCAAAGCGAATGGACGTCGGGCCGACGAACCAGACACTCGCCGGGGACCCGCCTTCGGTGCGGCAGATCCCCGGCGAGCACGCTGGGGAACGTTCAAGCGGCCTTCGCCGGGTCGCTCCGGCCGCTGAGGAACGTCACGGTGTCTGCCCGCACCTCGCGGTCGTAGCGTTCCGTGCCGTCCTTGGCCTTCCAGTGCGTGTTGTGCAGGCGTCCCTCCACGAACACGAGCTTGCCCTTGTCCAGATAGCGGACGCAGTTCTCGGCGCTCTTGCCAAACACTGAGACCGAGTGCCACTCCGTGCGCTCCTCTCGCACCCCATCTTTCTTGCTCTGCCACGACGTGGCGACATTGAGTCGCGTCACCGCGTC
Organism: uncultured Myxococcales bacterium; assembly: GCA_903929795.1. Taxonomy (GTDB): domain Bacteria; phylum Myxococcota_A; class UBA9042; order UBA9042; family UBA9042; genus CAIYBN01. Next base: position 67,420 of record CAIYWC010000033.1, on the reverse strand, counting down.
GCCGGTGGGCAGCTTGCGCAGCTCGGGCTTGGCACCCAGCCGACCGATCAGCATCACTTTGTTCAAATCCGACATGACACACTCCTTGCCGGGCTCCAACCGTCCCGGCATGCACACGCCCGGGCGCACCTACGCCGCGAGATCCTCCGCCACGCTGGCGTCCACCGGCGCATCGCCCAGCAATCCGACGATGCGCTCGCACAACTCCGGCTTGGCTTTGAGCTCCGCCACGGAACGGTCGCGGCCCTGGCCAATCGCCTCATCGCCCAGCTTGAAGAACGCGCCACTGCGCGTGACAACGCCCTCCGCGACCGCCGCATCGAACACCTCGGCCTCGCGGCAAAAACCGGCGCCGAAGACGAGGTCGATCTCGCACTGGCGAAACGGCGGGGCCATCTTGTTCTTCGCGACCTTGATCTTGCAGCGGTTGCCGTAGATCTGCTCGTCGCGCTTCAACGAGCCGATGCGCCGCACGTCCAGGCGCACGGACGCATAAAACTTCAGGGCATTACCGCCGGTCGTCGTCTCCGGGCTGCCCATCATCACGCCGATCTTCATGCGGATCTGGTTGATGAAGATCAGCGTCGTGCCCGTTTGGTGCGCCAGACTCGCCAGCTTGCGCATCGCCCGGCTCATCAGCCGCGCCTGCAGGCCGACGTGGTTGTCGCCCATCTCGCCGTCCAGCTCGGCCTTGGGCGTCAGCGCCGCCACGGAATCGACGACGACAACGCCGACCTGACCCGAGCGCACAAGCGCCTCGACGACGTCCATCGCCTGCTCACCGCAGTCCGGCTGGCTGACCAGCATGCGCGAGCCGTCGATGCCCAAATCGCGGGCGTACTTCAGGTCGAGCGCGTGCTCGGCGTCGACGAACGCCGCGACAGCGCCCTGCTTCTGCGCCTGGGCGATCGCCGACAGCGCCATCGTGGTCTTGCCCGACGATTCCGGGCCGTAGATCTCGATGATCCGCCCTTTGGGCAAGCCCCCGATCCCCAGACAGCGGTCCAGCGCAAACGAGCCGGTCGGAATGACCTCAACGCCCTGCTCGACCGCAGCGCCGTCCGCCGCCATCAGGATGCCGCGGCCAAAGCTCTTCTCCGCGGAGTGGATCAGGTCATCCAGCGCCTTCAGCCCGGGAATCGCGGTTTCTTTCTTGTCAGTCTTCGCCATGTGGAACTCCTGCTTCACCAAATCCCTCGCCGGCTGTAGCGCACTTGGCTGCCGCCGACTCGGGCAAAACGCCAGCGGTCGCTGGTCGATCAGTCAGTTTGCGTGCTGCACCGGCTCGTCGAAATGCCGGTACTGCAGCGCTTCTGCGACGTGTTCGGCGCCGATCTGCGGCTGGCCGTCCAGATCGGCAATCGTCCGCGCCACGCGCCAAATGCGGTCGTGCGCACGCGGCGACAGGCCAAAGCGGGTCAGCGCGCGCAGCAGCAAATCGTGTACCTCCGGCGTCAGCGGGCTCAATTCCTGGAGCCGGCGCATCGGGATCTCCGCGTTCACGCCGCCGCCGAGCGCCGCATAGCGTTCCCGCTGACGACTCCGCGCCTGCGCGACACGCGCCCGCACGTGCGCCGACGTCTCCGCCGCCGGTCCTTGCCGCAGCGCTTCGGCCGGTAGCGCACGGAGTTGGATCTGGATATCGATCCGGTCGAGGATCGGCCCCGAGAGCCGCGCGCGGTACCGGTCAAGCGCCACGGGCGTGCAGGTACACGGCTTGTGCAGCGAGCCAAGGTTGCCGCACGGACAGCCATTCGAGGCCGCAACCATCATGAATCGCGCCGGAAATCGCGTGGTCTGCCGCGCGCGCGTCACGTGCGCGATGCCCTCTTCCAGCGGTTGGCGAAGCGTCTCGAGCACGTGGCGCGGAAACTCGGCGAGTTCATCGAGAAACAGCACGCCGCGGTGCGCCAAGGAGACTTCGCCGGGTTTGGGCACGGAACCGCCGCCGACCAGTGCCGGCCCGGAGACGGTGTGGTGCGGCGCGCGAAAGGGCCGTTCCGTCAGCAAACCAAGGCCGCGCGGCAGCAAGCCGGCAACGGAGTGCACTTTGGTCACCTCAATGGATTCAGGCGGTTCCAGCGGTGGCAGGATCGTCGGAATCCGCCGCGCCAACATCGTCTTTCCAGTCCCGGGCGTGCCGACCATCACGACGTTGTGCGCGCCCGCCGCGGCGATTTCCAGTGCACGCTTCGCCACCGCGTGCCCGCGCACGTCCGACCAATCGAGCGTCGCGCGCGGCTGCGGCGGCGGTTCCGACCACGACGGCTCCGGCCAAGGCTGCTCCGCGCGCAGACAGCGCACCACCTCGCCCAGCGTCGCCGCCACGCGAACGGCAATTCCGGGAACGACGATCGCCTCCGCGACGTTGTCAAACGGGCACAGCAAGCCGCGCAGCCCGAGCCGCCGCGCCATTTCCGCGACCGCAAGCACGCCGCAGACGGGTCGCACGGCGCCGGTCAGGGACAGCTCGCCCACGACCGCCCAGCCGGTGAGCGCGTCCATCGGGATCGCGCCGTCAGCCTGCAGCACCGCGAGCGCGACCGGCAGGTCAAAACTGGTCCCGTCCTTGCGCAAATCCGCCGGCGCGAGGTTCACGACGACACGGGTCTTGGGAAAAGGCAGCCCACTGTGGCGAATCGCGCTGCGAACGCGCACGCGGGCTTCACGCACCGTCAGTTCCGCCAGCCCAACCGTGTCGAACGACGGAAAGCCGCCCGTCACGTCGCACTCGACGTCCACCGGCTGGGCATCCACGCCCAGGACTGCAGCTCCGACAACTTTGGCCAGCATGGCTCTTCCTGTGTGCGACGTACGCGCCGTCCCTCGCTGGTGCATGAGCCGTGCCAGCGGCAGAGCTCTGGACATTTGCCAGTCACATCGAGCGGTTGTCGTGACTGCCAGTGCGACCGACGCGTGGTCTCACCGGTCTCACAAGTCTCACTTCGCCGGCGTTTTCCCCGCAATTTCAGCGTAGCCAGCGTCGTCGCCCTTTGGCGCGTGTCCCGTTGGTTCCGGCTGCCGTCGGCTACAACTACCTGATCTCACGTGATGCCGCGCAAGGTGAGCCCGCAAGATCCGCTGTACGGCGGGCGGCGCAGGTCGCCGTGAGACCACGTCTGGGACCACCGGAACGAAACACAGCTGGAAGGGTTGGCGGTCAGGTCCATGCGTTGCTACAATCGCCAAGAACTACGTGAGGCGCCGCATGTCCGCCATTTCCCGATTCGCCGCGTTTCCCGCACGCCGTCCAGAACGCGCGCTGCCATCGCCCCGCTTGCGCTGGTTGGCGTGCCTGTTGGCGCTGCTCGCATTCGCCAGCCTGATCGGCTGTGAGGCGCTGATCCGCCACAAGTTGCGCAAATACGGCTCCACCTGCGGCCAGGATTCGGAGTGCGAATCGGGCAAGTGCTCGCAAGGCGAGTGCACGCAGTCCTGCGGCAGCGACAGCGACTGCGGCGGTGACTTGTGCATCCAATCGACATGCCAAACGGCCGACAGCGATTTTGACGGCGACGGCCTGACCAACAGCCAGGAAAAGACGATCGGCACCGATCCGTCCAAGAAAGATACGGATGGCGACGGTATTGACGACGGCACTGAGGTCGGACCGGACCCGAGCCACCCGATCGACACCAACGGCGACGGCATTCCGGACGCGCTCCAATCCAACATCAAGGATGCGGACGGCGACTGCATGGTGGACGCTTTCGACAAAAACCCTAAGGCGGCCGACACGTTGCCCAGCGCCCAGGGAATTTGCAACCAGGGCGTTTGCGCCGCGAGCATCGCGCAAGCCAAGGTCGTCTGCGATGTCACGTTGGAGGGCACGAGCACGGTTGGCCTGGCGGAGGGCTGCACGGGCTGCGTCTGCGAGGCGCCCGGCGTCGCCGACTGGCAAGCCACCGAGACCTTCTGCGACGGTTTGGACAACGACTGCGACGGGCTGACCGACGCCGGCCTGACGTGGCACCAATTGCCGCTGGGCGTGCCCTGCCTGGCCGACAAAGGCATCTGCGCCGTTTCGGCTGTGGGCAAGGTGCAAAAAAGCGGCACGGTCGAGTGCGGCACGGACAAAGTCGCGACCTGTTCCACGCTCAGCGACGGCCATGAATCCCTGGCTGTGCCCGAGAGCTGCAACGGCTTGGACGACAACTGCGACGGGCAGACGGACGAGACTTTTCTCTGGCAAAATCACCATGTCGGCGACAGCTGCGCGGACAGCTGCGGCGGCACAGCGCTCTTGTGCAGCGACAACAAGACGGCCATCGGCGGCGCCGTCGTCCGGTGCCTGGACGACAAGACCGCGATCTGCGCGGGCAAACCCTGGGCGAGCGGGTTCACGCAGCTGGGCCAGGGCGTGCCGCAGGCGCGGCGGGAATGGACGGCGGGGCTCGCAGGCGACGGAAAGCTGGTGCTGTTCAGCGGCAAGACGCCGGCGGCGGACGGGATGGTGCTGCGCGATGAGACGTGGACGCTGGACTTGACGGCGCTCAGCCAGGCGCAGAGCGTTGCGACGGCGTGGCAGCACGGGCAGGCGCCGGGTCCGTCCCCGCGCGCGCACGCCGCGCTCGTGTGGGACGCGGCGAATGGTCGCTCGTTGCTGATTGGCGGCGATGCAGCGCACTGGCAGCCAGACGTTTGGTCGATCGCACCGAGCGGCAACGCGACGGAAGTGAGCGCGCTGGCATCCACAGATCCGCTGTCGATTCCGGCACTTGCCGGCGTGGACATTACAAACGAACAGGACCAGCGGCAGACGCAGGCGGTGATTCTGACCGGGCCGGGTGGGCATCGCTCGCTGCTGGTGCTCGCGCCGAACCTGCCGACAGCGATGGAGCTGCCGCTTTCGCCGACGCCGGTTGTGGAGTGGAAACCCGCGCCGATGCTGGACAATGGCGTCGTGCAGGTCCCGCTGCCGCTGCAGGATGCGGTGTGCCTGACCGCGACGCCGGACGGCTCCGCGGCGGTGCTGGTCCAGGCGGATGGCACGACGTGGTGGATCGTCGACGACGGCGAGACGCCCGTGCTGCACAAGATCGCCAACGCCGGGGACGTGAGCCTGCTCGCGCGGCTGAGCGCGCAGTGCGCCATCGACGACACCCAGGTCCTGCACCTGATCGGCGGCGAAGGTCCGGGCAGCACCACGCGGCCGTATCTGACCGCGGATCTGGCGACGATTCCCAACGACGTGACGCCGTCGCTGCCCAATGAGATCACGTGGACGGCCAGCAATTCCTCGTTGGGCGCTCTGGCGCGCGCGGGCGGCTTCGCTTTCTGGCACGCACCGAGCAAAACGATCGTGTTCGGCGGTGGCTGGCAGGGCGAAACGACGGCATCTGGCGCGCATGTGCGCGGGCGCGCGGACGTGTGGGCGCTCTCGCCCGCGACGGGAACGGCGACTCGGCTGGACGCGGACGTACCGGAAGGGCGGATCGGCGCAGCGCAAGCGTGGCGTCCAACGTCTGCACAATGGTGCATCGCCGGTGGCCTGACCTACGACCTGCCGGACACGCTGCTCGGCACCCCGCGCGCGGTCCCAGCGACCAGCGCGTATTGCGTCGGCGCGGACGGCAGCTGGCACGCAGTTGGCTCTGGCGTGCTCTTCGCCTTTGGCATCGCCGGCATCGACCAAAAGACCGACCGCTTCGTGCTGGCGGGCGGCTTCGACCTCAAAGACGGCGAGGAGGTCCCCGACTTGCAGCGGATGTGGACCGGCAACCTGCCAACGAGCGCCAACACCATGGAAACGCAGTGGATTCCTACCAAGGCGGTCCGAACTTTGGACCTGCTGACCAACGCCCTGCAGACGACGCCGTCGACCGGCGCGCTGGGCTTGACCGCGCCGTCCGTGGCAATGGATCCGCTGCGCAATCGCCTCGTGATTTCAGGGGGTTTCGATGCGAGCAAGGAGACGCACCAGTTCCTGACGCTCGATCTCGCGACGCTGGTATGGACCGATCTGGGCGCGAATGTGCCCCCGCTCGCGGTCTGCGGTGGTGCGTGCCATCCCGTCGACCGTTTCGGCGCGCCGATGGTCTACGACCCGGTGCACGACGTCCTGGGCATCACGGCGGGCTCGCTGCGGGCGCCGGACGGCAGCTTGGGCGTGGACACTGGTTTCGCGGGCGGCGACGCGTACGGCTGTATCGGCCTGTTGGGCGACACACTGTGGATAGGCACGACCGGCGTGTTTACCGGCTTGCCGTCGTTCGTGCCATCCCCGGTGCCCAATTTCGCCGACAACGCGGATACGCAGCCACTTTTGCAGCAGTTCTGGGGCGGGCCGGCGTTTGTGCCGGTGCTGTTCGACTGGCTGGGCGGCCGCGCCTGGATCGCCGCGCCGCTGCGGGCAACGCCGACTTTTGATGGCTCGAGCAGCACGCAGTGCGCCAAACCGACGACCCAGGCGTGGACGACCGCCGGCGTGCAGGTGTCGCTGGCGGTGGGCCTGTGCCAGCCGGGCAACCCGCAGTCGGTCCAAGCCAAGCTGGAGCAGCAGACGATCACGGCGCCGACGGCGCTGATTCACGCGGCAGCGTATTTTGACGTGCCGACGCAAAAGGCCTGGCTGTTTGGCGGCCTGGAGCCGGACGGGAGTGTGGCGTCCGGCCTGTGGCAGCTTGCGCAGACGTGCAGCAAATGATCAGGCCAACCTTGTTCGCATTCCAAAGCGCGTCGGTCAGACCTGTGGCGACGTGGCACGCCGCGGATCGAATGGGTTTGATCTCGAACTTTGGTCGGCGTGTCTAGATGGCGGACTCCCTTGGCATCACGGTGACGCCGCTGGAGCCCGCGCAGCTGGAGGTCATTGCGCGCGCGCTCCACAAGCTGAAGCACGACTTGTCCAACAGCCTGGTCGCCGCGATGGGCGAGCTGGAGCTGCTGTCTGGCGACATCGACGATGCGGATCTGGCGGAGCGGCTGCAGGCGACGCGCGGCCAACTGCTCAAGCCGTTTCAGGATTTGCGGCGGATGACGACCGGCGTGCCGTTGCCCGAAAGCGCGCCGCAGCGCTGGCAGGACGTGCAGCAGCAGCTGGATGTGCGGGCGCGCGTCGCGGGCGTGGCGCTGCTGTGGCAGCCCGGTGTGGTGCCGCTGATGGCGGCCGAGCCGGCGCTGCGGCCGGTCGTGGCGGCGCTGGTGACCAACGCCCTGGATGCGGCGCCGGCCGACGCGACGGTCACGGTGACGCTGGTGGCGACGACGACGCTGGAAATTTCGGACAACGGGCCCGGGTGCGCGGATCTGCGCGCGGTCGCGCACGGGCACGGGACGCGGGCCGGTGGCCTGCACCTTGGGTTGGGCCTGCCCGTCGCGGCGGCGATCCTGGCGGCGCGGGGCGGAACCCTGACGCTGCACGCCGATGCGCCGCACGGCTTGCGGGCGACGGCGACGTGGGCGGCGGTCAATTCCCCGGCCGACGGCTCACTTGCTTGACCGAGTCCCGTGCCTCCGGGATACTGGCGGCCGGTTAGACTGGAGGCTTTCTATGCGCGCCATGCTCGTCCTGTCCCCTGTCCTGCGTTCGGCTGTCGCATGGGCGGCCGCTGTCGCGTTTGTGACGCCGGCTTGCTCATCCGATCCGTCGGTGATCCTGCCTGAAGGCGCCAACGCGATGCGCAATCGTTCGGTGATGATCGACAACTCGGCGTGCTATTTGGCCGCCAAGGGCATCGATGGCCCGGTCGCCTGCCCCGACGAAGCTGTGCCCGCCGGCGGCCTGACCGGCACCGGCATGACAGGTGTCAACGGTGGGCCCACGCCAGTCTTCATCGAGGACTACGCCGCGGATTTCGTGACGAATTTCAGTAAGTTGAGCGCTGTGAACATGCGCATCCCCAACGGCTACGGCTGCGCGTACTCGATGCAGGGCATGTGGAACGGCGGCGCAACCGGCAGCACGGACGACATCAACAACTACAACCTCAAAGCCTTTGAAACTGTTCTAAAATCCGTGCGTGATGCCAACGGCACGCCGCTGTGGACCGCGGCTTTTGACCTCGCCGAAGGCAGCACGTGCACCTACGCGAACGGACAGCAAACCGGCCGGCCGATCGCCGATCCCGCCAAGTGGGCGAAAATTGTCCGCAAGATCATGAAGCACTACGACCGCGAGCAGCCCGCCGCTGGCGCCCAAACCGCCGCGTGCCAGGGCACCGGCGCGCTGCCGTGGTCCTGCTTTCCCTCGATCTTCAACGTGGAATTCGGCCGCGACCCGTTTGGCGCGGGCGGCTACAAGAACACGCCGGCGGACAAGGCGGCGTGGCTCGCCGCGTACCTGCAGTTTGCGATCGAACTGCGCGGCTCGGCTGCCGCAGCCGGTGAATTCCCGTTGCCGGGCAATGATGTGCGCCTCGTCGCGCCGTCGGTCGTCATGAATTCCGATCCGACAAACCTGACGGCTGAACCGGCAGCGGGCACAGTGCGCTCGCCGATCTACGACTTCATCGATTTCGTGGTGACGAACAAAGTGCCGCTGACGGATTTGTCCATCGAAATCGAGACTTGCACACCGCTGCAGGCGCGTTCCATCGTCCAGTCGGTCGCCGATTATGCCGCCAAGAAGGGCCTGCACTACGAGAAGGATTTCTCATTTGAGGGCGGCAAGATTCCGGTGTTGGACGCCGCGGGTCAGGTCATCGGCCACCGCTCCGACGGCAGCGAGCCGATTCCGATCTGGGTGACCGACCTGCGGCTGAACTGCCAGCTGCCGAAGTCGATCGAGAGCGATCCGGCACGCAAGTCCGCGTTTCTTGGCGCTTCTTACGCCGGCGCGAAGATCCTGTGGCAGGGTCTTGTGTCGCACGCGACGCTCGGCTCCGCGCCGCGCTTTCCCAGCCAGCGGTTGGACACCGTGACCAAAACCGAGGCGCTGGCGACGACGCATGACTCTGATTTCATGTGGTTTGGCGATGCGGGCATCGCGAATACGCTGCTCAAGCCGGCGGCGTGGTACCAGTTCTGGTTCAACGACGGCTTCATGGCCGGCGCGCAGCAGGTCAGCGTGCTGGAAGGCCCTGATGCTTTTGGCCTGAACGGCACGCCGGACTCGCGCCGCGACTCGGGCATCCTGCTGATGGCGACGCGCGAGACGTGCAAGGACGCGCTGGGCAACATCAAGAATTGCATCGATGATCCAACGACTTCCAGCTATCCAGCCGTCGACGCCGGCCGCCAGCACCGCATGCACGTGTTCATCGTCGATCTGGACGTCAGCCCGGACGATCCGGTCTCGGGCCTCGGCATCCTGTATCACAATTTGCGCTTGGAAATCAAAGGCTTGCCGGTCGACACCAAGACGGTTGGCTACCGCTGGGCCTACATGGACGGCACGGACGACACGTGGTGCAAGCCGGACCCGTCGCAGGTCGGCAGCCCGGTGACCTGCAAGTTCGAATTCCCCGAACAGGGCTTGCTGGACATCTCGGGAGGCACGTTCCACTTCTCGCGGACCGTCGGCGTGCCGTCGATGCACTACCTCGAATTCTTGTATTAATTCAGAAATTTAGCGTTTGAGTAGCCGGTCGCGCACGCCCGCGGGCAGCGCAGCCAAGCGCGCGCGCCACTCGTCCAGCCAGGCCAGCGCCTGCCGCGGCGTCAGGTCGTCCGGCTCCAGGCTGGTCAGCGCCTGCAGCAGCGCCGTCACTTCATCCGGCAGTGGCTCCGCCAACGGCCCGGTCGCGATCGACGGCACCGCAACCAGCTCAAATAATTCCAACTGCTTGCGCCGCGCGCGCGCCAACGGACCAGTCGCCTGCCCCGCTGCGCCGCGCTCCAGTTCAGCCAGCAGACCCCGCGATCGCTCGACCACGTCCGCCGGCAGACCCGCCAGCCGCGCGACCGCGATACCGTGAGACCGGTTCGTCGGCCCGGTCTGCAGCCGGTGCAGAAACACGATGTCGCCCGCCCATTCGCGTACGGCCACATGGGCGTTGCGCAGCCGCGGCAGCGTCTCGGAAAGCGACGTCAATTCATGGTAGTGCGTGGCAAAAAGGCACAGGCTTTTGGTGCGGTCGTGCAGCGCCTCCACCACGGCCCAGGCGATCGCCAGCCCGTCCCAGGTCGACGTCCCGCGGCCAATCTCATCCAGCAGCACAAGCGATCGCGCCGTCGACTGCGCCAAAATCGTCGCCGTTTCCCGCATTTCCACCATGAATGTCGACGCGCCCTGGCTGATATCGTCCGATGCGCCGATGCGCGTGTGCACCGCGTCCAGCACGCCCAGCTCCGCCGCGTCCGCCGGCACAAAACCGCCCGCCTGGCTCAAAATCACCGTCAACGCGACCTGGCGCATCAGCGTCGACTTGCCGGCCATGTTCGGCCCGGTGATCAGCAGCACCTGCGCGGCGTCCGGAGATTGCGCCTCGACCAGCCCGCCAGCCAGCCACACGTCGTTGGGCACAAACGCGCCCGGCGCCAGCGTCTGTTCAATCACCGGATGCCGGCAGCCGGTCAGCCGCACGATCGGCTCGTCCACCAGCGTCGGCCGCACGTGCCGCCACTGCGCCGCCAGCTCGGCAAAGCCCGCGTGCACGTCCAGCTCCGCCAGCGCCGCGGCAATGCGCCGCAACAGCGCCACGTGCACGCCGACGTGCGCCATCAGCTGCCGGAACAGCTCGCTCTCGCGCGCCAGCCGATCGCTGTCCGCGGTCAGGATCCGCCGCTCAAATTCCACCAGCTCCGGCGTCGTGTACCGCTCGGCGTTCTTGAGCGTCTGCTTGCGGTGGTAGCGATCCGGCACCTGCTCGGCCCGACTCCGTGTAATTTCAATGCCATAGCCGCTCACGCGGTTGTACGTCACCTTCAGCGTCGCAATCCCCGACGCCAGGCGCTCCTGCGTCTCAAACCGGTCCAGCCACGCGTGGGCGTCCTCGCTCAGCTCGCGCAGGCTGTCCAGCTGCGGGTCAAAGCCCGCGCGGATCACGCCGCCATCGGCCAGCACGGCGCGCGGACTCTCCGCCAGGGCGTCGTCCAGATGCGCCGTCAGCGTCTCGGCGCCTTCGGTGTCCGCGAGCACGCCCGCCAGCGCCAAGCTCTGGCCCGCGCGTGCCAGCAGCTGCTGCAGTTCCGGCAGCCCGCGCAGTGTCTCGCGCAGCACCGTCACCTCCCGCGGCGTCGCCAGCCCTGCCGCGGCGCGCGTCGTCAGCCGCGCCAGATCGCCTTGGTATTTCAGCACGCTGCGGATCGACTCGCGCGTCGGCCGGTCCTGCAGCAGCGCCTCCACCGCGCCGTGCCGCAGCTCCAGCGCACGCCGATCGCCCAGCGGCGCCAGCAGCAAACCCCGCAGCAGCCGCGCGCCGGCCGACGTCAGCGTCCGATCCACCGCGTGCAGCAGCGCGCCCTGCCGGCGCCCCTGCCGGACCGTGGCCAGCAACTCCAGATGCAGCACCGTCTCGCGATTCAGCAGCAAATGCGGCGTTGTTTCCAGCGGTTGTGGCGGCTGGAGCAGCTTGCCCGCGCCCGGTCGTACCTCGTCCAGGTACCGGCGCAGGGCATACTCCGCCGCCTGCGCCAGCGTGGGTGCGTCATTGCCGTGAAACTCGCGGATCGTCTTGGGCAGCTCGCGCGCGCTCGACAGCGCGTCCAGCCAAGGCTCGCCCGCCGCCGGCAGGACCAGTTCACGCGGCTCCAGCCGCACCAGCAGCACGCCCAGCGCGGTCGGATGCAGCACCTCGCCGACCTGCAGCACGCCGGTTGTCACGTCCGCCACGGCCACGCCCAGACCGCCCTGCTTGCCCGGCCACAGCGCCGCCACGCGGTGATCCGCCCGCGGATCCAGCGCTTCGGGCTCCAGCACGACGCCCGGCGTCACCACGTGCGTCACGCCGCGCGCCACCAGCCCCTTGGCCGTCGCCGCGTCTTCCAGCTGCTCCACCACCGCGCAGCGCCGCCCCGCCTCCAGCACGCGCTGCACGTGCTGCGCCATCGCGTGGTGTGGAAAACCGCACATCGGGATCGGCCGCGGGTCGTTCTTGTTGCGCGACGTCAGCGCGAGATCCAGCAGCCGCGAGCCTTCCAGCGCGTCCTCGAAGAACAGCTCGTAGAAGTCCCCGAGACGAAACAGGATCAGCGCGTCCGGGTGCTGTCGCTTGGCGTCGACAACCTGGCGCATCACCGGCGTCAGCGCGGCGACATCCACGTCCGGCGTCGTGAGCCAGTTGGGATGCGCGTTGTGCAGGCCGGAAGCGTCAGTCATGGCCGCGGGAGGATGCGCGATGCAGACGCGCGGCGTCAACGCGGACTTGCCCATCCGCCGCGAGACGTGCGATCCTCGGTGCGCAGAAGGGCGGAGGCACGCGTGGAAAAGGCGTTTCAGTGGCTGACACGGGCGAGTTTGCTGGCGCTGACCGCGTGCGGCGCGAGCGGACCGCAGATCAGCGAGGTTCAGGCGCCGGATGCCAGCGCGCACGCCAAGGCGCTGATCGTGCTGCCGGTCGCGCTCGCGATGCAGGACGCAACCTCGCTGGATATCGCGATGCGGACGGACGAAGTGGCGCGCTGGCTGCTGGCGAAGACACCGCAACCGCTTGTCGGGCCAGCGGATTTTGCAATCCTGCACCCGGTGGATGAAATCGGTGTCGTCTCCGCGGACACCGACCTGATGAGCCACGCCGTGGCGCTGGGGCTGCCGGTGCGCGAGGCCGTGGCGCTGCACATCCTTGTGACGGAACAGCGAGCGACAAATGTGCGTGATATCCAAGATATCCGGAGCGCGGATCCCAAAAAGCAGCCGACGTTTCGCCAGCACGGACTCGACGCGCACCTGCGCGTGGAGGCGTGGCTGTCGGACGCGCTGCGCGGACGGCGGCTGGCGGGGCTGGTGGTGGAGCTGACCGACGACCCGACCAACGTGATGCCGGGCGGCGATCCGCGACCGGGCTTGACCCAGGCGATCCAGCTGGCGCTGAACAAGCTGCTGGAGATCGCCGGGCCGCTGCTGGCGGAGACCGGCGTGCGCCAGACCAAGGGCGATGGCCTGGTGGACAGCTTGCCGACGACGCTGGCATGGGCGGCGCCGGGCAAGCCGAGCTGGAACGAGTCGAACAAGGCGAAAGATGAGCTGGTGCGCGAGGCGGCGACCCTGGCGCTGTGGGATCGCGTGGCGCCGAACCTGACGGGAAAGGAGCTGTTTGTGGCGTCACGCAACCGCGGCGTGCTTGTGCGCAAGGCCCAAGGTGGCCTGCAGAGCGGTGATTTCGTGACGAGCCTGGATGGCCAGCCGATCGCGACCGCGTACCAGATCGACCGTGCGCTGCAGGTTGCCGGCCAGACGGGCGCGCACGCTCAGGTCTTGCGCAGTGGCGCGGTGGTTGACGTCGCGCTGCACGGACCGCTGGTGCCCGCCGCTGCGCCATGAGCGCCCCGGCTGGCCCACGCCAGGGCGCCATTTTTGCCTTCGACAGCGCCGCGCCGGCCCGATTTGCGCCTGCGGCCGTCAGCCCGGGTGACCACGTCGCGTGGACCGGGCTGATCGAGCGCTTTGTCTTTCGCAATCCGGAAAAAGGCTTTGGCATCGCGCTTTTGCGCCGCGACGACGGGATCGGCGCGACCATCAAGGGTTCGCTGTGGGGCCTGAACGTCGGCGATTCCGTGGCGATCGAGGGCGTCGCGGAGGACGATCCGCGCCATGGCCGCCAGATCAAGGTGCTCTCGGCGCGACCGATCCTGCCCGACACCCGCGAAGGCGTGGCGCGCTACCTGCGGTCTGGCAAGATTGCCGGCATTGGTCCGACCATTGCGCAGCGTTTGTTGGACCATTTGGGCGCGGACGCGCTGGAGCAGATTCGCCAGAATCCGGACGTGCTCAAAGGCGTGAAGGGCCTGAACCGCAAGGCGCGCGCGGCGCTGGTGGATCAGGTCCAGGTGAACGCGGAGGCGGCGGCGAACGCGGTGTTCCTGTTTGGCCTGGGCTTGGGACCGCTGCTGACGGCGCGGATCGCGCAGCGCTATGGCAACGACACCGTGCGGCAGGTGCGCGAGCGGCCGTACCGGCTGGCCGAGGACGTGCCGGGCATCGGCTTCAAGACGGCGGATCGGCTGGCGCGCGAGCTGGGCGTGCCTGCGACCTCGCCTGATCGCATGCGCGCGGGGCTGGTGCACGCGCTGCAGGAACTCGCGCAGCAGGGGCACACGGCGCCGCCGGAGCCGACCGTGCTGGCGGCGGCCGCGGGCGTGCTGGAAGTGGAACCGGACGCGCTGGCCGAGGCCGTGGACCTCCTGATGGCGCAGGGCGCGCTTGTGCGCTCGGATGGCGCGCTGTGCCTGGCGGAACTCGCCCACGCCGAGCAGCGGCTCGCCCAGCGACTGGCAGCACTGCTGCACGAGAAATCATTGGAATTGCTGGATATTTCTGCGCGACTGGCCGACGCGGAGGTCGCCCTGGGCTTTGCACTGGAAGGCAGCCAGCGCGAGGCCGTGACGCGGACGCTGCAGACCGGCGTGCTTGTGGTGACCGGCGGGCCCGGAACAGGCAAGACGACCATCATCCGGGGCGTGCTGGCCGCGATGGCGCGCGACAAGCCGCGGCTGGCCCTGGCGGCACCGACCGGGCGTGCGGCGCGGCGGCTGGCCGAGGCGACGGGCGCGGAAGCGAAGACGCTGCACCGGCTGCTGGAATTCGAGCCGCGGACCGGGCGTTTTTTGCGCAATGCGGACGTGCCGCTGGACGCCGATCTGATCATCGTCGACGAGGTCTCGATGATGGAAGTCAGCTTGGCGGCAGCGCTTTTTGACGCGACACCGCTGGGTGCCCGCGTGCTGCTGGTCGGCGACGCCGATCAACTGCCATCCGTGGGTCCGGGCGCGGTGCTGGACGACCTGATCCAGTCGCAGTGCATGCCGGTGGTGGCGCTGGACCGCATCTACCGGCAGGGCGAGGGCTCGCAGATCGCCCTGAACGCGCAGCGCGTGCGCGACGGGCTGATGCCGCAGTCCTCGCCGCGCAATGCCGACGGCGACTTCTTCCTGGTGCCGCGCGAGCAGCCCGAGGACATCCTGGCGGGCGTCTTGGAGATCGTGCAACATCGCTTGCCGCAAAGAGGTTTCGAGCCAATTCGCGACATTCAGGTGCTGGCGCCGGTGCACCGCGGGCCGCTGGGCACGCACGCGCTGAACGAGGCGCTTCGCGAGGCGCTGAACCCACACGGCGAGCAGTTGGGCAACGGGCTGCGGGTGGGCGACAAGGTCCAGCAACTGAAGAACGATTATGATCTCGAGGTGTTCAACGGCGACATCGGCGTGGTTGTCGGCCGCGGCGTGGGCCGGGCGGACAATCGCCAGCCGGGGCTGCCGCTGGCGCCGACGGTGCAAATCCGCTTTGGCGAACGGCTGGTTGACGTGGAAGGCAGCGCGCTGGACAACCTGCAGCTTGCTTACGCTGTGACCGTGCACAAGTCGCAAGGCAGTGAATATCCAGCGGTTATTTTGCCGCTACACCCATCGCACCACATCATGCTCCAGCGCAACCTGCTGTACACGGCGCTGACCCGCGGGCGGCGGTTCGTCGTGCTGGTCGGCCCCCTGCGGGCGATTGAGCGCGCTGTGCAGAACGATGCGCCGATTCACCGCCACACGCAGCTGCGCCAGGCGCTCCAGCGGTCGATGCAGGAGGTCGCGTGACGGAAGGACAAGTCGTGATGGTGGCGGATGGCCCGACGCTACGCGTAGGCTGGGTGCAGACGTACAAGCCCGGCCGGCCGCTGCGCGTGCAAGTCCGCGCTTTTGGTCAGGAAGTAACGGTTCTGCGCATCGAACGGCCGGAGCTGGAGGGCGAGCTGAACCTGCGGGCCGCGTCGCTGGCGGACGCCGAACAGGCGGTGGCGGCGCTGCAAAAGCGCGCGACGGCGGAAGAGCTGGAGATCGCGTGGGCGCTGTTTGCCGATCGGCCGCTGGGCGTGGGCGAGCTGGCGGAAGTGCTTTTTGGCCAGGATGACGCGGCGGCGCGCGACGCGGCGACCGTGCTGGCGGTCTTTGCCCACAGCGGTTTTGCCCTGACGCGGGGCCGGCTGACGCGCCGCAACGCCGCGGAACGCGTAGCGCTGGACCAGCAGCGGCAGCGGCAGGCGGAGCTGGACGTCGACGTAGCGAACTGGCGGACGGCGCTGCAGCAGCACCGCGCCGGGCTGCGGGTGGTGCTGGGCGACGCGCCGGCGCGGCTGATCGCGATCGTGCGCGGCGAGGCGGATGCGGCGGCGGCGCACTGGCTGGAGATGGACGGGCGCCACAACCGGGCGGACGCGCGCGATGCGGCGGACCTGTTGAACGAGCTGGGCATCTGGGATGGCCACGAGGACGTAGAGCTGTGGCGATCGGGGCTGCTGCAGCCTTGGCCCGCGGACGCAATCGCGAGCCTGCGCACGGCGCCCGACATGCCGCCGGACGCGCCGCGGCTGGAGCTGCCGTTTGTCGCGATGGACAACGATGCGCCGCATGAGGTGGACGACGCGATCTGCGTCGAGCCGCTGGCGGACGGCTGGCGCGTGCACGTGGCGATCGCCCATCCGTCGGCGTGGATCGCGCCGGGCAGCCTGGCGGATCTGGCGGCGCGGCAGCGGGGCGCGACGATGTACCACCCGCGCCACGTTGTCGGGATGCTGCCGGATCTGCTGGCGCGTGACGTGGCGTCCCTGACGCTGGCGCAGTGGAAGCCGGCGCTGGTCGTGTCGCTGACGCTGGACGCCGCTGGCCAACCGCACGACGAGGCGCTGCAGGAGGCGTGGGTGCGCGTGGCGCACGTCTGGTCGTACAGCCTCGTGGAGCGCGCGCTGGCGGGCCAAGGCGCGCCGGACGTGGATCGCCCGGCGCTGGACCAGCTGATCGCCGCAGGGCTAGCGGCCGAGGCTGCGCGGATCCGCAACGGCGCGTGGCTGCTGTACCGGCCCGATTGCGAGATCAGCGCGCCGCCGTTTCAGCCCATCCAGGTGCGTCAGGTGCAGCAGACGAGCCCGGGCCGGCGGCTGGTGACCGAGATGATGGTCCAGGCGTGCGCGGCGGTGGCCCAGCTGGGGGCGCGGCATCGAATCGCGCTGCCGTTCCGCACGCAGCCGCGGCCGGGGAACGCGCCGCTGCCGCCGGGGCTGTACGCCGATCCGGCGCAGTGCTTTGCGATGTTTCGGGTGCTGGAGGCGGGGACGCTGCAGGCCGCGCCGGCGCCGCACGGGATGATGGGCGTGCCAGCGTACGTGCAATTTTCCTCGCCGCTGCGGCGTTATGGCGACGTGCTGGCGCACCGCCAGCTGGTGGCGTGGCTGCGCGGCACGCCGGCGCCGCACACGGCCCAGGAGGTGACGCAGTTGGCGCAAACCGCGGACGACGCGGCACGCGAGCGGCGGCAGTGGCAGCGCAAAGGCAGCCATTATTTCAAGCTGTTGTGGCTCGCGGCTCGGGTGAACGGCCGGCCGCTGGACGGCCAAGTGGTGCGCGTGCTGGCGAGCGGCGAGCGGCTGGTATTTCTGCCTGAGCTGGCGCTGGACACGCCGGTTCGGGCGCCGATGCTGGCGGTGGGCGACCACGCACAGTTCGCCGTGCGGTCCGCGCACCCGAGTCGCGGCTTGCTGGAACTTGGCGTGACCGCAACGTAACTTTGCGTTTCGTGCGAGACAAGTCGCCGGCTTTCGGTTACAACCGCGCGGCTTTTGCCGCCCTTTCGACGGGAGACTCCCTTGGCCGAGATCGGAACGCTCCACGCAGGACCTCTGCCGCCGCTGTTGGCGCGCTACGTGTTCTCGTGGGAGACGATGCACACGATCATGGGCGGCCAGTCGGCAATCGACCTGTCTCACCTGCGGCTGAGCCACAACGGCGCGGAGGAGGCCTCGCGCTTTCTGGCTCGGTACGGCTACGACTTGGATAATCCCGTTCAGTTTCAGGATGTTGAACGCATTCGCACCGAGGCGCTGGGCTTTATCCGCGGCGTGCTGCTGCCGGGGCTACCGGTGGAAATGCCGGCCGAATTCGACGCGATGCCGATCCTCGATGTGATGCGGCTGGCGGCAGGCGATCGCGAGATCGCGGTGGCGAAGGACGGCCAGACGGCGGAAGTCCGGATGGGCTGGGCGTGCGGGCTGCTGCGGGTGATGCACACGGTGGCGCATGCGGTAAACTACTTTCAAAACAATTACTACCACGAGATCCGCGAGCGCATCCTGAACCGCTTCGTCGCGCAGGTGCGCACGCGCGAGGACGGCAGCCAGTACCTGCACGCGCAGAGCTTCGACGTGCCGATCGTGCGGTTCGAGGTCAAGGAGACCAAGCCGCTGCGGTCGGTCGTCGTCAAGCTGCTGCAAAAGCAGGAGAATGTCGCGTACGACTTGTTTGACCACATCGGCGTGCGGATCATCGTCGGGACGCCGGTGGATGCGCTGTTTGCGGTACGGGCGCTGCGCGAAGAGCACACGATCATGTACCCGAACGTCAAGCCGACGCGATCGCGCAATACGCTTGTAGATTTGGATGCTTACGACACACACGTGCGGTCCTGCCTGCAGCGCTACCAGCGCGGCGAGCTGGACGAGATGGCGACGGTCAAGGCCATCCACGCCTTTGACCACAAGCCAGCGGGCAGCGAGCAGGTCGACTGGAACCCGTACAGCTCGGACAAATACCAGTCGATCCAGTTCACGTGCCGGCAGATGATTCGCTTTGCCAATCCGCTGTTTACGCGGATGCGCGAGGCCCAAGCCATCGCGCAGAAGCACCTGCAGGGCGAGGCCCTGGACGAGATGCTGGTGGCGCTGACGACCCAGGGCGTGGATCCGGAGATCCAGTTCTTTTTTCCGTATGAAGTTCAGCTGATGGACATCGCCAGTTACCAGGCAGCGACGGAAGGCCGTGCGTCCTACGGCGAGTACAAGGCGCGGCAGATCGCGTCCGTGCGCCGGCGGGTCCTGCCGCGCGTGCTGCAGCTGCTGGGCGTGCCGGACGACGTGCGCCCTGAGCGCGAACATCCCCCGTCGCTCGGCGGCGCGCAAAAACCGATTCCGTTGCGGCGAGCGTTCTCGTCGACCGGGTTGCTGCCCAACGCGACGGTGGAAGAACTGCGCGCGCTGCTGGCGGCCGACAAGCCGTGACCACGCTGCCGCCGCCCGCGCCGCCGCTGCCCTGGAACTCCGGTACGCCGCCGCGCCTCGCGCACCCCCGGACGCACACCCACGACGGCGAGCCTCTCTGCGCATACGACACAGCAATGGCGCAGATGGACGCGTTGGTGGCGCGGCCGCGAACGGCGGACGACGTCCTGCTGGTGCTGCAACACCCGCCGACGCTGACGCTGGGGCGCAAAGGTGGCCGGGAGCACATCGCAGCGCCGCGCTGGCAGCCTCCCGGGCAGCCGGCGCTGGACGTGGCCGTTCACGAAGTGGCGCGCGGCGGATCCGTGACCTGGCACGCGCCGGGGCAGCTTGTGGCGTATCCGATTCTTCAGCTGAATCAGCAACTTGGCGCTTGGGGCAACGGGCCGCTGGGCGACTTGCCGGCGTTCGTGAGGCTGCTGGAGCAGTGCATTGCCGCGGCCTGCGCGCAGTTCGGCGTGCAAACGGTGCTCAAGCCGGGCCAGTCCGGCGTGTGGATCGACGCACAGCGCAAAATCGCCAGTCTTGGACTAGGCTTGCGCAACGGCTGGACGTTTCACGGCCTGGCGTTGAACGTCAATCCGCGGCTGGATGGCTTTGCGGTAACGCCGTGCGGCCTGGACGGCGTGATCCTGACGTCGATCTGGCAGGTGTGTGAGGAGCGTGGGCTGCCGCGCCCGGCCATCGGCGAAGTGCAGCGGGCGCTGGAAACCCAGCTGCTGGGCGTGCTGCGGCGCGGTTGACTACTTCGTCGCCGCCACGCGCACGCGTGTCTCGGCCAAATCCACAGCGCGCTTGCGGACTTTCCAGAGCTCGGACGCCACGTCCTCGCGGGTCTGGGACAGTTCTGCCGTCGCGTCGTCCAGCTGCTTGCGCGCGGCGTCGAGCACGATGTCCTCGGCCTTTTCGCAGAGCTCGGTCGTGATCGTCACGGTCTGACCGGCCACAACGTGCACGTAGCCGCCATCCACGACCAGCGGCAGGTCAATGTGCGGACCGAGCTGCACGGTGCACACGCCGGTCCGCAGGCCGGACAGCAGCGCCTGGTGACCCGGCAGAATGCCCAGATCGCCCGACGCGCCCGGTGCGATGACGCCCAGCACGTCGCCCGAATACTTGATGCCCACGGGCGTCACGATCTCGCACTTCATTCGCAACCCCTTACATTGTCTTGGCTTTCTCGACCACTTCGTCAATGCTGCCGCACATCAGGAACGCGCCTTCCGGGATGTTGTCGTGCTCGCCGTCGCAGATCGCCTTGAAGCCCTTGATGGTGTCGGCCAGCTTGACGTACTTGCCCGGGCTGCCGGTGAACACTTCCGCGACGAAGAACGGCTGCGACAGGAAGCGCTCGATGCGGCGCGCGCGGCCGACGGTCAGCTTTTGCTGCTCGCTCAGTTCTTCCATGCCGAGAATGGCGATAATGTCCTGCAAGTCCTTGTATTCCTGCAAGATCGACTGCACACGGCGGGCGACGCCGTAGTGCTCCTCGCCGACGACCATCGGGTCCAAAATGCGCGACGTCGAGTCCAGCGGATCCACGGCCGGGTAGATGCCCTTTTCGGTAATCGCACGGGACAGCACCGTCGTCGCGTCCAAGTGGGCGAACGCGGTCGCGGGCGCCGGGTCGGTCAGGTCGTCAGCGGGCACGTAGATCGCCTGCACGGACGTCACGGAGCCGTTCTTGGTCGTCGTGATCCGCTCTTGCAGCTGGCCCATTTCCGTCGCCAGCGTCGGCTGGTAGCCCACCGCGGACGGGATGCGGCCGAGGAGCGCGGACACTTCCGAGCCGGCTTGCGTGAACCGGAAGATGTTGTCGACGAACAGGAGCACGTCCTTGTTGCGGACATCGCGGAAGTATTCGCAAATCGTCAAGGCGGTGAGCGCCACACGGGCGCGCGCGCCGGGCGGCTCGTTCATTTGGCCGTAGATCAGCGACACCTGGGACTTGCCCGGGATCAGCTTGGGCACGCCGCCGATCATGATCGGCTCGCCGTGCTCGTCTTTCTCGACGGCGATCACGCCCGACTCGATCATTTCGTTGTACAAGTCGCGGCCTTCGCGCGTGCGCTCGCCGACGCCCGCGAGCACCGAGAAGCCGCCTTTTTCCACGGCCATGTTGCGGATCAGCTCCATCAGCAGCACGGTCTTGCCCACGCCGGCGCCACCGAACAGGCCGATTTTGCCACCCTTGGTGTACGGCGCCAGCAGGTCGATGACCTTGATGCCCGTCTCGAACATCTCGACGGTGGTCGTCAGCTGGTCAAATGACGGTGGCTCGCGATGAATGCCCCAGAATTCCTTGGCATTGACCGGGCCGTTGTCGTCCACCGGCGCGCCGACCACGTTCAGGATGCGGCCGAGCACTTCATCGCCCACGGGCGCCTGAATCTGCTTGCCGGTGTCCTGCACGTCCTGACCGCGGCGCAGGCCGTCGGTCGAGTCCATGGCAATCGCGCGCACGGACGATTCGCCCAGGTGCAGCGCCACTTCCAGCACGAGATTCCACTCTTCGCCACTGATGGCGGCGTTGGTCACGCGGAGCGCGGTGAGAATTTCCGGAACCTGGCCGTTCGGGAACTCGACGTCCACGACGGGACCGATGACCTGGCTGATGCGACCGTACGACATGAGAAACTCCTAACGCGGAAATAAAATCGAGAGTTAGCCCTTAAGCGCTTCGGCACCTGACGTGATTTCCATCAGTTCCGTGGTAATGATCGACTGACGTGCGCGGTTGTAGACAAGCGTGATGCGCGCCAGCAGCTCGCCGGCGTTCTTGGTCGCCGCGTCCATGGCCGTCATCCGCGCGCCCATCTCGGACGCCACGGATTCCAGCAGGCAGCGGTACACGTGCACGTCGATGGACATCGGCAGGATCGAGTCCAGCACTGCGTCCTTGGTCGGCTCGAAGATCGTGTCGATGCTCGTCAGCGCGAGATCCACCGCCGCGCCCTTGCCATCGTCCAACCCGGCGGGTGGCAGCGGCAGCACGCGCTCGAACTGCACGATCTGCGTCATCGCGGACTTGAACTGGTTGTAGGCGATAAACACTTCGTCAAAGTGGCCATCCACGTACGCTGCCACGAGTTCGCGGCCGATGCCGGTCGCGCGCTCCAGCGTCACGTTGTTCAGCACGTCCGTGTAGACATGCCCGACGTTGGCCTGGCGCGCCTTGAAGAAATCGCGGCCTTTCTTGCCGACGACGCGCAGCTCGATCAGCTCGCGCTTGTCCTGGTTGGCCTTGACCCAATTCCACGCCGCCTTGTTGACGTTGGCGTTGAACGCGCCCGCCAGACCGCGATCGGACGTCAGCACCAGCACCAGCGTGCGCTTGGGCGGGCGAACTGCGAGCAGCGCATGGCCCTCCGCATCCGTGCCCGACGCCAGCTCGACAATCATGTCGTTGACGCGCTTGGCGTACGGCCGCAGCTGGACAAGGCGCTCCTGCGCGCGGCGCAGCTTGGCCGTCGCCACCAACTTCATCGCGCGCGTGATCTTGGCCGTGGACCTGACCGACACGATGCGACGTCGAATTGCTTTCAAAGATGGCATGTTGCCTCGAACTGGCTACGAAACGACCGTCAACGCCTACGCCTGGAACAGCGCCTTGAACTCCGTCAGCGCGGCCACAAGGGCCACGCGGTACGGATCGTCCTTCTTTTTCAGATCGGTCTTGGTGACGCCGTTCTTGAGGTTCTCCAGCATCTCCGCCTTCTGGTTGCGCAGGAACGCGAACAATTCCTGCTCATAGCGGCGCAGCGCAGCGACGGGCAGGTGATCGATGAAGCCCTCCGCGGCGGTCGCGGCGAACATCAGGATGACTTGCTCGTGCACCTGCATCGGCTGGTACTGCGGCTGCTTGAGCAGCTCCGTGAGGCGCGCGCCTTGCGCGAGCGTGCGCTGGGTGGACGGATCGAGGTCCGACGCAAACTGCGAAAACGCAGCTAATTCACGGTATTGCGCGAGCGACAACCGCAGCGGACCGGCCACCGCCTTCATCGCCTTGACTTGCGCCGCGCCGCCGACACGGGACACCGACAAGCCGACGTTGATGGCCGGGCGGATGCCTTTGAAGAACAGGTCCGATTCCAGAAAGATCTGGCCGTCCGTGATCGAAATCACGTTGGTCGGCACATAGGCGGAGATGTCGCCCGCCTGCGTCTCAATGATCGGCAGCGCCGTCAGCGACCCGCCGCCCTCTTCGTCGCGCAGCTTGGCGGCGCGCTCGAGCAGACGGCTGTGGAGGTAAAACACGTCGCCCGGATACGCTTCACGGCCCGGCGGACGGCGCAGCAGCAGCGACATCTGGCGATACGCGACCGCCTGCTTGGACAGGTCGTCGTACACGATCAGCCCGTGCATGCCGTTGTCGCGGAAGTATTCGCCCATCGCCGCACCGGTGTACGGCGCCAGGAACTGCAGCGGCGCGAGATCCGACGCGCCGGCAGAGACGACGATCGTGTAGTCCAACGCCCCGTGATCCGTCAGCTTTTTGACAACCTGCGCGACGGTCGACTGCTTCTGGCCGACGGCGACGTAGATGCAGTAGACCGGCTTGGCGGTCTTGTCGCCGGCCTTGAAGCGCTCGTGCTCGGGCTTCTGGTTGATGATGGCGTCGATCGCGACGGCCGTCTTGCCGGTCTGGCGGTCGCCGATGATGAGCTCGCGCTGACCGCGGCCGATCGGCACCATGCCGTCGATCGGCTTCAAGCCCGTCTGCAGCGGCTCGAACACCGGCTTGCGCGAGATGATGCCCTTGGCTTTGACTTCCACGCGGCCGTAGGTCAGCGGCGAGCCGTCGGCGTTGGCCAGCGGACCTTTGCCGTCGATCGGCTGTCCGAGCGCGTTCATCACGCGGCCGAGCAGCGCCATGCCGATCGGCAC
The DNA here is from genome assembly GCA_903929795.1 of uncultured Myxococcales bacterium. Classification (GTDB taxonomy): domain Bacteria; phylum Myxococcota_A; class UBA9042; order UBA9042; family UBA9042; genus CAIYBN01. The sequence goes on along the minus strand of CAIYWC010000033.1, from coordinate 43,463 downwards.
TTCGACGATGCGGCCGGTGCGCTTGACGAGGTCGCCCTCTTTGATCGCGTTGGCATTGCCGAGCAGCGCGACGCCGACGTTGTCTTCTTCCAGATTCAGCACCATGCCCTTGACATCATGCGGAAATTCCAGGAGCTCGCCGGCCATGGCCGCTTCCAGACCGTGGACGCGGGCGATACCGTCGCCCACCGCCAGCACACGGCCGGTCTCCTGAACGTCAACTTTGGCGCCGTAGTTGGCGACCTGGTCGCGAATGATGCGGCTGACTTCTTCAACGCGGATGTCCATGACTTTCTCCAGCAGAAACGAGAGTTCGAATGAGTCTGTAACCAGTTGACCTTAGTGAGAAACCAGTTCGGCGTGAAGGCGATTCAAGTGGTTGCGCACGGAGCTGTCCCACACTGTGTTGCCCACGCGCACGACAACACCGCCCAGCAGCTCCGGATCGACCGCCGCGGTCACCTGAATGTCCTTGCCGATCAAGCGCTTAATCGCCGCAGCTACCCGCGCGATCGCCGCCGGATCCAGCGCAACCGCAGACGTCAGCTGCGCTTCCGCCCGACCGCTGCGCGCGTCCTGAATCGCGGCAAATTCGCTGAGCGTCGCCGCGAGCGAGCCGATGCGCCCGTTGTCCAGCATCAGCTTGGCAAACGCGTCGGCCGTGCCGGTAATCGCCAATTCTTTCAGCAAGTTCGCCAACAGCGCCGTGCGCACCAGGTGCGGCAGCGTCGGGTTGGTCAGAAACGCGAGCGCCTCCGGCACGGCGTCGAGCGTCACCACGACCTGAGCAAGCGCCGCGCGCACCGCATCCGCGTCCCCGCGCTCGTCGCACAGGAGCGCGAGGGCGCGCGCATAACGTCGGGCAATTTTTGCAGAACCGCTCGTGCTAGCCATGCTTCATCGCTCCCAATAGTCCGCAACTCACGCGTTCGCGCCCGTCGCCGGCAGTTCCTCGATCTCGTGCAGCGCCCGGTCGACCAGCTTGGTCTGCGCCGCCGCGTCCAGGCGTTCCCGCACCATCTGCTCGGCCAGCTTGAGCGCCAGCGCCGCGGCATCCCGCTGTAATTCGTCGCGAATCCGCTTGGACTCCTGGTCCAGGCGAATCTTCTCTTCCGCCGTCACGCGTTCGACCTGGGCCTTGGCATCGGCCAAAATCCGCTGCACTTCCACTTCGGTGCCGGCCCGCGCGTCGGCCAGGATCTTGTCCATCTCGACGGCCAAGTTGTCCATCCGCGCCTTATAGGCGTCGAATTTCTGCTGCGCCGCGTCCCGCAGCTCGTGCGCCGCGGCGATCTCCTTGGAGACGTCCGCGTACCGCTTGTCTAGAAACGCCGCCAGCGGCTTGCGCGCGGCATAGACGATGATCGCGACAAACGCAATGAAATCAAGGATGTAATAGCCCTGGACTTGGAAGCAGAATTCGTTCGGCTCACACGTCTCAGCGGCCAACGCCAGCACCGGCGTCGCCAGGCCAAGGCCGAGAATCGGGAGCTGCTGCAATCGCTTCATCCTCGTCTCCTGCGTCCAAACCGGCGCCATTCAGGCCTGCACAAGCTTCTGGGCAATCGCACCCGCGATGTCCCGGGCGTCGGTGGCAATCGCCTCGCGCGCCTGCACGGCCTGCGCGTGCTGGGCCACGAGCCCGGCTTCAATTCGCGCCTGCGTGTCGCGCCGCGCCTGCGCAATCGTGTCGTCCGCGGTGCGCTGGGTCTCTTCGCGCATTTTCGCGCGTTCTTCCAAGGCCTTGCGCTTCTCGTCGGCGACATGCTTGTCAAACTGCTCGGCTTCCGCGTCGGCCGACTTGCGGATCAGCTGCGCCTCCAAGCGCGCGCCGGACGTCCGCTCTTCGCGCTTTTCCATCCGCGCCAGCATCGGCTTGAACACGAGGTTCGGCAGCACCAGCAGCAAGATCACGAACAGCGCGGCGTAATAGAACACCGTGACGTCGATGTCGATGAGCCCGGCGTGCGACACCAACGCGTGAACATTATTGAGGTGTGGCAGCGTAATCAGTGCGAGCATGGACGCCTCAGGATGCGCTTGCAGACGGGAGGGCACGGGCCGGATTTGGCCTCCAGCCCGAACGGCGGCGCGGTGTACCAAGTTGTGGCGCAGAGGTCAATCCGCAGCGACGTTTTGCCGGCGGCGCGGAGGCGCAAAAGTCGTTGACGGCGACCGCCAGCGTCAGCCAGACTGCCGGACGCACGCCGCGACCGAACCCCTTTTCGCGGCGTCAGGAAACGCATGTCCTCGCTCCCACCGGCCTTGCTGCCTTGCCTGCTCGCGGCGATCGCGCTGGGCTGCGGCAGCACAACGGCCAGCGGCGGCGGCGCGGCGGACGCGGTGGACGCGAACGGTGACATCGCAGCGATGCAAGAAGTGTGCTCCGACGCTTGCTGCAACGGTTCCTGCGACGGTTTGGGCAACGACCTCGGCGGACAGACGCCCGATAGCACCACCGATTCCAGCGCCACGGACGCCACAAGCGACGTCCCAGCCGGCACCGACGCCGCCAGCGACACCGCCGCCAGCACCTGCCCGCCGGTCCTCGTCAGCGCCCACGCCACGCCGCACGGCAAGACCTGCTCCCAGGACAGCGACTGCACGTACGGCCTGTGCCAAAAAGGCGGCTTTCTCACCGGCTACAACGCCGCGCTTGGCTACTGCACCAAGGACTGCGGCTGCAGCCAAGCGACGGCGCAGTGCAGCGATGACAACATTGTCGGCGGATCCATCCAAACTGTGCAATTTTCCTGCGGTTTTGAGGTGTCGCAATCCGGCGGCAACACGCTGGCCAGCGACCCGCCGCAAAAGCGCTGCGCCATGCAGTGCAAAGCCGACGCCGACTGCAGCAAATGGAACCCCGCATTACCGCACTGCATTGGCTCGTCCAAGTACGTGTCGTCGTCGGGCGTTTGCGGGTTTGACCCGTTCAAGTGAGGCAGGCGATGAGTTGCACTTCCACAAAGCGGGTCATTCGCGTCGTTGCCGCGGAAATTCGCAATGAACTTGGGCAGTACCTGATCACGCAGCGGCTGCCGCACGCCGGGATGCCGCTGCTGTGGGAATTTCCCGGCGGCAAGGTGGAGCCGGACGAGAGCGACGAGGCCGCGCTGATCCGCGAGATCCGCGAGGAGTTGGACGTGGCGATCGAGATCGTGAGCAAGAGCGTCAGCTTGCGCCGCGAGTACGAGCCATATTGCATTGATTTTCATAGCTTTTCTGCGCGCATTGTCGGCGGCCTGCCGCAGCGCATCGGCGTCTGGGATTTCCGCTGGGTCAATCCGGTTCAGCTGGGCGAGTACCGCTTTCCGCCGGTGGACCAGGCGACGATCGACCTGCTGCTGGGCGATGGGCGGTTGGCCGGGTGAAAACGCTTTGGCTTGCGCTACTTTTGTCCGCTGCGTGCTCCGCGCCAAGCGGCGCCTACGATTTGGGCCCGACGCTGTCGCAGACCAGCCGCATCGCCACGCACAACAGCTATTGGGTCAACCGCGGCGCGCCGGGCGACATCGGCTCGTCCGGCGTGGGCGAGCAGATCCTCGACCAGCTGCTGATCGACCACGTCCGCGCTCTGGAGCTGGACATCCACCCGGATCCCGCGACGCCGCATCACTTTTTGATTTATCACACGGCGCCTGGCAATGACGTGTGCACGGACCTCGCGGACTGCCTCGCGCCGGTGCTGGCGCTGCACGACCTGGTGGTGAGCCACGCGGCGATCGTGGTGATTCTGGAGCTCAAGGGCCTGATTACGCCGACTTTTGACGACAGCCATACGCCGGAAGACCTGGACGGCGAACTGCAGCAGACATTGGGCGCGCTGCTGTACACGCCGGCGGAGCTGCTGGCGCAGTGCGATGTCGGGAGCACGCTGGTGCAGTGCGTGCGCGACCACGGCTGGCCCTATGAAGGCGCGCTGACCGGGCGCGTGCTGGTGGCCGTGCTGGGCAACTGGGATGGCCTGCCGGGCGCGGTGGCGCCGGCGGATTGGGCCAAGTATGCGACGGCCGCGCCGATCACGTCGCGCGTGGCGTTCTTGATGGGCAGCAGCTGGCAGCGCGATTACGCGACGCTGTCGGACGACAACCACGCGGCAGTGACGGGCGCGACCTGGGAAGCGGCCTGGGCGCAAGCAGCGATGCTCCAGGTGGAGTCGTTTGACGACCCGCTGCTCAAGCCCGGGCTGGCGCAGAACCAGATCGTGCGGGCGGACGGGGTCTTCGCCGCGACGGATCGCGCGACGGCGACGGCGCTGGGGATTCAGCTGTGGCAGACCGATTGGCCGTGGGATGCCGCGCGGACGACGACCGGGCTCGGCGCGCTGCCGGGAGAGCCGACGCCGTCGGACATTCTGGACGTCGATGGTTCCGCGCAGGTGCCGCTGCCGACCACGGGCCAACTGGCGACTTTTGCGTGGTTTCCGGCGCAGAGCGACAGCGATCGGCTCTACGCCGCGATGGCGACCGGCTTGGCGCAAGGCGTGACGACGTGCTTGGCGGCGGCGATCGCCGACCAGCCCGACGTCGATGGCGCGACGTGGTGCAAGCACAAGACGCCGGCGGTCCACGCCAAGCCGGGCGATGACGCGCCGGCCAATCCCAACGGCGAGCGCGTGACCTACATCTGGCAGGTGTGCCACGCAGGCGCGTGCGCGGCGCAGACGCTGGATCCGCAAGCGCAGGCGGTGGCGCTCGACGTCGCCTGTTCAAGCGGTCAGTGCTGCGTGACGCCGCAGTGGCTCGGTCCGGGCAAGACGGTCACGGCGGCGGCGGTGGCTGGCGCGGCTTCCAACGCCTGTTTTGCCGCAGCCGGACTGGCGCAGGGCCTGCTGGCACGCTGGGATCCGACGGTCGACCACGCGCACGACGCCATCGCGTTTGTCGGCGGCCTGCTGGCGCCGCTTCCGTGATACACGCTCGCCGAGGTTCGAGATCAAGCGTCTGTCATCCGCGGCGTGCCTCCCGAGGAGCACGCTCGCGGTCCAGTCCGCAATGCAACAGGTCTCACATTGGAGGTTGTGGTCTCGCACAAAGGGGATCATGTGGAGCAACCGCGACCGCCGAATTGTCGCTTGCAGCCCAAGCGCGCCGTGACTACGCTGCGCAGGACGGACATCTCGCTTGCCCGCCCGCGTAGAATGGGGAAAGCCATGCGTTTTGTGCCGAGATTCCTGTTGGTTGCCGCCACCGTCGCTGGCACCTGCGCGTGCAGCGATGACACCGCCGTCGTGCCGCAAGTCGTGGCGACGGACGGCGGCCAGACCGGCGATGGCGTGCTGGCGGAGCACGATGGCGAGCCGCTGCCTGACGCGACGGTGCCGCCGGATGGCGTGCTGATCAAGGACGGCGAGGTCGTGCTGCCCGACGGCCAAGTGCTCAAGGACGTCACGCTCATCGACGGCACGATCATCTTGCCGGACGCGCCGGACGGCCAAGTGGTCAAGCCGGACGTTCCATTCATCATTCCAGACGGTTCCGTGATCCTGCCCGACGGTCAGGTGATCGACCCCGACGGCAACGTCATCGGTCCCGATATTCAGCCGTGCGTGCCAACCACGGAAATCTGCAACGGTTTGGACGACGACTGCGACGGCGAGATCGACAACGGTGTGCTGTGCAACGACGCCCAGCCGTGCACGGTGGACAACTGCGCCGGCACCTCAGGCTGCACGCACACGCCCGCGCCGCTGACCACCGCGTGCGATCTGGACGGCAGCGCGTGCACCCAGGACCACTGCCAGGCCGGAAAGTGCGCGGGCGGCGCTCAAGCGCAATGCAGCGACGGCGACCCGTGCACCGCGGACGCGTGCGACCCGAGCAACGGCGCGTGCACGCACACGCCCACGAGCGGCCCCTGCGACGACGGCAACGGCTGCACGGTTGGCGACACCTGCCAGGGCAGCTGCGTCGCGGGCGCGCAAAAGGTCTGCAATGACAACAATCCGTGCACGCTGGACGGCTGCGATCCGCCGACGGGCCAGTGCACGTACACGCCGTTTGCCGCGGGCGTCAGCTGCAACGACGGCAGCAAGTGCACGTTCGGCGACCAGTGCCAAAACGGCGCCTGCATGGGCAAGCCGCTGAACTGCAACGACGGCTTGGTCTGCACCGACGACCTCTGCGACCCCGCGCAGGGCTGCCAACACCCGCCGCTGGACGGCATCGCCTGCGACGACGGCTTGCCCTGCACCACTGGCGACGTCTGCACCGGCGGTTTGTGCAAATCGCAAGGCGTCCTGGGCTGCGACGACGGCAACCCCTGCACGATCGACGCCTGCGCGCCCGGCGGCGGCTGCACGCACACCGCTACCCAAGCCGCGTGCGACGACGGCACGCTGTGCACCGTCGGCGACACCTGCGCGACCGGCGCTTGCATCGGCAAGCAGACCAGCTGCGACGACGCGAACCCGTGCACGACGGACTCCTGCGATCCCAAGCTGGGCTGCGTGTTCGCCGACAACAACGTCGCGTGCAATGACGGCAACGCCTGCACCGTCAGCGACACCTGCAGCGGCGGCAGCTGCATCGGCCAAGGCATGAACTGCGACGACGGGATCGCCTGCACCAAGGACGTCTGCGACCCGGCCAGCGGCGGCTGTAGCCACACGCCGGACAAGACGCAATGCGACGACGGCGACATCTGCACGCTGGACGCGTGTTTGACGGCGACGGGCTGCAAACACGATTTGATTCCGCAATGTTGCGGCGGTTCGCAGTGCGCCGCGGACGAGACGTGCATCCAATACCCGGACAACCTCGTGCCGTTTTGCGCCAAGACGTGCAACACCGGCGCGGATTGCCCCAGTTCGTGCTGCTACATGACCTACAAGACCAAGCACTGCCTGACGCCGACGTACGACTCGGAGTGCTGCGGCACAACCGAATACTGGGCAACCGACTCCCAACCATACGCGTGCGGCGTCGGCGGCACCGGCCAATGCCTGAACTGGCCCAACAAGACCGGACCGGCGTGGCCCAGCAAGATCACGGCGTGCGTGAACAACTGCACGACCAACGCGCAATGTCCCGGCAGCTGCTGCGGCCAGGACACGATGGGCACACAAAACTGCATCGCGGACGGCTATCAAGCGCAGTTTTGCCCCGGGTTTTGACACGGCAAAGCCGCGGTGCGATCGTCTTGCCGCCCGGAAATTCGCCGGGCGGAGGCGCACATGACCAAGAAAAAGGCCGCGCACGCGACGGTGAGCGCCAGCCACAAGATCCACGTTGTCATGGCCGCGAGCGACTTTGCGGATGGCGGCCGGGTCGATGATTGTCTGGCAAAAGTCACGTCGCCGACCGTCATCAAGCAGCGCGGCTACCACGACTTTCAGGCTGGCTTGGTGACGCTTGGCAATCAGCTGAATTACAATGTGAATTTCACGTCGATCGGCGTGCTGGACATCGTCGGCCACGGCGCACCGGGTGCGCTGGAGGTCGGCATCGACCAGTGGATGACTGCCGACGAGAACTTTCAGGATTGCCTCGTGCAATTCAACATGCAGATCGGCAACCGCATTTTGCCGGACACGGTGATTCGGCTGCTGGGCTGCAATACCGGGACGGCGATGCCGCTGCCGCTGCTGAGCAACGGCGATGGCCCGGTGTTGGCGCTGTCGTTGGCCCGGCGGCTCGGGTGCGTGGTGCAGGTGACCACCAACGCCATCAATGCCTGCCAATTCACCGCGACTGGCTTTCGCTGCGACGCGCTGCTGGCGCAACCGCCGTCGATGAATTCTTGCGCGTTGGCCGCCGTCAACCCGCAGAATCCGGACAACTGTGCCTGCGCGGCGAGCTGCGGGGACACGTCACCCGAGGATCTGGGCGAGCTGACCGGAACGCTGAAGTCGGCGCTGTGGACCGGCGTGATCGCGGACAGCTTTGGCCACACGGTCGCGTTTGCCAAGCTAACGGAGTGCCGGCTGCCGCACGACGAGGCGATCGCGCGGCTGTGGCTGCAAGACATGACCGGACTGCTGGCGCGGCCCGGGCCGGCGTTCCCGCTGGCGTTCGTGCACGAGGGCGCGCCGCGCGTGCTGATGCTCGCGCTCGAAGGCTGGCATGACAACAAGCCCATGATTATGCTGCGTAAACCGACGGCGGATGGTCGCGAGCGGCTCTATTGGCTGCGGTTCGACTGACCGTGGCGGCTACTTGTGCGGCAAGCCAACGGCGTTCACCCAGTCCGGCGTCACGGTAATTGGCTGGACGTCGTGAAAGTCGTGCGGCTGCAAGTGCTCGACGTGCAAGCCATTATCGGCCGGCAGCCAGTAGGACAGCGTCCCGTCGGCGAAGCTGGGCGCGCCATTCTTGGTCGCCAGCACCTGCACGAGCGGAACCGTCATCGTGCCGACGATCTGCACGTCGTACGGGATCGGCTTGGCGCGCAAGCCCAGATCAGTCGGCCACTTGCCGGTCGCGGACAAGCCAGCGGCAGCATTGGCCGCGGCGTACGCGTCGTGGACATAAACCGTGCCCGCATTGCCCGGTGCCGGCGTGATCGCGGTTTCGGACCCGGTCCAGACGTTCGACGGGTTGTACCAGTCGACGGTCGCCAGCGAGAACCGACCCGGTGCGACCTGCACGTTCAGCTGCACGTCGAGCCGCGTGCCGTTCGGCGTCACGGTCCGGACGATGGCGTAGTACGGCGTCGCGGTCGCGTGGTCGACGCCGGCGAAGCTGGACTTGACATACGGCGTGCCGCCGAGGCGCAGGTGGCCCGCCGCGGCGTAAGTCAGGCACAGACGACCCGCCGAACCGACCACCGGCGTCACCGAAGTGAGCAAACCGCTGTGGACGACGTCCGAGCCCCAGTTTGCCGTGTACGGCGCCCCGTTCGGGTCAGAGCGGAGATTGAACGTAATCGTCGGATTCACCCAGGTCCGGATGATCACGTCCTGACACACGCCAATGATGTCGTAACCCGGATAAGCTGTCGCTACCATCGGTCCACCTCCCAGGGCCGGCAGTTGGTTTTCGGCCCGCGGCGATGGTGATACTCGGAACGGGCGCCGTCAACGGTGCCGGGAGTCTTTTTACCACGCGCAGCGCACGCCCAAGGCAAGAGCGAAGTACCGAGGATTGCGCTCGTTCTCTCCGGAAATCGAGTGGACGCCATCGACGCTTGGGGTGAACCAGTCGCCGCCGCGCATCAGCCGGAGCGAAGAGCCCCGCGACTCGCGCGGCGTGGTCGCCGTCCATTCGCTGACGTTGTCGGCCATGTGCAGGATGCCGTACGGACTGGCGCCCTCGGGCATGCTGATCGTCGGCGCGCTGGCGGGCCAAGCGTCGCCACGATCCCCCAAGTTGACGCGATTGGGCGCCATGTCGATGCCCCAGGGAAAGTTGCGCCTCGGCAGCGGGTTGACCAGCCGTCCCGCGGCGTCCAGCGTCAAACCACCGCGCGCCGCCTTGGTCCACTCCTCGGTCGTCGGCAGGCGCTTGCCCTGCCACGCGCAGAATGCCTCGGCGGCGTACGCGTCCAGGGCGCTGACCGGGTGGTCCGCCTTCGCCGCGTCGTGGACCACGTCTTCAGGCGGGTAATCCGGCACGCCTTCGCCGGTCAGCGGTTCGTTGCGGGCATAGACCGCGTACCAGGCGTTGGAAACTTCCGAGCGGTCGAGCCAAAATGTCGGCAAATTCAGCTGCTTCTCCGGCGTCGTGGGCAAACGGCTGGGGATCGGCGGCTCGCCTTCGCCGCCGAAAATGAACGGACCTGCGGGAATTTCCACGGTATCCTCGGCCGTCGCCGCGCAGGTCGGCACGGTCGCGCGCAGGGCCACCGGTCCGCGATTGCGCTCGACGTAGCCGGGCAGGCTGCGCAGGTGCAGCAGGGACGGCGCACAGCGCTGCCCGTCGCGCCCTCGCCCGGCCACTTGCAAAAAAGCCGTGCCCGATCGCGTTTCCAGCGACGTCGTCCAGCGACCGTTCACCACCTGCGGCGGCCCCAGGTGGACAAAACGCGGGTCACGCACCGCGCCCGGCCGATGCGCATCGCGCGGGTCGGCGTCCAACACCGTGACCTTGAGCTGCGCAAACTGCGCCGCATCGACCGGCCGAACCTGGCCGGTCCGCGCGTCCCGGTCGACAAGCTCCAGCTCCAGCTGCGCGAGGCCCGTATCCGCCGCGGCCAGCGCGATCTGCGCCGCTTGGGCCTGGGTCGTACGCTCGCGGCGGGCCAGCTCAGCCGCCGTCACCAGCGACGCGGTTGTCACAAGCGCGGCGAGCGCGAGGCCGGCCACCATCAGCCAGCGCGTCTTGCTGCGCCGCGCCAGACCGGCGGTCTCCCCGTTCTCCAGAAAATCCTTGGCATTTTGCGACAACGACGCGGCCTCCGCGCGCAGGCGGCGGCGCGCATCCGCGATGCCATCCAGAGGCCACACTTCCGCCAGCGGCTTGCCGCGGCTCGCCCACAGCCGCGCCGCTTCCTCGACCTCGGCCGCCGCCAGTCGCTCCTCCGAGCTCTCTTCGAGCCAGCGCACCAGCTGCGGCCAAGTCCGCAGCAGCGATTCATGGGCGAGCTCCAGCACCGCGTCGTCCTGCGCCACCCGCGAGCGCCGCACCGTCAGCAGCCGCGCCGCCGTCAACCGCTCCAGCACGACTTCCGCGCGCGGACCCAGCCCGTCCAGCGCCGCTTGGCGTTGCAGCGCCCGGCGCGTCCCGTCGATCGCCACCAAACGCAGCAGCAGCCGCCGCGCGACCGCCACGTCGGCCGGCGACAGCCCTTCAAAGACCGCCTCCGCGTGCGCCGCCAGCGCGCCCGCCACGCCGCCGATCGCCTCGTATTCCGCCCGCAGCAGCCGGTGCGCTTGGCGATCGCGCCGCTCCCACAGCGCCGCGCCGGCAAACTGCAGCAGCGGCAACGCTGCGGGCAGCCCGCTCAGCTCCGCGACGATGCGGTCGATGACGCTCGGATCGTCCCACGTGTAGCCCAGCCGCTCCAGCGGCCGCGTCGCCGCCTCGCGCAGGTGGCGATCGTCCAGCCGCCGCAGCACGACCACCTGGGCCAGCGCCGCCGCCATCGCCTCGCCACCCGCCACGCGCGCGAGAAAGTCGTCGCGCAGCGTGAACACGACGCGCAGCACGTCGTCGACCGGATCCGCAGCGCCGGCGATCGCCGTCAGGAACGCGGCAGCCTCCGCCGGCGGGCAACCGTGCGTCACGACCTCCTCCAGCTGGTCGACAAACAGCAGCAGCCGTGTGTGGTTTTGCTCCGCGAGCAGATGCAGCCGCACGTTGGCCTGCGTCGGCTCCTCCAGGAGCTGCCGCGCGAGCTCGTCGACCTGGTCGCGCGGCGGATTGGTCGGCCGCCGCGGATCCGCGGTGTCCTGGTGCAGCAAACGCGACGCCAGCGCCGTGAGCGGCCGCGCGCCGGGCCGCAGCGTCACAATTGTCCACGGCCCCTGCTCGCGCAACCGCGGCAGCAACCCTGCTTGAACAAAGGAACTTTTTCCCGCGCCGGACGGCCCGACGATGGGCATCACCGTCGCCGTGCGCAGGCGCTCCACCGCGGCATCGACTTCCGCGTCGCGACCGAAGAAGAACCCGGCGTGGCGCTCCTCAAACGGCAACAGCCCGCGAAAGGGCGCGTCGGCGACCCGGGAATCGCCGTCATCGCGCGCCAGCATCGCCTCCAGCTGACGGGCCACGGCGCCAGCGTGCGGCCGCTTGAGCGGATCCCGCTCGCACAGCGCGGAGACCAGATGCTGAAGATCATTGGGAATCCCGGAGATCGGCCGGATAACCGTCGCCTCGTCGAGCACCCGCATGTGCATCGGCCGCCCGTCGCCTGCAGGCCCTTCAAAAGGCCGATAGCCCGCCAGCATTTCGTACAGGATCATGCCCATTGCCCACAAGTCCGCGGCTTCACTGGGTGTTTCACCGCGCCACTGCTCCGGCGCCATATAGCCCGGCGTCCCGGCCACGTGGCCCTGACCCGGCTCGCGCGGCCCCGTCGTCATCGTTTCCACTACATGGCCAATGCCAAAATCCACTACGCGCAGGCGGCCATCGGACGGCAGCAGCACGTTTTCGGGCTTCAAGTCGCAGTGGACGATGCGCGCAGCGTGGGCCGCCTCCAGCGCGCGCGCGATCGACAGCGCGATCCGCAGCGCTTCCCGCTGGGTCGGCGGCGAGGACACCAGTCGCTCGCGCAAGCTGGTGCCGGAAATGTATTCCAGGGCCAGGTACGGCGACTTGCCCCAGCGGCCAATGTGGTGAATCGTCACGATATTCGGGTGCGACACGCGCGCCGTCAGCCGCGCCTCCGCCATCAGCGCCACAATGCCTTCACCGTCCAGACGGTCTTCGCGGATCAGCTTGAGCGCCACCAGCCGGCCCAGCCGCGTGTCACGCGCCAGCAGGACGCGGCCCATGCCGCCCACGCCGATCTGCCGCAGCACGCGGAAATGGTCGATGTGCAGGCCGATCGCCGGTGTCTGCAGCGACTCAAAAGTCTCCACAGACGGCCGATGGAGGTCCACCTGCGTCGTCTGGAACGGCGCGTCCTGCGGCGGATGCGGACTTTGCGGATCGCGAGACAGCGGACACCCCTGCACGAAGGTCGACGGCCGCCGGGATCGTGACGGAATGCGCTCGCGGTGTCCATTGGCAACTTGACGCCGACGCCGACGCCGCCGACGCTGCCGGTGGAGGTGCCGATGGCGACACAGCGGCCGCATGTCATGTTGGTGGAACGGTGGCCGGGTGAAGACGCCGGGCTGGATGCCTGCGCGGAGCGGGTGGAGAATTCCGCCGTGATCATCGTGCGTTTTACCGGACTATGGCAGGCGCTGACCGAAGTGCGCTTTCGCCAGCGCGAGCTGGGATTTGGCGCGCTGGCGGTGCTGGATCTGGTCGGCCACGGGGAGCCGGGCGCGCTCTCGGTCGGCGACGCGCTGCTGAGCGGCGATCCGGCGATCCAGCGCGTGCTTGCGCAAGTCCTCAATCCGCCAGCGCTTGTTGACTCCGAAACGGTGCTGCGGCTGCTCGGCTGCGGGGTCGGCGTGGGCGGGCTGGCGCGCGATCTGCCGCTCGGCGCGGAGGGCGACGGCGCGCTGCTGGCGGTGGGGCTGAAGCGGCGCCTCGGATGTCGCGTTCAGGTCGCAGTGCTCGGCGTCGATCCCCACGATTTTGGCCCCGCTGGCTTTCACGCCGCAGCGTCACTCGCGGAAGCGCCGGACGGAGATCGGTGCGCGCTGGTAGCCGTTACGGAATGCCAAGTTGCGCCCTGAGCCCATGCGGAATCGCCACGGTCTGCGGTGCCGGATTCTGCGGGTCAAAGCCTTGGACGCTGGCCGGCAGCTGCCACGTGCCGACGTTGCCACGGCTGTCGCGCACCGGCAGGTCGCTGGAATCCAGCGCGTGGACGTGACCCATCGGTCCCGCGCACAGCACGCGCACGTGCGCCAGCGCGCCGCGTGTCAGCGTGGCCGGCCATTTGTCCGGGCCGCCCAAGCCCTGACTGCGGCCGAAAGCGTCGCCGATCCGCGCGGTTCCGCTGCTGCCGAGCGACGGCGTGATAGTGGTCTCGGCGCCGGTCCAGATCTCGCCGGGGTTGGTCCAGTCGACCGTCACGTCCTTGCCGCCGACGTTGAGCGTGACGTTATTGCCGCTGACGCTGCGGACGGTCGCGCCGTAGGCGCTGTAGGTCTGGAAATCGGTGCCGCCGTAGTTGGAGCCCGCGCTCTGCGTGCCGGTCAGGCGCAGGCCGCTCGCTTTGGCGGCGCGCAAGTTCAGGCGGCCGTTGGAGCCGACCGTGCGGCTGATCGTGTTGATGACGTTGGCGACGACGTCCGTGCTCCACGTGGCGCTGTAGCCCGTGCCGCCAACGGTGAAAGAGAAATCGGTCGTGGTGGCGTTGTACGCGGTGATCGTCGCCTGAACGGCCACGCCGATGGTCTGAAACCCGGGGAGCGTTGGAAAAGACATGGAAACCTCCTGTTTGGGTTGGCGAACGCGCCGATCCTGAGCCGCATTGCCGCGACCGTCAAGGCGCCCATGGTGGCCCGTGCGCGGCGCAGCGAAAGCCAAGGCTGAAGGCGAAAAAGCGTGGACTGCGCTGGTTCTCGATGGCAAGCGATTGCGTGCCGTCGCTCCAGCGGTCGCCCCAGTCGCCGCCGCGGATCGTGCGAAGCGCATGGCCGTTGCCAGCTGGCGCCGACGCGGTCCATTCGGCGACGTTGTCAGCGAGCGCAAGGACGCCGTACGGGCTCGCGTCCGCGGTGTCCGCCGTGACGGGCGCGGACAGCTCCCAGGGGTCGCCCGGTGCATTGAGGTTGAACTGCGGTCCCGGCGGCCGTTCGCCCCACGGCAGGTTGCGGCGCGGCAGCGGATTGACCAGCTGCCCGGCGCGATCCAGCACCAGACCGCCGCGCCCCGCTTTGGTCCACTCCTCGGTCGTCGGCAGCGCCTTGCCCAGCCAGGCGCAAAAGGCATCCGCTGTCGCCGCGTCGACCGCCACCACCGGCCGATCCGGCGCATCCATACCCATTTCCCGCATTTGGCTGGGATAATCCGGCGTCTGGATGCCGGTCGCCGGTTGGTTGGCCGCGAACGCCGCAAACCAGGCGTTGGTCGTCTCGGTCCGGTCGATGGCAAAACCGGGCAGGTCGACCAAGCGCTCCGGCTGTGGCCGCAGATGACCGGCAAGGGCCGGCGTGCCTTCGCCAGCGTGGTAGAACGGCCCCGGCGCGACCTCGCGCAGGTCCGCCCGCGACGCGGCGCACGTCGGAATCTGCAACGCCAAGGTCACTGGCCCTTGCGCGCGCTGGCTCCAGCCCGGCAGGTGACGGACCTTGAGCCACGACGGCGGACACTGCTGCCCACCGCGACCGCGGCCATCGACCCGCAAGAACGCCGGCCCGGACCGCGTCTGCAGCTCTGCCCGCCAATGGCCGCCGCGACGCTCCGGCGCCGAGAGCTGCACGAAATGCGCGTCGCGCGGATGTTCCGGCGTCGCCGCGTCCGGGAGATCGACTTCCCACAGCGTCACATTCAAGTCGGCAAATTCACTGGCAGAAACTGGTCGCGGCCTGAGCTGCTGCGCGTCCCAGTCAACCAGCGTCAGGTCCAGCTGGACCAGCCCCGTGTCCGCCGCGGCCAACGCGCGCTCAGCCGCGCCATGGGCGATCAACTGCGCCTGCCGCGTGGTCTGCCGCTCCTTGTTGGCAAATGCCAGCGCCGCGGCGACCGACGTGAGCGTGATCACCAGCGCCAGCAGCAGCGACCCGCCGACCGCCCAGCGCTTGCGCCTTGCATCCCGACGGCCAATCGACTCGCCCAGCGCGAGAAAATCGCGCGCGGTCTGGGAGAGCGCCACGCTCTCCGCCCGCAGCCGCCGACGCGCGTCGAGCACCCCATCGAGCGGCCACACTTCGCGCGGTTGCCGGCCGCGGCCATGCCACACGCGCGCGGCGTCCTCGACTTCGGTCAACACCAGACGCTCCTCGGAGCTCTCGTCCAGCCAGCGGCGCAGCTGCGGCCAATCGCGCAGCAGCGAATCATGCGCCAGCTCCAGCACCGCCTCGCCGGTCGCCGCAACGCGCGAACGCCGCACCGACAGCAGCCGCGCATTCGCCAGGCGCTCCGCCAGCAGTTCCCCGCGATCACCCAGGCCCTCGAGCGCGCGCGATCGCGCGACCACCCGCCGCGCGCCGTCCGGGGCTACCAGCCGCAGCAACAACACGCGGGCGACCTCCAAGTCGTGCGGCGGCAACCCGTCAAAAACCGCCTCCGCGTGCGCCGCGAGCGCGCCCGCCACGCCGCCGATTGCTTCGTAATCCGCGCGCCGCAGCACGTGGCTGCGCTGATCCCGACGCTCCCACAGCGCCGCACAGGCAAACTGCAGCAGCGGCAGCGCAGACGCCAGCCCGCGCAGCTCGGACGCCATGCGGTTCACGACTTCGGGATCGTCCCAGGCGTAGCCCAGGCGCGCCAGCGGCCGCGTCGCAGCCTCGCGCAGCAGCTGATCATCCAGCCGGCGCACGACGAGCACGTTGTTCAGCGCCGCCGCCATTGCGTCGCCCACCGCCAGCCGGGCCAAAAAGTCGTCGCGCAGCGTGACGATGACCCGCACCTGGTCGTCCACCGGATCGGCGGCGCGCGCGATCGCCTCCAGAAATGCGCGGGCGTGCTCGGGCGGACCGCCCTGGGTCATCACCTCTTCCAGCTGGTCGACAAAAAGCACCACGCGCGCGCGCGTCGCGTCCGCGAGGCCGTGCAGCAGCACGTTGGCGTGCCCCGGACGGGCCAACAGCGCCGCCGCCAGCGCCGCCACCGCGTCCGGCTGCGACCGGGCGTCGCGGTTGGAATCCACGGTCTCCGGAACCAGCAAGCGCGCCGCCAACGCCGCCAGCGGCTGGGGACCCGGGCGCAGGGCCAGCAACGTCACGGCGCCTTGCTCGCGCAGCCGCGGCAACACGCCCGCCTGGACAAACGAGCTCTTGCCCGCGCCCGACGGTCCGACGATCGGCAACAGTGTCACGGTTCGCAGCCGCTCCACCGCCGCGTCGACCTCGATCTCCCGACCGAAGAAAAAGCCGGCGTGGCGCTCTTCAAACGGCAGCAGGCCGCGAAACGGCGACTCCGCGATCGGCGACGCTGCGCCATCGCTCTGCAGTAGGTGCTCCAGCGCCTGCGCGACCTCGGCTGCCAACGGCCGCCGCGCGGGATCGCGGTTCAGCATCTCGGCGACCAACTGGCGCACCGCCGGCGGCTCATGGTCCAGCGGTTCGGGCGGCAGCTCCGGGTCGAGCACGCGCGCATGGAGCGGCCGCCCGTCGTTGTTTGGACCCTCAAAAGGCCGATGCCCCGCCAGCATTTCGGTGAGGATGACGCCCAGCGCCCAGACGTCCACCGCGGCGGTCACCGCCTCGCCGCGCCACTGCTCCGGCGCCATGTAGCCCGGGGTCCCGGCGACGCGCTCCCGGCCGGGCTCGCGCGCATCTCGTGGCCGCGTGTCGATCGCGCGCGCGATGCCAAAATCGACGACGCGTAGCCGGCCATCGGGCGGCACCAGCACATTCTCGGGCTTGAGATCGCAGTGGCTGACCAGCGCGGCGTGCGCCGCTTCCAGGGCGCGGGCAATCGGCAGCGCCAGCCGCATCGCCTCCCGGGTCTGCAGCACCTGGCCGCTCAGGCGATCCCGCAGCGTGCCGCCTTCGACGTACTCCAGCGCCAAGTACAACGCGTTGTCAAACCGGCCAATGTCGTGGATTGTCACGATGTTGGGATGCGACAGCCGCGCCGTCAGCCGCGCCTCGGCCAGCAGCGCGTCCAGCGCCAGGCGATCCAGCCGGTCTTCCCGGATCAGCTTGAGCGCCACCAGGCGGCCCAGCTGGGTATCGCGCGCCAACAGGACGCGGCCCATGCCGCCTTGACCCAGCAGCCGGACAACGCGGAAGTGGTCGATTTCATAACCGACTTCCACCGTCGGCAGCGGCTCAGTCCCGCGGCTTGGCGACCGCTTGGCGTCAAACGCCGTCGTCGCCGACGTGACCGGGCGCGGGCCAACCGGCGCCCGCGATTCCAAGTCGTCCGGCTCCAGCGTCTCCAACTGCGCGAGCGGTTGCTCGGGCGTATTGCTGTTGGGCAAGTCCACCTCTGGCGCGCGACCGTCCACCGGCAGCGGCGACGCCATCGTGGACCACGGCCGGAATTCTGTCCACGCCGGAAGCGCTCTGCACGGTCGCCGCGTTTCAGATGAGTCCGCTTCCAGCCGCGGCGTGTCTGACGTCGCCAAGGGGTCAGCCTGTGTAGCTACGGATCGCGCTCGTCGCGGGCGTCGTAGAACATCGACTCCGCCGCCGGCAGGAAGCAGTCGTCGTTGTCGCTGAGCGATTGCACGGTGCGGTAGGGCACGTAGCCCAGGTCGGTCTGGCAGCGTGTGTCCAGGTGCAGCACGTAGAACGTCTGCGCCACGTCCGAGGAATAGAGCCCCGGCTTGTCCAACGGCATGCCGTATTCCATCATTTCCCTAGCAATATTGCGCATATTCGTCGTCGTATGGCGCGCATGCGGGTCCACGAGGATCGCGTTCTCCGGGATGTTGTATGTCGCCATCAAATACTTTTTCATTTCCAGCGCTTCCGCATACGGCGTCGTGTCCGCGGGGTGCACGTGGCCGCCGGTGAGCATGATGAACGGCGCGAGGCCCGCCTGAAACCGCGACGCCACGATGTCGCAGTGCTCGCGGCCCAGCTCGGACAGCGGCGCGCTGTCTTCCGGTCCCCAGCCCAAGCCGAGCACGACGGAAAAACGCCACTGCGTCCAGTCAATGGTCTTCATCCGCTCCAGCGCCGGCTTGTTCGCGCCCAGCGCCAGCGGCTCGTCGCGGCCGGCCTGGTCGTGGTTCTGCGCCTTCATGCCGTCGATCGCCGCCCAGAGCAGCGGCTCAAAGAACTGCAGCGCCGTCGGGTGGTCAAACGCCACGGAAGTCAAGGAGTTGGCCAGATCGAGCGCCGGGCGATTCGCCTCGAAATTCGCGTACACCGCCTGGAGCGTATTCAGCGCGTCGATCGTCGCCTGCGCGATGAGCGCCTCATCGGTCTGGCTCACGTACAGCGCATACCGCCCGCTGGGCCGCAGGTGATCGTGCGCAACTGTGGTCTTGGCCAGCACTTTGCCGACCTGCGCCGCCGTCGCGGTGATGTCATCCGGCGCCCACGCCACCTGCTGGCCCAGGCAGGCCGCTTCATCGGTCAGGCAGGTCGTGTCCGCCGACAAGCACGCCGGCACGGGCTGGCATTTCGCTGCCGCCATGCGCAGTTGCGACTCGCGCTTTTGCGCCAGCGCCAGCAGCGTCGGGTCCGCCAGCAACGCAGCCTTGACCGCGGGCACCTGCTGCATCACCGTCAGTAGGTACCAATCCTTGTCCTGAACAAAGCCCCAGGTCGAAAGCGGATTGGTCTCCAAAATCACGTAGTTGCGGTCATATCCGAGCAAATCAATCGGCTTTGTCGGCATGCACAGCGTCGGCTGGAGGGCGGGAAACGCGATCGACACGTCCGTCGCGATGTCCACTGCGCTGTCCGCGGTCACATCGCCGGCCGGCGCCATGGCATCGGTGCCCGACTCGGTATCGGCAATCGCTGCATCGGTCGTCGCCGCCGCAGCTCCACAGGCCGCAAACAGCAGAAATCCCAAGTTCAACAGGTGCTTCACGCCCAACTCCGCTGCGGCCCCACGCGGCTGCCGGCACAGCGTACTGGGCACGGCCGATGCGGGTCAACGCGCGCACGCATTCGTCACCCGCGGCGCGGGCTACCGCCCCAACTGCCCGGGCCACTCCGCGAGCACGTACGCCAACGCGGCAAACAGCGCCTCGCCTTGCGCCAGCAGCGCCGGGTCGACCTTGTCCAGCGTATCCGCCGGTGTGTGGTGGTAGTCAAAATACGTCGAACTTTCCATGACCAAGCCGACAAGCGGCACGCCGCCGGACTTCATCGGCGCCACGTCCGCGCCGGATCCGCGCTGCCGGATCTCAAGCTGCATCCCAGCCAGCAGCCCCGCCAGCTGGTGCAGCTGGGCCGCCGCCTTGGCCTCCTGCTCCGCGTCTTGAAGCTCCACCGTCAGCGCTTCAGGCCGGAACGCACCGGAATCCGCCTCCAGCGCCGCGACGTGCCGCACCAGCTCGCCCGCGTGCACCTGCGCATACGCCTTCGCGCCCGCGAGGCCATTCTCCTCGTTGGTCCACAGCACGACGCGAATCGTGCGCCGCGGCTGCAGCCCCAGCCGTTTCAGCAGCGCTACCGCCTGCATCGCCATCACACAGCCTGCGCCGTCGTCGTGCGCGCCTTGACCCACGTCCCAGGAATCCAGGTGGCCGCCCAACACGACGACCTGCTCGGGCCACTCCCGCCCAGGTAACTCCGCCAGCACGTTCGCGCTCGGCGCTGTGCCTTCGGTGCGCGCCTGCATCTTCAGCCGCACCTTGACCACCTCGCCGCGTGCGATCAGCCGCGTCAGCAGCGCCGCGTGTTCGGTCGACACTGCCGCCGCCGGGATGTTCGGCCCGTCGTCGTCGTACCGCGTGTTGCCCGTGTGCGGCGTCGCCAGGCTGCGCGCCGTCACCGAGCGGACCAGCACCGCCACCGCGCCCAGCTTGCCGGCGATCGCCGCGCCATGTCCACGAAATCGCACGGTTTCTCCGTACTGCGCGCCCGTCTCCGGCGTGTACACCGGCATCGGATTGTCAAACAGCACGATGCGCCCGCGGATCCGCTCGCCCAGCAGCTTCAGGTCATGCTCGTCGTGGGCCACGACGACCTCCGCCGTCACGCCCTCGGGCGGCGTTGCCACCGATCCGCCCAGCCCCAGCATCGTCAGCGCCAGTGGCCGCGGCGTCAGCAGCTCCAGCGATTCCTGCCCGCGCACCCAACGGGTCACGGTCACCGGCTCCGCGTGGACGTTGGCCAAGCCGTCCGCGCGCAGGGTCGCCTGCGCCCAGGCGATCGCGCGATCGAGCGCCTCTGAACCCGCGAGACGATTGCCGATCCCGTCGCACAACTCCGTCAGCTTCTGAAACGCGCCGCGATCCGCGCGCGCCGGCTGCAGAATCCGCGCGACCTCGGCGGCAAAAGGCGCAAAAGCGCCGGTCGGCGGCGGCGGCGCGATGGGCGCAGCGCCACAGCCCAGGAGCACCGTGAGACCGGCCAAAAGCGCAAGCGCGCGGACCCTGTTCACAGCGACTTCAGCAGCGCCAGCAGCGCGGGCAGCTCGGTCTCGACCGCAACGTTTTGGTTGGCCATGGGCGTCATGACCAGGGCAAAGAGCTGCTTGGCCTCGGCGTCCTGCTTCACCATCACGTCCGGCCGCAGGATCATCCGCGCGACCCAATTCAGGTGCCGGCGCTCCAGCACGCCTTGCAGGCCGGGGCCCACCAGCTTGACGTCCGTCAGGTTGTGGCACGCCTTGCAGCCCTTGCTGACAAACAGCGCCTCGCCGCGCTTCACATCAGCTTTCTCCACAAGTTCCAGGAGGTTATTCGGCAACGCGATGGACGCCGGGCCGTCGGACGCGCCACGCAGCGCCCGCGCGGGATCAGGCTGACGCGCACAGGCCGCCGCGAACAGCAGAGGAAAAACAAGAATGCGCAGGGTCGTCATGGGCCGCCTACCGGAAATTGCCTGCCGCAGTTGTGCCGGGAAATGGCCCCTGACGTCAAACGGTGGCTGACGAAGCCCGGCCAAAACGGTACGCTGGCGGCACAGGAGGCTGGCATGAAGGGACGCGCGGCGTGGCGGATGTGGGCGATGGGCGCCGCGCTTCTTGTGGCTGTCGGCTGTGGCGAGGATCAGCCCGTGGCGGCGCAAGCGGTCGCGGACGCTGGCGCGATCGGCAGTCTGGACAGCAGCGCGCTGAGCGACGGCTGGCAATTCGTCCAGGACGCCAACGCGCCGGACGGCTGGGTGTGGAGCGCAGACGCCCAGGCGTGGATCGGCCCCGACGCCACCGCGACCGACGAGGACAGCAGCGCGGGCGACAGCGTGACCGGCGCCGACAGCGACGCCAAGAGCGACAGCGATGCGGCCAAGCAACCCGCCGCACTCGGCGGCTTTTGCCAGACGATCGCCGACTGCCCCAACGGCGCGTTCTGCGCGGGCGCCGGCAGCTCGGACGCGTATTGCACGACCTACGGCTGCACGAAGAGCAGCGATTGCGGCGGCATCCCGGCGAGCGACCTCGTCTGCTGCGTCAGCTATGGCACGGGAAATCAAAAGGAATCGTATTGCTTGAAGCAGCCCGGCGCCACGCACTGCGGCACGCAGAACCAGCCCGTCGGCGGCGACTGCGCCAAGGGCGGCCAATCGGACTGCAGCGGCGACGCCAGCTGGTGCTACCAGACCAGCGGCGCCTCCCAGTGCGTGCAGACGTGCGCCGCGCTCAACGACCCCAGCTGCCCCAAGGGTACGACTTGCAACGTCTTTCCCGGCGGCGGCGGCTGCCTGCCTTTCACGCCCGGCGTCGCGGACGGCAGCCCGTGCGCACAGGACACGTTGGGCGGCTGCGGCAAGTACGCGTTTTGCATTGAAAATGCCAAGGGCGACCCGCTCGCGTACTGCGCCACCGCGTGCACGACGGACAGCGCGTGCGCGGCCGGCTCATCGTGCTTTGTCTACAACGGCGCCCAGGGCATCTGCCAGCACAACGGCAGCCAAAGCGCGGGCGGCAACTGCGCGGGCGATCGGTTCTCGTGCGCCAAGGGCCTGTTTTGCGTCGGTTTTGGCACCGGCGACGCGGTCTGCGCACCCGGCTGCATGGCCGACGGCGACTGCGCGTCGCTCGGCAGCGCGTATTGCGTCAAGAACCCCGGCGAATCGGGCGGCGTCTGCTACCCCAAAGGCAGCGGCAGCAACGGCGCCCCGTGCGCGGACAACCCGTACGTTTGCGCGCAAGGCCTGTACTGCAACGGCGGCTACGACGGCTACAACCCCGGGGCGTTTTGCCAGCAGGCTTGCACGGATGGCAGCGCGTGCCCCACCGGCGCGGTCTGCACGGTGTACACCAAGGACTACAGCGGCTGCCAGCCCAACGGCGCGCTGGGCCAAGGTGCCGACTGCAAAGGAAATTCCTCGCTCTGCGAGGCCGGTGCGTTCTGCGTCGGCGCAGCCTCCAACTGGCAATGCATGACCCAATGCACGCTCGCCAGCGCCAGCTGCCCGGGCAACACGTGGTGCACGCCATACGGCCAGGACGGCTTGGGGGTCTGCTGGCCCACGGGCAGCAAGGGCGTCGGCAGCAGCTGCGTGGGCGACCCGTGGGGTTGCGAAAAAGGCGCGCTGTGCGCCAGCTACGGCGTGCAAAAGAACGCGTCGTGCCTCGAGAATTGCGACAGCGCGCCCTGCCCCAACGGCTTTACGTGCGACGACTTCGGCCAATCCGGCCAGTGGTGCCAACCCGTCGGCGCCGGCGGCCAGGGCGCGACGTGCAGCCTGGCTGCGCCGTGCGTCACCGGCGCGGTCTGCGTCGGCCAGGAAGGCCCCGCACCCTTTTGCGCCACGCAGTGCAGCGCCGACAGCGACTGCCCGGCCGTCGACGTCAACGGCCAAAAGCTCTGGTGCGCCAAGGGCCAATGGGGCGGCTACTGCTTGCCCAACGGCGGCATCGCCAAGAACGGCATCTGCTACCAGCAACCGTGGGCGTGCGCCAAGGGTCTGGTCTGTCTGGGCGACTCCGCGGCCAATCCCGGCGCCTTTTGCGCCCAAACCTGCAGCGGATTCGCCAGCATCTGCGCGCCCGGCGAAAAGTGCGAATACCTGGGTGGCGGCGACGCTTTTTGCTTCAAGACCGGCAGCATGCCCGTTGACTCGGAATGCCTTCAGGACCCGCTGGGCTGCACGCCTGACGCGCTGTGCATCAAGGGCAGCCCGCTGCCGGAATGCATCCAACAGTGCGGCGTCGGCTTCCCGGCGTGCCCCGCCAGCAGCCCATGCACGAGCTTTGTCGGCTCGCCGGTCAAGCTCTGCGTGCCCAAGGATTTTGTGCCCTTTGGCGTGATCTCCGTGCCATTTTGACAGCGCTCGCGCGAATGAACGCTTTGTTTGTAAGCAGTTGCACCCGCGCCTTGATACCCCCTTGACGCTGGCTGAACCGGGCGCAAAATGCGCCGGCCGAGTTCCGCCTTCCGCGGAAGCGGGGGACCCACTTTTTGGGGCTAATCCGGCGCCTGACCAACCTGCGCCGGACGGACACTTCTCGGTCCGAGCCCGTCAGCTAACCCCGTAGGCTTCGAGGAGTTCGCCACCGACCAGATGGGCCGGCCCAGCAGCTCCGTTTGCGTGTTTGGCCGGTGCCTTGAGTGGGGGCTAAGATGACCGAGGTTGCGCCCGATAAGTCCGCCAGTGCGCGCCTGCGCCGCTGGCTCCTGGGCAAGCCGCGCGATCTGGCGGATCGCTCGATTTTCCATCAGCTTTCGCTGATTCCCTTTCTGGCGTGGGTCGGCCTGGGCGCGGACGGCTTGTCGTCCTCGGCCTATGGTCCGCCGGAAGCGTTCGCTGCGCTGGGCGAGCACACTTGGCTGGCCGTCGCGATGGCGGCCATGACCGCGCTGACGGTCTTCATCATCTCGATCGCCTATACGCGCATTATCGCTGTGTTTCCCAATGGCGGCGGCGGCTACGTCGTGGCGACCAAGCTGCTTGGCCCTACGCCGGGTCTGGTCTCCGGTTCCGCGCTCCTGGTCGACTACGTGCTGACCGTGACGGTGTCCATTGCCGCGGCGGGCGACGCGCTGTTCAGCTTTTTGCCACCGTCCTGGCAGGGCATCAAGCTGTCGTGCGAGGTCGCGATCGTCGTCGGCATGACGCTGCTGAACCTGCGCGGCGTGCGCGAGGCGATTTTGCCGCTGGTGCCCGTGTTCCTGCTGTTCTTGCTGACGCACATCGTGCTGATCGTCACAGGTTTGTTCTTTCATAACCAAGGGTTGCCGCTGACGCAGCAAGTCACGGAAGGCTGGCATCACAGCCGCTCGACGCTGGGCGTCATGGGCGTGCTTTTGCTGTTTGCCCGCGCGTGGTCGCTGGGCGGCGGCACGTACACCGGCATCGAGGCGGTGTCCAACGGCCTGCCGATCCTGCGCGAGCCGCGGGCGCGAACTGCGCGGCGGACGATGCTCTACATGGCGGCTTCGCTGGCGGCGACGGCAGCCGGCCTGTTGATCGCCTACCTGCTGGCGGGCGTGCACCCGGTGGAGGGCCAAACGCTCAACGCGGTGCTGGCGGAGAAGATCACTTCGCATTGGCCCGGCGGCAAAGCGTTTTCGGTGATCACGCTGGTGGCGGAAGGCGCGCTGCTGGTCGTCGGCGCGCAGGCCGGCTTCCTGGACGGGCCGCGGGTGCTGGCGAACATGGCGCTGGACGGCTGGGCGCCGCGGCGTTTTGCCGCGCTGTCGGAGCGGCTGACTACGCAAAATGGCATCGCGCTCATCGGCGTCGCGTCCCTGACCGCGCTGCTGTACACCCGCGGCGACATCGGCGCGCTCGTCGTGATGTACTCCATCAACGTGTTCCTGACGTTTTCGCTGTCCATGCTCGGGATGCTCAAGCACTCCTTCCACGAACGGCACGTGGGCGACACCCTGCTGTTTTTGTTGGGTTTCACGCTCTGCGCCGCGATCCTGTGCGTGACGGCAAGCGAGAAATTCCTGGAAGGCGGCTGGGTCACGCTGCTCGTGACGATGGCGCTGGTCGGCCTGTTCGTGGCGATCCGCCGGCACTATCACCGCGTCGCGAGCCAGCTGGCCGAGCTGGACAGCCATGTTCCGCAAGTCGAGCTGCTGAACGAAGAACCCAAGCCGCTGCTGCCCGTGGCACCGACCGCGGTGCTCCTGGTGGGCGGCTACAACGGCATCGGCCACGAGACGCTGACCGCGGCGCTGCACGCCTTTCCGAACCACTACAAAAACGCGGTGTTCATCGCGGTCGGCGGCGTGGATTCGGCGGCGCTCAAGGACGAGCACGAGCTCTCGCTCGTCCGCGAAGGCGTGGACCACACGTTGGCGCGCTACGTGGCGCTGGGCCAATCGCTGGGCTTGCGTTCCAAGGGCATGTCGGCGATCGGCACGGACGTTGTCGCGGAGCTGGAGCAGCTGTGCCTGCGCGCGGCGGACGAGACGCACGACGTGACGTTCTTTGCCGGCCAGCTGATGTTCGGGCGCGAGCAATGGTGGCACGGCGTGCTGCACAACCAGACGGCATTTGCCCTGCAAAAGCGCCTGCAGTGGGACGGCTTCACGATGGTGATTCTGCCCGTTCGCATCCAGTGACCGTCTAATCTGCGGCATTTTCATGCGCTTTTTCAATTGCTTGTCGCGCCATATCTCGCGCGCCCCATGCGGTTACGGCAGCATCACCGCGAGCCGCCTTTCGCGGAGACAGGCCGCCATGCGCACGTTGCCCTTGTTCCTCGCCACCGCCGCACTCGCCAGCGCATGCAGCTGGAGCGACGTCAAGATCGCCCCACCGCCCGCGTCCAGCCCGTCCGGCGCCGCCGCTTCCACCGGAGACAAAGTGATCGACCACACCGTCAAAACCATCGATGGCGAGGAGATCTCGCTGTCGCGCTACCGCGGCAAAACGTTGCTCATCGTCAATACCGCGAGCCAATGTGGCTTAACGCCGCAATACGAGCAACTTGAGGCTTTGCAACAGAAATTCGCCAACCGCGGCTTCACCGTGCTGGGTTTTCCCTGCAACGATTTTGGCGGCCAGGAGCCCGGCAGCGCCGACGAGATCAAGACGTTTTGCAGCAGCAAGTACCAGGTCAGCTTTCCACTGTTCGAGAAAGTCCGCGCGCTGGGCGACAAGAGCCCGCTGTACCGGACGCTGACCGAGGAGATCAATCCGGCACTCCGCGGCGAAATCAAATGGAATTTCACGAAGTTTCTCGTCAACTCCAACGGCAACGTCGTCGCGCGCTTTGAACCGCTGGTCAAGCCGCTGGACCCGCAGCTCACCGCGCAAATCGAAAAACTGCTGCCGCAGTAGCCCCGCACGGCACGCCGGTGTGCGTGGAGATTTGTGAAGGCTTGACGCCGTGCGCAGTTGCCGCAACTATGCCGGTCGGAACGGTGTATCGCCCTCGTGGCGAACGCTGCCGCACTGCACGCGGGGTTGGGCTCGTGACTACCGAAACTGCACTACCGGCGCCACGGTTCGCGTCGCTCGATTCGCGGCCGCTGCGCCGCCTATTCGTCGCGCTGGCGGTCGCCTTCACGCTCGCGCCGGCTGGACACGCGGCTGACAACGCGCGCATGGCGGTAACGCTGGCCAAACAAGCGACAAAATCCTTTGAAACCGGGGACTTTGCGCGCGCATCGGAGTTTTACCTCGCCGCGTGGCGCACGGATCCCAAGCCGGATTTCCTGTTTGGCGCCGCGCGGTCGGCGCATCTGGGCGCGCTGAACGACAAGGCCGTCGAGCTGTACCAGCAGTTTCTGGCGACGGAAGGTGCTGATCCTGAACGGCAAAAGCGCGCCAAGGAGTATTTGGCTGAGCTGGAGCGCGCCAAGGTGCAGTCGCGCGTCGCGGAGGCTGAGCGCACGCAGCGCGACGATCCCAAGGTGGCCGCTGGCCTGTACCTGGACGCGTTCAAGCTGGCGCCCAATGAGCTTGTGCTGCTGTTCAAAGCCGCGGTGGCGGAGCAATCGGCCCACGATCTGGCCGCCGCCGAGCGGCTGCTGCGCGATTATCTGGCTAAGGCGCCGGCGGACGCGCCGGACCGCAATCAGGCGCAGGCGCGACTGGATTCGATGACGCGCAAAGCCAAGGAGGACGCCGAGCCCAAGCCGGAGCCCAAGCCCGAGCCGAAGCCGGAGCCCAAGATTGCCCCGATCCCGCATCCGCCGGTGCTGCCGCGGCCGGACGCGGTGGTCGGCGGTGGCTCGAACGACATCGCCAAGCCAGCTGAGCTGACCAAGCCGCGCTGGCCGGGCTGGGCGATGGTGGGCGGCGGCACGGTGCTCGCGATCGCCGGTTTGGCGCTCTACGCCGCGACGACACCGGATATCTCCGCGTATAACAAGGGGATTCAGAAGGATGCCAGCGGCCAAATCACCGGGCTGTCGTCGCAAGAAGCGCAGGCACAGGCATCCTCGATCAACGCGCGCGTGGGCGTGGCCTGGGCGATGACGGGCGTGGGCGCGGCCGCTGCGGGCGTGGGCGCGTGGTGGTTGCTGACGTCGCCTCCCAACGCCGTGGCGATCGTGCCGGGGCCAAGCTGGACGGGCGCGGGCGTCGCAGTTCGATTCTGAGAGGCACAGCATGGGCCAAGGCACGCAAATGACAGAGCGCACGCGTTCGCCGCTCGGGCTGCT
The DNA here is from genome assembly GCA_903929795.1 of uncultured Myxococcales bacterium. Lineage (GTDB taxonomy): Bacteria > Myxococcota_A > UBA9042 > UBA9042 > UBA9042 > CAIYBN01. Next base: position 15,650 of record CAIYWC010000033.1, on the reverse strand, counting down.
GCCGCTGATGGCGCTGGCGCTGGCCGGGTGCGTCGGCGTGCCGGCGTTGGATGCGTTCAAGTACGCGACCCAATCTGAACGCGAGGATGCCCAAACGCTGGCGGATAGTCAGGATACCAATGATGTCGCGGTATTGGATGAGTCTGGCAATGACACACTGGCCGGAACAACAGACGCCATCGATGCCAAAGCCGACGCCGACGCGGCGGATGCCGGAACCGATGCAGCGGACGCGGATGCGGCAGGCTCGGATGCGGCAGGCTCGGATGCCGCGGCGGATGCCGATGCGGCCGATGGCAGCGATGCCGCGGACGTGGATGCCGGCCCCGATGTGCCACCGCCGGAATGCGTGACGTCGACCGCTTGTGCCGGAAAATGGACCGCCGCCCAGTTGGGCGCGTGCCAGGTCGCGGCGTGCGTGGGCGGCGTCTGCACCCAGGTCGCCAAGTCCGGTCCATGCGACGATGCAAACGCGTGCACGCTGGACGACACGTGCACCGGCGGCAAATGCACCGGCGAGTCGCTGCTGGTCTGCAACGACGGCGACGCGTGCTCCGCGGACAAGTGCGACCCCAAGACGGGCTGCTATTTCATCCCCGGCGCCGGCTGCGACGACGGCAACGCCTGCACGCTGGACACCTGCGACGTCAGCAACGCGTGCGTTCACCTTGCCACCGACGCGACCTGCTCGGACAACAACGCGTGCACGCTGGGCGACCACTGCACCGAAACCGTCTGCGCGGCGCTGGACGTGACCGTCTGCAATGACGACAACGCCTGCACCGACGACAGCTGTGGCCCAGCCAGCGGCTGCGTTTTCCTGCCCAACGCGATCACCTGCGACGACGGCGACATCTGCACGCTGAACGACGCGTGCGGCGCCAGCGCCTGCGTTCCCGGCGCCAAGGATCCGTGCAACGACGGCAATGCGTGCACGGACGACGCGTGCGACAGCGCGACCGGCTGCGTCCACGTCTTCAACTACGTGGCCTGCGACGACGGCAACAAATGCACGCCGGGCGACACCTGCCAGGGCGGTTCGTGCGTCGGCCTGGCGATCGCTGCGACCGCATTTTGCAATGACAGCAACGTCTGCACGGACGACGCGTGCGACCCCGTGAACGGCTGCACGCACGCCAACAACACCGCGACTTGCGACGACGGCCTGCCCTGCACCGTCGGCGACGCGTGCGGCGGCGGCAAATGCGTCTCGGGCGTCAGCGCCTGCGAGTGCAAAAAAGACAGCGATTGCGCGGTCAAAGAGGACGGCAACCCGTGCAACGGCACGCTCATGTGCGACCTGAGCAGCGCGCCGTACAAGTGCGTGGTCTCCGCCAAGACGATCGTGGTCTGCGACGCGAGCAACGACACGACCTGCGCGAAGTCCGTGTGCAGCGTGTTGACCGGCTTGTGCGGCTTTGTCGCGCAGCAAGAGGGCGCTGGGTGCGACGCGGACGGCTCGGTCTGCACCTCCGGCGACACGTGCAAGAGCGGCGCGTGCACGCCCGGGGCGGCGCTGAACTGCGACGACGGCCAAGTCTGCACCTCGGACAGCTGCGACAAAGTGCTTGGCTGTCAAAACATCAACAATTCAAGCGCTTGCACCGACGGCAACGCGTGCACGGTCGGCGACGTCTGCGGCGGCGGCAGCTGCGTACCCGGCGTCAAGACCGTGTGCAATGACGGCAACGCCTGCACCGCGGATTCCTGCAACGCCAGCACGGGGAACTGCACCTTCGCCATCCAAATCGCGGTGACCTGCGACGACGGCAACGCCTGCAGCCAGGGCGACACCTGCGACGCGAGCGGCGTCTGCGTCGGCACAGCGGTGGCGTGCACGGACAACAACGTGTGCACCAGCGACGCGTGCAACCCCGCGAAAGGCTGCGTCTATGCGCCGAACACAATCGCTTGCAACGACGCGAATGCCTGCACCGTCAATGACACCTGCGCCGGCGGCGTTTGTCTGGGCTCAGCCGTCACCGCGACGGTATTTTGCGACGACAGCAACGTGTGCACGACCGACAGCTGCGACGTGAACGCCGGCTGCACGCACGCGCCCGCCGCCGGTGCTTGCGACGACGGCAACACGTGCACGACCGGCGACAGCTGCGCCAACAGCGTCTGCGTCTCGGGCACCAACACGTGCACCTGCACCAAGGACGCCGATTGCGCCGGCCAAGAGGACGGCAACCTCTGCAACGGCACGCTCTTTTGTGACCTCGGCAACCTGCCGTACAACTGCAAGGTCAAGCCCTCGACGATCATCACCTGCAGCACCGTCAGCGACACGTTCTGCGCCAAAAACACCTGCAACCCGACCAGCGGCGTCTGCAGCCTGGTCGCGCAAAACAACGGCTTGAGCTGCAACGCGGACAACTCGGTCTGCACGCCCAATGACGCCTGCAGCGCGGGCACGTGTCTCGCCGGTGGCACGCTCACGTGCAACGACGCCAATCCGTGCACGACGGATTCCTGCGACCCGGTCAGAGGCTGCCAGTACGTCGCCAACACCAGCGCGTGCAGCGATGGCAACCCATGCACAATCAACGACCTCTGCGCCAGCTCCGCGTGTGCGGGCACGCCCATGCCGTGCGACGACGGCAACCTCTGCACCACGGACAGCTGCAGCGGCGGCACCTGTGGCCATGCCAACAACAGCTTGCCCTGCGACGACAGCAGCGTCTGCACCGTGGGCGACAAATGCCAAAGCGGCGCGTGCGTTGGCACGGCAATCACCTGCGGCACCGGCAATCCGTGCATGGTGGACAGCTGCGATGCCGCAAAGGGCTGCCAAAGCGTCGCGCCAGTCCTGCCCACGCCGCCGCCGCCGTGCGCCATCGCCACGGACTGCCAGGACCCCTTCACGGCATGCGCAAACGGCACCTGCGTCCGGTTTTGCACCGACGGCAACCCGTGCACGCAGGGCGACAGCTGCGCGAACGGCGCGTGCCAGCCCGGCGCCGCCAGGAACTGCAACGACGGCATCCTGTGCACCAGCGACTCGTGCAACCAGACCACCGGCGCGTGCCAAAACGTGTTCAATATCCTGCCGTGTGACGACGGCAACGCCTGCACCACCGGCGAAGTGTGCGCGAGCGGCAAGTGCTCGGGCACGCCAAACGTCAATTGCGACGACGGCAAGGCGTGCACGGTCGACACGTGCGACAAGCTGCTCGGCTGCGTCTGGACCGTCAGCTGTGACGACGGCAACCCATGCACAGTCGACAGTTGCGACAAGGTCAGCGGCGCCTGCGTGCACGACGTCGCCTCGGGCTACAACCTGCCGTGCGACGACGGCAATCCGTGCACCGGCGGCGACTACTGCGGGCCGTTCTACACGCCGGACGGCAAGTTCGACCCCACGCAGACCGAGTGCTATTCCGGCTACCAGAACGGCTGCGATGACAGCAACGGGTGCACCAACGACTCCTGCGACACCAGCGGCGGCGCGCCGGTCTGCGCCCACGTGCCCGCCGCCGCCGGCACCGCGTGCAACGTCTGCACGACGGCCAGCGGCGTCGCCTGGAGCCAAAATGGCACGTGCAGCGGCACCACCTGCACGCTCGCCGGCACGCCCGGGAGCTGCGACGACGGCAACACCTGCACCAACGACGTCTGCTACGTCGGCACAAGCGACAGCCCGGGCGGCTGCAGCCACATGGGCAAATTCGGCGTCAGCTGCGACGACGGCAACGTGTGCACGGTCAACGACGCCTGCATGGAAGGCGGCGTATGCATTGGCCAATCGGCGTGCAATGACAACAACTGGTGCACCAATGATGCCTGCGCGGTCGTCAGCGGCAAGCCGTCGTGCAGCTACACCGATGTCACGTCGGGCAGCTGGTGCGACGACGGCAACTACTGCACCAACAACGACACCTGCGACGCGGGCGGCGTGTGCCACGCGGGCACGCCGGCCAACTGCGACGACGCCAACGTGTGCACCGCCGACAGCTGCGTACCGGCGACCGGCTGCAGCTACACGACGCTTGGCTCCGCACCGTGCAGCGGCGCCGGCGACTGCAAGGTCACCGGGGCCACGTGTGTCGCGGGCAAGTGCGTCATTGCGTGCGACGACAGCAATCCGTGCACCGGAAACGACACGTGCCAAGCCAGCACCTGCGTCGGATCCGGCATTTCCGGCGCCATCGCGTGCTCGTACGGTGGCAGCACTTGCGCCGCGGACCCGCTCAACGTGTGCGTGGACGGGTACTGCGCCAACATTTGCAATGACGGCAACGTCTGCACCACCGGCGATCAGTGTGGCACTTCCGGCACATGCAGCGGCGCGGCGATGAACTGCAACGACGCCAATCCGTGCACGGTCGACGCGTGTGACGCCACGTCCGGCACATGCACCCACGCGGCGCTCTGCAACGATGGCAACCCGTGCACGGCCGACAGCTGCACCAACGGGGTCTGCCAATTCACCAATCTTGGCGATGGCTTACAGTGCGGCACCGCCAATTATTGCAAGGCTGGCACGTGCACGGCATGCGGCTACGGCACCGTCCCGACGCCTTACGACGACAACGGAACCAAGCAGCTCATCTGCGCGTTCGACTACCCGGTCTGGGGCATCCGGGCGATGAGCCCGTCGAATTTCACCAACAACGGCGACAACACCGTGACCGACAGCGCGACTGGCTTGATGTGGATGCAGGGTTCCTACTCGACGAGCACGCTGGCGAGCTCCGTGAACAACTGCGATGCGTCGACGATGGGCTCCCACACGGACTGGCGCCTGCCCACCGTCGCGGAGTTGTTGACGCTCAACGACTACGTGCTGCAAGGCGGGTACAGCCTCGGCGCGGCGTATTACGGTCAGGGCAACCGCTTTTGGGCCCAACCTGCGGTCGCGACCAACAACGGCTTCGATCTGAACAGCAGCGGCGGCGCTATCGAATACCTCAGCAATACCAATCTGTTTTACGCCAAGTGCGTCCGCGGCCAAACGGCGGCGACGGCGCCTGCATCGCGCTACACGGTCTCCAGCGACAACCTGACGGTCTACGACAACGCCACCGGCTTGTTGTGGCACCAAATGGGCGCGTCGCCACCGAGCGGAACACTGGCCGCCGCCAGCGCCGACTGCGCGACCTACGGGACGGGCTGGCGGCTACCGACCATTCGCGAGCTGGAATCGATCGTCGACCGCACCAACGCGCCGGCTTCGTTCACGCCCACGGAGATGAACACCGGCAACACCGTCAAGGGCCAAACGTGGAGCTCAACACCGGTATCGCCCGCAACCTCTGGAAACTACTGGTACGTGGATACGAGTACGGGCACGAGCGGTTCGAGCCTGAACACCAGCACCCTCTGGCACCGCTGCGTCCTCAGCTGCGACGACGGCAACCCGTGCACGACCGACAGCTTCAGCACCAGCACGTGGGCGTGCACGCACGCGAGCGCGACCGATGGCGGCGCGTGCGGTGGCGCGGGCACCTGCGCCGCCGGCACCTGCACCTGCCCGGCGGACGCGTACGGCGTCACATTCGACGACAGCGGCACGTCCAGGTTCCAGTGCGTGTTTGACTATCCGGTTTGGGGCATCGCGGCGCTGGCACCGAACACGCTGTACAAGAACGCGGACAACACGGTCTCGGACAGCAAGACCGGGCTCGTCTGGCAGGACGGTCTGGGCTCCGCGAGCACCTACACGTTCGCCAACGCCGCGGCCTACTGCGACGCGCTGATCAACGGCAGCAAGTCCGATTGGCGCCTACCGTCCACAGCCGAGCTCGCGAGCATCGTCGATTACACCAGCGCCGCGAGCGGGCCGAACATCAGCTCGACGTTCACGACCGGCACGGCAGCCGCCGGCTACTGGACCGGCCGCAGCGTCGCGGGCAACAGCACGTACGCCTGGGAAGTCGCCTTCAGCGCCGCGCTCACCAACTACGTGACCGCGGCGTCGACCAACTTGAACACGCGCTGCGTGCGCGGCGGCTTGACAACCGGCGGGAGCGGCACGCGGTTCTCGACCATCACGGGTACGCCGATGCTGGTGAAGGACGCCATCACCGGGCTGAGCTGGGAGCAGGCAGCGCACAACAGCGGCGCCACATTCACGCAGACATTGAGCGGCACGGCCTGCGTTTCGCCGTTCCACGTGCCAAATATCCGCGAACTTGACTCCATCGTCGACCGCAGCCTGTCGTCAGTCCCCAAGCTCAACAGCGCGTTCAGCGGTGGCAGCGGCACGTTCTGGTCCAGCACGGTCCTGGGCTCCGCGACCAACGGGCACGCGATCAACTTCAGCAACGGCCAGTTCGCATACAGCCTACCGACCAGTGCGTACTACCTGCGCTGCGTGAAATAGCGGCGAAGTGGAAGTGCTTGGAAGTGCCGGCGAATCGAACGCCTGAATCAATCGCGGAAGGCCATTGCGAATCCGCGGTCCCGGGTGGCCGGCGTGACGGCGAACCGGCGCGGCACGGCGATACTCCATGCCAAAGGCCGCCGAGCACGGCGAACACCAGGCTGCCCGCTCGGCTGCCTTCAGGTCGCTGGCTGACCATCGAGGCGTTGCTGCAACGCCGTGGCTGCCTGGCTCGCCGCGTCCACCGATCCGACCAACCCAGGCATTTCACGAACGATTTCCGCGAGCACTTCGACCGCATGGTCCAGCGCGCCGCCAAGCGCCTTGCGCGGCAGGTCCGCGATTTCCGGATAATACAGCCCGAACGGAGCGACGACGTGGTAGTACCTGCGTTCCGGACGGGCGAGTTCCACGAACACTTTGAGGTCGATATCGCCCAACTTCAGCGTCACGTGTGCGGGTGGCGCGTTCTCCTTGGACAATTCCCGGCGCGGGCGGGCCGGCGGCACGTCCTGAGGAGTCGACTTCAAGGCCTGGTCCTTGGCCAACGCCAGAAGCTCACCGACCGGTCCCAGAAGCAGCGAGGTCTCATCGTACGACCGCGTGTAGCGCGCACTCTCGCGCTGCAGGTGGCCGCGCGCGACAAGGCTGTCCAGCAGGTCCTGCACGGGCGCGAACGCGTCCATTCCGTAGTAGGCAGCGATTGACGTGACGTCGCAGACATTGTCGCGCATCAGTTCCGCCAGCACGTCCATCGCCGCGTCGGTCATGCCGTTGACGACCGACAGCTGGTATCCCGTGGCATCTGGTTCAAAAACATGTACTTTGTTGAGATTCTCGTATCTCGCCACGCCCAGAATGTGCGAAATCGACCAGCGACCGAGCCCGAACATGTCGATGCCAACCGGCTCCATGTCCGAATACTGCCAGGTCCGGTATCGGCCCGCGGCAAGGTAGTCGCGCCGGACGAGCGTCATCACGGTGGGAAGTTTGCGCCAGATGTAATCGGGATGCGTCGTCGCCAGCTGCTGGGCGAGCGGTCCGTCGGAAAACCCCCGGAACGCGCGGTACATGGCGGCCTCGTCGGAGGCCGAGGAAAACACCGGATTGCGCGCGGTTGGAGCCAACAGGTGAATGCTCACGGTCGTCGGCCGCACGTCAAGCACATCGGCCAAGCTGCGAAAGAAACGGGCCTCGGTATCGCCAGGAAGCCGCCAGGCCATGTCGACATTCACATCGTCGATACCCAAACGCGTCGCCTCGTCCATCATCCGCTTCAGCGGCGCGAAGTCCGGACTGCGGCCAACCGCGTCGAGCAGCGTCCGTTCCGTCGATTGAACGCCAGCGCTCAGCCGCCGAATGCCATGGCGCGCGGCCACTTCCAGCGTGCCCGCGTGATAGGCGCTCGGCAGCATCTCCAGTGTTCGCCTGGCATTGGGCTCATGGGCAAAATTGCCTTCCAACAAATCGAGCAATTCGTCCAACTGCCCGGGCGCCAGCACGTTGGGCGTACCGCCGCCGAAGTACTGCACCCGCACGCTCGCCCCGCGCATGGCTGGCGCATAGAACGCCACCTCCTCGCGGGTGCGCTGCAGCCACTGTGCAATCTGGGAAGGCTCGGTCAGCAGCACTTTGCCACAGTGACAAAACGTGCAGATTTGCGGGCAGTAAGGCACGTGCACGTGCATCCAGATCGGACGGACCGATGGACTGTCGGCGAGGTGCTTTGCCCACAGCGCCCGGATATCGCGCGCCGACGCCGCACGGGCGTCCGGGAAAAATCCGCGATAATGCGTCCCCCGCTCAAGCCAGGACGGTGGAGTTAGCGATGTGCCGCCTGCGTTCACGGGTGCTCTCTCCCTCGGCCGTTCGTCAGGCACCGCGCGTGGCACCGACTGGGTCCCGTAGCATAGCTGCCGGGACTTCCTGTGTCCATCGTCGGTTCTCCTGGAAAATTCAGCCGATTATGCAATTGAAACAAGCGCTTCGCACGGTTTCCTGACACCGCGCGACACAACTCAGGATGTGCGAATCGACCATCTTCCCCCCGGAATTAGACAGCGGCACACTCACGGGCACTGGACCAAGCCCTGCGCCCAGAGGCACGCACCACACGTGGGCCGGAGGTTGCCCATGCAGTCCTCATCGTTGCTTTCCAGTAATTCGCAGCCACCACAAGCCGTACACGGCGCGAAATCAAACGTCTGGACCTGATTGCGATACGAGACATAGCCTGGGTCGCGCCAGAGTTCCAACAAACCGCGCACGTTGATGTTGCCGACGATGTGCGCGTGTGAAGTGCGGCGGTAGCCCTTGATCGGGTGGCTGTGCGTGTGCATCAAAGGCAGGCACGGGCTGACGTCGCCGGCCCAACCGACTGCCATCGAGCCGCTGGCCACGAACTCGCACACATCGCCGGCGAGGTCCAGCGGGCTGCCAGCAAATGTGATGTGGTAGCCGCTGGAAAAAACCCGGGCGAGCACGTCCTTGGTGCGCGTGTTGATTGGAATCTGGGGCAGGCTCAAGCGGGGCGTGTAGGCCGACTGAAGAAACGCGGTATCGTTGGATGATGCGTCGTATAAAGTTTCCCGATCCAGCGAAGCATCCGTCGCGAGGACGTTGCTGACTTTGACGCGGCTCGCACCGTGTTCGCGCGCGATCCGCAGCACCTCCGGCAAATCGTCGAAATTGCGATCCATGGCGACGAAAGCAACACCAATTTCAGGTTTGGGCAGCGGGCCGGGATCACGCAAGTTGGCGAAATGCCGGATGTTTTCCAGAACTGTCGGAAGCTGCGCACCCAAACGGACATCCGCGTAACTTTCAGGTGTTGCGCCATCAATCGACACCCAAAGTAAATCCAAGCCGGCCTCGATCAGCCGTCGCGACGTCGACTCCGTGAGCAAGGTGCCGTTGGTGATGAGCTCGACGCGACAGCCCAACGCGTGCGCCTGCGCGATCCACGAGACCAACCGGGTGTGGAGCGTCGGCTCACCCACTCCACCAAAAAAGAGGGTCGGCTTGGGCTGCAATTCGGCAACACCGGCGAGAATCCGCGCAAAAGTTGCATCGCTCATGCGGCCGAGGGTTTCATCCCAGTTATGGCGATAGCACGTGACGCAGTCCAAGTTGCAGCGGTTGGTCGGCTCCACATAGATGCGCGACAATTGCGTCGTGGGTCGGTGAAGGCGAAGCGCGCCGCCATCCGTGTCGACCCGGACCCGGGCTCCGGGCACCAAGCCAAATGCCTCAGCAACTTCAGGTGGCAGAATCAGCCGGCCGTCGACTCCAACTTCGGCGTACGCGGATCCTGATTTCTTGGCCATCGCCCGTCCCCCCCGTGGTCAGTCTGGGCTTGGCGGCGCTCGCCGTCAACGTCCGTGCGCAGAGGCGCAGCCTCACGGCGATCCAGATGCCCGGACACGCCCCGTCCCGTAGCGCCCCGTTGCCGCCGGCGCGCGCGAGACGCTCGACGCGCGCCGGGCAAACTTCTGAGCCGCACGCGCGTTGGTGAGTGCAAGCACGCAGCGCAAGCGCGGATTTGCAAGGCGGTTGACCGCGGTCTGCCCACCGGCGGCTGCCCCATTTGCCGCTGGTCCACCGTGAGGTGGATGCCACAGCACATCCTGACTCAAATCGAACACCAGAATCTCTCAGGCAGAACTGTCGCATTGCGGACTGGGACCACCAGCGTGCACCTCCGGTGGCACGCCGCGGTGCGGGAGGCGGCGACGTTGGAATTCGGTCAGCGTGTATCGTCATCCGCAATCGGCCGTGGCCAGATGTGCTCACGCGCCACGAGCCAGTCAAAGACCGGCGAGGTCATCACCGTCGTGAGCACAGCCATGACCACCAGCGCGGCGAACAACGGCGGCGTAATGATGCCGCGCTGCAGGCCGATGTTGAGGATGATGAGCTCCATCAGCCCGCGCGCATTCATCAAGATGCCGATGCCCAGCGCCGGCCGCGCACCGATGCCCGTCGCCCGCGCTGCGAGGCCGCACGCCACCACTTTGCCGAGGATCGCCACCACCAGGATCAGCGCGGCGATGAGCCACAGCCGCCCGGAGTCGAGCAGCGTCAGCTGCGTGTTCAGCCCGGACGAGGTGAAAAACAGCGGCAGCAGCAGCGCCGCGTCGAGCGGCTCAATGCGGGCGATCAGGGTGTCGGTCACCAGCCCGCGCGGCATCGCGGCGCCCATGACGAACGCGCCGAGGACGGCGTGCAGGCCGATGTGATCGGTACACCAAGCGCCCATCAGCATCAGCAGCAGCGCGAGCGCCATCTCGGTCTCGCTCAAGTGGCCGCGGGCGGTGATAACCACCGCGCGCCGCGCCAGCAGCGGCCGCACCACGCCCAGCACAACGAGCACGTAGGCCAAACCGGCGCCAATGTTGACCGCCGCATGGCTGATGTTCCCGTCCAGGCTGGCCAGCACCACGGCCAGCAAGCCCCACGCCACCGCGTCGCCCAGCGCACCGGCCGCCAGCGAGATCGTGCCCATCTCCGTGCCGCCGAGGTTCTTGTGGCGAATGATACGCGCCAGCACCGGAAACGCCGTGATGCACATCGATGCACCGAGAAACAGCATCGCGTCCGGCAGCGGTGTCCGCGGCGGAAATAGCTGCGTGTGCGCGTACAGCACCCAGCCCAGCCCAGCACCCAGCGCGAACGGCACCGCCACGCCCGCCGTGGAGACCGCCAGCGCTGCGCGCCGGTGTTCGCCCAGAACGTCGGTGCGAAACTCCAAACCAATCACGAACATGTACAGCGTCAGCCCCAACTGCGCGACCGGCTGCAGTAGCCCCATCGACGCCGGCGGAAAGATCGCATGCGCGAGGTCCGGCCAGAACAGCCCAAGAAACGACGGGCCGAGCAGGACGCCCGCGGCAATCTCGGCGATGACGTGCGGCTGCGAGAGCCGGCGCATCAGCACACCCAGCAGTTGGCAGGCGGCGAGAATGACGATGAGCTGCAAGACGAACTGCAATGCCAGACGTTCTGGTGTCATGAATCGTTTGCCTTGCGGGCCACCAGGAAGCAGGCCCTTGACGGTACGCACTGCGCGCACCTGGGTCAATCGCGGACCGTGGATGCGCAGCGCTTGCCGCAGGGTCGTGCTGACGCGGCTGGCAAGTGGCTGCTCGGAACGTCAGAAGACGTATCCGTTCACCACCGGAAGATCTTCGGCGCAAGCAGGCCGGTTTCCCGGGACGGCAGATCCCCGCGCAGCGTGTTCAGGATACCTTGAAGAAACGTCGGGTTCTTGCCCGCGAACACCCTTGCGAGAAAGAGCGTCTGCGACTCCGTCAGCATGCCGCCGGGATAGAGGAACCCGCACCGCACGCCGATGGTCGGCGACTCATTTTGCACGCAGTGCCACATCCAGGAGGGCACGTAAAGGACGTCGCCGGGCTCGAGGACGGCCTCCAGGCGATCCACGCTCTCGAACCCCGGATGCGCCGGATCGTCGGGGTTGTTCACGTCTGCGGTCGAGTAGTTGTAGCCCCTGCCCTCCGGCGGCGGATTGAGCACTGCGAGATACTCGTTGGGCACGAACGCCCAGCGTTTGACCCCCATCGCGTTGACAAAGAAAAATGGCGTCGGGGAGTTATGCAACGGCGTGAATGTGCCTGCGCCGCCGATGAACGCCTGAAACGTGGTACCGAGGCCGAGCGGACCGGGCATCTCCTTGAGGTATTTCTGATCGAAGTCCTTGAGCAGCTCCGGGATCATCTCGAGCAGCGGCGAGAACCGCATGTATTTCATGCCTCCGGTTGTCACCTGCGCGAGAAAATCCCTCAGCGGTAGCTCCTCCGAGAACTCCTGGCCATCGATCGGCTCATCGTCGCACAGGCCCTTTTGATTGACGAGCTTGATCGCCAAGTCCCCATAGAGCTTTGAGAATCCATCGAACGACCAATTCTTGGTGCACGGCCAGTCGATCGCGGCTCGGCTGATGATCACCGGCGTGCCGCTGAACAGGTACTGGCGCCGGAACTGCTCGGGGCTGAGCGACTCGACACGCTGGACCTGGATGACGCGCCCCCTCCCGGCCCGGCGAACGTGTGCGGCGACGCGCTGACGCACGGCCAGCTGGCGAGCCTTGACGAGCCGGTTTTCGGGGAAATAGTGCGAGAGCAGGAACCACATGGCGAACGCGCCGCGCTCGCTTGCCGGCACCCGTCTCATTTCTGCTGGCAACCTCATGGTGCGTTTCTCCTGCCCCGGACTCGGGGCGCTCAGCAGACGGCGCGACCTCGCTGCCGCGAATTGGGGGCTGGACCGCCGCTCAGCCCCGACTACCGGTATCCGTCGAGGGCGGCATCGGACCCACACCCGGGCCGGGCAAGATCCCGCCGAGGCCAGCTCTCAGCCGCCCAATGACGATGCCCCGGAACGCGCGAACGATTCCGCCAAAATTGAGAAAATAAAACAAATGCAAGAGCTTCCACGGACGGAGCAGGTACAGGCGCACGTAGACAGCAAATTGCTCCCGGTCGATGTCCTTGCCGTCGCCGTTGAAGTCCGGCAGCGCGCCACCGTTGATGAACCCGAGGTCCGCATGCTCGGGAGCCACCTTGCCCGAGCGCAGAAGCTGCTTGAACGTCACCGTCCCCGGAAGGGCCGAGTACCTGTGGAGCTGGACGATGTCAAAGTCCAGCGCCCGGATCATCCGATAGCTCTGCTGCCGCTCCGCCGGCGTCTCGCCCGGGTAGCCCAGAATGAAAAAGCCGCGCAGCAGCAAGCCGGAAGCACTGACCATCCGCGCGGCCGCGACGATCTGGTCGGTGGTCATCAGCTTGTTCATCATGCCGCGCACGCGCTCCGATCCCGACTCCGGCGCAATGGAAATCACCTTGAAATTCGCAAGCTTCGCTAGCCGCAGCAGCTCTTCATCGAGGTCCTCGAGCCGCATGCCGCGGTACGCGTCGAGCACGAGGTCGCGCAGCCCCAGGTCCGCCACCGCGCGGCAGAGGTCCTTGAAGAAGGCCGGATCCTCAAGAATATTGTCGTCCATGAAGAGAATCATGCGAATCCGGTGCTTCTCGTACAAAAGCCGGATCTGGCCGACGACATGCTCGACAGAATAGTGCCGGACGCGCGGGCCATTCATGAGCGAGGCGGTGCAAAAATAGCAGCGGTGGCGGCAACCGCGCGTCGCGAAGAGCGGTGCCCGGCGCCGCGGGCCCAGCAGCGAGCGCATGTAGCCCTTGTCGATGCAGCGGTCGAGCTCGAGGAAGTCATAATCGATCGCGCCAAGCGCATCCAGATCGTCGTGAAAGTCGTTCCGGTTAGAAACTGTCGTGCCATCTGGAAGCTGAAAGTACAAGCCCGGCAGCCGCTTAAGCCCGTCCAGATCGCCCACGGCCAGCAGGCGGAGGAACGGCGCAAAGGTCGGCTCCGCTTCACCCGTCAGGATGTAGTCGAAGCGGCCGGTCGCCCAGGCCTGCTGCGGATTGAGCGAAGCATAGTTACCGCCCAGGATCCGGGTCGCTGCCGGGGCGACAGCATGAGCCGCGTCGACGGCTGCCAACGTCCGCTGCAAGGAAATCGGCCACGCGGTTGCGGCAATGACATCCGGAGCAAAGTCGGCGATGGCGTCGCGAAACTCAGGCGATTCTGCCCGCCAGCCTTCCAGCGGCAGGTTGAACAGCTTGACCGTGTGCCCTTCGCCGCGAATCGCGTTGACCAGGTGGCCAAATGGCAGCGGCATCGCATACATCACCAAATAGGCGTCAGACCAGACGAAGGCGATGCGCATATTGTCCACCCGCCGACCACCGCAGTCGGCCCCAATCACAAATCTGAACAGATTGGGGCCTGAGGTCAAGTCATTCTTGCTGCCGCCTGTCAAAACCGCGCACGAACCTGCAAATTTGTGGTTCTGGCCTACACGCGTCGGGTCGGAGACCGCGTTCCGGACGCCCGACGAGTCACGCAAGAACAACAGGCTGACGTGAAGGCAAGCTTTGATTTTTGCAGCAAGTTCCGGCGCGCACACGCGCGTATTTGGCTGACTGAACATCCCGAGCGGTCTGCCCGCCAAGATTTCCTGCCCTGTCGACCGCAGTCAGCGACGATGTTCACATATCTTATATCATCCGGATCTTGGGTCTCACGTGATCGTGGCGCGCTGTGTCAGAACCTGGCATGGGCCTGCGAAGGCTTGGACCCGGCGCAGACCCGCTTTGGGCGGTGCCGCACCATGGCGGCCGACGCGCTCGACGATCCGCGAGTTCGCAAATCCCGTCGTCGCGCTGATCTCCGTCCACACCAAGTTGCCGAGCGGCTCCGACCTGCTGTCGGCACGCCGCCGCCCGACGACCTTCGCGTCAGCGCCAGCGCCGGAATCTTTCAGCGCGCGGTGGGTGGCGCCCGCGCGTCATCGTCTTGGACGCGCCGTCGTGGCGGTGCGGGTAGCCCCAGCTGAGCTTGCCGGTTGGCGCCACGCGCAGCCCGAGCGTGCCGCGGCCGTGGGCGTTTGCCTCCCAAATCCGGTACCGCTCGGCCTCTGGCTTGGGGTTCTCGACAAATTTCCAAGTAAACTTGAGGACGTTCCTGGCCGCAGTCATCTCGAAGGCTTGCCAGTTCCGGCAAGTGCTCAGTCACCGCGGGGATGTTCGGCAAGCGTTTTGCGCCTGCAGCGGCTGCAACACCGTGATACCGCTTGCAACAGCGCGGGCGAGGAAAGTGCTCTTCAATCGGTGGTTGGGAGGTCAAACGCGAGACGTCTTGGAACGGCGTGAAACAAGGTTTTGGCGGAAGCGCAGGAGAATCGAACGCATGGTTTCAAAACGCCAAATTTTCGCGACGAACAGAATAATTCCAGTTTGTTAGGTCGTGAAGATCCTCAGATTTGCTGTCGTGGCTAGCGAGCTGGCTAGCGATTTCAGAGCGGCGGCGGGTGGCTTTGGGTGGCTTGGGCTGACGTGATCAGGCCGCGGACTGAATCAACCTGCACACCGCCGCCCGCAGATTGCCAAGGCGTTCGGCAGAAAGTACGCCCACGGTCCGGACGACAACGTCCTCATGCGCCGTGACCAACCGATGCGGCAGAACCCAGCTTTCGCGAGGCAACGGGCCGCCCACCGCGAAATCAGCGGCGCCCAACGGCACGACTTCCGGATGGCCGTAGGTCTTGCTGGTGACCTGGCACAAAAGCAGGTCGCCGCGCGTAAAGTAACGGCCCAGCGAAACACGCCCAGCTCTGACCGACGCGCCTACACGCCAGCCAGCGCCGCCGCCTTCTTCCTCGCCACCCACTGTTGCGGCAGCAAATCCGCGACGTCCGCATCCTCACCCCGCCGCGCCAGCTCCG
>CAIYWC010000032.1 GCA_903929795.1 uncultured Myxococcales bacterium | reverse complement strand
CGCCACGTACAGCATCGGCTTGCGCGTCATCAGCTGCAGCGCGCGCACCAGCGGCTCCTCCTCCTTGCTGACCTCGACAGTCCGCGCCGCCTTGCCCTGGTTCAGCGCCGCGTACAGGCGTTCCAGCGCGCCGACCTCGATCACCGCCTCCTTGTCGCCACCCTTGGCCAGCTTCTCCTGCTTTTTTAGCCGCCGTTCAACCGCGTCCAGGTCCGCCAGAGCCAGCTCCGTGTTGATGATTTCCGCGTCCCGCACCGGATTGACGCTGCCCTCGACGTGCACCACGTCGCCGTCCTCAAAACAGCGCAGCACGTGGCAGATCGCGTCGGTTTCGCGGATGTTGGCGAGGAATTTGTTGCCCAGGCCTTCGCCCTTGGACGCGCCTTTGACCAAGCCGGCGATGTCGACGAACTCCATTGTCGCGTAAATGATCGTCGGCGTGCCGACAATCTTGGCGATCCGGTCCAACCGCGCGTCGCGCACCGGCACGACGCCGACATTCGGGTCGATGGTGCAGAACGGATAGTTCGCCGCTTGCGCGCCGGCGTTGGTCAGGGCGTTGAAAAGCGTTGATTTTCCGACATTTGGCAGACCGACGATGCCGCAAGCGAGACCCATGGTGAACTCCTGTTTCGTGCTGGCCCGCGAACGGGCGCGGCGCGGATAACACGGCGCGGGCTGGACGACAAGCGCCGTGCGATGCCAGACTGCCGCCATGCGCCCACGCCCGCACGCCCTGGACCTGCCGCTGACCGCAAAACCGCGCTGCGGCGAGGTCGAGGATTATTGCCGCGCGCTGGGGCTGTGGCCGTTGCTGGGCACCGACGAGGTCGGCCGCGGGCCGCTGGCCGGTCCGGTCGTGACCGCGGCGGTGCTGCTGCGCGACGACGCGGTCCTACCGGGACTCAATGATTCCAAGGCGTTGAGCCACACGCAGCGGCTGGCGCTCGGGCCGCTGATCGAGAGCCAAGCGGTGGCGTTCGCGGTGGTTTTTGCCGACGTGGCGCAGATCGACGCGCGCAACATCCTCGGCGCGTCGCTGTGGGCGATGGGCCAGGCGGTCGCGCAAGTGCACATTCAGCTGCGATCCCAAGGTCTTGGCGATCCGGCGTTGGTGCTGGTGGACGGTCACATGCCGGTGCCGGGCCTGGCGCTGCCGCAAAAAACCGTGGTGAAGGGCGACAGCCGCTCACGGGCAATTGCGGCCGCGTCCATCCTGGCCAAGCTCGCGCGCGATGCCTACATGGACGCGCTGGAAACCCATTATCCGGGCTATGGTTTTGCTGTCCACAAGGGCTATCCGGTGCCGCAGCATCTGGCCGCGCTCCAGCGCCTCGGTCCGTGTCCGGAGCACCGCCGCAGTTTTGCCCCCGTGGCGGCGCTTTTGGCCACGGAAAAAGCCCAGAGGTCGCTGTTTTGACGCCGACCAACCAGCAGACCGGTCAGGCGGGCGAGCTGATCGCGCTCAAGCTGGCGGAGCGGCTCGGCTGGCAGCCGTGGCGCACGAACGTGCCGATCGCGGGCGGCGAGGCGGACGTCGTGTGCATGCGGACGCGCGCGGGCAAGCGCGAGGCGCTGCTGCTGGAGGTCAAGACGCGGTTTGGCGCGCTGCCGGAAGCCGAGCGCGTGGGCCCGGCGCAGCTCAAGCGGCTGCGCTCAATGGCCAAGCATTTCGCGGATCAAGAAGAGCTGGACGGCATCGAGATGGCTGTGGTCCTGGTCGCCATCGACGGCCGGACGCAGACGACGCGCTGGCTGGACGTGCCGGCCTTTTGACAGCCGCGTGGACCGCGCTTTTTTGCCCGGAATAGAATTCGCATGCAGTGCGTTGCACACAGGGTGTGGGCTTCGTAGCCTGATGCGCAAGGTCGACGGGACCTTGGGAGGAATGCATGATCAGCCTGTTTTCAAGCCAGAAACGCCAGCGCGACGCCTTTGAGCGCGAAGCCCTGCCGCACCTGGAGGCCTTGCACGCGTACGCGCTGCACCTGTGCCGGGACGCGTCGGATGCCGATGATTTGGTTCAGGAAACCTACATCAAGGCGCTCAGCAACTTCGCGTCCTACCAGACCGGCACCAATTGCCGCGCCTGGCTGTTCCGGATCCTGACCAACACGTTTTTCAACCTGCGCCGCAGCCGCAAGCGCCACAACCCGATCGATTCCGAGATGCCCGAGCTCGAGCTCGCCATGGCGGAAAGCGCGCAGGATCGCGGCATCTACCGGCCGATCGACATGCAGCTGCTGGACGGCGTGGTGTCCAAGCACGTGACCGATGCGCTGGACGCGCTGCCACCGGAATTCCGCACGGTACTGCTGCTGGCTGATTTGCATGACTTTTCCTACAAGGAGATCGCCGAAGTCGTCGATTGTCCGGTCGGGACGGTCATGAGCCGGCTGTTCCGGGCGCGCAAGGCGATGCAAAAACGCCTGCTGACCCATGCGATTCAGGAAGGGATCGTGACCAAGCCGCTGGAAGACGAAGGTGTGGCGGATCTGGACGCGTTCCGGATGCGGGCCAAAAAAGCCGTTTAGTTCAGTAGGTTTTGGGGGATTGAGGGGCGCGCGATGAACTGTCAGGATGTACAGAAATTCGCCTACACGTACCTGGACGCGGAGTTCGACGGCCGCGAGCGCGGGGAATTCGAGACACACCTGCGGATGTGCCTGCCGTGCCGCGAGACGGTCGAGCGCGACGCGCTGTTTCGGGACATGGTGCGCTCCAAGCTGGGCGCGGTCGATGCGTCGTGCGGCGACCTGAAGCTCCGGCTGCAGACGCGCTTGGACTGCGTGCAACAGCGGCGCTCGGTGACGACGCTGGCAGTGCCGGTCGCGCTGGCAGCGTCGGTGACGGTGGCCGTCGTGGCTTGGCAGTGGCACGCGGCCTCGGTCAGCCAGCGGCAGCCGCAGCTGGCGAGCGCGACGCCCGCGCGGATCCCGACCGCGGTGGCGCAGGTGCGGCTCCCGGTCAGGGTGCAGGGCCCGCTGCTGCTGAACAAGAACGCGCTGCTGGCGATGCAGGGCGCGCAACTCAGCCCGGTTCGCCAGCAGCCGCTGCACGCCAACGCGCCGACCAACGGCCTGCAGCTCGTGTCGGCCAATACCAATGAGCCGGGTGAAGTGCTGCGCGGCGCGATCGCCCCGTCGTCGCTGGTCGGCAGCAGCCCGTTTGGCGCGGTGCGCTCGGATGCCAGCCTGCGCGCGATGGCGCGGGTGCACGCGGCGCAGCTGCCTCCGGAAGTGGGCGGACCGGCGACCAAGGTTCAGCGCTACTTGGCGCAGCGGATGCCGGGCGTCAACGGTGCGCCTGCGCAGGTGCCGCCGCTGCCGCTGTCGGAAGGCGCGGGGGTGGAGCTGCTGGGCGCGCGCCTCGCCGTGCTCGGTCCGCAGCTGGTGGTGATCTACAGCTACCGCGCGTACGGCACGCCGCTGACGGTGTTCAGCCGCGCCAAGGCAGCGGACGTCGATGATCCCGAAGTCGAGGCGACGGCGCCCGGCAACCACGATTCCGGTGTGCTGCTCGACCAGCGCGCCGGGCTGCACCTGCTGCACGTCGTGTCGCGCGACCGGGTGCTGACGCTGGTCAGCGAACTTTCCGCGTCCGCGCTGCTGCCGCTGGTGCCCAAGGCGACGTGGTTGTAGGCGCGGCTATTCGGCCTTCTTCTCGCGCAGTTCCGCCAAGATCCCGCGCAGGAACGGCGCCGCCAAGACGAGCCGCACCGCGCCAAAACCCAGCAGCATCGCGCTCGAAAACGCGTCGATGACTGGCGCGACGGGGCGTCCGTCGGTCACAAACGGTGCGTAGAACGCGCGCATCGGGATCTGCGTCGTGCCAAGGCCGCTCACAGACAACGGAATCGCGCCCAGCACCGTCAGAAACGGCATGACCACCAGCAGCCGACCCCACTGCGGTTGCATGCCAAAACACCGCATAATCATGAAGTTCGTCGCCGCATAAATCAGCAGCAGGCCGGTGCGCAGGACAAAGCCCAAGAGCAGCTTGCGCGGCGCGATGTGCACAATGGGCTGAAGCAGCTGGATTCGCTGCAGGCGCTGCAGCATCGGCCAGGACCACTTGGACTGCACGACCGCAATGCCCGCGACGCCACCGCCCAGAATGAGCAGCGTGGCGATTTGCACGGGGCGCTGCAGCCCCGCCTGACTGGCAATGACTTCGGGCGAGATCAGCAGCCCCGCCGCCACCATGCCGCCCAGCGCCAGCACATCAAGGTACGCGAGCACCGCCAGCGCGCCGGTCGCCTGCAAGAACGGCACTTTCTTGCGCCGCGCAACAGCCCAGGAGATCGCCAGCGTCGCCAACGGATAGCTGATGGCATTGATCGCGTAGCTTGCCGCCTTTACTGGCAATAGTTCTCGCAGCTTCAGCGGTTTCCCGTGAGCGCCCAAGGTCTGGGCCACGAGCCAGGTCACGCAGGCCGTGTCATACAGCCAGGCCACGATCGTACCGACGCACAGAACGATCGCGTATTGCCCCAGATTGGCTTGCGACAAGTTATCGCGCAGCTTGGCGAAGTCTGTCGTGAATCCGAGGTAGCCCAAAAGCAGCACGGTACCGACAAGCGGCACGATTTGGCGGATGCGATCGCGGGTGGAAGTGGCCATGGTCTCGCGCGTTGGGTGTCGGAAAAATCGCCGCCGCCGCTGGGGGCATGCGCGTCCTGGCGCGGGGCGACGGCGAGCCTAGCACACGCACCGGCAACGTCCCAACCTCCGCGATGCGTCAGGACGGGCGAGCGGCAGAGTTTTTTGCGGCGCGGACACTTTTTGCCGCGGCAAAACCGGCTGACGCGCGAATACCTGATGTCGGGCCATCACGTCGCCCGCGGCTGGGAGGTTGGGATGCAGGTTCAGATGGCAACGGACACGAAGATTGCGCAGTATGCGGATCAGGGGCTGCCGCTCGCGGCGATGCAGGTGCAGACCGGCAAAAGCGAGACCGCGGTGACGGCGGCGCTGCTGCGGTGGCTGCGGCGGACCGGCCGGCAGGACATTTCCCCATGGGTGCAGCCGACGCTCGCGGCGCAGATTGCCACGGCGCTCGAGGCGCCCCAGCCGCCGACGATGACGCAACTGGCCGCGGACTTGCAGTTGCCGCTGTGGGCGATTCGCCTGACAGCCGCGGCGCGTTGGAATGCGCTGCACCCGGTCCAGACGCTGCCGGCGGTGCCGTTGGGCACAGACGGCACGCCGGACCTGGCGCGGCTGCTGGCAGACCGGTGGCCGCTGCCGGCGCTTGTGCGGGCAACCGGGCTACATCCGTCGACGCTGCAAGGCCACATCGCGCAGTTTCTCGCCGGTCAGCCGCAGCCGGATGCGGCGCCATGGCTGACAGACAGCGAAGTCGCGCGGGTCAACGCGCTGCTGGACGGCCCAAATCCCTGGCACACATTGCGGCGGGCGCAAGCGCGCGGGGAGACGACGCGCGGGCAGCTGGCGATCGTCTTGGCGCTGCGCGGAGAGTGGCGGCCGCGCCCGGTGGGCAAGCGCGTGCCGCTGGCGGCGAACCACGGCAAGGCGTGGTCGCGGGCGGAGGACGTCGTCGTGGGTGCCAGTTGGCAGGCCCAGACGCCGCTGGAGGCGCTTTCGGCGGCGCTGGCGCGATCACCGGAAGCCGTCCTGGTGCGCGCGCGGCATTTGGGGCTGCTGGCGTCCGAAGCACCTTGGCCGGGCTGAACGCTGCGGACGCAGGTCATGGGCGGGTCAAACGCACGCCAGGATGGCTGACGCGCTGCGCAGGCGGCACCGGCGCCGGAAGGTGCCGCGAGACCCTCCCAGTTTGACGGAATCGGCCGCGCCGCCGACGATGCGTCGGCTCCAGCCTCCGGGGCAACGTGCAGGCAAACCGACCATGTCAGAGCGGCCCAAGAACCATGCCGATCCGCGGCTGCGGGCAGCGCAAGCGCTTGTCCTGATTGAACAAGATGGCCAAGGCAGCCAAGCGGCGCTGCGGCAGGTGCTGGATGACACACCCGCGCTGGCGGGTCCGGATCGCGGCCTGTGCACGGAGCTTGTCTACGGCGTGTTGCGGCGGCGGCGGCCACTGGACCGCTGGCTGGAAATGTCGTGCCGGCAAGGGCTGTTTGATCTCGAGGAGCCGACCTTGGCGATCCTGCGGCTCGGCGCGCTCCAGCTAGCCGACCTGCGGATTCCGCCGCACGCGGCCGTGCACGCGACCGTGGAGACCGCCAAGCGCCTGCTGCCGCACAAGCAAATCGCCTTTGTCCACGCGGTGCTGCGGTCTATCGCGCAGCGGCTGCTGGACGGTGATCGCCCCGATGACCGCGACCTGCCGGACTGGTTGACCCGCCGCGTGCACGCGTGGGCGGAACGCGCGGACGTGGACGGCGCCGCGCTGGAGCGGGCTCTGTCCCAGCCGGCGCCGCTTTTTGTCCATGCGCTGGACGGCGATCGCGCGCGGATGGTGGCGGATCTGGCGCAAGAAGGCGTGACGGTGGAGCCGCTGGACGGCGCGCAGGTGCCCGGCGTGGGCCGCGTGACGGACGGGCGCTTTCTGCAAACCCAAGTCTTTGCCCAACGCCGGGCGCTGGCCCAGGACGCAGCGAGCGCGGCCGTGGTCGCCTGGCTGGCGCAATGGCTGGAGACGCAGCCGGCGGGTCGGGTCGCGGATATCGCCGCGGGCCATGGCGTCAAGTCGGCGCGGTTGGCGCACACGGGCGCGGCGGTGACGGCGATCGACCAGAACGGCGACAAGCTGCTGCACGCGGTGCAGCTGTGCGCGCAAATCGGCCACCCGCTGGCCGCGACGATCACGGGCGACGCGACCCAGGATCTCGGCATTGCGCCGGGCGCCTTCGACGCGATCCTGCTGGACGCGCCGTGCACCGCGCTCGGCACGCTGCGGCGGCGGCCGGAGCTGCGGCACCGGCGGATGGCGGCCGACATCTTGCGCATGGCGGACCTGCAGGCCCGGATGCTGCGGCGCGCCGCGACCTGGCTGCGGCCCGGTGGCGTGCTGCTGTACGCCGTGTGCTCGTTCACGCAGGAGGAAGGCCCGCTGCAAATTGCGCAATTTCTCCAGCAAAATCCCGATTTTCAGCGATTTCCCGGCCAGAGCGAGTGGCTGCAGGGCTGGCTGGATGATCACGGGGACCTGGTCTCCGCGCCGGTGCGCGGCGGGGTCGACGGCTTTTTTGCCGCCCGACTGCAAAAGATCGCCTAGACCGACCCTGCAGCGCGGCAAAATGTGCCATCGGCCGAATACCTGTGTGAGGCGCCATCGCCCGCACGGAATCGCCATGAGCCAGAGCCGGACAGTGCCTCCCCTTGACGTTTTGCGCCGCGGTCAGCTGGCAGGACCGCTGTTTTGGCTTGGCGGCGATCTGCTGGCCGGACGGCTGCGCGTGGCGGTCGTCGGGAGCCGCGTGGCGACGGCGGCGCAGCTGGCGTGCGCGTTCGCTTTCGGCCGCGATCTCGCGGAGTTGGGCATTGTCGTGGTGAGCGGCGGCGCGCGCGGCGTGGACACGCAGGCGCTGCGCGGCGCGCTGGCGGCGAACGGGCCGGCTTGGGTCGCGCCGCTGGCCGTGGTTCCGGCGAGCGTGGATGCGCCGTTTCCCCAGGAAAACACCGGTCTTTTCGAGGAGATCGTCGCGCGTGGCGGCAGCCTGTGCAGCAAGATCGCCCCGGACGATTGCCACACGCGCGGCCGTTTTCACGCCCGCAACGATCTGCTGGTGCAGCTTGTCGACGCCGTGATCGCGGTGTGTGCGGATCTGCCAAGCGGCACTTTGCACTGCGCGAACAGCGCTTGGCGGCGCAAAGTCCCTGTGTTTGCCGTATCTTGGGGGCCAGAGGCGGCGCATGCGGCGGGCACCGAGGCGCTGCTGTGTGCCGGTGCCCGCGGGCTATGGCCGGGAACGGCGTTGCGCAAGGCGATCGCGGCGCTGCAAAGCGATCCGCTGGGGCTCCTCACGCGGGCGCCGGACCTGGCGCTTGGGCCGCCGCCAAATGCCGGGGCAGCGACAAATCGCCCGCAAACATTTGACGCGGTCGGCAACGCTTGGCCATGCTACGCACCCGACGCGCCGGCCCTTGGGCCGCCGCAAGAGGATCCGCCCGGCTGCGATGCTGGCCTGGTCGCGCGATTGCGCGCGGAACTGCGGCAGGCTGGTGCGCACGGCCTGACGGTGGATGAGCTCGCTGCATCGACCCAATCGGATCGGACCGCAGTGGCGGCCACGCTTCTGAATTGGACGCTCCACGGCGGCCTGAAGCGGGTCGCGGGCAGTTGGTACGCGCTGGCAACAGCGCCGAGGTTGTGAATGGCAGGCAAGCAGAAAGTCGGTGCGGGAACAGGTCTGTCGCTGGTGATCGTCGAATCGCCGACCAAGGCGAACACGATCAAGAAGTACCTGGGCGCGGACTACCTGGTGGAAGCCAGCGTGGGCCATGTGCGCGATTTGGTGACGAAAAAGACGGATCTGCCGGCCAACGACAAGCGACGCGCGGAGCCGTGGGTGCAGTACGGCGTCAATATTGCCAATCATTTCGAGCCGTTGGAAGAAGTGTACCTGGTGCCGCCTGAGAAGAAGCGGCAGGTCGACGCGCTCAAGGCGGCGCTGGCCCGGGCCGACACGCTATACCTGGCGACGGACGATGATCGCGAGGGCGAAGCGATTTCCTGGCACCTGCTGCAGGTCCTGAACCCCAAGGTGCCGGTCAAGCGCTTGGTTTTCCATGAGATCACCAAGGACGCCATCCAAAAAGCGCTGGCGGAGACGCGCGAGCTGGACGAGCACCTGGTGTTTGCGCAGCGCACGCGGCGCGTTGTGGATCGGCTGTACGGCTGGGATGTGAGCGAAGTGCTGTGGCGCAAGATCAAGCCGGGCCTGTCCGCGGGCCGGGTGCAGTCGGTTGCGCTGCGGCTGCTGGTGGAGCGCGAGCGCGCGCGGATGGCGTTTGTCTCGGCAAATTTCTGGGACGTGCTCGCGCGCCTCAAGGCGCAGGATCAGGGCTTCGAAGCGACGCTGCAGCGCTTGGGCGACAAGCGGATCGCCACGGGCAGGGACTTTGATGACAATACGGGCGCGCTGACCGCCAAGGACGCGATCACCCTGAACGGCGAGGCGGCCCGGGCGCTCTGCGTGCGCATCGACGGCCAGCCGGCGCGCGTCCTGACCGCGGACGTCAAGCCACAGACGCTCAAGCCATCGCCGCCATTCACGACGTCGACGCTGCAGCAGGAGGCGAACCGCAAGCTGCGGTTCAACGCCCGGCAGACGATGCAAGTGGCGCAAAAGCTGTATGAAAGCGGCTTTATCACCTACATGCGCACCGATTCCGTGGTGCTGTCGGATCAGGCGATTCAGGCAGCGCGCGACGTGATCGCGGCGCAGTACGGCGAAAAGTGGCTGCCGCCGAGCCCGCGGCGCTACCAGACCAAGACAGCCAACGCCCAGGAAGCCCACGAGGCGATTCGCCCGGCGGGGACGCAGTTTCCGGCGGTGGCGGAGGTGGAGCGCTCGCTGGGTCGCGACGCGGCGCGGCTGTATGAGCTGATTTGGAAACGCACAATCGCCAGCCAGATGCCGGACGCCCAGGTGGAGCAAACGACCGTCGACATCGGCATCCTGGACGCCGTGTTTCGCGCCAGCGGTCGCACAACGCGTTTCACCGGATTCTTGCGGGCCTACGGCGAGGAATCCGACGAATCGGACGACGACAAGAAAGAGGAAGGCGATCGCGCGCTGCCGATTCTCAAGGCCGGCGACGTCATTGGCTGGGACGCCAAGCCGAACCTCGAAGCACGCGGCCACGACACCCGCCCGCCGGCGCGGCTGACGGACGCGAGCCTGGTCAAGGGCTTGGAGGAAAAAGGCATCGGCCGGCCGAGCACGTACGCGGCGATTTTGCAGAACCTGATCGACAAGGCGTACGCGTTTCGCAAGGGCAATGCGCTGGTCGCGACGTTCATGGGCATGGCCGTGACGCAGATGCTGGAGCGGTACATGCCGCACCTGGTGGACTACGACTTCACCAAGAAGATGGAAGATCGCTTGGACGCGATCGCCACTGGCGAGGACAACGCTGGCGCGTATCTGCGCGATTTTTATGAGAAAGGTTTCGTCCAAGGCGCCAAATCGCGAGGCCTGACCGAGATGCTGGCGGAAGTGCGCGACCAGATCGACCCGGTGACGGCGAGCTCGGTGCCGATTGGCAAGACCGAGGGCGGCGACGACGTCGTGGTGCGGATCGGCCGGTTTGGCACGTTCCTCAAAGTGGGCGAGCGGACGGCGAACGTCCCGGAGGACCTGGCACCCGACGAGCTGACGGTGGCCAAGGCGCTGGCGCTGGTGGAAGAAAAGGCCCGCGGGGATGCGCCCTTGGCCAATGACCCGGCGACGGGCCTGCCGATTTTTGTGCGGACTGGGCGGTTCGGCCCGTACCTGCAGCTCGGCGTGGCGGTGAAGGATTCGGCCGAGAAGCCGAAAATGGTTAGTCTTTCCAAGGGTATGGCGCCGGAGCGCGTGACGCTGGAGACCGCGCTGCTGCAGCTGCAGCTGCCGCGGACGCTGGGCAAGGACGCGAAGTCCGGCGCGCCGATTGTGGCGATGGTCGGCCGCTACGGCGACTACGTGAAATGCGGCGACGAGTCGCGGACGCTGCCCGCCGGCATCTTCGCCGCGACGGTGTCCTTTGACGAGGCGGTGAGCGTGCTGCGCCAGCCCAAGTCCGTGGCCGGCAAGGTGCACCTGCGCGACATCGGCGTGCGCGAAAGCGACGGCAAGCAAATTTCCGTGTGGCAGGGCCGCTTTGGCCGCTATGTGACCGATGGCACGACCAACAAGACGCTGCCGCCGACAGTGGACATCGAGACGCTGCAGGTCGCGGATGTGGACGCGCTGCTGGCCGCGGCTGCGGAGGCGCGGGCGGGCAAGCTGATCGGCGTGGATCCAGAGAACAAGCTGGAAATCCGCTTGATCGACGGGCGGTTCGGCCCCTACCTGACCAACGGCGCGGTGAACGCGTCGCTGGAGCGCGGCGTGCAGAAAGCCGAGGTGACGCTGGAGATGGCGGTCGACCGGCTGCGCGACTACGGCAAGGCGGTCAAGGCCAAGAGCAAGGGCCGCGGCGGCAGGTCAACGGCGGCAGCGAAAGCGCCCAAGGCCGCGAAAACATCGAGCACGAAGGCGGCGACCGCGAAGAAACCCGCGGCCAAGAAGCCAACGAAAGCACCGCCAAAGAACGACGATTCCGCAACCGTTTCCGCGCGATCCGCTGCACGGGCTACAAAGGTCGAGTCCGTCCCGGCGCAATCCCCGCTGCCGCCGACCAAATCCGGCGTTATCGTGCGGCGGCGTCCGACGTAAGGCGCAATCCTGAAGCGCAACCGGGGGAGCAGGGGCCTCTGGCCCCTCGATCGCGAGCGAAGCGGGCGTAGGGGTCGAGACAAAATAACCCGATCACCTTGATGTACTGTCGGCGGGCGTATCGCGCAGCGGGCGCCCCTGCCAACCCAGCCGACAGCAGAGGGCTTGTGACAAATTACTTTGTCACAAGCCCTAACGGTGCTCGTGTTCGAGCAGGGCGGCCGGCTGACCGGCGAGCTGCAAGCCATCCAGCAGCTTGGCGATCTTCTTTTTCAGGTTCGTCTCAATCTGCCGGACGCGCTCGCGCGAGATGCCGAACTCGTCGCCGATGTCCTGCAGCGTCACTTCCTGGTCGGCCAGCAAGCGCTGCTGCAAGATGGCAAGCTCCTTGTCGGTCAGCTGATCGCGCAGCTCCGTCAGGCGCTGGGACACGATGTCGGTGACCTCGGCGCTGGCAAACTGGTCTTCCAGGCTCGGCCCGGGCGATGCCATCGTCTCGGCCAGCGTCATGCGGCCGTCATCGCCGATGGTCGAATCGAGGTTCAGATCGTGGCGCGCCGCGTTGGCCGCCCGCCGCCAGGTCTCCACTTCAGCTTCCGTCGGCGTACGCGCCACACGCGCAGGCTTGGCACCACGGGCTTCCGCCGCGATCAGGAACGTCTCGCCGCCCTCGCCTTCGCTCGCGCCGTCCACCACCTCGACATCCAGCGGGTCGTCCTCCGCGTGTTCGGTCCCCAGCAGCTCGACTTCGGGCTCCACACCCTCTTCCGGCGCCGGCAGGCCGCGTTTGCCAAAAAGCACACGCCGCTGCTGCGACACCGGCCCGACTTTGACCAGCGCCCACGAGTTGATGATGTAGTTCTGGATGTACGCCTTGATCCACCACACCGCATACGAAATCAGCCGGTAGCCGCGATCAGGCTTGAACTTCGCGACGGCCTTCATCAGCCCGATGTTGCCTTCCTGGACCAGGTCCGTCAGCTTGATCTCGTAGTGCGTGAATTGATAGGCAATCTTCACCACGAACCGCAGATTTGCCGTCACGAGCGCGCGCGCGGCATCCGGGTCGCCGGTCTCCTGAAAGCGCTTGGCGAGCGTGTATTCCTGCTCCCGGGTCAGCAGCGGATACCGGTTCACCTCGGCGAGATATTGCTCCAGCGTATCCTTCAGGATCGGCTCGCGACTTTGGCTCATCCTCGGCTCACTGCGCTGCGGAAGGGGTGGAAAACTTGTGATTTTTTCAGACATTGTGTTGGGCTTTCTTTGCGTGGGCACTTGGGCCGCGGCGAATTGCATGATACTCCTGACCGAACGGTGCGTCGAGACAAACCGTATCTGCTGCCGCGGGCCCTTGACAACACGCCCTCGGGTACCATCATTCCCCCACGTCCTGCGCGCCGGAAATCGCCGACGCCGCCACGGCCAGACAAGGATCACACCGCCATGAGCACCCCGCATACCATTGATTTTGCTACGTTTGTCCTGTCACTGACAGGCTCGGCCATGGTGCACCTGGGCGCGGTGCCCGATCCGGGCGGCGAAAAGCATGAGCCGAGCCTTGAGCTGGCGCGCCAGACGATCGATATCCTGACGATGCTGCGGGAAAAGACGCACGGCAACCTGGATGGCCGTGAGTCGGAGCTGCTGGACCGCGTGCTGCACGACGTGCGTACCGCCTACGTGGACGCCGCGAAACACGCGGGATCGTGAGTCAAGATGGCCCACGCGACGCCGACCGTGCTGGTCGTGGATGATGAAGCGGCGTTTGGGCAGTTGCTCACCGAGCACCTGCAATCCTGTGGTTTCAAGGTCTTGCAAGCTGCCGATGGCCGAGCTGCGCTGGCGCAGATCGCCGAGCACCAGCCGGACGCGCTGCTGATTGACCTGCATATGCCGGGGCTGACCGGGCTGGAAGTCGTGGCGCAGCTCGCGCGCGAGGGCCGGCTGCCGGCGACGATCGTGATGAGCGCGTTTGGCGGCTACGAGGTCGCGCTGGAGGCGATTCGCCTGGGCGCCGCGGACTTTTTGTCCAAGCCGTTTCGCATGGCGGAAGCCGAGCTGAAGCTGCGGCTTGCGCTGGCGAAGGCGGGCAAGCCGGCGATGGCGCGGCAGCGGCCGGACGAGTCGCCGCGCCAGGGCCTGTTCCACGGCATGGTCGGGACGGCAGCGTCGATGCAGACGCTGTACCGGCAAATCGAGCGGGTGGCGCGGTTTGGCTCGACAGTCGTCGTGCAGGGCGAGTCGGGTACCGGCAAGGAGCTGATCGCGCGCGCGCTGCACGACGCGAGCCCGCGGCGCGACCGGCCGTTTGTCGCGGTGAACTGCGCCGCGATCCCGCAGATGCTGCTGGAATCCGAGCTTTTTGGCCACGCCAAGGGCGCGTTCACCGACGCGTCCGTGGATCGCAAAGGGCTGTTCGAGGAGGCGCACACCGGCACGCTGTTTCTCGACGAAATCGTTGATTTGCCGCTGCTTTTGCAGGTCAAGCTGCTGCGCGCGCTGCAAGAGGGCGAGATCCGCCGCGTGGGTGCCAACAAGTCGACGCAGGTGGACGTGCGCGTCGTGGCGGCGAGCGCGATCGGCATCCGCGATCGCGTGCGGCAAGGCCTGTTTCGCGAAGATCTCTACTACCGGCTGGCGGTGATCGAGCTGACGGTGCCGCCGCTGCGCGAACGGCGCGAGGATCTTGCGCTGCTGGTGGAGCACTTTGTCGCCCGGACCAACCAGCGGCTGGGCACACGGATCCGCGGCGTCGAACCGGCGGCCATGGCGCGGCTGGTCGCGTACGCGTGGCCGGGCAACGTGCGCGAGCTGCAAAACGTCGTGGAGCAGGCCTGCGTGATGGCGGACGGCGACGTGATTGGCGCCGCTGGGCTGCAGCTGGGCCGCGACGGTCCGCCGCACCCGACGAATGCGCCGCCGCTCGGGGAGACGCTGTCGATTCCGCACGCGGTGGCGGAGACCGAGCGCGCGCTCATCCTCGCGGCGCTGACGCAGACCGACGGCAACCGCACGCACGCGGCGGAGCTGCTGGGCATCTCGGCGCGCAATTTGCAATATAAAATCAAGCAGTATGACATCCACCGGGCGGCGCCAACGGGCCGTCCCAAGACCTGAGGCACGGCGCAGATGACGCATACGTGGGCAGCAGTCGCAGAACGCCTCGGGGCGCGGTATCCGCTGCTGAGCTTGGTCGCATCAGACCTGACCGACGCGCAACGCACGATGATCGCGGCGGCAGCACATTCGGGCTTGGTCGCGGAAGTCGTGAAGATCGGCCGGCAGCCGCTGGAGGAGGTGGCGTCGCAGGCCGTGGCGAACCTGGACAAGCGCGATCGCCCGACGCTGCTGCTGCTGCCCGACGGCCACAAGCTCTGGACATCGCCGGGCTTTGTCCGGCTGCTGGCGGAGAGCCTGGAGAGCGTGGAGCGCGGCAACCACGTCGTCGGACTGCTGGCGCCGATTGACGTGCCGTGCCCGGAGCTGGCGCGCGAGCGGGTCGTGCTGCACCTGCCGCTGCCGGGTCCGGAAGTGCTGAAGCCGCTGTGCCTGGCGGCGCTGCGCGGGACGCCGATGGCGAACGATCCGCGGCTGGTCGACGCGGCGGCGCAGGCGCTGGCGGGGCTGGGGCTGGGTCAGGCGCGACGGGCGCTGCGGCGGGCGCGGATCGCGGCGGGCGATGCGGCGCAGACCATTGCACTGCTGCAAGCGGAAAAGCGCGACCTGGTGGCAGCGGAAGGCGTGCTGGAGGTCATCGACGACGTGCCGACGCTGGCGGAGGTCGGCGGGCTGGAGGCGCTCAAGGCGTGGCTGTTGCGGCGCAAACGCGCGCTGGAGCCGGCGGCGCAGGCGTTCGGGCTGCCCAAGCCCAAGGGCGTGCTGGTCATCGGCGTGCAGGGTTGCGGCAAGTCGCTGGTGGCCAAGGCGACGGCGTCGGCGCTGGGCGTGCCGTTGGCGCGGCTGGACCTGGGGCGGCTATACGCGGCGGGCGGCGCGCCCGATGAGCCGCTGCGGCGCGCGCTGCAGATCGCCGAAGCGATGGCGCCGTCGGTGCTGTGGCTGGACGAGATCGACAAGGCGTTCGCGACGGCGGCGTCGAGCCCGTCCGAGGCCGGTGGCCGGCTGCTGGGCACCATGCTGACCTGGCTGGGCGAGCAGCGCGGCGTGTTCGTGGCGGCGACGGCGAACCGCGTCGATCACCTCCCCGCCGAGCTGCTGCGCAAAGGCCGATTTGACGAGACGTTTTTTGTCGACACGCCCGACCCGCACGTGCGGCGCGAAATCCTGAGCATCTGCCTCGCGCGTTCGGGGCGGCGGCCGGCGGATTTCGACCTGGACAAGCTGGCGCAGCTCGCGGATCGCCTGACGGGCGCGGAAGTGGAGCAAGGCGTCATCGAGGCGCTGGCGCAGTGCTGGAGCGACAATCGCCAACTGGCGAACGAGGACATCGCGTCGGCGCTTTCCAAGACCGTACCTTTCGTGGAAACCTACGAGCCGCAGGTCAAGGCGCTGCGCGAATGGGCGCGCAAACGCTGCCGATCAGCCGGAACGGACCGCAGCTTGCGGGATTTGTTCGACACGTGAGGATGCGATGAGCGAGCAGATTGACGTCGCGGTTGTCGGTGCCGGCGCCTGGGGCACAGCGCTCGCGATGCATGCCGCGCGCAAGGGCCTGCGCACGCGCATGTGGGCGTATGAGCGGGACGTCGTCAGCGACATCAACGAACATTTTGAAAATAAACGTTTTTTTCCCGGCCACGCGCTGCCCAAAGGCCTGGACGCGTCGGACGATCTGGAATTCTGCATCAAGAACGCGCGGATCGTGCTGACGGTGATGCCCACGCCGCACGTCGCGCGGTTGGCGATGCAGATGGCGCCGCTGCTGAGCGATGAGCAGGCGATCGTGTCGTGTTCCAAGGGCATCGACAACGAGAGCCTGGAGACGGTGAACGAGATTTTCGAGCGCGTGCTGCCGCGGCGGCTCAAGAGTTCGCTGGCGTACCTGTCGGGTCCGTCGTTCGCAGCGGAGGTGGCGATCGGCTCGCCGACCGCGGTGACGATCGCGTCGGTGGACCGCAACCTCGCGCGTTTTGTCCAGCAGGAGCTGTCGAACGACCGCTTCCGCTGCTACGCGACAAACGACGTCATCGGCGTGGAGATGGGCGGCGCGCTGAAGAACGTGATGGCGATCGCGACCGGCGCCGCGGACGGCCTGGGCTTTGGCCACAATGCGCGCGCGGGGCTGATTACCCGCGGCCTGGCGGAGATCACGCGGCTGGCGGTGAAAAAAGGCGGCAATCCGTTGACAATGCAGGGGCTTGCCGGAATTGGCGATCTGGTGCTGACCTGCACCGGCGACCTGAGCCGCAACCGCTCGGTCGGCTTGCGCCTGGGCCGCGGTGAGACGATGGCCGAGATTCTCGGGTCCATGACTGCGGTGGCGGAGGGCGTGCTGACCAGCCGGTCGGCGTTTCGCCTGGCGCAGCAGCTGGGCGTCGACGTGCCTATCATTGAGAATACGTACCGCGTGGTACATGAAGGCTTGGGGCCCATGGACGCGCTCAATGCGCTGATGACCCGCTCGCTAAAGGATGAACTTGTACTGTGACAGACCAAAATACCCCCAAAATGGAACCGCCCAAGCTGGAACCGTTGCCCGGCAACGTGGGCCGCGTGGACCCGGACGCGAACTGGATTGAAGTCGGCAAGATCGGCCGGCCGCATGGCTTGAAGGGCGAGCTGCGCCTGCAGGTCTACAACGCGGACAGCGACATCTGGCAGGCGGGCCAGCAGCTGCGCGCGTGGCTGCCAGGCAAGCCGGCGGTGCTGGTGGAGCTGGCGAGCTTTCGCGACATCTTGCCGATGCCGCTGGCGACGCTGGTCGGCGTGGACGATCGCGACGTGGCGGCCAAGCTGACGCACGCGGTGCTGGCGGTGAACCAGGACGAGCTGCCGGCAGCGGACGAGGACGAGTTCTACATCCACGAGCTGATCGGCGCGACCGTGCTGGACGACGCCACGCGCAAGCCGGTCGGCGTGGTGCGTGCGCTGCTGGAAACACCGGCGGATGTGCTTGAAATTTCTATGCATTCAGGCGCTTCGGCGATGATCCCGGTGCACGCGGACGCGATCACCGAGATGGGCCGCGAGAAGGGCATCCTGGTCGTGCGCGACATCGCGGATTGGCAGGATCGGTGAGCTACCGCTTTGACGTCCTGACGCTGTTTCCGGCGCTCTTTGACGGGCTGCGTCAGGAGAGCTTGATCGGCAAGGCCTTGGAAACGCAGATAATTTCGCTGGCGTTGCACAACTGGCGCGCATTCGCGACGGATCGCCACAGCACTGTGGACGACGCGCCGTTTGGCGGCGGTGCCGGGCTGGTGCTCAAGCCCGACCCGCTGGTGAAGTGCCTGCGCGCGGAGGTGCCTGCGGATTCGCGCAAGATCCTGCTGAGCCCGTCCGGCCGGAGGTTCGACCAGAAGCTGGCGCAGCAATGGTCACAACTATCCGGAATCACGCTGATTTGCGGGCGATACGAGGGCTTTGACCAGCGTATTGAGGCGCACGTCGACGAGGTCGTCTCCATCGGTGACTTTGTGCTGAACGGCGGTGAAGTGGCGGCGATGGCGGTGATGGAGGCCGTCGCGCGGCTGCTGCCGGGCGTCATCGGCAACGCGGAGTCACTGACGGAAGAGTCCTTTGCCGACGGGCTGTTGGAGTATCCGCAGTTCACCCGGCCGCGCGATTTTGAGGGCCAGACCGTGCCGGACGTGCTGCTGTCGGGCAACCATGCCGCGATCGCCCAGTGGCGGCTGGAGCAGCGCATGGCGCGGACGCGCGCGGTGCGGCCGGATCTGCTCAGAGAGCCGGTGACAAAATGAGTCGATCGATCGCCAACTTGTGTCGCGGCGCGTATCGCCAAAGGCGGGCGCGCTCGCCGACCCAGGCCAAAAGCAGCAGGCCGTGAGCGGGTCGGACTCAAGCGCAAAGCGTGACGCGCGCGCGCACATCGGCTATCCTCCACCGGCGCGCAGGTCTCGATCGCGCTTGACTTTTTGATGCAAACCTCTATCTTCTTGGCCCTCGTTCACCATCCCGTGCTCAACCGGCGCGGGGAAGTGGTGACGACAGCGATCACCAACGTTGACCTGCACGACCTCGCGCGGTCAGGTCGAACGTATGGAGTTCACAGCGTTTTTGTTGTGACGCCAGTGTTGCTGCAGCAGCGGATGGTCGGCCAGGTGCTGGGCCATTGGACGCAGGGCGAAGGGTCGTCGCATGAGCGCCGGGCCGATGCCATGCGCCGGGTGACTGCGGTCGCCACGCTGCAGGACGCCGTGACGGCGATTGAACACCAGACCGGCCGCGCGCCGGTGGTGGCTGTCACGGGAGCGCAAATGCGCGAACCGAATGCGGATTTTGCCGGGCTTCGGCAAAAGCTCCTGCAAACGGGCGATATCGATGGCCGTCCGCTGCTGCTGGTGTTTGGCACTGGCTGGGGCATGACGCAGGAGTTCATTGATACCGCGGACTTGCGCCTCCCGCCTTTGCTTCGCGATCCGCGGATCGTCGACCCGGAAGGCGCTTACAACCATCTCTCGGTGCGCGCCGCAGTGGCGATCGCACTCGATCGGCTGCTCGGCGAATCGCGCTGAGCGCCACCCAAGACGCCGCAGCTGCGGTGTCCAAGCGGAGGCAAGTACACGCGCCAGGGCGACCTGCGCCGTACCGCTGCCCACCTGAAAGTTCTGCAATGCCAAGGCGTTGCGTTTGGAGTCAGTCATGATGAATCACCTTGTTCAGCACGTCCAAAACGGTCACCTGCGTTTTGACATCCCGTCCTTCTCGACCGGCGACACCGTCCGCGTGCATGGCCGTATTATTGAAGGCGAAAAAGAGCGCGTGCAGATCTACGAAGGCGTCGTCCTCCGCCGGTCCGCCGGTCAGGGCGTCGACGCGACGTTCACCGTCCGCAAGATCTCGAACGGCATCGGCGTCGAGCGCATCTTCCCGCTGCACAGCCCGCGCGTGCTGAAGCTGGAAGTGCTGTCGTCCGGCAAAGTGCGCCGCGCCAAGGTCTACTTCCTGCGCGAGCTGCAGGGCAAAGCTGCGAAATTGAAGAAGATCGAAGAGCAGTACTGAGCGATTCGGCACCACGAGCTGGCGGCGGTCACGGGCAACCTTGGCCGCCGTCAGCGTTTTTGCCAACCGTCACCCGTCGACACTGGCGTCAATCGCCTTGGCGTCCAGCACGCGCAGGAGCTCGCGCGGGGCGATCGCCACCAAAAAGCCGCGCTTGCCGCCGTTCAGATAGACCTGCGGCAGCGCGAGGATCGAGCGCTCCACGTACACCGGCAGCGCTTTTTTCAGGCCAAACGGCGACGTCCCGCCGACCAGGTAGCCGCTGTGCCGCTGCGCGAGCTCGGGCGCACACGGGCGCACCAGGCGCGCGCCGATCGCCGCCGCCACAGCTTTGGTCGACACCGCGCGATCGCCATGCTGCAAAACAACCAGCGGCTTGGCCGTTTCATCTTCAAAAATCAGGGTCTTGACGACGACGTGCTCATCGACACCCAAGGCAGCCGCGCTGTGCGCCGTGCCACCGCGATCGACGTATGGGTAGGTCACGGGCAGGAACGGCACACCGTGTTGGCGGAGCACGCGAACGGCGGCGGTGATGGGATAATCGAGGCTCATGGGACGCTCCCGGGGTAACCGGGCCAAGAGGGTAACAGATCCTGGCGATTCTGGCGTCACGGTTGCGTGAACATGCGCGGCAAAGGGCATGCCCCCGCCCGCCAGCGCCCGCCCGGCGAAGTCACGCGCTTGACACAGCACGCGGATCGGCTATCCTGCCGCGCGCCAGCGGTGGGTGTAGCTCAGCTGGTAGAGCGCGGGATTGTGATTCCCGATGTCATGGGTTCAAGCCCCATCACTCACCCCGCGCGGTCACTGTGCTTCAGGGCTCCAAGGCCTGAAGTCGGGAGCCCGCAGGCCCGGCGGTCCATTGACCATCGGCCAACGTGTCAGTCCGTAGCCTGTGCGGCCACGGTACGCGAGACGGTTGCAGCTTGAGTTCTGCAACCCGATGACAGAACGCTTCGTCGCGGCACAGCGTTGCCCAGACTGCGGACGTCACCTGAAAGGGCGGCGCGGCGCCGGCTGACCAACGCCACGGCGGGCTTACGCTCGCGTCGTTGAACACGCACCTGTGGTCAGATGCGCCTGTAGCTCAGCTGGATAGAGCATCGGACTTCGAATCCGCAGGTCGCAGGTTCGAATCCTGCCGGGCGCGCCACCCTCTCCGTGCGGCCGCCGGCTGACGCGCGACGAATCTGGCTGGCGCCCCAGGCGCAGCCGGAGATGCAGCACCACGCCCCCTTAGCTCAGTTGGTAGAGCAGCGGACTCTTAATCCGTTTGTCGAGTGTTCGAATCACTCAGGGGGCACCCAACACCAACCTCACGCCAGTGCAACGACAGCCGCAGCCACGGCGCGATCCCGGGCTGGCCGGGTGCCGTACCCACCGCACGCCGCAGCTTTCGCGGCGGCGGATCCCGTGAACGACCGACGCGTTCAGGCCCCGCGAGAATGGCGAAATTGGTAGACGCACCAGATTTAGGTTCTGGCGCCTTTGGCGTGAGGGTTCAAGTCCCTCTTCTCGCACCGTTCCGAACCTGCCCACCCACGCTCGCCGCCCGCCGGCCCCTCTCCTGGAGATCGCTATGACCGCCGCCCAGCCCAACCAGACGAACAACCAGAACCTCGACGTGCAGGTCGAAACGCTCGGCCAGGTGCGCCGCCGCCTGCGTTTTTCCGTGCCGCAGGCCCAGGTGGCCGCCGCGTTTGTCCAGACGACGGCGAAATTTGCCGGCAAGGTGCGCGTCGCGGGCTTTCGGCCAGGCAAAGCGCCAGCGGCGATGATTGAGCGGATGCACGGCGTTGAAATTCGCCGCACGGCGCTGGACGATCTGCTCAAAATCTGGGTTTTCAAAGCGATTCAGGCGACTGGGCTGAACCCGGTGGGCCGACCCGAAGTGGAGTCCGTGGGCGAGCTGACGCGCGACAAGCCGCTGACCGTGCAGGTGATGTGCGAAGTCCTGCCGACGCTGGAGCTGGTGGGCTACGAAGGCGCGGCGCTGACGACGGACACGGTTGTCGCCGACGCCGAGGACGTGGCCGCGGCGCTGGAGCAAAAGGCCCGCGATCGCGCGGAGCAGGTGCCGGTCGAGACGGGGCTGCAAAACGGCGACGAGGCGGTGGCGAGCTGGTCGATCACGGACGCAGGCGCCGATGCGCCGCGCGAGACGGCCGAGCAGCGGCGTTTTGTGGTGGGCGCGGAGCATGTTCCCTTCGAAATCAATGAATTGGCGCTCAAGGCGACGACCGGCGCGGAGATTGTCGAGGATCGCGCGGCGGAAGGCACGCTGACGGCGCGCAAGGTGACGCTGACGGTGCACGAGGCGCACCGCACGGAAATCCCCAAGCTGGACGATGAGTTGGCCAAAGATTTGGGTCACGCCGATCTGGCGGCGCTCCAGGCCGCTGTGCAGGCGGAAGTCGATGCCGAGGTGGCCAAGCGCAACCTGGACGCGCGCCGCAACGCCGCGGTGGACCACATTTTGGCGCACAACACGGTGGAGCTGCCGTCGTCGTTTGTCGATGAGCTGGTCGACCAGC
Organism: uncultured Myxococcales bacterium; assembly: GCA_903929795.1. Classification (GTDB taxonomy): domain Bacteria; phylum Myxococcota_A; class UBA9042; order UBA9042; family UBA9042; genus CAIYBN01. The sequence goes on along the minus strand of CAIYWC010000032.1, from coordinate 28,444 downwards.
AGCTGGCGCAGTCGTTTGGCCACCTGGACGAGAAGACGCTCAAGAGCCTGGGACGGTTTTTCCAGCAAATGCGCGTGGATATGCGCAAGAACACCGAGGGCGCACTGCGGCGCGGGCTGGCGCTGGAGGCGATCGCGGACAAGCTGGAGATCGCGCCGGATGACGCGGCGATCGACGCCAAGCTGGCCGAGCTGATCGCCCAGAATCCCTCGCGGCAGGAGCGGCTCAAACGCGAATACCAAGGCCAAGCGGGGCGCGATGAGCTGCGCCGTCGGGTGCGCAGCGATCTGGCCATGGATGAATTGGTCAAGCTCGCGACCTTTACCGAAGGCGGGCAAAAGACGCTGCGGGCGGCCAAGGCGCCGGCGCCACAAGAGCTGGCCGACGACGGCGGATTTGCCGAGGACGACCACGAAGGCCATGACCACGCGCACGGCGAGCACGTGCACGACGAGAATTGCAATCACGGTTAAGCCGCTGAAAACGCCAGCTTGGATGGGTGCCATGAAGATTCACGACTCGATCATCGTCACCGAATCCACGCCGCGCGGGGAGCGACACTCGGACATCTATTCGCGCCTGCTGATGGACCGCATCGTGTTCCTGGGCACGGAGATCAACGACTACGTTGCCAACGCCGTGATTGCACAGCTGCTTTTTCTGGAGAGCGAGGACCCGACCAAGGAGATCTCGATCTACCTGAACAGCCCGGGCGGCTTGGTCAACGCCGGCTTGGCGATCTACGACACGATGCAGTACGTGCAGTGCCCGATCGCGACCATCTGCCTGGGCCAGGCCTCGTCGATGGCGGCGGTGCTGCTGTCCGCCGGCACCAAAGGGCGCCGCGTCATCTTGCCGCACGGCCGCGTGATGCTGCACCAGCCGCTGGGCGGCTTCTCGGGCCAGGCGTCCGACATCGACATCCAAGCGCGGGAGATGCTGTACACCAAGAACATCCTGAACGAGATCGTCGCGCGGCACACGGGCCAGTCGCTGGAGAAGATTCGTGTCGACACCGACCGCGACTTCTATCTGGGTGCGGAAGAGGCCAAAGCGTACGGAGTTGTCGATAACGTGCTGGTGCGCAAGGGCAAAGCCTGAGCCGCCAGCCAGCGAAAGCGGCGTTTTGATCCGCCCGCGACTTTGACGCACCCGACCGGCGGTGTATAGAGTAGGTCAAGAAGACGAGGCGGCTGATCCCACCAAGCGACTGCCAGCCCAGTCCGGAGCGAGAGAGAGATGACTGAACGCCGACGCGATGCCAGCAACCTGTCGTGCTCTTTTTGCGGCAAGTCCCAGAAAGAAGTGAAGAAGTTGATCGCGGGCCCGACGGTCTATATCTGCGACGAGTGCATCGCGCTGTGCAACGACATCATCGCTGAGGAAGTGGAGCGCGACGACAAGCTGCCCAACCTGGCGTCGATCCCCAAGCCGCGCGACCTGCGCAAGATCCTCGACGAGTTCGTGATCGGCCAGGACCACGCCAAGAAAGTGCTGTCGGTCGCCGTGTACAACCACTACAAACGCATTGATTTCAAGGGCGGAAAGCATCAGGACGTGGAGCTGCAGAAGTCCAACGTGCTGCTGCTGGGTCCGACCGGCTCGGGCAAGACGCTGCTGGCGCAGACGCTGGCGCGCGTGCTGAAGGTGCCGTTCACGATCGTCGACGCGACGACGCTGACGGAAGCCGGCTATGTCGGCGAGGATGTGGAAAACATCATTGTGCGGCTGCTGGAAGCGGCGGACCACGACGTGGACGCGGCGATGCGCGGCATTGTCTACATCGACGAAGTGGACAAAATCACGCGCAAATCCGAGAACGTGTCGATCACGCGCGACGTCTCCGGCGAAGGCGTGCAGCAGGCGCTGCTGAAGATCCTGGAAGGCACCATCGCCAACGTACCGCCCAAGGGCGGCCGCAAGCATCCGCAGCAGGAATTCATCCCGATCGACACCAGCAACATCCTCTTCATCTGCGGCGGCGCGTTTTCCGGGCTGGACAAGGTGATTGAGCGGCGCGTAGGCCAGAAGGCCATCGGCTTTGGCCGCACGGCATCGAACGACGGCGACCCGACCGACCTGCCGACCATCGGCGCGGACAAGAAGCTCGCCGACAAGACGCTGCTGGAGCGCGTGCAGCCGGAAGACCTCATCAAATACGGGCTGATTCCGGAATTTGTTGGCCGCCTGCCGGTGGTCGTCGCGCTGCATGAGCTGGACGAATCCGCGCTGGTGACGGTGCTGACGGAGCCGAAGAACGCGCTGATCAAGCAGTTCAAGCGGCTGTTCGAGATGGACGGCGTGGAGCTGAAGTTCACGGAATCCGCGATCAAGGCGTGCGCGAAGAAGGCGCTGGAGCGCAAGACCGGGGCGCGTGGCCTGCGCGCGATCCTGGAAGAGGCCATGCTCGAAGTGATGTACGACCTGCCGGGCGACAAGAGCGTGCGGGAAGTGCTGATCGACGAAGACACGATTCTGCATGGTAAAGTGCCGCTGCTCGCGATTGAGCACACCGACGCGGCCTGAGCGCCCAGCGCCATGGCCGACGACCTCCGCATCACGCCGCACCTGACGATTCCCGGCGAAGCCCTGTCGTGGACGGCGGTACGGTCGTCGGGCCCGGGCGGCCAGAACGTCAACAAGGTGTCGACCGCGGTGGAGCTGCGGCTCGACCTGAAAATCGCAGAAATTCCATGGGGTATTCTCGATCGCCTGCGCGTTTTGGCCGGCAAACGGATCGACCAGGAAGGCGTGCTGTTGATTGTCAGCCAGACCACGCGCAGCCAGGAGCGCAACCTCGCGGACGCGCGCGAACGGCTGGCGCACCTGATCCGCGACGCCGTGCCACCGCCGATTCCGCGACGGCCGACCCGGCCGACCAAAGGCTCCAAGGAGCGGCGGCTGGCGGGCAAGAGCCAGGCGGGCGAGATCAAGCGCATGCGCCAGCGCCCCCGCGACGACGCCTGACGGTTGCGGCGACGCCCGCGCCCCGGCATGCTGCACCGCGCCCGACGCCCGATGGCGCAGCAGGGATCCGCCGCCATGATGCTCATCACCCTGATTATCCTCATGATTGCCCTCATCGTCGGCATCTTCATCGCCGGGACGGTGCTCTCGGTGATCACCCAGCTGGTGATCGGCTTGGTGATCGGCGGAATCGCGCGCTGGATCCTGCCTGGCGAGCACAAGCTGGGCTGGTTCGCCACGGCCCTGTGTGGTATCGTCGGCTCGCTGCTGGGTGGAATGCTGGCGCACCACGTCTTCCGCGTCCAAGGCATCCGCGAAACGGCGCTAAACGTGCTCTGCGCGATGGGTGTGATCTGGCTGCTGGGCCGCGTTTGACGGAGGAAATACACATGGCTGTTCTGTCCAAAGTAGCGCTCGATGCGCGGGCTGGGGCTCACTCGGCGGCTGCGGTCGCCGCGGGTACGGACCTGCTGCTGCGCCAAGCGACGCAGATCTCGGCGGACGACGCGCGCGCGTGGGCGCAGAAGCGGCCGCAAGACGGTCGGTTGACGGCGCTGGTGGACTTGCCGGAAGCGGCGCGGCTCAACGTCCCGGCTTGGCTGGCGGCGCTGGCGCCGGACATCGTGGAGCTGCGGACGCCAGCATGGACGCAAGCCGGCATGGACGCGATCGGCTGGCCCGCGGGCTATGCGGTGCTGCAGCGCGCGCTGCAGGCGTTGCTTGAGGCGAACGTGGCGACGCGCGTGGCGCTGCACGTGTCGGCGCTGACACTGGCGGAACTGACGCCGACGGCGCTCGACGCGCTGGCCAAGGACGTGGGTGTGGACGCGCTGACGCTGGTGCTGCGGCCGGTGCTGGGCGACGCGGCTCCACCGCTGGACAAGCTGGCGGTGGCGGTGACGGCGCTCTGCCAAGCAAGCCATGCCGTGACGGCAGCGCGGCTGCTGCCCGCGTGCGCGTTGCCGGAAGGCATCGACGGCGAGGCGACATTTGCCAGTGAACGTGCGGCGGCGCATCAGGAATTCACCACTGAATGCGCAGGCTGCCCGGCGCGTGACGCGGGCCGTTGTGATGGCATGGTTGCCGACTTGCTGCGTGCGACCCGGGCGGCGGGCGTGACCTGGTGCGGTTGGGAGACGCTCGCCACCGAGCGCGAACCGGTCGCAATTATCGCGGAATCCATTGAAACGCTGGATGAAATGGCGATTCGTCTGGGGCTGCGGCGCGTCTGGCGCAGTGAGCTGCCGCTGGCGGAATCCGAGGTGCTGGGCGCCCACCCACCGTCGCAGCTCGTGGTCATCGCGGGCGCGCAAGTCACGCTGGATTCGGAAGCGACGACGCAATTCGACCTCCCCGGCACGCCGGCGCAAATCCTGTATCTGGCGCACGACCAGGCCGACGCCGAAGCCGCGCGCGACGCCGAAACGGCGACGACAAGCACCGATCCCGAACAAGCGGCCACCGCACACCGCGAGCTGGGCCGGCTGCTGGGCGCTCCCGAGTGCTGCGTGGTGGCTGCCCAGACGGCGATTACGGCGCGCGGGGCGGGCGAAGGTGCAGGGCTGACCGGGCATGCTTTGGCCGTGTTGCAGGCGGGCCGCGCGAGCCAAGTGCTGGATCGCCGACTGAATTTTGGATCGGCGATCGATGACGCGTGCCTGCTGCGCCATGTGCCCTGTGCATTCGATTGCGCGGCATCGTTGACCCAAGTTGCGGAGCTGGAGGCCGAGCTGGCGCGCGTCGCCCCAGGCCGGCTGACGGCCTTGCTGGCGCTGCGCGTCGACGCGGCGCTGGTGTTCGCCGACGGCGCGCACCTGCCGCTGCGCGGGGAACGCGACGCCGACGGCAGCTTGCGCAATCCGAAAGTGGCCACCGATTGGGACGGCAACACGCCGCGCGGCCACGTCGCCCAGCGGGCCTACGAGGTCGTCGCCGACCAGCTCGTCCACGCTGCGGTGCTGACGTCCAGTCAACCCTTTACGGGAACCGGCGGCGTGATCGTGACGGGCGACGACGGCAGCCAGGCGCCGCTGGAGATCGGCTCGCTGACGGCGCATCCGGAGTTCCCGCGGCTGATCGTTTTTGCCGCGCAATCCTGAGCGAACGCACCTGAATCGCCCGCGCGCGGTGCTGTTCCGGGTCAGCCCAGCGCAGCCGCGGCTTTGGCAAAGAACGCCGCCGCAACCGCCGCGACGTCCTCGGGTGCCTTGCCGCCCGCCTGGGCGAAATCGGGCCGGCCACCGCCGCGACCACCCAGCAACGGCGCCAGGGCCGCAACCGTCTGACCTGCCTGGATTTTCGCCGTCAGATCCGCGGTCACCGCCACGAGCAGCAGCGCCTTGCCGTCGGCCAGCGTCGACAGCAGGCACACAATGCCGGAGCCGAGCTGGTCACGCGCCTGGTCCGCCAGCGCCCGCAGTCCCGCGCCCTCCGCGCCGTCGACCACGCGAAACACCGCGGTATGACTGCCAAATTCTTGCGCCTGGTTCTGCCCGCCGCTGGGCGTGCTGGAGAGCGCCTTGTGCTTCCACTTGTCCGCCTCGTCGCGCGCGCTCTTGACCTGCTCGGCCAGCTTCTCGACCCGCTCCGGCAGCTGTTCCGTCGTCGTGTTCAGCCGGCGCGAGACCTGGGCCAGCGCGTCCAGCCCGTCCTGGACGTACGCCAGCGCGGCCTCGCGGCACACCGCTTCCACGCGCCGCACGCCCGCCGACACCGCCGCCTCGCTGACGATCTTGATGAGCCCGATGTCGCCCGTCCGCGCCACGTGCGTGCCGCCGCAGAGCTCCACGGAATCCGCAAGCTTCATCACGCGCACGACTTCGCCGTACTTGTCGCCAAAAAACGCCAGCGCGCCGCGTGCCACCGCGTCGTCCATGCTGGTCTGCGCGACGTCCGCCGCCTCGTTGCGGAACACCCGCGCGTTTGCGTGCGCTTCCACGCCGCGGATCTCATCGTCGGTCAGCGCGGCGTAGTGACTGAAATCAAAGCGTAAACGCCCGGGTTGCACCAGCGAGCCGCGCTGCTTGACGTGGTGGCCCAAGATGTCGCGCAGCGCCTTGTGCAGCAGGTGCGTCGCCGAGTGGTGCGCCCGCACGCTCGCCCGACGCTCAGGATCGACCTCCGCGCGGACCGTATCGCCGGGCCACAGCGTGCCGACCTCCACGATAATCTTGTGCAAAAACAGGCCGGTCGCCGTCTTTTGCGTGTCCAATACCGCCGCGCGCCCGCCTTCAGGCCAGTGCAGCACGCCGCGGTCACCGACCTGCCCGCCGCCTTCGCCGTAGAATGGCGTCTGGTCGAGGATCAGCCACGCTTCGGTCCCCGTCGGCGCATCCTCCAGCTGGTCCTGATCGGCGAGGATCGCCAGCACCTTGGCGTCCACGTGATCGGCTTCGTAGCCGGCAAAATGCGTGATAAATCCCGATTCTGAAACGAGTTTTGCCGCCGCCTGCCAGTCCGCCGCGCCTTTTTTCCAGGACGCCTTGCCGCGCGCTTTCTGCGCGTGCATCGCCGCCTCAAATCCCGCCAAATCGACCGCATATTCGCGCTCGGCGGCGATCAGCGCCGTCAAATCGGTGGGAAAACCGTGCGTGTCGTGCAGCAGGAAAACGACGGCGCCCGGCAGCACTTTTTCGCCACCGGTCGCGTCGATCCGCGCGATCTCCGCCTCGATCAGCCGCAGACCGGACTCCAGCGTCTGGCCAAAGCGCTCCTCCTCGGTCCGCGTCACCCGCGCGATGATCGGCCGCGCCGTCGCCAGCTCCGGAAAAACGCCGCCCAGCGTATCCGCCACCTGGCTCGCCACCTCGTGGAAAAACAGCTGCGTCATGCCCAGCTTGCGGCCAAAACGGATCGCGCGGCGCATGATCCGGCGCAGCACGTAGCCGCGGCCCTCGCTGTCGGGATAGATGCCCTCGGCGATCAGAAACGCGGTGGCGCGCGCGTGATCGGCGATGACGCGAAACGCCACGTCGCGCTCGATGTCCGGCGCGTGGCTGAGCACATTTTCCGGGTCAAACAGCCCGCCGTATTTCACGTCCGCCAGCCGCTCCGTCGTCGCGATGAGCCCGAGAAACAGGTCCGTGTCGTAGTTGCTCTGCGCGCCCTGCGCCACCGATGCCACGCGCTCCAGACCCATGCCGGTGTCCACGCTCGGCGCCGGCAGCGGCGAGAGCTTGCCGTCCTGGCGGTCGTACTGCATGAACACGCAGTTCCAGATCTCAATGTAGCGGCCGTCGTCCTTGGCCAGCGTGCATTCCGGACCTTGGCCCGGATCCAAATCCCAGTAGATTTCCGTGCATGGACCGCAAGGCCCAGAGTCGCCCATCGCCCAAAAATTGTCCTTCTCGCCCAGTGGCACGATGCGATCGCTAGGCAACCCGGCAATCTTCAGCCACAGGTCGCGCGCCTCCAGATCGGGCGGCACCTGGGCGTTGCCGGCAAAATACGTCGTGACCAAGCGGCTTTGGTCCAGCTGGAGCACGTCGGTCAGAAACGTCCAAGCGTATTGGATCGCGCCCTGCTTGAAATAGTCGCCAAAGGAGAAATTGCCGAGCATCTCAAACAGCGTGTGGTGCCGTCGCGTGCGGCCGACATTCTCAAGATCATTGTGCTTTCCGCTCACGCGCAGGCACTTCTGCGTCGACGTCGCGGTCTTGTAGGGCGGCTTGCGGGCGCCGGTAAAATAGTCCTTGAACTGGACCATGCCGGCGTTGATGAACAGCAGCGTCGGGTCCGCTGGCGGCAGCAGCGAGTGCGAAGCGACGACGGCGTGGCCATTTTGGCCAAAGAAATCGAGGAAGGCTTGGCGAATTTCAGCGACGGAACGCGGGGGGGTCTTGTCCATGGTCTCACTCGTCTTGCGGGCGGCAAACGGCACCGCGGGGCGCGAAAGGTTAGCGCACGGCTGGAGTGCTGACCAGTGTCGACTGCACCCGCGCCGCGGCGTCCGGCAAGTGGGCATTCTGATACGCCAACAGCGCAGCCTCGGCGGCCTGGCGGTCATGGCCCAGCAGGAACGCGTGCTCAAACAGCGCGCCCGCCTCCGGCCAGACGTGGTACTGCGCGGCCAGCGCCCCCAACGCCAGCAGCGGCGGAACCTCACCGCGCCGGGCGTGATCGCGGCGCAGGGCATCGAGCGCCTGCGCCAGGTTCTGCCGTTCCGCCGGCGTCAGCTGCAGCGCGTGCGTCGCGACGAACGTGCAAAAATTGCGGTGCGCGTCCGGCCGCAGGTTCGGCTCGTGCGCGTAGGCCCACGCGTAGAGCGCGCGCGCATCGTCCAGGGGCGCATTGGCGCTGAAGATCGCCAGCACCATGCCGTCCACGCCGCGATCGCGCTGCAAATCCGGGAGGTTCTGCCGCAGGAACGCATAGTCGTCGGCGCGTCGGTTGGCCGCGTCCAGCGACTCGGCGTAGCGTTTGATCAGCAGCGACCGGTGCGGGTCCGCCGCCAAATTGGTGCCCCACAGCGTCAGCGAGTCGCGCCACAGCGGCTGCTGCACCAGCGTGAGCGCCAGCAGCGCAGCCGTCAGCGCAGCGGCCAGACTCCGGACGGGCCGTTTGCCCAGCTGCGGCTCCAGCGCCGTTGCCGCCAGACCGGCCAGGCAGGCCAGCGGCACGTAGGCATAGCTGTCGCAGGTGAACCGGTTGATCGGCAACAGCATGGACACCGGCGCATACGTGATCGCCGCGAGCCCCAGCCACCAGCGCAGGCGGCGGTCCTCCGCGCGCAGCACAGCCACCGCCAGCACCGCCAGCAGCCCGAGCGCCAGCAGCCCGCGCCAGAACGGCGGATCGGCGGGCCGCAGGTCGGTCAGGCGGAAATACTGCGGCAGCAGCCCGCGCGGCCACAGGACATGGCGCACCTGCAGGTCCAGCGCCTGCAGCACCGCGGCCAGCCGTTCCTGGAGCCCCGCCGGCGTGTCGTCCAGCGTCGTGTAGCCATCCGGCGCGGCGTGGCGGGCAAGGAACAGGCCCGCGCCAAACACCGCCACCGCGATCGCGCCCAGCAGTACCGCCGATAACGCCAGCCCCGGGCGCCGCAGTCCCGGCCGGCCGTCCAGCGCCACGACGGTCCACAGCAGGCACACCGGCAGCACGATCGCGGTCGGCTTGGACAGCATCGCCGCCACGCCCACCAGCAGCAGCCACGGCGGCACCCGCGCGCGCGCCACGCCGGCGTGCAGCGTCAGCAAGAAACCGGTCGCGTAGAGCAGGTCCTTGGTGCCCGTACACCAGGTCACCGGCTCCACGACCAGCGGATGCAGCGCCCACAGCGCCGCGCCCAGCCACGCAACCGGCAGCGTCGCAGTCCGCCGCAGCAACCCAAACAGGAGCGCGGCGTTCAGCGCGTGGAGCAGCACGTTCAGGCCGTGGAACGCCGCCGGCGTGAGGCCAAAAAGCAACGCCATCAGGCGGTAGAGCGCCAGCGTCACCGGGATGGGATAGCCCAGCGTCGGCGTCAGCAGTCCGTCCGCCGGCCACGGAACCTGCGGATTCACCAGCGGATTGTCGCGAATGTATTGCGGATCGTCCCACAGCAAAAAGCCGTAGCCCAGCGCGCGGGCATAGACCGCCAGCGCCACGGCGAAGACGGCCAGCGCCTGCCAGGACGGCGCGCGGGAACGGGTCACGGCTTGTGGTCGGCGGCGCGCGGCATCTTCGCGCCCTTGGCCGGTTTTTCCGCTTCCACGCGCTGGCGTTTGGGTGCGGGCTTGTCCGGCAGCGGCTCGCACAGCTCCGCCAGCGGCTGGTTCGGCGCGACCTTGGCCGGCGTCACGTGGCCCGCCGCCAGCGCGTCCGACACCAGCGCGTGGGCATCCTGCACCGCCTCGCCGCACACCATGTCCACCCGCAGCGCCGTTTGAATCGCTTCTTGCCACTTGCCATTTTTCAGCAGCTTCTTCGCCTCACGCAGCCAAATCGATTGCGGATCTGGATCGTTCTCAGCGGGCTCTTTGCCCTGTCCTTGCAGGCGTTTTTGCCGCAGCGCAAGCCGTTCCGCCGCTTCGCGTGTCGGCTCATCCATATTTCCCACTTCCGGGCACAAGCGCGGATTCTGACCCGCTGCGCGATCTGCCGGTGACTCATCCGCTCTGCCATCGCACAGCGCCAAAAGATGAATCCAATCCAGCGTTTCAAACTTCAGCTCGGCAAAGGGCTGCCACGACAGTTTGCTCGCATCGACATGTAACAGCTGCGCGTGCCGTTGCCAGTGCACTTCCTCGCCATATTTTCCATCGTAAAACCGCGCACTTGCTACCGCCAGCACCGGCATTTGCGGCCAGCCTGTCGCAATCAGCGTGCCCCACGCCGCGCCGTCATGGCCGGCCTTCTGGCGCTCCGGCGGCAGGTCCGCGGGCTCGTGTTTCGCTTCGGCAATCGCCGCTTCCGCCTTGCGCTCACCCGGCCAGGCCGCCACAACCACAAGCTGCTTGCCGGTCGCCCGCGCGCGATCCGCGTCCGCCCGCTCCACCGCCTTTGTGCACAGGCAGACCTCGCCGACCGTCGGCGGCTCGCCCGGCTTGTCCGCCGGCAGCGTGATCTCCAGGCGCTTGCCCAGCGCGCAATCGGCCGGCAGCTGGTCCGCGCAGCTGGTCTGCGGCACCTGCGCGCCCGCCTGCGCGCCCGAGGCCAGCCGCCGCGGCAGCACCGGCACCGGGGGCAGCGCGTCGCCCAGCGTCTGGCCAGCCGGCAACGTCAGCGGCGGCTCCGGCTGATCGGCGACGGGCGGAGAGGCAGCAGGTGCGGCCTCTGGCGCGGGCCCAGGCGCGTGCGGGGGCTGGGGCGCGGGCTTGGGCGCACAGGCGCACAGCAGGGCGCTGGCGACCCGCACGGCCGCAATCTGGCTGATCGTTTTCATCCTGCTCCGCATCGTCAGTCCCACGAGCGCACCAGCGCGTGTTGCAGCGGTTCGCCCCGCCGCGGCAGCCGCAAACCCATCGGCACGAGGTCATCCTCGCCGTCGCCCAGTTTCGCCTCGCCGCGCAGCAGCCCTTCCTCGGCAAAGCCCAGGCTTTGGTACATCGCCCGCGCCGCGGTGTTCGTCGCATGAACCTGCAAGGCCAGCTTTTCCAGCAGCGGGTTCTCCTGGGCCCAGCGAATCGTCTGGGTCATCAAGCGCTTGCCCACGCCGCGTCGCCACCAGGCGCGCAGCACGCCGATGCTCATCGTGCCCACGTGCCGCGTGCGCCACAGGTGACCGCCGACCACGCTGCACAGGCCAATGACGCGGCCGTCCGGCAACACGGCCAGCACCAGCACGCTATTGGACTGGTGGTGAAAACGGCCGATGAGGTCGCGCTCGACCTCCACCTGATCATCAAAATCTTCCAGGCCTTGCAGCAAGAATTCCGTCTCGCCAAAGATCTGCCGCTTGAAGGCGCACAGCGCTTCGGCATCCGCGAGTCCAGCGGGGCGAATGGTAAAGACGTCGTCCGACGGTGTGCGCATGGCCTGACTGTCGCACGAAATGGCGCGGCGGCAAAAGCCCGGAGTGCCGCGGTCAGTGCGCAACGCCGTCGCGGTTGAAGTTGCCCAGCACGCTGCGATCCGCGACTGGCACGTCCACGTAGCCCGCGCCCAGGCCGCGCAGGAACACATCCAGGCGGCCGCGTTGCGCGTCCAACGCCCGCAGCTGCTGGCACGTCCCCGCCGCCAGCCACAGCGGATGACCGCCGCGCACGCCATCGGCGTCCTGAACGACCGGCCGCGCCGCCTGAACCAGCGGATCCCGCGCCGCCGCCGCGAGCAGCCGCACGACCACGCCGCGCGCCGGCGCCGGACAATCCACTGGCAGCAGCAGCACCGGTCCGGGCGTCGCCGCAAGCGCCCGCTGGAGGCTGTGCAGCGGCGTCGCGTCCGGATCGCCGTGCAGCGCGCGCAGCCCCGGGGCGTCGCGCAACGCCACATCCGGGTGCAGCACCGCGATGACCTGCGGCAGGCCAACCCCGCGCAACCGCTGCGCTTGCCGGAGCCACAGCGGCTGGCCCTCGACGGCGATCAGCGCCTTGGGCCCGCCGGCCCGCCGACCGTGCCCCGCCGCCAGCAGCACAGCCGTCGTCTCGAAGAGCGCGTTCTGGTCGCGCAGCCGGAGGTCCTCGCGATCGTCGGACGGCAGATCCAGCGCGAACGGCGCCAGCGCGAGACGCGTCGCGGTGCGCCGAAACCGCTGCCGCGCGCGATCGCGGATGCGCGCCGCCGCCGCCGATCGCCCCAGCGTGTCCACGTGCGCCGCCGCCGCCCACTGCGTCAGCGCCCGCAGCCCTTCGCGCCGTGGACCTTCGGGCTCGCGCAGCCACGCCGCCTCCCACCAGCCGTGGGCCGCGTGAAAGTCAGCCTCGTCCCACGCCGCGCCGCCGGCAGCCACCAGCAGGTCGAGGTCCGTCACAGCGCCGCCTGGTCGTGCGCCAGCAGCTGCGCGGCCACGCTGATCGCGATTTGGCCGGGCAGCTTGTTGCCCAGCAGCTGCCCGTCGGCCAGCCGCAAGCCGATCGGCGCGTGCAGCCGCGCCAGCAGCGCGTCCGGCACACCGCGCTGGCGCAGGCGCTGCTGCGTGACGGCGATCTTGGACGCCGAGCCAATCAGCCCAACGAAATCCAGCTGTTCTGGCACCCGCAGCAGCACCTCCGTCAGGTCGCGGTCGAGCGCGTGATCGTGGGTCATGACCAGCGCGCGGGTCGCCAGCGGCGGGGGCGCGACGGGCAGCGGCTTGCCGTGCGCGGTCAGCCGTTGCGCCGCCTGGCTGTTTTGCGCCTGCGCGCCCAGCCAGCCCCACGCCGCCAGCAGCCGCAGCGGCTCGGTGCACACGACCTCCGTGCCGGGCGGAAACCGCACGCGGTCCGCCCACTCCGGCCGGTGATCCACGACCAGCAAGCGCCACGGCAGCGGTTGCAGCACCCGCGCCAGCGCCGAGCCGACATGCCCCGCGCCGAAGATCAGCACCGTCGGCAGCGCGGTCGGCGTCTCGCGCAGCGCCTCACCGGCAAAATGCGTCTCCAGCGGCTGACCCGTCTGGCGCGCGCGGTCGAGCGCGTGGCTGAGCGCGAGCGCGCCCGCGGGCGTGACCAGCCGGTAGTGCAGCCACACGATGCCGCCGCAGCATTGGCCGAGCTGCGCGCCCAGCGGATAGCGGCACAAGCGGGCCGTCTGGCCGGTCGCGTCCGCATCTTCGCGCACTTCGGTGGCCGTCGGCGTCGCTGCCTCCGCGTCGTTGCCACCTGCCGCCGCGGTCTCGCATTGCGCCGCCTCGCGCAGCGCCTCTTCCTCCAGGTGGCCGCCGCCGATCGTGCCTGCCAGCAGCCGGCCACCGCGGCACAACAGGCGCGCGCCGGGCCCGCGCGGCGTCGAGCCCTGCACCGCCCAAATCGTCACGAGCACCGCCGGCGCAGCCCCCGGCGGCAGCCAATCCGTCAGGCGTGACAGCAGGCGCTGGCCTTCCATGTCCATCGGCGGCGCGCTCATACGCCCGCCAGCTGGCACAGCCGCGCGTGCAGCGGCAACGCCACGCCTTGCTGCGCCGCTTGGGCGACGAACCAGCCATTGCGCCACGGCCACTCTTTCACCGCCGCGCGGTTGTCCGGGATCGCCGCCGAGTAGTCCACCAGCCGCTGCAACACCGCCGCGTGGTCCAGGTGCAGACCCAGCGTCGGCTGGCCGACGTGCAGCAGCTCCGCGGTCAGCGCGGCCACCTCGGGCGCATGACGCGTCAGCACCGCGCCGACCGCGCACGCGTGCGCCTGACACAGCAGGCCAAAAACGCAATTCCACAGGAGTTTCTCCAGCTCCCAAGCAGCGAACTGCCGGCTGTCGACGACCTCCGCCGGGATGCCCAGCGCCTCCAGCTCCGCGACCACGGCCGCCGCATGTCGGCCAAAGAACGGGCTCGGCGGCCCGAGATCCAGCGGCGAACCGCGCGATTGCACCGCAAAAAACAGGAGCCCGCGCGTGGCATCCTGCAGGCCGTGCGCCGCGAGCCACGGCCGCAGCATGCCGTTTTGCACGAATACCAGGTCGACGCGCCGCTGCTGCGGAACCCGCGCCAGCACAGCCGCGAGGTCGTCGTTGCGCGTGCATACCACGATCGGCTGGCCCGCCGGCTGGTCGAGCGCTTGCCAGTCGTCGTGGCGGCCCAGCACCGCGATCGGCCGCTGCCTCTGCGCTGCGCGCGCCTGCAGCGCCCCGCCAATCCTGCCCGCGCCAATCACCGTCCAGTGCGCCATCGTGCCCCCAGACGCACTCTACGGCCGGCGCGGCGCGTGGCACAAGAGTTGGCGCAAACGCCGCCGCTGCGGCATCCTGCGCGCATGGAAGTTTGGCTGCATCTCGAGACCTGGCTGAGCCTGCTGACGCTGACGGCGATGGAGATCGTGCTCGGCATCGACAACATCGTGTTTCTGTCGATCCTGACCGGCCGGCTACCGCGGGCGCAGCAGCCCAAGGCGCGGCGGCTGGGACTGATCGGCGCGTTGGGCACGCGGCTGCTGCTGCTGCTGGCGCTGAACTGGCTGATGGGCCTGACGGCGCCGCTGTTTCACCTGGCCCAGCGCGGCTTCTCCGGGCGCGACCTCATCCTCGGCGGCGGCGGGCTGTTCCTGATCGCCAAGGCGACCCACGAGATCCACGGCCGGCTGGACGCGGCGAACGCGCCCGACGATGCGCCCGCGGGCAAGACCCCGTCGCTCGCGGTCGTGCTGGTGCAAGTGGCGCTGCTGGACGTTGTTTTTTCACTGGATTCCGTGATCACCGCGGTCGGCATGGCGCCGCACCTCGCCGTGATGATCGCCGCGATGTGCCTGGCCGTCGGCGTGATGCTGGTTTTTGCCGGCGTGGTCAGCGATTTCATCACCCGGCACCCGACGATGAAGATGCTGGCGCTGGCGTTCCTGCTGCTGATCGGCGTGCTGCTGTGCGCCGAGGCGATCGGCCAGCACGTAGACAAGGCGATGATCTATTTCGCCATGGCGTTTTCGTTTGCGGTCGAGCTGCTGAACCTGCGAATGCGCAAGCACAAGCCGCTGATCTTGCACAACACTGTTGAATTTCCTCCCGAGCCGTAGCCTGCGGTTGGACAACCGCCGCGATAGCGCTACGATGCGCCGCCGGGGGTGTGGCATGGCGAAGTTACGGCGATCCGCGCTGGTCTTTTTGGCAAGCCTGACGGGCGCGTGGTCGGGCGCCGCGTTGGCGACCACGCCACTGGGCGCGCTGCCGATTCAAGGGGTCCTGCGCACGACGGCGGGCGGTGCGGTCGCCGATGGCCCGTATGCCGTGACGGTGCGGCTGTACGACCAGCAAAACGCCGCGAGCCCGTTCTGGTACGACACCTTCACCACGACGGTCCAGGGCGGGCTGTTCGCGTTCACGATCGGCGACAATCCGGCGGGCAAGGCGCTGCCGCCTGAGCTGACGACGACCGGCGCGGTGCTGTGGTTTGGCCTCTCGGTCGGCTCGGACGCGGAGCTGCCGCGCAGCGCGATCGGCTGGGTACCGCGCGCGTTCTGGGCCAACATCGCCGGCACCGCCAACAGCGTCAGCTGCACCGGCTGCCTCGGCGGCGACCAGATCGCCGGCGGCGCGATCTCGGCGGACAAAATCAGCTTCAATTACGCGGGCTCCGCCAGCCCCGGCGGCCCAGCCACCAGCGCGTTGACCGCCAGCAGCGCTGACGTCGCCGCCAGCGCGCTCACCGCGGCCACGGCCAGCAGCCTGAATTGCACGGCCTGCGTCGCGCTGGCCGAGCTCGCCAGCGACGCAAAAGCGGCGTTCTTGCCCATCACCGGCGGCACCGTGACCGGCGCCATCACCGCGCCCGGGCTGACCGTGAACGGCATCGCGACGTTGACCTCCGTGCTCGACGTGACCGGTGCAACCGTCATGGGCGGCCTCTTTCGGTTCGGCGTCTTCGGCGCAGGCGGCCCGTGCAATGCGAGCACCAACGGCGAATTCAGCTGGGACGCAACCGCGCACCGCTTCAGCCTCTGCGATGGCACGAGCTACCGCAAACTGCCGTTCTGCAGCGAGCAGTGCCAGGATCCCAGCAAGGTCACGTGCGGCGCGGCGATCCCGGACATCTGCGGCGACACGACGTCAGGCTGCACGGGCACGGGCACGTACTGCCCCGGCGCCGGCGCGCAGTGTCTGGGTGGCACGTGCAGCGTCCAGTACACCTCCTGCCAGGCCCTCAAGACGGCTGTCGGCAATCCACCGACCGGCCCATACCAAATCGACCCCGATGGCCCGGGTGGCAACGCGCCGTTCATGGCCTACTGCGACATGACCAACAATGATGGCGGCTGGACGCTTGTGATGAAAATCAACGGCGGCGCCCAGACGTTCAACTACGACTCCAGCCAGTGGACGACCGCGACGCCCTACCAGCAGGACACCGGCTACAACTGGGACCAGACGACGGAGCTGAAGTCCGCGGCATACGGCACGCTGCCGTTCTCGGCGATGCGCGTGACGATGTGGCTCAACGCGAATTCTGTTCAGACGGTCGCGTTTCCGCAAGGCGCGCCGTCGCTGCTGCAGCTGTTTGGTCAGGGTGCCTACCAGCCAACGTATTTTGGCCGATCAGCCTGGCAGGGCCTGATTCAAGGCGGCTCGCTGTTGCCGAACTGCAACCGCGAGGGCTTCAACGTCCGACCGTACAGCAATCCGTCGAGCGCAGGCCAAGTCTACAACGATGCCTTCAATACCGGTGTGTTGCGCGTGCGTTTTGGCATTCTCACCAATCAAGAAAACGACTGCATCACGCCGGATGCCGTGATCGGCGTCGGCATTGCGGGGGTTGCGTGTGGCCCGCTTCCCCAAGGGCTCTCCAACACGTCCGCTGGCAACATGGCAGCGTGTGGTTCGACGCCAAACAATCCGTCAAACGAGCCCGCCTGGGCCTACGTCTTCGTCCGCTGATCCGCTGCGGCCGGGACTTGCCGATCCGCCAACCTTGCCGCTTGCCCTCGTCCCCGCGATGGCCTAGATTCGCCCGCAGCAACCGCTTTGAGGTCTGATGGCGACTGCCTACACACGCAAGGACATCGACGAGCTGCCAGCGTCCTCGCTGGTCGACAATTCGTACCGGATCGTGCGCCTGATCGGCCGCGGCGGCATGGGTGCGGTGTATGAAGCGGAGGATATCCGCCTGGGCCGGCCGGTGGCGCTCAAGGTGTTGCGCTCGGATCTGGCGACGCAGCTGCAGGCCGATGAGCGGTTTGTGCAGGAAGCGAAGATCCTCGCGCGCATCCGCTCGCCGTTCATGGCGACGGTGTACTCGATTGGCGCGACGGAACAGGGCCGCACGTACATCGCGATGGAATACATCGACGGCGAGTCGCTGGGCGATTTGCTGGACCGCGAGCGCTGGCTGCCGGTGGGCCGCATGGTCCGCATCGGCCAGCGGGTGTGCGAGGCGCTGATGGAAGCGCACAAAGTCGGCATTATCCATCGCGATTTGAAGCCGGATAACATCTTGCTGACCAAGATCGGCTCGGTGGACGATTACGTGAAAGTGGTGGACCTCGGGCTGGCCAAGCACATGGCGCCGGGCACCAAAGCGGGCGCGGCGGCGCGGCTGACCCAGGCGCGGCTGGTGGTCGGCACGCCGGCGTACATGAGCCCGGAGCAGGCAGCGGGCCACGACGTCGGGCCGTCGAGCGACCTGTACTCGCTGGGCGTGATTTGCTACGAAATGCTCTGTGGTTTCCTGCCGGTGGACGGCGAATCGCCTCAGGATTTCCTGCGCGCACACCAGCTCCAGGCGCCCGTGCCGCTGGCGAAACGCCGCGCCGACCTGCAGTTTCCGCCGCAGCTGGACGTGTTTTTCAACCGCGTGCTGGCCAAGTCGATCGGCGATCGGCCGGCTGATGCGCGGGCGTTCGCAGAGGAGCTGGAGAAGCTGGAGGCGTCCCTGCGCCAGCCCACCAGCCAGGCGATGGCCGTGACGGGCGCGCCGCGGCAGAGCACGCAGAAGCTGGACGAGCTGGACCTGAGCGAGGTGCCGCCGCTGCCCGACGCGCGGCCGCGGCCGCAGACGCCGACGACGCAGCAGCGACCCAAGCCGGCTGACAAGCCGGACACGCGGCGCGATCGGCGCGCGTCCGGCCCGACGCTGGACATGCTGGACGACCGGCTGGATCGGGCCAAGGACCGGGTGCGGCTGGAGATGGTCGGGCTCGTGTCGCGGTCGCGGTCGGCGCTGTACGACGCGATGGACGGGTTTGGCACGCACTTGGCCAACCGCGCGGACGCGCCCGTGGTGGTGCGCATGCGCGTGTCGCCGCCGGATGGCCGTCTGCCAATTGCCTGTTTTTTCGAAGAAATTCGCGGCCGCGCCGGACTTTTTGACGACGATTCCGGGTCCGTGGCCCGCCGCAAGCTGCTCGCCTGGGTGCAAGGGCTGATGCCGGACCGGCCGGATCGCGCCAGCCAGGTGGCGCACCTGATCGGCCTGTACCTGCGCGTGGAGTTTCCCGATTCGCCGCACCTGTCGCACGCGCGCGCGGTGCCGGAAGTGGCGCGGCAGGCGGCGTGCGGCGCGCTGGTGGATGCGCTCCGGGCGATCGCGGGCCGCAACCTGCTGGTTTTGCTGCTGGATCGCGCGGAGCACCTGACCGAGACGGAGACGGCGTTTCTGCGGCGGCTCATCCGCCAGCTGGGCGCGACGCCGGTGATGGTCGTGGCCTCCTGGGTGGCGCAGACCGACGACGTGCCGCCGGCGCTGGCCGGGACGCTGGCGCAGGGCGCGGTGGCGGCGATTCCGTCGCGCGAGCTGCCGCCGCTGGACGTGGACGCGCTGGATGCGGACACGCACCGGGTGCTGGCGGCCGCCGTGCAGCTGGGCGCGCCGGTGTGGCCGGACATGCTGGAGGCGGCGACGGGTGTCAGCGTGGGCACGCACGTGGACCGGCTGACCCGGGCGGGCGCACTGCGGCAGGTGCCGACGAGCCGCCTGTCGAGCCAGCCCGAGTACCTGCTGGCAGAGGCGCCAGATTCCGTGTCGCTGGCGGGGCTGCGGCCGATCCAGTTGCGGCACGCGCTGACGTGGATGCAAAAACAGGCGGAAATTCGCCCGGAGCCGTGGGCGGCGCGGCTGGCGGCGCTGGAGGCAGCGGCGGGTGAAGCAGTGCTGGCGGCCAAGCACGGTCGCGAGGCGGCGGACCTGATGCGCGCGCTGGGTGCGCTGCCAGAGGCGATCGGCGCGTACGAGGTGTCGCGGCTGCAGTGCCGGTCGCTGTACCAGTCGGCGGACGCCACGGCGCGCGAGAAGACCGAGGCGGCGTACACACTGGCGACGACCTCGCTGGGACTGGCACGCGCGCTGGGCGAACGCGGCGACTTCCAGGCGGCGAGCGATCGGGCGCGCGAGTCGATTGAGATCCTGCGGGCGATGCCCGGGCTGGGCGAGGACGAGTGGTACACCCATGGCGTGCCGCTGCTGGACGCGTGGGCGGAGGCGGAGGCGCACTGCGGCCGGGCGCAGTCGACGATCGCGCCGCTGGAGGCACAGATTGCGGCGCTGAACCGCTCCGCGACCGCGCACGCGCCTGGGCAGCTGGCGCACACGCAGCTGGCGCTGGGCCGCTGCGTGCGGGCGAGCGCGCCGCCGACCGACAAACCGGCGCTGCGCAAGGCGGTCGGGGAATGGACGCAGGCGCTGGGCTCCGTGGCGTCGCTGCATGAACCGGTGATGGCGGCGGAGCTGGCGATGGAGCTGGCCGACACTTGGCGGACGCTGGGTGACGGCGAGAAGTCGGTGAGCCACGCGCGGCGGGCGCTGGCGGCGGCGCGGGATGCCCGCAATTTGATTCTGGAAGTCGAGGCGCTGCGGGCCTTGGCGCTGGCGCTGCGCGACACCGGCGAGCTGGACGACGCCGAGGCGCAGCTCGGCGAGGCGCTGAACGCGCTGGGACGCGTGGATCGGCAGCGGCTGGCGGCGGAAGTGCTGGTGCTGCTGGCGGCGGTGCTGCAGGCCCGCGGCGCGATGGACGAGGCGGACGCGGCGCTGGCCAAGGCGTGCCGGGCTTTTGCTGCGCTGCCGGATCTGGCGGGGCTGTCGGACGCGCTGCGGCAACGCGGCGACATCCAGATGGCGCACGGCATCTACACCCGCGCCAAGGCTTTTGCCGAAGAAGCGGCGCGGCAAGCAGTGCTGGCGAATCACGACACGCTGCGGTTGAAGGCGCTGCTGTTGACCGCGCGCGCGGCGGCGGCGGCGGGCGAGCCCAACGGCGCGCATACGGCGATGGAAGAGGCGTTCCAGCTGGTGCCAGGCGAAGTGCCGACGGCGGAGCGCGCGGAGTGCATGGTCGTGCTGGCGGACCTGATTGAGGCCGGCGTGCTGACGTCCGATCGCCAACCGCAGTCGCTGCTGCAGGAGGCCGAAACGTTGTACCGCGACCTTGCCGTGACGGGAGAGGCGCAGCGGCTGGCGCGACGGCTACGGGCGATGAACGGCCTCGCGAGCGGGGCGAACAAGGGCAGCACCGACACCACGCCACTGAAGACGTAGCGCAAATCGCGCAACGCACGAGGCAATACGCCATGATTCAGGCCACGCCCGCGCCGCATCAGGCCAAGCCGCTGGCGCAGCGGGTTCGCCGGCGTGTCAACGCGCCGCTGTGGTCGGCGCTGTGCACAAGCGTCGTGGTCGCGACGGGCCTGCTGGGCCATCACACCGGCCAGTGGACCATTCCCGGGCTGGAGGAAGCGGAGCTCGCGACGGTCGATGCGCGCTTCTCGCTGCGGGGCGCGCGGCCGCCGCTGGACGATCAGATCGCGATCGTCGGCTTTGACGACCGGCTGCGGCAAACAGCGCCCGATGTGTTCCAGCGGCGCGCGGGGTGGGCGACATTCCTGCGCGCGTTGGCGACCTACCAGCCGCGCGTCGTGGGGCTGGACGCGTTTTTCACCTCGCCGGAGATGCCGCTGCCGGCGCCCGTGACGCGAGCGGTGGCGGATGCGCTGACCGGCCTGACCCCGGACGAGGTCGCGCGCTCGCCCGCGGTGGCGCAGGCTCAGCGGGCGCTGGCGCTGGTGCAAGACGCGGTGCACGGCGACGAGGCGTTGGCCGTGGCGCTCAAGGCGTCCCATAACGTGCTGCTGCCGCTGCTGTTTTTTCTGGACCACGGCGAGGCCCACCCGCTGCCGCCGGGCAACCCGGAGCCGCCGGGGTTGAAGGGCGCGCGGCTGACCGAGGGCGTCGTGACGGACGCGGCGGTCGGGCAGCGTCCCCCGCGCGCGGAGGCGGCGGTCTACGGGTCGCTGCCCATCCTGGCCGACGCGGCGGCCGGCGCAGGCGACGTGAACGTGCTGCGCGACACCGACGGCAAAGTGCGGCGCGTCGCGACGGTCATCCAGCACGGCGAGCGCTACTACCAGCCGCTGGGCCTGTCGCTGGCGCAGCGATCCGGCAACCTGCCGACGAGCTACGTGACGGGCGACCCGACCGTGCAGCTGGGCAGCCACGCGCTGCCGGTGGATCGCGACGGCACGGCGACGCTGAATTTCCTGGCACCCGACGGCGGTTTTCGCGTCTATTCCGCGGTGGACGTGCTGGCCGGGACGCTGCCGCACGCGGCGCTGCGCGACAAGCTGGTCCTCGTGGGCTACACCGATGCGGCGCGCGATCGCGTCGCCACGCCGTTTGATACCGCCGTGCCGGGCGTGCAAATCCACGCGACGCTGGCGCACAACGCGCTGCACGACGAGCTGCTGCGCCGCGCTCCGGGCTGGTCGAGCGCGCTGGCGCTGCTGCTGATGGGCATGCTGCTGACGGCGGCGCAGATCCACCGCGTGCGGCAGCGGCGCGCGTGGCTGGCGGGGCTGCTGGCGGCGGGGCTGGCGCTGGGCTGGCTGGCCCTAGCGCAAGCGCTGTTCGCCGATCGCTGGCTGGTGGACATCGTCGGGCCGCTGGCGGGCGTGATGGTGATCGCGCTGGCGGCGATCTCGACCGCACTGGCGACGGAAGGCCGCGAAAAGGCGCATCTACGCGCGGCTTTTTCGCAATACGTGTCAGGCAGTCTGGTGGAGCGGCTGCTCGACGACCCGAGTCGCGTGCGCCTGGGCGGGGAACGGCGCGAGCTGAGCGTGCTGTTCAGCGATATCCGCGGTTTCTCCAGTTTTTCCGAGAAGATGGAGCCCGAGGCGCTGTCGGCTTTCCTCAACGAATACCTGACGCCCATGACCGGAATTGTGCTGCAACAGGGCGGAATGCTGGACAAATACATCGGCGACGCCGTGATGGCCGTGTATGGCGCACCGCTGGAGCAGCCCGATCACGCGGCCGCGGCGTGCCGGTCGGCGCTGGCGATGCAGCAGGCGCTCGCGGCGCTGAACGCGTCGTGGCTGCCGCGGCAGCTGCCGGATTTGCACATCGGCGTGGGCATCAACACCGGTATGATGTCCGTGGGCAACATGGGCTCAGAAATGCGCTTTGATTACACGGTGATGGGCGACGCGGTGAACCTCGCGTCGCGCCTGGAAGCGCTGACCAAGGAGCTGCGGTGCGGCATCCTGTGCGGTCCGCTGGTTCCGGAGCGCGCCGGGCCTGGCTTCCTATTTCGCGAGGTCGATGCCGTGCGCGTGAAAGGCCGCGGCGGCGCGCTGTCCGTGTTTGAACTGTGTGGAACTACATCGGATTGCCCAATTTCCACGACCGCGCTGGCAGATTACGCAGCGGCGCTGGCGGCCTACCGTCAGGCGCGCTGGTCGGACGCGCGGGCGGCGATCGAGACCTTTTTGGCGGCCCATCCGTCCGATGGACCGGCGCGGCGGCTGGCCGGGATGATTGAGGCGCTCGCGGCGGACCCGCCACCGGAGGATTGGGATGGCGTGTATGAACAGCGCAGCAAATAATCGGCGTGTTCGCATCGGCATCGCGCTGCTCCTGACCTGCGCGGCGTGCACCAAGGCGCCAACTGTGCAGGCACCGGTCGCGGCGGCGCCACAGCCCCAAGCCGCGGTGGCTGGCACGGTGGAAAGCGTGGAAGGCCGTGCGACGGCGCAACGGGCGGCGGCGGGGAGCGCGGCGCGAGCGCTCACGGCGCACGCTGGCGTTTGGCCCGATGACACGGTGGTGACTGCGGAACAAGCTTCCGTGGCGATTCGGCTTGCGCACAACAACGCGCTGTGGCTGCTGCAAGGCGGGCAGTCACGGCGGGTGGACAGCGCGGCGGCGTGGCGGGCGCCAAGACAAGCGGCGGCGGTCGCGCTGGCGGATCGCCCAACCGCACCAACGACGGCGTCTGCGGGACGCCACAGCGAGCAGGAAGCGGGACAGGCAGGCGAAGCGGCGACGCGACCCGTTGACGCCTCGGCTGCGGCTGCGGAGACAGCTGAGCGCAAGCGCAAGATCGCGGAATCCGTCAAGAAACAAGGGATCCTGGCCATCGTCGGCGGCGGTCACAAGGACGACCTGCACGACGTCTTTGGCAACGGCGACATCGACAGCGGCTTGGGCACGATCGGCGACAGCATGAACGGCATGGCCATCGGCGGACTGGGCGTGAGCGACGGCGAGGTCCGCGTGTCCACCCGGGTCATGCTCCAGCCTAAGGTGTTGCACGGCAAGGCCAAGCCCGCGGACCTGCATCGCTGGAGCAACCACGCCAAGCTGCTGATCCAGAAGGCGTATCTCCAGGCACTGAAGCTGGATCTGACGCTGGCGGGCACCGTGGTGGTTGAAGTGCAGCTGGCCGACGGCCGCGTGGCGGGCGTGAAGCTGGTGTCCAAGCACGCGCCGGACGCGCTGTCAGCGTGCGTGACCGGGCCGCTGGCGACGCTGCAGCAAGACGGGCTCGGTCCGCTGGAGCTCAGGATTGTCGTGCAGTTGGCAGGGCTGCGCTGACGGCGGCGGCTATTGCGCCTATGCTGGGCGGCGGAGGCGTCATGGCGCGATCGTTTGACAAAGTGTGCATCCTGGTCCTGGACGGCGCTGGCGTGGGCGCGCTGCCCGACTGCGCGGCATTTGGCGACCCGCCGACGGTGAACACGCTGGGCAATTGTGCGCGCGCCGTCGGCGGCCTGCACGTGCCGCATTTGCAGTCGCTGGGCTTGGGGAACCTGACCGTGCTGGCTGGCGTGCCGGCGACAGCGCAGCCCAGCGCGTTCGTGCTGAAGATGGCCGAACTGTCGCGCGGCAAGGACACGCCGACGGGTCACTGGGAGATGGTCGGCGTGCAGACGACCGAGCCCTTTGCCGTGTATAATCCATGCTTTCCGGACGACATCATCGCGGAATTCACCGCGCGGACGGGCTACGAAGTGCTGGGCAACGTCGTCGCCAGCGGCACAACCATCCTGGACGAGCTTGGCCCCGAGCACATCCGCACCGGCAAGCCGATTGTCTACACCTCGGCCGACAGCGTGTTCCAGGTCGCCGCGCACGAGGCCGTGATTCCGGTGGTCGAACTGCACCGCATCTGCCTGATTGCCCGGGAATTGCTGGACAAATACCGGGTCGGGCGCGTCATCGCGCGGCCGTTCATCGGCACGCCGGGCCACTGGCAGCGCACGTACAACCGCAAGGATTTCGCGATGCCGCCACCGCCGGGCACGCTGCTGGACAAGCTCGGCGCGGCGGGGATTCCGGTGGTCGGCGTGGGCAAAATCCAGGATATCTTTGCACAATGCGGTGTGCCGGAGTCGATCCACTCGGAAGGCAACACCGACGGGCTGCGCCTGACGCTGGAGCGGCTGCACACGCTGGATCGCGGGCTGATCTTCTCGAATCTCGTTGATTTTGATGCGCTTTATGGCCATCGGCGCAACGCGCGGGGATTTGCCAACGCGCTGGAGGAAGTCGACGCGGCGATTCCGGCGCTGTTGGACGCGCTGGGCGACGACGGCCTGCTGTGCCTGACGGCGGATCACGGCAACGATCCGACGTACCTGGGCTCGACCGATCACACGCGCGAGTACGTGCCGCTGCTGCTGGCTTCGCGGCGCTTTCGCCACGGCGGCGACCTGGGCCAGACCGCCAGTTTCGCGACGCTGGGCCAGACGCTGGCGCACAATTTTGCCGTACCGGCGCTGCCGATTGGCGACGACTTGCTGCGACAAATTATCGGGCAGTAGCTTGCATCGCCGCCGCGGAACGTGAGACTTTGCACGGGTCCCGGCGCGATCGGGCCACGCCGATACGTCATGAGCCAGTGGTTGCCCATCGTTGTGAACGCCAGCCACCTGATCGGCCGCCATCCACGGTTTGCCCGCCTGGTCGTCGTGCGTTTTGAGCTGGATCGCCGGCCGCCGGCACGCTGGGTCGACCTGTTCAACCGCGTGGATTCCCGGCAGTTTGCCCGGCCGGACGCGCCGACGCCGCGACTGCTCGATGGCTTGGTGCAAGTGGACGCGCGCGACGACGCGCTCGACGAGGACGTCGCTGGCGTGCTGCTGCACATCGAGGCGGCAAATCGCTGGTATGAAGAGGACTTGCGCGGCGTGACGCCCAAGCCGCTGGCCGACCTCGCGGGCGCGGCGCGGCTGCAAGAGGCGCATGCGCGGGCGGCGCGGCTGACCCGCGATTTCGGCCGGGCGCGTCCAACCGGCGCAGGACCGCAATCGCCGGCGTTCCGATTCGTGCCGGGAACACCGTCGGAACGCGAGTTCTGATGCCCAGCGAAACCAGCCGCGAGCAGACGATTTGCGGGCTCCGCGCCGTCCAAGCCGCGCTACAGGTCCGCCCGGAGCGGGTGCGACGCCTGTTCTTCAGCCCCGATCACGAGCGCGAGCTGCGGCCCATCCTGGCGCAACTGGCGAAAAGACATGGCATTTTCCGGACACTGCCGCCCGAGGAGCTCGATCGCGTGGCTGGCTCGCGGGCGCACCAAGGGCTGGTGGCCGTGCTCGATGCGCCCGAAGTGCCGACCCTCGCGCGCGAAACGGTCGAGCGCGCGGCGCGGGAGCCGGGCATCACCCTGCTGCTCGCCGGCGTCGGCAATCCGCACAACGTCGGCGCGATTGCCCGGACCGCGGCGTTTCTCGGCGTCCGGGCCCTGTGGCTGACGGCGGAAGGCGCGGCGGTCGTGCGCAGCGCGGCGGCGTGCCGAACGGCAGAAGGCGGTTTGGAGCACCTGCTGGCGGCAAAATGCCACGACGCGCTCGCGGCCGTGCGCGCCTACGTCCAGGCGGGCGGGTGCGCGGTGGCGCTGGCCGTGCGCGGCGAGAAGAGCCTGGCGGAGCTGGCGCCCTACCGCGCCAAGCCGGTGCTGCTGGTGCTGGGATCCGAGGAGCAGGGCCTGGACCCCGCGGTCGAGGCGGCTTGCTCGGCGCGCGTGCGCATCCCCGGCACGGCGGCAGTCGAGTCGCTCAACGTCGGCGTGGCGGCAGGCATCGCCTTGGCGGCGCTGCTTGAGGCGTAGGGGAAGCTAGACCAGCTCCGCACGGCCGTTCTTGATCTTGTCCATGAGCAGCAGGATCGCGTCCATGACCTGCTCCGGCCGCGGCGGGCAGCCCGGGATGTAGATGTCCACCGGGATGATGTGGTCGATGCCCGGCACCGTCGCGTAATTGTCGTAAAAACCGCCGGTTGAAGCGCAGGCGCCAAACGCCACGACCCATTTCGGCTCGGCCATCTGGTCGTAAATCCGCTTCAAGATGGGTGCGTTCTTGTGGTTGACGGTGCCGACGACCATCAACAAGTCCGACTGGCGCGGCGTAAACCGCGGCACCTCGCAGCCAAAACGCGCCAGATCGTGCTGCGCGGCGTTCACGGACATGTATTCCATGCCGCAGCAGGCGGTCACGAACGGGTACTGGAACAGGGAAAACTTGCGGCCCCAGTTGACGAGATCCTCGATCTTGGTCGTCAGGACGTTCTCCGCCATGCCGTGCTCGGCCAATTCGCCGGCGCCAATGCCCAGTTCACTCTGCCGGTACATCAAACCCATGTCGCCCTCGTGCCGCCGGACTTCGCGTCCGGGTCGCTGATTTGCCCTGTCGTGCGTCCGCTGTCAACCGTCCAGCAGCACTTCACCCATCGAGGACCCATGCACCCGGCATCAGGCCGATGAGCACGCGCGGAACCGGCGCCGTGAACTCCATCATCTGCTCGGTCACCGGATGCGGAATGCGAATCAAGCTGCAGTGGAGCGCGATCTGGTGCGGCGGCACCACGGTGGAATCCGCATATTTCGCCGGCAGTTCCACCAGCGCGTGCAGCGGCACGGACGTCATCTCCGCGGCATAGCGCTTGTCGCCGACGATGGGAAACCCGATGGCCGACAAGTGGATACGGATTTGGTGCGTGCGCCCGCCGGTCATGGAAATGTGCAGGCGCGACATCATCCGGCCCCGGGCGATCAGCTTCCAGGTCGTCACCGCCGCTTTGCCGCCCTGGTCGATGGGCATCACCTGATGGCGGATCTGGCTGCCCTCGCGCACGGAGCCGATCGGCAGCGTGATCCGCCCCCGCGCGCCCTGGATATCGCCCAGCGCCACGGCGACAAATTCGCGCCGGCACAGCGCGCTGCGCCAATTCCAGCGCATCGCTTTGGCGGCCTCCGGCGTGCGCGTCAGGAGCACCAGGCCGGTCGCTTCAGCGTCCAGCAGGCTGATCGGATAGGTCACGCCGTAGCCCAGCGCTTGCAGCGCGCCGGTCACGGAGCGCAGCCGATACGCCCCGGTCGGCACCACCGGACAGCCCGCCGCCTTGTTCACGGCGATCAGCGCATCGTCCACGTAGATCACGGTGCAAACGTCTTTCGGGCTAACGCTGAGCTCCACGTGCTTGATCGTGGGCTTACGCGGCGCGGCTGCCTTGGCCGCCGATGCCGGCTTTTTGCGCGCAGCGACAGGCTTATTCAGCACAGGTATGGACATCGAACACGCTCCCCCGTGGCGGCAGCCACCGTCCGCATCTTAGCACGCATCTGCCAGTCCGACCGTTCAGAACGGGCAGCCTTCGTCCGTGACGCCGTCGCAAGTGTTGTCCTTGCCATCGCAAATCTCCGGGCTGGCGGCGTAGGTCTGGCTGCAGTTGATCACACCCAGCGTGCAGAGCGTCGTGCCGTAGCCGCACTCGCCCTGCAAGCCCGTGTTGCACGCGATGCCACCGCCGGGGTCGTTTTCGTCCGTGTTGCCGTCGCAGTTGTCGTCGATCATGTTGCAGATTTCCGCCTTCGCCTTGGACGCCGTCGAGCACAAGCTGCTGGTCTGGTCCGGCGTGCATTGCGTGACACCGCCCGCGCAGGCGCCCACGCCACACGCCTGGCCGACGTTGAACAGCTCGTCGACGCTGCCGTTGCAGTTGTTGTCCAAGCCGTCACAGACCTCCGCGCTCGGCTGGACATTCTGGTTGCACTTGATCGCGCCGCTGGAGCAGCTCGTCGTGCCGGCGGCGCAGACGCCCAGCAGGCCGTCGTTGCACGCCTGGCCGCCGCCCGGATCGCCGTCGTCGACCGCGCCGTTGCAGTTGTTGTCCAAGCCGTCGCAGACCTCCGCGCTCGGCTGGACATTCTGGTTGCACTTGATCGCGCCGCTG
>CAIYWC010000031.1 GCA_903929795.1 uncultured Myxococcales bacterium | reverse complement strand
GGGCGCGTCCCCAGCGAGATCCCGCCTTTTGTTCCGCGCACTTGCGGCCAGGCAGGCCAGAATCGCGACGTAACTTAGCGAAAAGAAAGGAAGCGGCGTATCCTCAGGCGAGGAACAAACCCACCGCGTCCACCGTGGACGCAAAAAGGACACGCCGCCATGCCAAAGATCTCCGATGCCGCCGCCGCGCGCAAGATGCTTCACGACAAGTTGGACGAACTCCTCAACCGCGCAGAGGAGACCGCCAAAGATCTGCACAAATTCAAGGAGGTGGATAAGATGGTCCGCGACGAGGTCCTCTCACTGGGGGAAGACGTCGTGCGGTTCGGCATCGAGGCCGCCGCGCCGTCTTTGCGCTTGCGGGCGCGCGACACACCGTGTCCGCATTGCAAGAAGCCGCTGCAGTTCAAGCAGTTTCGCCGCACGACGATTCGCACCTCCCTGACCGGCGAGCCCATGCCGGTCCTCTCACCCGTGGCAGTTTGCGCCCACGGCTGCGCGGTTTTGCTCAATCTTGTGCGCCATGGGCTCGGGCTGGACGACGACGGGCGGACGATTCGGCTGCGCGAGCTGGCGGCGATGGCGGGCACCATCGAGCCGTTCGAGGCGGCGGCAAGCCAGGTGCTGAGCGAACTGGCTGGAATTACAATGAGTGCCAACGGCGTACACGGCATCTGCCAGGACGTCGCGGAGGTCGCGCGCGAGCGCATGAACGCGGGCATGCTCGGCCAGGCGCGCACGCTCAAACGCGAGGAAGTGCTGTACGTGATGGCCGACGGCTGCATGGTGTGGGTCGGTGATGGCTGGCATGAGGTGAAATTTGCAGTGATTTTCCCATCCGGCAGCAACCCGCTCGTGAGCAAGGACCGGCATACGACGACGGAGCGGCAGGTCATCTGCACGCTGGGTGACCGCGAGGATCTGGGGGATGCGGTGTGGAACGCGGTGGAGCGGTGGCTGCCTCGCGATGTCGACGGCAATGCTGTGGCGGCCGGGAAAATCGTCTTTATTTCAGATGGTTCGGTTTGGCTGCGCAACATGTGCGAGGAGAAGCTGCCGGGCGCGTTCGTGCTGCTGGACTGGTACCACATGGCCGAACACGTCGCGGAAACGGCGAAAATCCTTCATGCCGGCAATGACTTGGCGGCGCACCGCTGGCGCAAGGAGCAGGAGGCGCTGCTGATGAACGGGCGCGTGAGCGCGATGCTGAACGGCCTGGAACTGCTGACGCGAAATGCCACGCTGACGAAAGCGGCGTGCGAGGCCGTGACCGCGCTGCACGGATTTCTCGAGCCTCGGCGGGCAAGCCTGCGTTACTGCGAGGCAAAGGCGCGCGGGTATCTGATCGGCAGCGGCTCGGCGGAGAGCGCGGCGAACCACGTGGTGCAACAGCGGATGAAGCGCGCGGGGATGCGCTGGGAACGCGACGGCGCGACGGCGATGCTGGCGCTACGCGCGGCCTGGAGAAGTACGAAGGGGTTTGTGGGGCTGGTCAAGGCGGCTTGAGGGCGGCGGAAATTTGTCGGGGATGCGCCCATTCGCTGCGACCAAAGTTCGAGCTCAAGGCGCTCTTCATCCGAGGCGCGCCACCGGAGGTGCACGCGCGCGGTCCCAGTCCGAAATGCGCCAGGTCTGAGCGACGTCGTTTGGGATTGGAAATCGCTCAGCAGGCGGAGCAGCTCTCAGCCCGCCGGAACGTACAACTCCCCGCCCTGCTTCTTGAATTCTTCCGCCATGGCCGCCATGCCCGCCTCGGCTTCGGCCGCCGCGCGCACGTCCTGCGTGATGCGCATCGAGCAGAAATGCGGTCCGCACATCGAGCAAAAATGCGCACTTTTGGCCGCCGGCGCCGGCATGCTCTCATCGTGCAGGTGCTCCGCGGTCGTCGGGTCCAGGCTCAGGTTGAACTGATCGGCCCAGCGGAACTCAAAACGCGCCTTGGACAGCAGATCGTCGCGCTGGTTCGCGCCCGGGTGGCCCTTGGCCAGATCGGCGGCGTGCGCGGCAATTTTATAAGCAATCACGCCGTCTTTCACGTCCTGGCGATCCGGCAGCCCGAGGTGCTCCTTGGGCGTCACGTAGCACAGCATCGCCGTGCCAAACCAGCCGATCATCGCCGCGCCAATCGCCGACGTGATGTGGTCGTAGCCCGGCGCAATGTCCGTCACCAGCGGCCCCAGCGTGTAGAACGGCGCCTCATGGCACAGCTCCAGCTGCAAGTCCATGTTTTCCATGATTTTGTGCATCGGCACGTGGCCCGGACCTTCAATCATCACCTGCACGTCGTGCGCCCAGGCGATCTTGGTCAGCTCGCCGAGCGTCTTCAGCTCACCCAACTGCGCGGCATCATTGGCATCCGCAGTACAGCCCGGCCGCAGCCCGTCGCCCAGCGAAAACGCGATGTCGTACTTGCGCATCAGCTTGCAAATCTCGGCAAAGCCCGTGTACAGGAAATTTTCCTTGTGGTGATGCAAGCACCATTTCGCCAGGATCGAGCCGCCGCGGCTGACAATGCCGGTCACGCGCTTGGCCGTCAGCGGGATGTACTGCAGCAGCACTCCGGCGTGAATCGTAAAGTAATCAACGCCTTGCATCGCCTGCTCTTCCAGCGTCTCCAGAAACAGCGCGAGCGTCAGATCCTCGATTTTGCCGTTCACTTTTTCCAGACACTGGTAAATTGGCACGGTGCCAATCGGCACGGGGCTGTTGCGCAAGATCCACTCGCGCGTCATGTGGATGTCCTTGCCGGTCGACAAGTCCATCACCGTGTCCGCGCCCCAGCGGATCGACCACTGCAGCTTCTCCACCTCCTCGCGAATGACGCTGCGCAGCGCCGAATTGCCGATATTCGCGTTGATTTTCACCAGAAAGTTGCGGCCGATAATCATCGGCTCCAGCTCCGGGTGGTGGATGTTCGACGGGATGATCGCGCGGCCCGCCGCGACCTCTGAGCGCACGAATTCCGCCTCGACGCCCTCGCGCAGTGCGCAAAACTTCATCTCCTCGGTCACGACGCCCTGGCGCGCGAACCACAGCTGCGTGGGCGCCTGCACGCCCGCGCGCGCCGCGATCCAAGGCGCGCGGCGAGGCGGCAAACCCTTTTGGATATCGCAGCCTTGTGGTCCAGTCGTGTCGTAAACGTCCAGCTGCGAACCGTCAGTCAGCGCGATCTGCCGGAACGGCACCCGCAGCTCCCCGACCTCCACCTTGCGCGACGACGGAAAATGCTCGTGAACCGGCGGCAGCGCGTCCGGCTGCGGGTCATCGGCGGACGTCGGGCGGGTCGTAAACAGGCGATTGTCTTGGCTCTCCATCCACTTCTCCTCGCAAACGCGTCGCAGCAGCGCGATCGCAGGCGGACCATGCTAACAGGTTTTGCGCCAAGGGCTGCGCTACAGGTTGAAACCGGCGGTCAGGACGGCGCCATTTTGAATCTGCCACTTGTCGCTGACGAGCGGCACGTGCTTGGC
Source organism: uncultured Myxococcales bacterium (assembly GCA_903929795.1). Lineage (GTDB taxonomy): Bacteria > Myxococcota_A > UBA9042 > UBA9042 > UBA9042 > CAIYBN01. The sequence goes on along the minus strand of CAIYWC010000031.1, from coordinate 24,581 downwards.
GGAGAACACGTAGTCGACGGACAGCCACTTGGACAGCTTGTAGGAAGCGCCGGCCGAGAAGTCGCTGTTCAACGCGTCAATGCCTGACGCCGTGCCGGCGATGCTGGTATAAAATGGCATGAAAAACAAGGCCTTGGCCTTCCATTTGAGATCCGTGGAGACCTGGCCGTACGCCAGCACCTCCGCCTCGCCGCCGACCTGCGTGGCGTTTTGCAGCGCTTTCATCTGGATCGCCGCCACGTTCGTGTCGTCCGCGACGGAATAGCCCCAGGACGTGAACAGCTGCTGGGAAGCCAGGCCGAGCTTGAGCTTGACCGTCACCGCTTCCGACTCGGTCGGATTGGCAAAAAGCCCGACCGCCTCGCCGATGAGGATCGGGTCGAACGCGCCGGTCACCTGAACGAATTGCTGGGCGCCATACGGCGTCGCCGTCGCATCTGCCGCCGACCACTTGACGCCAAATGGCGTTGATTTCACAAGGTAACTTGGCGTCATCTGCGTCGCCAGCCGCGCGCGCGCGTACGGGCCGATCCACGGAATTTCGGCCAGCCGGTAGGTGTACGCCGTGTTGAACTCCAGGACATCCGCGGACTTGACGAAGCGGTCAAGCACAGGCGTCTTGGATTCCGCATAGTTGAGCTTGAGCGCGTTGGACCACGCGTGCTGGCCGGCGGTATAGGTCGCCTGCCCGTCTGCCAGAACGCCCAGCTGCATCGCGACGCCGTCGGCCGTGCCGACCACGCTCTGCGACTGGTTGAAGCTGAACGTGGAGCCCAGCGTCGCCCCAGCTTTCCAGCCTTGGGACGACGGCGCGGCGGCCAGCGCCTGGGCGCGCAGGTCGTCGTTCGCGAGGCTGTCGGCCCACGCCGACGCCGTGGTCGCGAGCAGGCTGGACGCCAGCAGGATCCAGTGAAAATACGTGCGCACCGCACACCTCCTCAGACACATGGGCTACGTTGAACGCAGCCAGCCTCCGTCGCACGCGATCGCCTGTCCGGTGACATACGCCGCGGGCACGGAGGCCAGGAAAACGGCAACTGCGGCAAACTCTTGCGGTTCGCCCATTCGCCGGGCCGGCACCTGCGACGCGATGTCCGCGTCGGTCAGGCCCAGCTGCGCCATCCGCGACGTGCGGGTGAAGCCTGGCAGCAGCGCGTTGACGGTCACGCCGTCGCCCGCCACTTCGTCAGAAAGCGTCTTGGTCAGGCCCAACAGGCCGGCGCGCAAGGCGTTGGACACAGTCAGCGCCGGCATCGGCTCCTTGGCCGCCACCGAGGTCACCAGCAGGATGCGGCCCCAGCGCTGCGCGCGCATCGCCGGTAGCGCCGCCTGGATGGTCTCGACCGCGCTGAGAAAGAGGCTCTGGAAGCCATGCTGCCAGGCGTCCAGCGTCACGGCCGCGAACTGCGCCTTGGGCGGCCCGCCGGTGTTCACGCAGAGGATGTCCACGCCGCCCAGCGCTGCCACGGCCAGCTCCACCGCGCGCTGACCGGCACCGGGCAAGTCCAGATCCACCGCGATCGCCACCTCCGCGCCCAGCGCCAGCCGCGCCGCCTCGATCCGCCCGGCATCGCGGCTGACCATTGCGACACGCGCGCCCTCCTGAACCAGCGCCTGCGCGACCGCCCTGCCCAGCCCAGCCGATGCGCCCAGCACCAGCGCCCGTTTGCCTGCGATGCCCAAATCCATGCGGTCGCCCCCTAGTGTGTGGCCAAATAAGGCAGCAGCCGCGCGCGGATCAACGACTCCGCGCGGTCCAAATCCACTTCCGCCAGGGTTGTTTTGCCGGCGCACACCTGCGTCAGCACGTCAGCCTGGATCGCGCCGGCATGGAGCGCCACGGCGTACGGCCGCCGCGTGAACGTAACCAGCTGATAGCGCGAGCGATACGTGCCGCCCAGCCGCTTGTCCAACTCCGCCTCCACCGCGCGCTGCAGCAGAAAAGCCGGGTCAGCGACCTTGTCCCGCATCTCGACGAAATTTTCCACCGCCAAGTCAGCGATCGCGTCGGTATTCGGCTTGCGCAGCGCGGCAAATCGCTGTAGCAGCGCCGGCCATTCCCGCGGCCCCGGTGGCGCATCCAGGAGCGTCATCAGCTCGGTCACATCCTCAAAGCCGGCGTTCATGCCCTGGCCAAAAAACGGCACGATCGCGTGCGCCGCGTCGCCCAAGAGCGCCACCGGCCCGACCACCCACGGCCACGCTTTCACCGTCACCATCTGGCCGACCGGCGCCTGGCGAAACTGCGCTGCGAGGTCCGGCACCAGCGGCGCAAAGTCCGGGAACCAGCGCTGGAAAAACGCGAGCACCGCGGCGTCATCGGTCAACTCGGCAAACGACGGATCCGGCCCGGCGGCCAGCGGCAAGAACAGCGTGCACGTGAACGTGCCGTCGGGATTCGCCAAGGCAATCAGCATGAACCGGCCGCGCGGCCAGATGTGCAGCGCGGTCGGCAGCAGCGCGAAATAGCGGTGCAGGCCATGCTCGCCCGGCGGCAGCGCCGGCAGCGTCAGCTCCTTGTAGCCCGCCGAGAGCAGCGCCTCGCTCGCCTGCCCGCCGGTGTGCGCCAGCAGCGCCGCGCGCAGCACCGACGCGCTGCCATCGGTCCCCAGAATCACCGGCGCCGTCACGCGCTCCTGCGCGCCCGAGTCCTCGTCCACGAGCGTCAGCGTCTGCGTCGCAAGATCCGCCGCGACCAGCCGCTGGCGAAAGCGGATCTTCACCCGCCCAGTCGCCTCCGCATGGCTCATCAGCAGCGCGTTCAGGCCGCCGCGGGACATGCTGGAGATGTGCTCCGAGTCGTCGCGGCCGTAGCGCAGCAGCCGCGTCGTGCCGTCCGGGGCGTGCAAAAACCGACCGTACATCGGCACGGTGTGGGCGAGCACGTCCGCGTCCAGGCCGACCATCCGCAGCGCATGCAAGCCGCGCGTCGACACCGCCAGGTTGATGGACCGACCGGCGGCGATCGCGTGCACGCGCATGTCGGGGCGGCGCTCAAAAACCTCCACGCTCAGGCCGCGCTGCGCCAAGGCCAGCGCCAGCAGGCTGCCCACGGGACCGGCGCCGATCAGCGCGATGTCGGCCGTGCTCGTGCGCTCACGCATGTTCGCTCCAAAAGGCGCGCAAGAGCACGCCCAGCTCGGCTACATCGTGCGCCGATGTGTACAGCGGCACCGGCGCGATGCGCACGATATCGGGCCGCCGGAGGTCCACCTCCGCGCCCCGGCGCTGCAGATAGCCGACCAGCTCCGCCGCGCGGCCCGGCACCCGCAGCGTCAGCATCGTGCCGCGCCGATGGGGCTCCGTCGGCGTCAGGACCTCGACCGCGCCGGCGGGCAGCGTCTGCAGCTGACGGTGAAGAAAATCGGTGAGCCAAGCGGCTTTTTGCGTCAGCTCGACCATCCCCGCGGCGTCAAACAGCGCCATCGACGCCCGCAGCGCCGCCAGCGCGAGGATCGGCGGATTGGAGAGCTGCCAGGCCTCCGCTGTCGCGATCGGTTGGAATTGCGGGCCCATTTGGAACCGGGCCGCCTTGTCGTGGCCCCACCAGCCGGCAAAACGCGGCAGATCGACACGACCGAGGTGCCGTTCATGCACGAACACGCCGCCGAGACCGCCCGGACCGGCGTTCAAGTACTTGTAGTTGCACCAGGCGGCAAAATCCGGACCGTCGTCGTGCAGGTTCAGCAGCAGGTTGCCCGCGCCGTGCGCCAGGTCAAACCCGACGACGCAGCCCTGCGCGTGACCGGCGCGGGTGATCGCCGCCATGTCAAAACGCTGTCCAGTCAGGTAGTTGCAGTTGCCAAGCAGGATGAGCGCGATCTCCTCGCCGTCCCGCGCGATCGTCGCGAGGATGTCCTCATCGCGCAGCGTTGCCTCGCCGGGCCGCGGCACCAGCTCCTGGACGGCAATCTCCGGGTCCAAACCATGAAATTGTGCTTGCGATGCGACAGCATAGCGGTCAGAAGGAAAAGCGCCACTTTCAATCAGAATGCGTTTCCGCTTTGCCGTCGGCCGGTAAAACGACACCATCATCAGGTGCACGTTCACCGTCAGCGTGTTCATGACCACGACTTCCGCCGGCAGCGCGCCGACCAGCCGCGCGGTCGATTCCGTCAGCAGCTCGTGGTAGCTCAGCCACGGCCGCCGCGCCGCGAAGTGCCCTTCCACGCCGAGCTGCGCCCAGTCGTCCAGCACTTCCAGCACGGACTCGCGCACCTGCCGCGGCTGCAAGCCCAGGGAATGACCGGCAAAATGCAAAATGGGCTGGCCCTCCGCCGTCATCGGGCGCAAGAACTCGGCACGCAGACTCGCCAGCGGGTCCGCCGCGTCAAAAGTGCGCGCCTCCTCCTGGAAGGCCGATTCGAGCAAGATGGCGTGCTGCGCGTCCACGCTGCCGTGAGTAGCAAGTTCCAGCGCGTGCGGCAAGCGCTGGCGGGGAAAATCATTTATCTACTTGATATTTGTATAGTCCAAGCGCTTGACCGATCGGTCGGAAACCACGACAGTCCTTTCAGGAGCCCACGATGTCCGTCCCGCAGCTTGCGCTCGATGCCCTTCACGTCCACGGTCCGGCGACGCGCATCGCGGTCATCGGCGCGTCCAACGATCCGGCCAAATACGGCAACATCATCATCCGCAACCTGCTGCGGCACGGCTACACGGTGCTGCCGATTCACCCGACGGCCCACGAAATCGACGGTCTGCCAGCGCACGCGCACGTCGCCGACATCGCGGGCCCGATCGCGATTGCCAACGTGGTGGTGCCGCCGGCGGTCGCGCTCCAGGTGGTGGCAGAGCTGGATCCGCAGCAGGTCGGCGTGATCTGGTTCCAGCCGGGCAGCTACGATGCGGCAGTTGAGGCGGCGGCGCGCGTGAAATTCGCCCATGTGATCGCCGGCGATTGCATCATGGTCGTGGCAAACTGGGCGTAGCTCAAGGAGAGTCAAGCATGCTGACCTGTGTCCAACACCAAAGCTCGTCGGTCAGACCTGTTGCATTTCGGACTTGGACCGCGAACGTGCACCTTCGGGGGCGCGACGTGGATCGAGAACGGTTGATCTCGAACTTCGGTCGGCGTGTATAGATGACGGTGGCGCACGAGGACCGCGTCGCGCCGGGCGCCCAGCGCCGCCAGGCGATCGCACAAGCAGCGATCCAGGTGCTGGCCACGCAGGGCCTGGGCGCGCTCTCGATGGCGGCGGTGGCGCACCAGTCCGGGCTCGCCAAGAGCGTCGTGCTCTACCACGTGCGCGATCGCCAAGGGCTCCTGACGCTGGTCACCGACGCGATCCACCAGGCGCGGCACCTGACGGACGCGCCGCTCTCTCAGGCCGACGGCGATCCGCGGCAGCACCTGGGCACGTGGCTGAACTGCCAATTCGATGCGGCGGAGCGCTTGGATGCGCCGATTCGCCTGGGCTGGATCCTGCAATTCGACACCGAGTCGGCGTTGGCCGGGAACGCGGGTCGGGGCTCTGACCGCAACGTCATCTACCGGCTGGCGCAGCTGCTCGCGCGTGGGCATGCGCAGGCGTGCTGGCACGCGCCCGACGCGCTGCGCCTCGCGACGTCCGTCAAGGCGCTGACGGACGGTTTCTTGCTGCAGGCGCTGGCGCACCGCGAAAATCCCAAGGAATTCCAGAAGCTGCGCGCAATGTGTCGCGGCGCAGTTCTGGATTTGCTTGTGCGCTAGGCCAGATTGCGGCCAAACGCGTCCCCATGAGTTCCCACCGGCGCGCAGCTTGCGTACACTGCGCCGCCCATGCCGAACGACCGCCACCACCACTTGCGCACGCTTCTTCGCCAGCACCAGCCGCAGGACGCGCTGGAGGCGACGCACCGCGACGCCACGCTGCGCCTGCTGGATTCGACTGACCATCCGTTCTCCCGCGACCAGTTCCAGCCAGGCCACGTCACGGCGAGCGCGTTCGTCCTGTCGCCCGACGGTGGGTCGCTGCTGCTGATCCTGCACGGCAAGCTGCACCGCTGGCTGCAGCCGGGCGGCCACGTCGATCCGGAGGATGTGGACGTGCTGGCCGCCGCGCGCCGCGAAGTGCACGAGGAGGTGGGCCTGGCGGACGTCGCGCTGTCGCCGCTGACGGCGGGCTTGATCGACATCGACGTCCACGTGATTCCGGCGCGCAAGCTGGATCCGGAGCACCGGCATTTTGACGTGCGGTTCCTGTTTGCCGCGCGCGACTGGCCGTTTCGCGCCGGGTCGGACGCGCACGCGGGGCGGTGGGTGCCGCTGGCGGAGATCGCCACGCTGGAGTCCGACGCGTCCGTGCTGCGCGCCGTGGTCAAGCTGCAGCGCTTGCGGCAGGCGTAAGGGATGCCGGAGCCGCACCAGCCGGCGCATGATCGCCAAGGACGCACTCTCATGAAAGAATCGCTGCGGTTGGACCGCTATTTGAGCCAGGCGACCGGCATGCCGCGCAGCCACGCGCTGACGCACGTGCGGGGCGGCCACGTCACGGTGAACGGCGCGCTAGTGCGCGATGTGGCGACGCACATCCGCGTGGACGCCGACGTCGTGTTGCTGAACGACCAGCCGGTGCAGCCGTTTCGGCCACTGGTGGTGGCGCTGTACAAGCCGCCAGGCGTCGTGACCTCGACCGAGGTCGGTGCATCGCAGACGGTGATGGAGTTGATTCCGCAAGCGCTGCGCCACCGCGATCTGGCGCCCGTCGGGCGGCTGGACCGCGACACGTCCGGCCTGCTGATCCTGACCACGGACGGCGCTCTGAACCACCGGCTGACGCACCCGAAGCGCCACGTGGATAAGGTCTACATCGCTGATCTGGCTCGTGAATTGGCGCCGAACGCCGAGGAACGACTGGCGCGCGGCATCGTGCTGGACGACGGGCCGACGCTGCCGGCCAAGCTGGAGCGCTTGGGGCCGCTGCGCGTGCAGCTGACGCTGCGCGAGGGGCGATTTCACCAGGTGAAGCGGATGATGGTGGCGCTGGGCTCGGCGGTCCTGCAGCTGCACCGCGCACGGGTGGGCGGCCTGGAGCTGCCGGCGGATCTGGCGATCGGGCAAGCGCGGGTGCTGACCGAGGCGGAAATCGCCTTGCTGACCGCGTGACGGGCGCGGTAGGCTGAGCGCGGCGGCGCGTTGCGTCGCGGTCGGATTCCGCCATGTCCACGCCCCAGCGCCGCTTCAGACACCCTCGGCTGCGGATTCTCCTGTTTTTGTGCGGTCTTTTGCTGCCGGCGCTGGCGCGCGCGGAGCCGGAGCCGGGCTGGCAGACGCTGACGCTGCCACCGGGCATCGAGCCGCAGCTGGTCGCGCTGCTGGCGGATCCGGGCTTTGAGGTTCCGCTCGACGGCGGGTACGTGTTCGACAGCATCCAGGTCCGCCGCAATGACGTCGTATGCACGCTGTCGAAGGCCGGCCAGCCGGTGGCGCGCATTCGCTTGCTGCCGCGGGAGATGGCCGTGCCGGGCGAGCCGGTGGGCGCATCGTTCGCGATCGAGCCCGAGCTGCTGGTCGTGGACCCGCTGGCGCACGCGCTCGTGGCGCGCGCAGTGGCGGGGATCGCGCAGCGCGATACGACCGACCTGTACCGGCGTTTCTCCGTGCGGCCGCAGCTGTGCATCGCGTTTGGCGGGCTGCTGCTGTGGGCGCTGGCGCTGCTCGTGCACCTGCGCGGGCGCGTGCGGGAGCTGCGGATCACGTCTGCCGCGCGGATGCACCACATGCTGCCGGCGGCGCTGCAGGTCGTGTTTTTCGCGTATTGGGCGCTGTATTGGCCACCCGTGCGCGCGCACATGCTGTTCGACGTGCCGCTGCAGCTTGCGTTTGCGCTCCTGCTGGACGCGCTGCTCGCGCTGACGCTGCGGCGAACGTGGGAGGCTGGCTTCGCCGTGTTTCCGATCGTGCTGAGTACCAATCTTTTCATCTGGTTTCCGCCGCATTGGCTCTGGCTGGGCTTCTTGGTTTCCGCGCTGGCCATCGGCTCCAAGTGGCTGTTTCGCCGCGCCGATGGCCGCCACATCTTCAATCCGTCGGCGTTTGGCATCGCGGTGGTCGGCGGGCTGGCTGTGCTGCAAGTGGGCATCCAGTATCAGGATATTGCGCTGGAGCTGCAGTTGCCGCCCAACATGCTGGAGCTGATGTTCCTGCTGGCCCTGCTGCCGGTCGTTCGCTTTGGCCTCGGCGCGCTGAGCCTGCCCGCGGCGCTCGCGATGCTGGCCGTGCTCGCGCTGGTGCCCGCGAGCCAGCGGTTGCCGACGCCGTTTTGGCCGGCCTGGTTCCTGTCCATCACGCTTTTTGCCGGCGATCCGATGACGGCGGCCCGGCATTTTGGCGGGCGCGTGCTGCACGGCGCGTGCCTCGGCCTGGGCATCTCAGGCTTTGCCTGGCTGTTGGTGCAGCTGACCGGGCTGGACTATTTTGCCAAGGTTTTTCCAGTGGTTCTGTGCAACCTGGCCGTGCCGCTGTTCGACCGGTTTGGCCTGTGGTTTGACACGCAGCTGCTGCGCCGGACGCCGCAGCCGCCGCCGCCGACCGGGCGGCCGGAGTGGTGGCTGCGCTGGCTGCCGGTGGCGGCGTGGGTTCTGGTTTTTCTGCTGGCGCGGACCGATGCCGCCAAGTCCGCGATCTTCGACCCGCACCTGTTTCGCGACCTGGGTGCGCTGGGCGTCGTCGAGCCAACGCTGGGCCAAAAGCGCTGCGAGCTCAATCGCCCGTGGTGCAAAGCCTTTGATTTTGCCGACGAGTTATCCGTGCGCCGCGAGTGACGTCGCGCTGCGTCAGCCGTAGTGGATTTCTTCGGCCGCATCCGCCTCAGCCGCGTCGGCGGCGTAATTGCGGGCTCCGCGCGCCGCCGCCGCCTCGCGATACCACTCATGAGCGATAATTGTCGCCATGACTTCATTGGTTCCGGTCCAAATCGACGCGAGGCGAATGTCGCGGTAGATCCGCTCAAGCGGCAAGATATTGGTATAGCCAATACCGCCAACCACTTGCATGGAATTGTGCACGACTTTTTGGCAGGATTCCGTGACGAATTTCTTGGTCTGGGAGATCAGCCGCCGCACGCGATGCGCGTCCACGCCGTCGTCCACCGCCCGCGCGGTTGTGTAGACAAGCGAGCGGCAGGCGTCGAGCAGCATAGCGCCCTCCGCGACCTGGAAGCTGACGCCCTGAAAACGGTTGATGGTCTCGCCAAAAGCCTTGCGGCGTGACGTGTAGAACGTCGCGATATCCAAGGCAGAACGTGCCGGGCCGACCGTCATGGCTGCGGTACCCAGACGCTCGGGGATCATCATTGTCGTGAAGACCGCGTAGGCGCCGTGCACTTTGCCGACGACATTTTCCTTGGGCACCTTGACGTCCTTGAAGACCAAGCGACCGGTGCCGCCGCCGCGGCAACCCATCAATCCGTATTGATATTTGACTTCCACACCCGGGCCGCGGTCGACGATGAAACAGGTGATGCGCTTTTGCGGCGCCGTCGCTTCATCCGGATCCGTTCGCGCATACACCAGAAAATAATCCGCGCCCTCCGCGCCGACGATGAAGCGCTTTTGACCATTCAACAAGAAATGGTCGCCTTTGTCCTCCGCCGTCGAGGTCGCGCCAAAGAAATCCGAGCCACCGCGGGGTTCCGTCAGGCATTCCGCGGCAAAAATCTCGCCTGCCAGCAGCGGTTTGACGTAGCGCGCCTTTTGCGCGTCCGTGCCATGCAGGACAATCGCGTCGCAGACAAGGTCCGCGCCGACGCCGAAGACGCACGCGAGCTCATAGCTCAAGCTGCCGATCTCTTCGCTGATGGCGCACGACGTCACCCAGTCCGAGCCGCGCCCACCCCATTGCGTCGCATGGCGCACGCCCAACAGGTTGCGTCGCCCGGCCTCGCGCAACCACTCGCGCGGAAAACGCACCTTGTCGGCGTCCATGTCGAGGATCAGCTCGCGCGGCGTGTCTTTGACAAAATCGCGCGCAGCATCGCGAATGGCGTGCTGCGTTGGGGTCATCAGGTTGTCGAACATCGCGGCCTCGCGGGAAGGTGGGGAGAATTCCGGCGGCGTCAGGGCAGCATCGGGCAGCCGCCGTTGCAGCCGGGGCCCGTGCAGGGCGTCGCGCACTTGTTGTGGCAGCCGGGGATGCCACACGGATAGCAGCAGACCAGTGATTCCATGCACTTGGCTTGACCCGGATCCCCGCACGGGTCGCCGACCTGGCCTCCGGCGACATCCGCGACCTCGGTGGCGTCCGCGGCGTCAGCGTCCGTGGCTGCCGCAACATCAGCGGCATCCGCACCGTCGGCGGCGTCGGCACTGTCGGTTGAATCGAAGCTGTCGGCGGCGTCGGCGGCATCCGAAGCAGAATCCACTGCCGCATCAGGCACATCCGGAGCATCAGCCGCGGCTTGGGCATCCGTACCGGGCGCGACGGCATCGGTCGCCGTCTCCGCGACCTGCGCGTCCGCGTCGTCGGGCGCGGACGCATCGGCACCGCTACCGGCGGTTGCGCCGCATCCGCACATCACCAGCGCCGCGATAAGCCAATGAATATTCACGTCTTTCCCTCCGATCGCACGTACCCGTGGGCCCTGGTGGGCGCGCGCGTACGGTCGCTGGCCAGTGTGCGGCCGCGCGAAAAGCCCGTCAATCGCCGGTGGCCTGTGCGCCGTTTGCCGCGGAGGTCTTTACGCCGGCCGCCAAAATGCCTACCGTCGCGCCCGCACGCCCGCCTCGCGCGCGCCCCGGAGCCTCGCCATGCCGTTCGCCGCCGTCCTCTTTGACCTCGACGGCACGCTCGTCGACAGCCTCGCCGATATCGGCGAGTCGATGAACAAGGCGCTGGCGGCCCATGGCCTGCCGACGCATCCGATTGAGCGCTACCGGCAGTTTGTCGGCGAAGGCGTTGAAGTCCTGACGAAAAAGGCGACCGGCGACCATCCGACGCTGCAGCCTGCCGTGCTGGCGACCTACCGCGGGCTGTATTCCGACAACCTGCTGGGCAATACGGTGCCGTATGCGGGCATTCCGGAACTGCTGGCGACGCTGCGCAAGCTGCCGATCCAGCTGGCGGTGCTCAGCAACAAGCCGCATGGCCCCACGCAGCGGCTGGTGGCGGCGCTGTTCCCCGACGTGCCGTTTCGCGCCGTCTACGGCCAGCGCCCAGACGTTCAGCGCAAGCCGCATCCAGAGGCAGCGCTGCACATTGCGGCCACTCTCGGTGTAAATCCAAGTGATTGTGTCTTTGTTGGTGATTCTGCGATTGACATGCGCACAGCCAACGCCGCGCAAATGTTTGCAGTTGGCGTGACCTGGGGCTTCAAGTCGCGCGGAGAGCTGACCGAATTTGGCGCGAATTCCGTCATCGACACGCCCCACGAGCTGCTGGACCTGCTGCGGGGAGACGAACATGAGCGACGCGCCGCAACACTTTGAAGATACGCCGTTATCGCGCACCGAGTACATCACCGCGCTGGTGCATCTCTACCGCGGCGAAGTCTACCGCGCGACCCAGTGGCGGCTGCGGCTGGACACGACGACGAATTGGTCGATCCTGTCGGTGATGGCGCTCGTGACGTTTTGCCTCGGCGAGCCGGCGCATTCGCACGCCGCGATCCTGGTCGGTATCGCGCTGGTGCACACGTTTTTGCACATCGAGGCGCGGCGTTTTCGTTTCTTCCTGGTCTGGCAGCACCGCGTCCGGCTGCTGGAACGCAACTTCTACGGGCCGATCGTCAGCCGCGATCTGCACAGCCCGATCGAGCGCTGGGGCCAGCACATCGCTGAAGACCTTTTGCTGCCGCGGTTTCACATCGGAAAACGTCAAGCAATACGTGCCAGATTGATTCGCAATTACTGGTCTTTATTTCTAATTCTGCTAATCACATGGCTGCTCAAGCTGTCCCTGCAGCCGACCGTGCCCGACGCGCCATTCTGGCAGCAGATGGCGCTGGGCGCCGTGCCGTTCTGGGTCGCACCGACGCTGATCGCGTGTGAGTACCTGTATTTGCTTTGGATCGGGCTAGCGCACTCCAAGAGCGACGTAGCCGTCGATGAGCTGGACGACGAGCAGGACGGCCTGTCGCAGCGGCGCCTGGCCCCCTGATTCGACGACGCGCGGCCCGTGTTTTCGTTGCGCAATCGCCAGCCGTCGGCGATGATGCGCGCCTGACCTTCTGTTTGGAGTCCTCCATGCGGCCTCTCGTCCTCTCCCGCTTCCTTCTGAGCCTGCTCGCGCCCGTCGCGTTGGCGGCCTGTGGCTCAACGGCTGCCAGTACCGGCACCAGCGCCACGGCGGACACTGCCGCTTCCGGCGACGCCGCTACGGCTGACGCAGACGCTGCCGCCGCCGATGTGGCCACAGCAGACGTGACGCAAGTTCCACAGCCCACGGCACCAGCGGCTTACACGGGCACCTGCCCCGACTTCACCAAAGGCGGCACCGTCACGATGGTTTCGGGCGGCTTCAATCGGAGCATGCGCGTTTCCTTGCCGCCGGACATGACGTCGCCCGACACCGCGCTGCTCTTCATGTGGCACGGCCTCGGCGACACCGCGGCAAACTTCAGCGCAGCGTTCGGCGCTGCCGGCATCGCCAAAAACAACAATGCCGTGGTCATCACGCCCGAGGTCTGCAGCGCTTCGGGCTGCTCGCAGGTGTTCGGCTGGTCGTTCCTCGACGCTGCTGGAGGCGCCGACGCGCCGCTTTTTGAAGACGTCCTCTCGTGTGTCAGCCAGCAAATCACCATCGACCCGCGCCGCGTGTACAGCACCGGATTTTCCGCCGGCGCCTTGTGGACCACCTGGCTGCTCATCAACCGCTCGGATTTCCTCGGCTCCGTAGCGATCTTCTCTGGCGGCATCGATCCCTCCCAGGTCGCCTACGTCACGCCCAAATGGCCCATTCCGGTCATCGGTTTCTACGGCAGCCAGACGGGCGACCAGTTCCAGGGCATCGTCTTTTTCCACGACCTGATGCAGACCTTGATTGCCGACTTGCGCGCCGACAAGATCTTCACGGTCGACTGCGACGACGAGCTGAACGCGCACACGGTGCCCACCGGCGGCGTCGAGGCAGGCGTCGAGTTCATGTTCAACCACAAATACGGCGACAAGAGCTCCTATGAAACCACGGGCGTGTTGCCGGCGAACTTTCCCAGCTACTGCAAGATCGCCCCGTAATGACGAGTAGAGTAAGGCCATGAAATTGCTGCTGCTTAGCTTGTTGAGCCTCGTGACGTTCGGCTGTGGCAGCGTGATGCAGCCGCGCGTCAACGATGATTTGGGGCTGAACGCCGCCGTCCTCAGCGGCGCGCCGGTCGACGCCTCGCGCGGCTTTCCCATCGCGTTCTATGCCAATCCCGGCCAGGATCCCGAGTTCGTCGAAGTGGACCACGCCATCGGCACAACCAAGGTCGCAGGCGCGCTGTGGGTGACGGAATTGGCGCGGCAGCTCGACCGCGCGGCCGCCAAGGTCAGCCTGTACGACGAGCGTTTTTCGCCGATTGCCCAACAGGTTTTTGCCTATGAAGTCAGCAACGGCGACCTGAGCTACGCGTGGCGCGAACCGGCCGAGGGCCTGCCAACGACCGGCATTCACGTGCGCGTCGCCCACCTGCGGCTGGACGGCTTGAAGACGGACTCGACCGGCGAAGGCGTGCGCGTGTCGGCGAGCGTGGAGCTCAAGCTCGGCGATTTTCACAAGACCTACGCGTGTGAACGCGCGGGCGAGCGCTGGGATCGCGCGGTTTTTGCCTGCCTCGGTGAGGCGATTCTGGGCGATTCGGCCCTGTGGCACGCTGCGCAGGCGATGCCTTGAACATGCGGACCGCACTTGAACACGCCAGCTCACGGGTCGAACCTGTTGGATTTCGGACTGCGAGCGCGTGCGCGCTCCTCCGGAGGCACACAGCGCCAGACCGACGGTTGATCTCGAACTTCGGCGCGTGTGAATAGACCGCTGGCGGAAGGCATCCGACACGCGCTGCGCTGACAGCCTGGATTGCAATGGAAACGGTCATCCTCAGCGACATCCACCTGGCCGACGCCGAGGAGCGCAATCCCCGGCGGCCGCTGTGGAAAGCGTTCAAGCGCCGCGAGCACTTTGTCGACGGCGACATGGCGCGGCTGCTGGACTGGCTGATGGCGGAGGCGCCTGGGCCGCGCGAGCTGATCCTGAACGGCGACATTTTTGACTTTGACGCCATCTGCAAGCTGCCGCACCCGCCGCCGTCGCCGATTCACTGGCTGCAGCGGCTGCGCGGTCTGGGCACCGAAGAGTGGATGTCGGTCTTCAAGATGGACTGCATCATCACCGACCACCAGGCCTGGTTCGACGCTCTCGGCGCGTTCGTGCGCGCCGGCAACAAGCTGGTCGTCGTCATCGGCAACCACGACCTGGAGCTGTACTGGCCCGGCGTACAGGCGCGCATCCGCCAGGCGATCGGCATCCCGGACGCGGATCAGGCGCGCGTCGTGTTCTGCGACTGGTTCTACATTTCCGGCGGGGACACGTACGTGAGCCACGGCCACCAGTACGACCCCTATTGCGTGACGCCGGACGCAGTCAACCCGTTGATTTCAGTCGCCGGCCAGCCGCGCGTGCGCATGCCGTTTGGCGACATCGCCAACCGCTACATGATCAACGGCATGGGCTATTTCAACCCGCACGCGACGGCCAACTACATCATGAGCGGGCCGCAATACATCCTGTTTTTCCTGCGTTACATGATTTGGACCCAGCCGCTGCTGCTGTGGACCTGGGCGTGGGGCGCGGCGGCGACGCTGGTGATCACGTTTTTGGACTTCCTGCGCCCGGCGATGCGCGATCCGATGACGATGGAGGACAAGGTCACGGCGATCGCCGCGCGCTCGCAAGCCAAGCGCGCGATGGTGCGGCAGCTGACGGCGGTCGACGTCGCGTCGGCGTGTACCAAGCCGCTGATGATCGTCCAGGAGCTGTGGCTGGATCGCGGCGTGCTGTTCATGGTCATGCTGTACGCGGCGTTTCAAATCATCTTGACGGTCAACTACTTCCACTCGATCAGCACCTGGTGGATCCTCGTGCCGCTGAGCCTGCTGTTCCCGCTGTTTTTGGCCTACTCGTTTCGCGTCAAGCCGCAGACGTTCAGCGAGCCGCTGCTGACGCCGGCGCGGGCGGAGCACATCGCGCGGATTACCGGAACGAGAATCGCGGTATTTGGCCACACGCACATTCCGGAAGTCGCTCAGGTGGGCCCGCTGCAGTTCTGCAACGCCGGCTTCTGGTCGCCGGCGTTCAGCGATCCGACCTGCCAGAAGCGCTTGGGAACACAGACTTTTGCCCGTATTCGGCCCGGCGCCGATGGCACGCGCAGCGTGGAACTGTGGGAATGGCCGGTCGGTGCGACCGCGGCGAACGTCCACACGCTGCCCTTGGATACGCGCTGACCGAACGCGCAGGTCACGGCCACAGGAACCGCGGCGTGCCTCCTTCGGCACACGCTGGCGGTCCTAGTCCGAACTGCGACAGGTCTGACCGCGCGGTCGTGAAATTCGGTTGGGGTCAAGCTGTGCAGCCGTCAGCGTATCCGCCGCAGCGCGATGGGCGTGGGCTCGCCGTCAGGGATGAGCTGCTTCATCGAACTGCGCTTGACCACCGCCGTCGGGTCAAAAGGCCCGGCGTGCTGCATGTCGTAGAAGCGATACGGCAGCACCGTCGACGTCACGACCTCGGGCGCCTGCGCGCGCAGGGTCGCGCATGCGGGTACGAGCGCCTGGTCGTCGGGCCGGTAGCTGCGGCAGGTCAGACCGTCGTAGAAATACAGGCACTTGGGCGGTTCAGCCGGCGGACTCTTCAGCCAATCCTCGGCGTCCACGACCGGCCAGCGCTGCGACATGCCCTTGCCGGTGATGTCGCGGCCCACGGCGTCCCAGCGGCCATGCAGGTGCTTGAGCGGCTGCTCCGGGTCGCGCATCGGCATGTATTCCAGCACCGTGCAGCCGTCTGGCACGAGCGCGGCGGCGGCGCGTACGAACTGGAACTCGTGCAGTTCGGTAAAATCCACGTCGCGCTCAAAGTCCAGATGCAGCAGCGGCGACAGCAGCGCGACGACCACCACCGCGTTGCGCAGCCACTTCCGCTGCCAGGTCAGCACCCACGGCGTCCCGGCACCGACCAGCAGGACAAATGGCGTCGCGAGGCTCAAGTGGTACCGCGCCTGCATCGCCGGAATGCCGTGGACGTAGTAGATGAAGAACATGCCGACCAGCCAGCCGCCCAGGTAGAGCAGCTTGCCGCGCGCGCCGGTGCGCCAGAGCCACCAAGCGCCGGCGAACATCAAAAACACCAGCAGCGGCGGCGTGATCCACGGGTCGATGATCGGATTGCGCGCGGGATTGCCGATCGTCGTGATGCCAACCCACAGCGCGTTGCGCTCGCCCGCTTCCTGGGCGCGGGCCAGCAGCCGATCGCCTTGCTGAACCAGCAGGTACACAACCGACAGCGCGACGAGCCCCCCCGCGGTGATGCGCCGCCGCAGCGGAATGCCCACGCCGGCCGTCAGCACGATCGCGCCGATGTCCACCGCCGCCAGCGCCACGGCCTCCGGGCGGACAAAGTAGCTCGTGATGCCGACCACCAGCAGGATCGGCCGCGCCAGCCAGCGGTCCCGCGCGCGCTCCGCCCGCATGGACGCGTACAGCGCCAAAAACGACAGCGAGGAGAGCCCCAGCGTCAGGATCAGCTCCGAGTCCGCGTGCGAGAACCGGATGTGCATCGGCAGCACCGCCATGACCGCCGCCGACACCAGCGCCGAGCGCCAGTCGCCGAGCACATAGCGCGCGTGCGCGAAAATCGCCGCGGGCGTCAGGCAGGCAACGAGGAAATCGAAGTGGAACATCGCGTCGAACACCGCGATCTGCCGGCCTGTCGCGTGCAAAAACCACGGCAGAATCTGGCCTTCCGCCATCATGCGCACCGGCGGGACAATCCGCGTGTAGGGCCAGGCGTTCATGATGATCGGCACCGCGATCACCGCACGCAGCGCCGTCGCCACCAGCGTGATGACGATCAGCGCCCAGGTCACCTGGCGCGGCAGCGGCTTCAACACCGCGCGCAGGTGCGCGGCCAGGCCCAGCAGCGCGAGCACCGTCAGCAGCACCGCGTCAGTCAGCAGGTGCCAGGCTCGCGCCCACAGGCTCGGCTTGGCGGTCACCGCCGGCGCCTGGCTCCAGAAGCCGCCGTGGTCGTTGTGGGCAATCGCCGCGATAAGCTTGTCCGCCGCCGCGCGCGCCTCAGGCGGGCCATCCAGGGTCGTGGCAAAGCTCTGTGAGTTGGCGCTCTGCGGCGTCGCGTCTTGCAGCGATTTCAGGTGGAGCCGCGCGACCTTGCCGTCGCCTTGCAGCTGCACATCCACCATTGTGCGGTTCACCGCCATGTCACCCAGCCGCCAGCCAGGCGTCACCTCCTGGCCGCTGGTGAACGGGTCAAACAGGTGCTCAATGGCGCTCTCGCGGCCGCGCAGCAGGATCGGCCGCTCGGCGTCGTCTGCGTGCGCCGACGGCACCGCCAGCAGGAACAAGGCCAGCAGTAACACGCGCCGACCGCCGCGGATCGCGCACAGGCGCAGCAATGGAAACGGCAAAGGCAACTCGGGCTCCAAGCCACCAGGGCGGTTGGGAGTCTACGTGCCGCGACGGGGCAGTCAAGGTCTGCCGGACGGCGCCAAGCCCGGACCTCCACCCGCGGGAGCTACGGCGCCTTTGCGGCGCAGATGGCGGCAACTGCGCTGATTTGTGCGCCGACCCGCGGATTGTCCAGGTACGGCACAACCAGCGCTTCCAGCGCGGCCACGTCGGTTTCTGACAACTGGCAAAACGAGTTGTCCGCTTGCGTATAGCAGCTGGTGTGGGAGGCAAATGCGGTGTCCGCCAGCGCGTCACAGCTGGTCACGGGCGTCGCCATCTCCACCGACAGCGCGCGTTGCAGGCAGGTGCGAACGCCCTGCAGCCACAGCTGGCCGGCGGGCGTGAAGTCGCTGCGGTGGTCGATGAAGAGGTAGCACAGCGGTTCGCCAAAGCCGAGCGCATAGCCAGCCGCGCCGCACGGATGCGCGGGCTCCAAGCAGGCACGGTAGAACGCGCAATTGTCCGCCACCGGCGTGGCGCAGGCTGCCAGCGACGCGTAGGTTGGACCCGACACGCACGCGCCGGCGCGCGCAGGCGCGTAGTCGACGAGGCAACCGAGGACGGCATCGCACCCCGCGCGCTGGTCAGGCGTCAGGCGCGCGATGCAGGCTTGAGCAGCGGCGAGCGCGTCCGCCGAGGCACAAAAGGTCGCGCCCAGCTCCGCGGCACAAGTCTCCAGGATCGCAGAGGAAGTCGGGACAAGCTCGACCGCGGCACCGGCGTCAACCGCCTTGATCCCGGCATCATCGGCTGCGCCACAGCCCGCGAGGATCAGAAGCCAGATTGCCGGTACGGCTGACGCGACACCCGGTTTCTTCACGCGTCGCGCCCCGCCAGCAGCGCGCGGTAGCCCGCCTCATAGCTGTCCACCGCCGAAGCCGCGCGAAACACCTCCCGCACCCGGCGCACGGACGCCGCCGCAAACCGCAGCCGCCGCGGCTCATCGGCCAGCAGCCAAAGCACGTGCTGCGCCAGCGCGAGGACATCGCCCACCGGCGCCAGCAGCCCGGTCTCGCCGTGCACGACGACCTCCGGCAGCCCGCCGACGTCGGATGCGACCACCGGCACGCCGCACGCCATCGCCTCCAGCGCCGCCAGGCCAAAGCTCTCGGTCGCGCTGGGCAGCAGGAACGCGTCCGCCGCGCCCAGCCACAGCGCAAAATGCTCCTGGCGGCCGAGGAAAGCCACGCGATCTTGCAGCCCCGCGGCGGCCAGCAGCTCCTCGGCCAGCGCACAGTCGGGACCGTCGCCGATCAGCAGCAGCCGCGCCGGACGCTGGGCGTGCACCGCCTGGAAGACCGCGACCACGTCCGCAATGCGCTTGACCGGCCGGAAGTTTGACACATGAACAAGCACCGCGTCGCTGTCCGGCAAATCCGCGAACAGCTCTGCCAGCGGCGCCCGGCGCGGCCCAAGCGGCGGATGCCAGACGGCGGTGTCGACAAAGTTGGGCACCACCGCGATCGGCAGCGTGCGCGGCAAATCCAGCCGCTGGTAGGTCGTCTCGCGCAGGAACGCTGACGGCGCCGTCACCGCGTCGCTTTGCAGCACCGAGAATCGGGTGATCGGCAGGTACGTCGCATCGGCGCCCACCAGCGTGATGTCGGTCCCGTGCAGCGTCGTCATCAGCCCCGGCGCCTCCGGGCCCAGCACCGCGCGCGCCAGCCAGGCCGCGGTCGCGTGCGGCACGGCGTAGTGCACATGCAGCACGTCCAAGCGGTAACACCGCGTCACCTCGATGATTTTGCTGGCCAACGCGATCGGATAGGCGCCGTCGGGCTGCAGCACGTCGTGGTCGGGCTCGACGACCTCATGAAACGTCACGCCCGGCGTCGCGGGATCCAGGCGAATCGGCAGCGCGCGGGCGATGAAGTGCACCTCATGGCCGCGCGCCGCCATCGCCAGCCCGACTTCCGTCGCGACGATGCCGCTGCCGCCAAACGTGGCAAAGCAGGTGATGCCGATTTTCAAGCGGCGCGGTGCGCTCACAGCGTCAACTCCTGGGCGCGACCGGCAAACGGCTGGCACGCGGACAGCACCGCGGACAGCAGCGGCTGGATACCGAACCGCGCTGCCAGCCCCGGCATTCCAAACACGCGCTCCTGCGCCACGCCCTCGGGCAACAGCCACGCGCGCGCGCGATCCAGCCGGTCGGCCATCGCCCGATCGCGCTGTCCGATGGCATTGCCGTGTTTTTCCAGCAGCTTGGCCAGCGCCTCGCGCACCGTATCCTGGGTGCGCGCCACCGCTTTGGCGAGGTTCGGGTCCAGCGCCGTCATCTCGCGCGCCAGTTCCGCCAGGTCCAGCTTGGCCATCAGCGCGTCCAGCCGCGCCTGAGGCGCCTCGCCCGCGCCTTGCGCCGCGAGCCGCCGCAACACGCCATCGCGCGGCTGCGCCAGATCCGCGACCGTCAGGCCGTGGCCAGCCAAAAAGTGCCGCGTGCGGGTGTCCAGCAGCGCGAACCGGTCGCGGTGGATGACCAGCGGCATCGGCGTGGCAAAATGCCGGTAGAGCGGCTGGAGCTGGGCAAAATACGCCATTTCGCCCGGGCCGCCGACGTAGCCCGCCGTCGGCAGAAGCAGGTCCTGCAGCAGCGGCCGCGACAGCGCCGAAGTCGTGAACCGCAGCGGCTCGCGCGCCAGCCAGTCCAGCAGCTGCGGCGTCGTGACGGTCGCGTGCTGCGGATGCCCGACCAGCGTCCAGGTCTGCGGCCGCGCGTGCGGATCCAGCCGGTAGCGCGGGCCGTCGACCGCATCCGGCGCGACAAACGACAGCGGCGCGCCCGGGCGCAGGTGCACTTGCGGGGCAAAACCCGCGGCGCGCAGCCGATCCGCCTGGCGCTCCAGCAAGTCGGCGATCACCGCGGCATCGGTCACGCACGCGCGGTGAAACGGCGCGACCAGCGGCGCGACCTCGGCATCGCGCGGGTTGAAAAACACCAAACCTTCTGCGGCGAACAGCGCGGCCAGCGTCCCGGCAAAGGCGTCCGCAACGGCCACGCCTGGCGCGTAATGCGCCCGCAGCAGCGCCAGCACCGCGTCGGCGTGTGGCAGACCGGTGAGCTGCGCTTCCAGCTCGGCCAGCGCCACCAGCACGTCCGCGCCCAGACGCCGATGCGCTACCGGCACGCGCGACGGCCCCGACGGCGCCAAGGCAATCGTCAGCGGCGGCGCGCCGGTGCGCGGCACGAGCACGTGGTCGATCTCCGCGAAATCATGGTCTTCTGTCTGAAGCCAGAACAGCGGCACACACGCCGCCCCGGTCTCCGCGGTCAGCTGGCGCGCTGCCGCCACCGCCGTCGCCGCCTTGTACAGCGTGTACAGCGGCCCGAGGAACAGCCCCGCCTGCTGCCCGGTCACGACCACCACCGTCCCCGGCTGGGCCAGCAGCGCCAGATTCGCCTCCCGCTGCGGACTGGGCGGCAGCTGCGCGTTCTGCCGCTGAAGAATCGCCAACAGCGCCGGGTCCAGCGGCCGCTGCGCCGCCAGCTGCACCGCCGCCGCGCGCGCCGCCCGATCACGCATAGACGCGGGCAGGAGGTCCGTCGCCTCCGGGTCACCGCTCAGCCAAGCTGTCGCAAAAGTCTTCGCCATGGGCTAGCGAGATAGCAGATCGGCCACGCGCCCGCCATGCAGATTTCGCCAAGCTTTGGTAAGGTGGCGGGTATGATGAAGGCTCCCTCCTCGTTCGCCGCGGTCCTGATGCTGGTTCTCCCGTCGTTTCTCCTGAGTTCTCCGCTGCTTGCGCAGCAGCCCAACGCGGCGGAGCTGCAGGCGGCGATCCAGCGGCTGGGCGTCGTCGGCAGCGTGCTGTACGTCGCGGCGCACCCGGATGACGAGAACAGCCGGCTGATGGCCTACCTGGTCGGCGCGCGCGGGCTGACGACGACCTACCTGTCGCTGACGCGCGGCGACGGTGGCCAGAACCTGATCGGCACAGAACAAGATGAATTGCTTGGGCTTTTGCGGACACACGAGCTGCTGGCGGCGCGCCAACGCGACGGCGCGGAGCAGCTGTTCACCCGCGCGCGGGACCTGGGCTACACAAAGCGCGCCGATGAGGCGCTGGCGATCTGGGGCCATGACGCGGTGCTGGGCGACGTCGTGCAGGCGATCCGCCGGGTCAAGCCGGACGTCATCGTCACGCGTTTCAACACGTTGCCGCCCAACCACGGCCACCACACGGCGTCGGCGATACTGGCGGCTGAAGCGTTCACCGCCGCGGCGGATCCGGCGCGCTATCCGGAGCAGCTGGCGCGGTTTGGCGCTTGGCAGACGCCGCGGCTGCTGCACAACGTGCCGATGTTCAACGTGGCGCCAAACACCGATCTCTCGCAGTACATGAAGCTGGACGTGGGCGGCTACGACCCGCTGCGCGGCAAGTCGTGGCCGGAAATTGCCGCGGAGAGCCGCAGCCAGCACAAGAGCCAGGGCTTTGGGGTGACCGCTGAGCGCGGGCCGTCGCTGGAGTATTTCCAGTGGCTGGCGGGCTCCAAGCCGCGCACGGACCCGCTGGATGGCCTGGACCTGACGTGGAAGCGCTTTGCCGGCGGCGAGAAGATCCAAAAAACGGCGGATGTGGCGCTGGCGGCGTTTGAGCCGCGGCATCCGGACAAGGCGATCCCGGCGCTGTGGCAGCTGCACGCGCTGCTGAGCGCCCTGCCCGACGAGAATCCTTGGAAAATTCGCAAGCTGCACGAGACTGAGAGCGCGCTGCTGGCGTGCGCGGGGCTGGTGCTGGACGCGCGCGCGGCGGCGGCGACGGCGAATCCGGGCGGTAGGCTGGCGGTGGAGCTTGTGGCGGTGAACCGTTCGGCGATACCGGCGAAGCTGCTGGCGGTGCGGCTCGCGGATGGCGTGACCGAGGTGAACGCGGCGCTGACGCTGAACCAACCGGTCGTGCGGAAAAAAACCATGGAAATTTCCAGCGATGCGCCGATCACGACGCCATACTGGCTGCGCGCGCCGGCGGACGGCGGGCTGGACAACGTGCCGGAGCTGGCGCTGCGCGGGCTGCCGGTGGCTCCGCCGCCGCTGCAGGCGGAGTTCCTGCTGGAGCTGGGCGGGCACAAGCTGGCTGTCGTGCGGCCGGTGCGCCATGTCTGGAATGACCCAATCAAAGGCGAACAATCCCGGCTGGTTGAAGTGGCGCCTCCGCAGACGCAGACGCTGGACCGGCCGGTCGTCGTGGTGCCCAACGGCCAGACCGCGCTGGTGACGAGCCATGACTCGACCGGGCAGCAGCTGGAGATGGGCCAAGCCCGGCTGAGCGTCGGCTGGCACTTCACGCGGCAGCCGGGCACAGGCGCGGACACGGTGCTGGCGATTGGCGCGGCGCCGGGCGTGACGACGCCGGGCGAGCTGCGGCTGGGCTGGAACGAGCGGCACATCGCCTACGACCACGTGCCGCCGCTGACGGTGCGCCAGCCGTCGGTCGCCAAGCTGGTGCCGGTGACGCTGGCGCTGGGCGGCAAGAAGCTGGGCTACGTGCCGGGGCCGGGCGATCGCGTGGCGGAGAGCCTGCAGGCGGTGGGCTACGACGTGACGCTGCTGCCGCCGGAGAAGCTGGCGACGGAGCCGCTGGCACCGTTTGACGCAATCCTGGTCGGCATCCGCGCGTTCAACCAGGCGCCGGAGCTGGCCGGCCAGCGCGCCAAGTTGCTGAAATACGTGGAAAATGGCGGCCGGCTGGTCGTCCAGTACCAGACCAACACCAAGCTGGCGCCGCTCATGGTGGACATTGGGCCGTTTCCGCTGGAGATCGGCCGCGAGCGCGTGACCGACGAGAACGCCGAGATGACGCCGCTGGACCCGAACGAGCCGCTGCTGCGGACGCCCAACCAGCTGACAGCGGCGGATTTTGCCGGCTGGGTGCAAGAGCGCGGGCTGTATTTTGCCCAGAAGTGGGACCCGCGCTACCGCGCTGTGTTCGCGATGCACGACCAGGACGAGGCGCCGCTACAGGGCGGGCTTCTGGTGGCCAAGCTGGGCAAAGGCACGTTTGTCTACACCGGCTTGGCGTTCTTTCGGCAGCTGCCGGCGGGCGTGCCAGGCGCGTACCGGCTGCTAGCCAACCTGTTGGCATTATGACGCATTTTCGTCCGGAAATGGCCGACAAGCCGCCGTTGCTGGGCAGTTGGCGTCGCCTGTATGCCGCTGAAATCGCGCTGCTTGTCGCCTTCATCGGCCTGCTGTGGCTCGTGACGGAGTGCAACGGCTAGCGCGGCGGTGCGAGCCGACATGACACAAAGTGTCACATGCCCGCCAACGTGCTGAGATTGCGCGCTATCGCCGGTTTGATCGGGCACAACTTTGCGAAAATTCTAGGAAAAATTTCCCGGAAGTGACACATTTCGTCATACCGGGCAGTCGAGAGCGCCGCACGCTGACGGGAAACGTCACTTTGTGGTCGACCAAGCGGTGCGCCCGTCCGTGGCGCCAGACGCCGCGATCGGGAATTGACAGATTCTACCTGTAATTGTCGCGACATGGTGTTGACCGATGCGCTTGGCACGTTCCGTGCATACTTGCTGGAACGTGCCCCGGCTGCTGGTCGCGATTGACGCGGACTTGCAGCGCGGACACGGTGCCATCACGCGGTGATGGGCCCCGGCTCGACAGCATCTCCTCCCGGAGCTGCGGGGCACGCCCGAAAGCGGGCATTTTCTGGAGGCAGCAAAAATGTTCAAGATCCTGCGCAGCAAGAAGGGCTTTACGCTCATCGAATTGATGATCGTCGTCGCGATTATCGCCATCTTGGCGGTCGTTGCGGTGCCGCAGTTCACCAAGTACATGCGGGCAGCGAAGGCGGCGGAAGCCACTGAAATGCTTGACCTGATCAAGAAGGGTTCGGCTTCGTACTACACGACGCCGCGCACCAATCCGGACGGCACGCACATCGATTGCCGCTTCCCGATTTCCACCGCGATCACGCCGGCCGGC
>CAIYWC010000030.1 GCA_903929795.1 uncultured Myxococcales bacterium | reverse complement strand
GGATTGGCAGCCGAGGGTCGGCAAACAGTAGTCGGTCGTGCACGGGTTGCCGTCGTCGCACGCGGTCGCGCTGATGGCGCCGGGCAGGCACGCGCTGTCCGAGCAGACGTCGCCCACGGTGCAGGCATTGTCGTCCGAGCACGTCGCCGCGTTGGCGAGGTGCACGCAGCCGGCCTTGCCGGCGCAGGAATCGTCCGTGCACGGGTTGCCGTCGTCGCAGGTGCCTTCGTCGGTCAGGCCGTTGCAGTTGTCGTCGATGCCGTTGCAGGTCTCGACGATGCCCGAGTTCGGGGTGCACGCCGCGGTACAGACGTTGCCACCGCCATTCGGCGCGGGCGCGCAGATGCCGGAGGCGCAGTCGCCCGCGAGGAGGCACGCGCAGCCAAGCTGGCTGCAGCCGGCGTCGCCGCTGGTGTCCGTGCTCGCGTCCAAGCCGGCGTCCGTGCCCGCGTCGCCGACCAGCAAGTCCGGCGTGCCGGTGTCCTCGCCCACGTCGTTCGGCGGCGTGTCGGCCGTTGTCAGGTCCTGCAATCCCACGTCACTGAGCGCGCCGTCGCCGAGGATCACGTCGCCATTCACCGGGCCCGTGTCCGTGGCGCCCGCGCCCGTGATGGGTGGCGCGTCGTCCCCGCACGCGGCGATGCCGGCGCTCAGCGCGAACACGAGCAAAGTGAAGCGTGCCCTGCCCGTCGGACAGCTGAAGCGAAGAGATGCCGTGGCGGGCTGGCGCATGATTCCTCCGTTCGCCGACGCGAAACGCGACCGGGCGAGCCCGAGGTAAGTCGGTGACGACTTTTGCGCAAGTTTGTAAAGAATGGCAGACAAAACGAGATTCGCCTTGCCGCTCATATGGACCCCGGCTGCCAGCCGTCAATGGCCAAGCGCAAACGGGAGAGATGCCCATCGCGCGGCGCAGCGAGCCGATCGCGCGGAAGCGCTCAGAATGTGCCGGTTTCGCCGATCTTGAACGCGCGGAGCGTCGCCTTCGCGCCCGCCTGCTTGAGCGCCTTGTCCAGCGCCTCGACCGTACCGGTGAGCACCGGGAACGTACCGAAATGCATCGGAATGACCGTCGTCGGTTTGACGAGCTGCACGGCTTGCGCAGCGCGCCGCGGGCCCATCGTGAAGCGGTCGCCGATGCACACAAGCATCACGTCGACCTTG
The DNA here is from genome assembly GCA_903929795.1 of uncultured Myxococcales bacterium. Taxonomy (GTDB): domain Bacteria; phylum Myxococcota_A; class UBA9042; order UBA9042; family UBA9042; genus CAIYBN01. The sequence goes on along the minus strand of CAIYWC010000030.1, from coordinate 31,749 downwards.
CCGTGCTCGGCGACCAGTGCCATGTCGCCAAACAGGTCCGTGTCACCGGTGTGGTAGATCGCCGGGCCGCCCTTGACGCTGATGAGAAAGCCACCCGCGTTGCCCGCTGCGTGACCAGACGCGTCCGAGCTGTGCACGGCGGGGATGAACGCCACGCGCACCTCGCCGCCGAGCAACTCGATCTCGCCGCCGGCGTTGCCGGTCGTGTCAAAGCCGAACTGCTCCTTGGGGTAGCCTTCCGCGACAAGCGCGTTGCCGAGATCGAACGTGGCGACCAGCTTCGCACCGGTCTTCTTGCCGATCGCCACGGCGTCGCCGACGTGGTCAAAATGGCCGTGCGTCACCAGCACGAGGTCCGCCTTGTCAACGGCGGCGAGGTCGGCCTCGCCATTCTTGTTCGCCGGGTTCTTGAGCCACGGATCGACAAACAAGATCTTGCCCGCCGGCGTGACGATCTTGAACGCGGCGTGCCCGTACCACGTGATGGCGGTCCGGGCGGCGGTGGCCGGCACCTTGGGCTCCGCGGCAAGCGCGGTGGTGGCGAGGAGCGAACATGCGAGCGTAAGGGCGAAGTACTTCATCTGGGCCTTCCTGGCTCCGTGTGGAGCGTTCGGGCCCGAGTATTGGCGCAGCGCAAGCGGACGGCAAGGGTGTGGACCGGCGCCCGCGGTGGCCTTTGCTGCGCCACCTTGCTTGTCGTTTACGGTTTCTGTAAATAAAGCGGTGCGCGCTGACCGAAGCAGACCGTCCGCGTGTTCGGGAGGAACATCGTGCCCAGACCCGCCACCACCCGACTTGTCCTTGCCCTTGCCAGCCTGATCGCGGCGGCGTGCAGCCGTGTTGCGCCCGCAACCAGCCCAGCGCCGCGGTTTGGCGACCTGATGGCGGAAGTGGGCCACCGGTTTGAGCGCGCTGGGCGGGCGGCTGGCGCTGGACGGTTCGCGCTGGCGCGGTACGACATTGGCGAACTCCGCGAGCTGTTTGAGGAAGATGCGCCGCGGGCGCAGCTGCCGGCGGGCGCCAACTTTGAGCTCCACGCGCAGGCGCAGGCGTTCGCGCACGCGCAGCTGGGGCCGCTGGAACAGGCGGCCACGCGAGCGGACAAGGCACAATTCGCCCGGGCATTTGCCGCTGCGGCCGCCGCGTGCAACGCTTGCCACGTCGCAGCGGGTCGCGGCTTTCTCGTGGTGCCCAGCCAGCCCGGTGAAGCCGTGCCGCTGCTGACAGACGTAACCCCAACCGGAACGTGAGCCGCAGGAGTTCGGCATGGCGCAGCCCATCGACCGCGAGATTCGCCTTGCATTCTGGAAGGTTCACATCCTGCACCACGCCGAACTCGCGCCCGTGTACGGCCTGTGGCTGCTGGACGAGCTGGCCGGACACGGGCACAAAATCAGCCCCGGCACGCTGTACCCGGTGCTCGCGCGCATGGAGGCCAACGGCTGGCTGCGCGGCACGTCGACCGGGGCGGGAAAAGCGCGCCGGGAGTTTGTGCTCACCGCAATCGGACGCGACGTGCTGGTCGCGCTGCGCCACGATATTGCTGAATTGTATCGGGAAGTTGTGAAGCAGGGCCCGGGGGCGCCATGAGGCGGTTTCGCACACGGGTCGCGCCGATGCTGCGAAACACCTTGTTTTCACTGGCGCTTCTCGGAACGTCCGCTCTGGCGGCCCGCCCGGCCGCGGCTTACCGGCCTTTTGATTCGACCGATGCCGCGGTCGCGGGCCACGGCGAATTCGAGCTGGAGCTCGGTCCCATCGGTTTTCTCGGCAGCCAGACGGAGCGGATGCTCATCGCGCCGGCGTTTGTCGGCAACCTGGGCGCGTGGCCAGGCTGGGAGCTCGTGCTCGAGGGCCATGGGCAGATGCCGCTGGACCGGCTGGCGGGCGACGCGCGGGTGGCGCTGGGAGACACGGCATTTTTTGCCAAGCACGTGCTGCGGGACGGCGTGTTGCAGGACAAACCGGGCTTGAGCGTCGCCGTCGAGTTTGGCCCGCTGCTGCCCGGCCTGAACGCCGATCCGGGCGTGGGTGCCCAGGCGAATTTCATCGCGTCGCAGCGCTGGCCGGCCGCGACGGTGCACTTCGACCTGGCCGGACGCTGGACACGCGCGGGCGAGCCGGGGTGGTTTTCCGGGCTGATTCTGGAAGGGCCCGCGAGCTGGCAGGCGCGACCGGTTGCGGAGCTGACTTTTGAGCGGGCGCGCCGCGACGGCGCTTATCTCGCCGGCCTGCTCGGCGGGCAGTGGCAAGTGGCGGAGCGCGTCACGCTGGACACGGCCGTCCGCACCGCGCAAACCGCGCTGGGGCAATCGCTGGAGGTGCGTGCCGGCCTGACCTGGGGCTGGCAGGTGTGGCAGGAGTAGACGGTTCGGTTCAGGGCGCGATCTTGCGCTTCAATCCCGCGGCGATCGGCTGCGGCAAGCCGCCCAGCGCGTTCAGCACATACGGCAACGCCAGCAGCTTCAGGCCGCCCAGCGCGTTGGGCACGACCGCGTCGATCAGGTACGGCCCCGGGTTCGCCAGCGCCTGCTGCAGCGCCGCCGCGAATTCGTCGCAGGTGGTCGCGCGCGTCGCCGGCACGCCCATGCCGCGGCTCAGCGCGACAAAATCCAGGTTTGGATTGCCGATGTCCAGCTGCGACTTGGCCGCCGCACCCGGGCTGCCTGCGCCCACCCGCTGGAGCTCGACGTTCAGGATCGCGTACGAGCGGTTGCTGAAGACCACCGTCACCACGTTCAGCCGCTCGCGGGCCATCGTCCACAGCGCCTGCAGCGTGTACATCGCCGAGCCATCGCCCACCAGCGCCAGCACCGGCCGATCCGGGCACGCCACCGCCGCGCCCACCGCCAGCGGCAGCCCCAGGCCAATCGCGCCGCCCGTCAGGGCCAGCAGGTCATGGCGAGGCGCGCCTGCCGTACTCGTCGGCAGCATCACGCCGGACGTCTGGGCTTCGTCGACGATGATTGCCCGCTCCGGCAACAAATAGCCAATGGTTTGGCAGACTTTCTCCGCCGTCAGCTTGCCGCTGGGCAGATCCGGACGCTGCGCAGCCTGCAGCGCCGGCGTGGCATTTTCGGCGCCCAGCCGCTGCACGAGCGCGTCCAGGCTGCCCTGCGCGTCCTGGGTGAAGCTCGCCAGCGTGTGCACGGTGCACCCATCCGGCACCAGGTAGCTCTTCTTGCCCGGGTAGGCGAAAAACGACACCGGCGCCTTGGCGTCCACCAGAATCAGGTGCTCCACGCCCGTCAGCTGCACCGTCGCCAGCTCGGCGAGATAGGCGATGCGCTCGACATGCGGCAAGCCCGCGCCGCGCTCGATGCGCGTCGGAAACACTTCCGCAAACAGCTTGGCGCCGGTGTGCGCGGCGATGCGCGCGGCCGCCAGCAGCGCCGGCTCCCGCAGCGCGCGGCCGCCCAACAGGATCGCCGTCTTGCCCGGACCCTTGAGCGCCGCGGCGATCGTGTCGAGGTCCGCGTCCGAAGCGCGTTCCGGCGACGGCAGCTTGGGCAGTTCCGCCACCACGCCGCCCTCGCTCCACGACACATCCGCCGGCAAGATCAGCGTCGCCACCTGTCCCGGCGGCCCCATCGCCGTGGCGATCGCTTCCGCCGCATCCCGGCCCAGATCCTCAGTTTTTTGCGTCGTCCGCACCCAGGTCGACACGTTGCGGGCCGACGTCTCGATGTCCGACTGCAGCTGTGCGTCGTACTGCACGTGGTAGGTCGCGTGGTCGCCGACGATGTTCACCACCGGCACTTTGCCCTTGCGCGCGTTGTGCAAGTTCGCGAGACCATTACCTAAACCGCAACCAAGGTGCAGCAGCGTCGCCGCCGGCTTGCCCGCCATCCGCGCGTAGCCGTCCGCCGCGCCCGTCGCCACGCCCTCGAACAGCGCCAGCACCGCCCGCATCTCCGGCACGGCGTCCAGCGCGGCGACAAAATGCATCTCCGACGTGCCGGGGTTGGTAAAACAAACATCGACGCCGGCATTCACCAGCGTGCGCAACAGGGTCTGGGCACCGTTTTCCATGGCGAGCTCACGTTTGCCGCTCCCGCGGTCGCCGCCACGGTAGCCTGACCACGCGAGGTCGTCAAAGGCCCGCACCGCGCAGGGCTGCGCGCTCCACTTTTCGCGCGGATTCGGCGGCCTGAGCCGGCGCGTCATCTCGCGCGCCCGGTTGACGGCAATCCATGGCTGCCGGCAGTTGACGGCTGTGCCGCACCGGGCAAACTCGGCTGCGACACGGAGGCGCGATGTTGGCGGCGAATCGCACAGAGGCACCCCCGCGCAGTCCAGCTGCGCCCATGCACGTACTCGTTACCGGCGGAGCCGGGTTCATCGGCTCCAATACCGTGGATTTGCTGCTGAATCACGGCCATTCGGTGCGCGTGCTGGACAATTTTGCCAGCGGCAAGCGCGAAAACCTGCTGGCGCACGCCGCGCTTGACGTGGTGGAGGGCGACATCCGCGACGCGGCAACCGTCGAGCGGGCGATGGCGGACATCACGCACGTGCTGCACCTGGCCGCGCAGGTGTTCGTGCCGACCTCGATCGCGCAGCCAGTCCTGTCAGGATCCATCAATATCGCGGGCTTTCTGAACGTGCTGGACGCGGCGCGCCGGCTGGGCAACAAGCGCGTCGTGTATGCGTCGAGCGCGGCGGTGTACGGCCTGTCGACCGATTTGCCGCTGACGGAGGCCTCGCTGCCGATGGCGCTGTCGCCGTATGCGCTGGAAAAGCTCGTCGACGACCAGTACGCGCAGCTCTTCGTGCAGCTCTATGGCGCCTCCGCCTGCGGTTTGCGCTATTTCAACGTCTACGGACCGCGCCAGGATCCGCGCTCGGCGTATTCTGGCGTCATCAGCAAATTTTGCGCCGTGATCGCCGCCGGCGAACGCCTGTGCGTGTTTGGCGACGGCTTGCAGACCCGCGATTTCGTCGCCGTGGCGGACGTCGCCCGCACCAACCTCGCGGCACTGCAGAGCGACATCGGCGGGGTCGTGAACGTCGCAACCGGCCGGAGCGTCACGCTTTTGCAGCTGATCCGCACGCTGGGCGAGGTCGTGGGCCGCGAGCTGCCGGTCGATTTCGCGCCCGCGCGCGCGGGTGAAGTGCGGCTGTCCGAGGTCAAGCCGAGCCGCCTGCGCGACGCGCTGCAGATCGCGGACCCGCTGCCGCTGCGCGACGGTCTCGTGGCCCTTTTGCGCAGCCTGGATGGCTCAGACCCCAAAGAGCGGCAAGCCGAATCGCGCGAGCGCGGTGCCTGACGCCCAGCGCTGTTGCCTGGCTGGCGGGTCGCCGGCGCCGCGATCGCCGCGAGCGAGATTCACCTGCAACTTCAGGGTGAATCGCCCGGGACGGCGTGGTACTTGTGCTTCGTGGTTGCCGGAAATCCGCCCCACATCCAAGCGACCTTCTTGCCCGAAGCGCCGCCCAGCTTCGGCAACAAACGCCACACTGAACACGCGGCGATCGGCCAAGCTCACCCGTTGGCGACGCAATTCTTGCCGCTGCGCTTGGCCGCATATACAGCCTGATCCGCGACCTTGACCAGCGCGTCGACGCTCGGCACTTCCGCGGTCCTGGCGGCGGCGCCGACGCTGATGCTGCCCTGCCAGGCGCCGTCCCCCACCGGCACGCGCAGCTCCGCGACGGCCGCGCGCAGCTTCTCCCCCAGCTGCAGGGCGCCGTCCAGCGGCGTCCGCGGGCAAATCACCAGGAATTCATCGCCGCCCAGCCGACATACGACGTCGTCGGTGCGCACGCTGTGGCGGAGCCGGCGGGCCAACTCACGCAGCACGGCGTCGCCCGCCTCGTGGCCGTGGCGGTCATTGACCTGCTTGAACCCGTCGGCGTCCACCATCAGGCACGCCATCGCGTTGCCCTCGCGCTCCGACTCCTGCCAAGCGTGCGCCAGGCTCCGCAGCGCATGCCGCCGATTGGGCAGCCCGGTCAGCACGTCCGTCAGCGCGACTTCCTCCAGCTGCTGGTTGACCAAGGCCAGCGCGCGCGTGCGCTCCACGACCTTCGCCTCCAGCGTCAGGTTCAGCTCCTGCAGCGCGCGGTTGCGCTCCGACACCTGCCGAAACAGCCCGTTGAGCGCATACACCAGCGGCGCGACGGCGCTTTCTTTCATCCGTTCCTCGGCGAGAAACGCGTCGGACGGCGCTTGCCCGGCGCCGATCGCCGCCATTTGCCGCGCCATGGACTGGTCGGAGCCGAGGATGTGGTACGCGAGCCAATAAATCAGGAACTGCAAGAGCGGCTTGGCCGTATTCAAGTCATGGGGCGCGATCCCGGCGTGCAGGTTGGTCACTTCCGCAAGAAATGCGCGGTGTTCACCGCGGTGGTACTCCACGTGGCGGTGGTCCAAGCCGGACTGCCCCATGAGCGCTTCTTCTTCCTCAAAGTGGTACACCGCGTAGGCGGCCAAATCGGCAAAGATCGCCTCGACTTCCCCGCTGGATGGCCGCTCCGGGCGCGTCAACAAACCACCCAGCTGGTTCAGCACGTGCACGAGGTGTCGGTGCTGCGCGTCCACATCCGTCAGCCCGGTCACGTAGTGCGCATCCCAGCGAAAGGACGACGGTTCCTCGCTATCGTCGGCATCGGGGCGGTAGAGTCCTGAGACGTTGCCGTGCTCCATGGCGTGCTCCCTCGCCGCGCTGCGTGAGCGCGGTCGTGCAAAAGTCTGCGGCGGCGCGGCGTCGGGGTCAAATCCCGACACCGCTGCGGTCCCGGCAAAGCGGGAGGCGTCCAAAGGCGCTCCGGCGCCTACTCAAACGTGTAGCACGCCCCGGCGTTGCTGATGCCCAGCTTGGTGAAGTCGCCGCCGATGCCCGTGCTGCTCCCGTCTTCCCAAGCCGCGCCGACGACCACGGTCTGGCCGGAGAACGCGACCGCATAGCCGAACTGGTCGTTGGCGTTGGCCTCGTTGGCTTTCAAGAACGCTGTCTCGTGCCACGTGCCGGTGCCCCAGGCGTAGAGCCAGGCTGCACCGGCGTAACTGACGCTGCCGTTGTGCCAGTCGCCGTTCAAGCCGGTTGCGTTGCTGGAATTGGCGTACGCGCCGACCAGCAACGTGTCGCCGCTGAGCGCCACGGCGACGCCGAATTGCGTGCCGTCGAGCCACGACCAGAGCGGCGCCGCAGCCGTCCAGACGCTGCCCGCGCGGTTGAAGGTGAAGACGCCGCCGACCGTCCACTCGATCCCGGACGCAACGACTCTGGACGCCTGAGGCGCGCCGACGGCGATGCGATTGCCGCTGATGGCGACACTGGTGCCAAAATAGTCGTTGTTTTGCGGAGCTGGCGCTTTGAGATACGCCTGCTGGCTCCAGACGCCGCCGACGCGGACAAGGACGTTGGCGGCGCCGCAATTGCCGCAGCTGTTGTCGCTGGCGTTGGCGTTGACGCCGCCGGATCGGCTGTCCTCGTAGACCGCGCCGATGACCGCCGTGTCGCCGTCGATCGCGACAGCAGCGCCGAATTCGTCCGAGGCGTCAGGCGACGCGGACTTCAAGTACGCCTGCTGCGTCCAGGTGCTGCCGCTGCGGACGAAGACGAACGCCGCGCCGGAGTCCGTCAAGCTGTTGTCCGCGCTGTTGCCGTTGACGCCGCTGGCGCTGCTGTCCTCGTACACCGAGCCCACGATGACGGTGTCGCCGGAGATGGCGACGCTGCTGCCAAAGTTGTCGTTCGCGTCGGGATTGGCCGATTTCAAGTACGCCTGCTGCGTCCACACGCCGGCGCTGCGGACAAAAATGTAAGCCGCCCCGGCGTTGGTCATGCTGTTGTCGGTCTGATCGCCGTTGACGCCGCTGGCCGCGCCGTCCTCATAGGGCGCGCCGACGACCAGCGTGTCGCCCTGCAAGGCCACGGCGTTGCCGAAGAGGTCGCCGTAGGTTGTCGCCGCGGGCTTGATGTACGCCTGCTGGCTCCAGACACCGCCGCTGCGGACAAAAACGTAGACGGCACCGGAGTAATTGCACCACAGCGCAGTGGGATCGCCGTTGACGCCAGTGCCGCAGCTGTCTTCCCACGGCGCGCCGACGACCAGCGTGTCGGCGTCGATCGCGACCGCAGCGCCAAAGCCCTTGTCGTCGCCGGCGGTCGACATCGGCTTGAAGTAGGTCTCGGAATGCGTCGTGCGCACGATGCTGAGCGTGAACGTGGCACCGCCGCCGCCGGGAACCACCGCGATGACCTGCAACGTATTGACGCCAAAGAGCAAGTTTGCCGTCGCGCTGCCGGGCATCGCGGTCGGCGTCGCGCCGTTGACCGAGAGCGAAAGTTGCACGCCGGGCGCGGCCGTGGCCGAGACAGTCGCGGTGGCGTTGGCCGTCGCGGTGGCGGCGTAAGCGGTGACGGTCGGCTGGAACGCGGGCGTCAGGCTGCCGGTGTCGACGCTGAGGCCGGTGACCAGCGCGGTGCAGCTGCCGCCGACCAGGTCTTCGCCGCTGGGGCATTGCCGCGCGTAGTGGAAGCCAAAATCGACGATGCCGAGGTCCGCGCCGTCGCCCGTGCTCGTCGTGCGCGCGTCCACGCCCGCCTCCACGGCCGTGCGGCTGCCCGCGGGGCCGCTGTCGACCGCCGGCGAGGTAACGGCTTGGCCGGCGCCGACTTGCGACAGGTAGTAATTGCCCAGCGCGCCGGCGACAAAGAGCGGGTCACTGTCCAGGTTGCCAAACGCGTCGCCGCCGTAGAACGTCTGCTGGTTGACCTTGCTGCCGTCGTCGGCGATGTCGTTGGCACCGTCCGCCATCAAGGTGCGCTGGATCGCAATGCCGACGTCCGCAGAATTCGCGTTGACCCACAGCTGGTTGGCGAGCGGCGCGGCGTTGCCGGTCGCGGTATTGCCCCAAAGGATGCTGGAGTCCATGCGGCTGGCGGTGGCGTCGATGTAGATGCCGCCGCCCTGGACCGCAGTGTTCTCGGCGACGGTCAGGTTGCGCAAGTCCAAGCCCAGGATGCCCGCCCACTTGTTGCCGTAAAAGCCGGACAGCTGCAGCCACAAGCCGCCGCCCTGATTGGCTTTGTTGTGATGAAACAGCAAGTTATGGAACGTGCCGACGTAAAATGGGTTGGTCTCCGTACCCGCGACAACCGCGATGCCGCCGCCGTCGTTCGTGGCGGTGTTGTTGCTGAAGACGGTGTCGTGGAAGTCGACGGAGTTTTCCCCCAGCCAGTACGCGCCGCCGGAGTCGCTGGCCTGGTTCTGGTCAAAGACGCAGCCCGCGACCGTCACGCCGTTGGTGCACACCGCGCCGCCCACGCCGCCGGCACTGTTCTGGAGGAATTTGGTGTTCTGGAACGACGCGTAAGCATTGACGTTCATGGCGCCACAGTTGGCGCCCGCTGAGTTCTGCTGGAACGTGCAGTCGGTCGCGGAGACGCCATAGCTTTGGTTGTAGACCGCGCCGCCGTGGCGCCCGCAGTGGTTGTTGGTGAACGTGCAGCGCAGCAGCGTCAGGTTTGTGTTGTTCCACATCGCGCCGCCGTCGTAATTGCCCGTGGAATTGTTGATGAACGTGCAGTCGGTGAACGCGTGGCTGCCGCCGGCCTCCAGGCAGAGCGCGCCGCCCTGGTTCCACCAGTTGACGTTGTTGCTGAACAGCGTCCTGGTCCAGCTACCGCTCGGCATTTCGCAATAGATGGGGCCGCGGTAGCCGCTGCCGGAGTTGTTGTCAAAAGTGCAGCTGTCCACCGTTATCGTGCCGCCGCCATTGAACGAGGCCGCGGCGGAGTTGGCGTTGCTGGTGTTTTGGCTGATCGTGCACGCGGTCAAGCTGACGTTACAGCTGCCGGTGGCGATGGCGCCGCCGTCCGCCGCGCCGGAGCCGTCGGAATACGCCTTGTTGAGCTGAAACGCGCTGCGCAGCGCGTTCAGTGTGGAGCTGCCGACGTACAGCGCGCCGCCGGTGCGGCCTTGGTTGCTGATGAACTGGGTGTCCGTCAGGTTCAGCACGCCGCCGCCGTCCAGGCAAAGCGCGCCGCCTTCCCGCCCGGAATTGCTGGCGAATAGCGTGTTGTGGACCGCCAGACTGCCGCCGTGGACGTAGATCGCGCCGCCGGCGAAGCCGTTGGACGCCGTGCTGTTGCCGTGGAAGTTGCTGAGCGAAATGCTGAAATTCGTGTTGCCCAGCGCCTCGATCGCGCCGCCGGTCTCGCTGTTGCTGTTGGTGGCAAAGACGCAGCTGACAATCGTCGGGCTGATCCACAAGCCGGTGACGTCGCTATTCATGCGGATGGCGCCGGCGACGCAGTTCTGGATAGTCAGGTTGGCGATGACGGTCTGCGCGGTCTCGCCGGTGTCGTTCAGGTTGAAGGCGCGCAAGTTGCCTTGGCAGTCCAAGATGGTCTTCTGCGCGCTGGTTTGGCCCATGACCAGGATCTTCTTGCCGGCGATGACCAGGCTCTTGTTGCCGTTGCCGGTGTAGGTGCCGTCGTCGATGACCACGGCGTCGCCGTCGACCGCCGCGACGAGGCCGGCCTTGATGGTTGTGAACGTCTCGGTCGGGCCGACGCGAATCAAGTTGCCGGTGTACACGTATAGCGGAGCCAAGCTGGTGCCCGTGGCGCCGCTGCGGTCGGTCGCGACGACGGGCAGCAGGTACGCGCCTTCCGCCAGGCCCGTCGTGGCGAAGCTGCCGGTGTAGACGGCGCTGTGGTCGTCGCCGCCCGGTGCGGCCCAGGTGAGCGCGACCGCGCTGCCGCCGCCGATGCTGGTCGCGTCAAGCGTCACGCCGGCGATGTCGTCAGTGCCTTCGCTGGCGCTGGAGTTCGGATCGCTGACCGTGACGCTGAGCACGGCGGTCGCGCCGGCCTTGACGGGGCTGCCGGCGAAGGCGGTGCTGACGACGGTCGGCGCCTGGTTGCCGATGCATACGCCGGCGGTGCACAGCGCGTTGGCGCCGCAGGACAGGCCTTGCTTGTTGGCGATCGGTCCGGTGAGCACGCACGCGGCGACGCCCCCGCTGCACTGCGCGACGACGTTGCTGCACGGGTCAGGCGTGCAGATCACATCGGGCACCAGCGTGTCGTCGGTGGCGAACTCGCACAAGCCTGTGATGGCATTGCACTTGTCGGTCGTACAGTCGTTCTGGTCGTTGCAGGCCGCCGGCGTGTTCTGGCACAGCCCGGTCGTCAGGTTGCAGGTGTCCACCGTGCAGGCGTCGTTGTCGGCGCACTGGGCGGCGCTGGTGCACGGGCAGTGATCGTCGGTCGGGACGCAGGTGCCGTCCTGGCAGTGGTCGCCGGTGGTGCAGCTGATGCCGTCGTCGCACGCCGCGGTCGAGTTCGTGTGCACGCACGCGCCCGCCGCGCACCCGTCAATCGTGCAAGCGTTGCCGTCGTTGCACCACATCGCCGAGCCGACACAGCCGCTGGCGGTGCAGTAATCCGCGACGGTGCACGGGTTGCCGTCATCGCACGGCGCGTTGTTGGCCACGTGCTTGCAGCCGCCGCTCTGGCAGGAGTCGTTGGTGCACGCGTCCTGGTCGTCGCAGTTCAGCGTGCCGGCGCCGGCGCAGACGCCGCCGGTGCAGGTGTCCCCGGTCGTGCACGTGTTGCCGTCGTCGCACCCCGCGGTGTTCGCGGCGTGCGTGCAGGTGTTGCCGGCGCAGGCGTCGTCGGTGCAGACGTTGGCGTCGTCGCAGTTCAGCGTCACGCCGCTCCCGCAGCTGCCGCCGCCGCATGCGTCGCCAACGGTGCACGCGTTGTTGTCGTCGCACGGCGCGGTGTTGTGGGCGTGCGTGCACTGGTTGGCGCTGCAGCCGTCGTCGGTGCAGACGTTTTGGTCGTTGCAGTCGCGCGGGCTGCCGGCGCAGGCGCCGTTGCCGCAGTGGTCGTTGACGGTGCAACCGTCGCCGTCGTCGCACAGCGCGGTGTTCAAGCTGTGGCTGCAGCCGGTCGTCGCCCCGCACGCGTCGTTGGTGCATCCGTTCGCATCGTCGCAGTTCATCGCGGCGCCGGGGGTGCAGGTGCCGTTCTGGCAGCTGTCGTTCAGCGTGCAAACCGAGCCGTCCGCGTCGCACGCTTGGCCGTTCAACGGCGCGCCGTCAAACACGCAGGTGCCGGTCGTCGGGTTGCATTTGTCCAGCGTGCACAGGTTGTTGTCGGTGCAGGACAGGGCCTTGCCGGCGACGCACGAGCCGTTCTGGCACGCGTCGCCCGCCGTGCACAGGCTGCCATCGGCGTCGCACGTGGCGGTGTTGTTCAGGTGCGTGCAGCCCTTTTGCGGGTCGCAGCCGTCGTCGCTGCACGGGTTGCCGTCGCTGCAGTTCAGCTGGGGCCCGGGCACGCAAGCGCCGCCCGCGCAGTGGTCCTGAACGGTGCAGACCGAGCCGTCCGCGTCGCAGTACCCGCCCTCGGTGCCCGTCGCGCTGAACACGCACGTGCCCGTCTTGGCGCTGCAGGTGTCGATCGTGCACGGGTTGCCGTCGTTGCAAACCATGGTCGACAGCGGCGTACAGGTGCCGGCCTGGCAGTTCTGCAGCGTGCAAGCGTTGCCGTCGGTGTCGCACGTCGCGACGTTGGGCAAATTCACGCAGCCGGCCGCGATGTTGCACGCGTCGTCGGTGCAGACGTTGCCGTCGTCACAAAAGCGCACAGTGCCGCTGCACGCGCCCTGACCACAGCTGTCAAAGACGGTGCAGGCGTCGCCGTCGCTGCACCACGCGAAATTGTCCTTGTGGCTGCAGCCGCTTGTGGCGTCGCAGCTGTCGGTGGTGCAGTCGTTGCCGTCGCTGCAGCTCATCGCCGCGCCGGGTACGCAGCTGCCGGCGATGCAGGCGTCGCCCACGGTGCAGACGTCGTCGTCGGTGCAGGTGATGTCCATCGGCGCGTGCACGCAGCTGCCCGAGAGCGGGTCGCAGCTGTCCGCGGTGCACGGGTTGGCGTCGCTGCAGCCCTTGTCCTCGCCCGCGCACGTGCCCGCGCCGCACGCGTCGGCGATTGTGCACTTGTTGCCGTCGTCGCAGGCGCCGCTGGTCGGCGTGTGCGTGCAGCCCAGATCGGCGGCGCAGTGGTCGGATGTGCACGGGTTGCCGTCGTCGCAGTCGGTGAGCCCGGTGCCCTGGCAGTTGCCAAACACGCAGTGGTCGCCGGTGGTGCACGCGCTGCCGTCGTCGCAGTTGCCGGGGAGCGGCGTGTGCTTGCAGTTGCCCGACGGCAGGCAGCCGTCGTTGGTGCACGGGTTCAGGTCGTCGCACTTGGTCACGTCGCTGGGCAGGCTGGGGTCACACTGGCCGCCTTTGCAGTCCATCGGGCAATTTGCCTGCGATTCTCCAAGGTTCAGCGTGCAGAACCCGTCGCCGCAATAACCGCAGTCGATCGGGCAGCTGATGAAGTCCTCGCCTTTGCTGCAGACCTGGTCGCCGCAGCTGGCCGCGCAGTCCTGCGGGCAGGCGAGCGGGCCACCGTCCGTCGCCTCGCAGGTGCCGTTGCCGCAGACTTGCCAGGCGCAGTCCATCGGACAGCTCTGCGGCGATTCTCCCTTGTTGCACACGTGGTTGCCGCACGCATTGCCACAGTCCACCGGGCAGGTGTCGGGCGATTCGCCGCAGTCATAGCCTTTGCACAGGCCGTCGCCGCAGGCGCCGCAGCAGTCCACCGCGCACGACTTGGGGCCTTCGCCGGGCTCGCAGATGCCGTTGCCACAGCCTTTGCAGTCGGCGGGACAGGTGGCGGGCGTCTCGCCGCAGGGGCCGCTGCACGTGCCGTCGCCGCAGACGCAAGTACTCGCCGTCGCGTCGACGCTGGCGTCCACTTCCTCCGCAATGTCAGGCACGTCTGGCGCAGTGTCCAGCTCACCGGCGACGTCCGGAGCATCCGCCGCATCTGCCACGTCCGGTGCATCCGCGGCGTCGGGTGCGTCCGCATCTGCCCGCGGCACATCCGGCCCCGCGTCGACATCGTCCGAGGCAACGCTCGCTGAATCGCCTGCGGCCACCGTCGCTGTTTCCCCGCACGCGCCCAGCGCGATCGCCGCCGCGACCAGACACGCGCCGCGCACGAGAAAACACCTTTGGATTTTCAAGCACTTGAACACGGCAACCCCCAAGCGATTCCGCCGCGGCGCCGCCCCTGACTGCCTGTTGCATCGGGTGATGCCTCAGCACACCCGACTCCGCGCGGCAAATTCAGGCGACGTTCCCGGCGGTTGTCCTCGCGCTTGCAACCGTCGGCGTTATGCCTTGATCTCAAGCACTTTCGCGTGAGTCTGGCATCGCATTTCGGCCATTCACTGTCAAACCTGACGTGTCATGCCTTCGTCACGAGCGCGCGGTGATTTCGCGGGTCAATCGGTGCTTGTGGCGTCGGCGGCGGCGGGCGCGAAACAGGTGGCGAACGCGTACGCGGTGCCGCCCGATGACCCGGTCGCGCAGACAGGGCGCTTCGGGTTGACCGCGGCACACTGCGCGCCGGTGGTGCACGGCAACCAGCACCAGGCGACAAAATCCGCGATGCAGCGCCCCTGGCCGCCGCCGCAGCTGGTGCCGGTCGCTTTGCCGGTGCAGTCCTCCGAGCAGAAGGGCGCCTCCCCGAGCTCGCCGCCGACGCAGAAATCGCTTGTACAATCCCCACTTGTGTTGCACGACTGGCCGAATTGGCCGACGCCTTGACCCGCGCAGGCCGCCAGCGCGAGCGTCAGCGCGAAGCCGGTTGCGCGCCAGTTCCGCCAAGTTCGGTGTCTCATTTGCGCTCCCGATCGCCTGCTGCCCATGCATAAGGCCGCCGCGAGCGCGGCGGACCGGGCGCGCAAGTCGGCCAGCGCGCTAGCTTAGCAAATTGCGCGGGGACATGACATCGCACAAACCGGGGCGGCGGCTTCAGGCCGGCTGCGGCGCGCGGGCCGCGTTCGGCCACACGATCCGCAGGAACAGGCCCATCATGCCGATCGACACCAAAACAGCCGCAACATCCAGTGGTTGCGCCGTCGGTCCACCAAGCGCCGGCGTGACCATCAGGTCGCGCTCGACCCACAGGCCGATGAGTTGGCTCAGCACGGCAAACGCCAACGCGCGCGGGGCTTGGCGCCGCTTGGCGCTGATCAGCGTGACAAACGGCAGCACCGCCACGCCGAGGATGACCATCGCGATGTCCGCGCGCCACGCGTCGGTGCTGCGGCGGAGGATGACGCCGATTTCCTCGGGCAAATTGCCGTACCACATGGTCAGGAACTGCGCCCAGCACTGGTAGGCCCAGAAAATCGCCAGCACAAACACAAGCGTGGCTGCGTCGCGGCGTTGGCCGGCGTTGAGCGTGCCTTGGTACAGCGCCAGCAGGATCGCCACGCCGCCGCCGGACATGAACGCGCCGACGAACAGGTGCGGGCCGATGAGCGTGCTGTTCCAAGCGTGGATCGGGCCGACGACGAAGTCAAAGGACCAGATCGACAGCACGATCGCGTACAGCAGCGCGTAGGTCACGTAGATGCGCGCCGAGCGACCGTTCGCGCGGGCATGCGGGCGGACGACGAACCATGCGAAGGCAAAAAGTGCCACGCTGACGAGTACTTCGCGCGCGGCAAATGCCCGGGTCTCCAGCCAGAATGCGTCGCGCGCCGGCATGGCGTGCGCCCATGGCGCCCAGACTGCGAGGCTGACGATGATCGCGACCAACACGAGCGCTGATGCCGGCAGAAAACGGCTGAGGCGGACGGTCTGGTCGTAGAGCGGCTCGGGCCAGCGGGCGCCGCAGAGGTTCAAGATGGCGGTGAAGGCCAAGCCACCGGCGGCGATGCCGGTGAAGAACAGCCAACTGGAGACAAGCGCGGCCACGGTGCGGCCCGGATCCGCGGAGAGCGCGCCCCAGATGAACGCGGCGACGCCGATCCCGAAGAGCGCGCCACACAGGCGGTTGATCGTTTTGGCAGAGAGGAGGGCAGACGCGGCGGTCGGGGTACTCATGGCGCGCCTCCGGGCGTGGCTGCAGCGGGGGTGTCGGCGGCTGGCGCGGGCGCGTCAGTTGGGGTTGCTGCGGCAGGTTCAGCCGGTTCTGCGGGCGGTGCGCCGACACAGCCGGCGGCCTGGATCTCGCGCACCCAGGTCACCAGCGACCAGCGGTCGAGCGCGCTCAGGCCTTCGCGCATGGACGGCATCGCGCGGCCGCCTGCGGTCAACGTGCCGTAGATGAAGCCATCGGTGCGGCCGCAAATCGACACGTGCCGCAGATCCGGCGCGGGCGGAAAAACCTTGGAAACCGGGCCATTGCCGTGGCCATCGCCGCCGTGACACACCGCGCAGTGGATCGCAAAAAGCTGCTTGCCCAGCGCCAGCGTCTGCGGGTCGCGCGGGTGGGGATTCACGAGGTCGCTGTCGTCCTCGCGGTCTTCCAGGTGCTCCACGCCGCCGACCTGCACGGAGCCTTCCGGCGCAGGGCGCGGCAACATCAGCGGCTGGACGGCCGGCTGCTGCTCCATGCTGGCTGGCCACGGGCCGTTGCAGGCGGCGCACAAACCGACAAGTGTCAGCCATTGTAAGGTGTTGCGCATCACGGTGACTCGCTGATGGCTAGCGCCCCGGCCAGCGCACCGCGGATTGCCGCGCACTGTGCAGGGCTGTGGCCCGAGAGGGGAACGACGACCGCCAAGCGGTCCGAACACACGGCATCGCGGGCGGCACGGGCCACGCCGCGGCGGCTGATGGCGCCGAGCACGACCATGGACACAAAGTTGGTCAACCCCGCGCCCAGCATCGTCAATTCGAACATGATCACGCCAAACGGCACCCACGCGATGACCGGCTGACCGCCGACGTGAATCGGGTGCAGGATCGACGTGCCGACCTCCAGCGCGATCGCCGACGCGAGGCCGACCAGGCCGCCCGCGAGCACCAGCCAGCCCATCGCGCGCCAGGGGCCGGGCTGACCGGTCAGGTGGACCGCCGGGTAGGCCGCCGGGCTCGCCACACGCGCGTTGGTCACGCCGAGCTTGCGCAGGTCGCGCAGGCTTTGCGCCGCGCGCTCGGGGTCATCAAAGACCGCAATCCAGCCATTAGGCATGTTGCACCTCGTGGGCTTCGGCAGCGTCATGGCCTTCCGCCGCAGGCTCGCCCTGCAACGTTTCAGCCACGGACACGCAGGGGAAGATCTTGATGAAGAGCAGAAACAGCATGAAAAACCAGCCCAAACCGCCCAGGCACATACCAGCTTCACCGATGGTCGGCTGGTAAAAACCCCAGGAAAACGGCGCGTAGTTATGGGCCAGCGTGGTGACGATAAACATGAAGCGTTCCAGCCACATGCCGATGGTCACGCTGACGGCGACAAAGATGAGGATCGGCACGTTGCGGCGCGCCTTTTGTCCAAACATCAGCAGCGGAATGAGGCAATTGCACAGAATAACGCCCCAATAAACAAGGGCATAGCGGCCGGTCGCGCGCCAAATGAACAGATCGCGCTCGGCTGAGGAGCCGCGGAAGATCGCCAGGAAGAATTCCGTCAAGTAAACGACTGTCATGACAAGTGACATTGCGAGTAGCAATTTCGCCAGCATGTCAAAGTGTTCCATGCGAATATAGGCCTGCAGCTTGTAGCCTTTGCGCATGAAGGCTAGCAGGATAATCGCCATCGCCAGGCCGGAAAAGATCGCGCCGGCGACGAAATAGGGCGCGAAAATCGTCGAGTGCCAACCGGGCATCAGCGTCATCGCGAAGTCCCAAGAAACGACGCTATGTACTGACACAGCAAGGGGAATCGCGATTCCGGCAAAGAGCGGATAGGCGCGCTCGAACAGGTTCCACTCACCGTCCGTGCCGGCAAAACCCAGCGACAGGAGCTTGTAGAGCGGGCGGCGAAAACCGGTCAGACGCCGCGCAAGTAGCGTGAAATCCGGCAGCATGCCCATGTACAGAAACAGCGCGCTGGTGGTGACGTAGCTGGTAATGGCAAACACGTCCCAAACCAGCGGCGAGTGGAAATTCGGCCACAGAAATCGCTGGTTGGGATACGGCAGCAGCCAGAAAAACAGCCAATTGCGACCGAGGTGAATCACCGGATACAAGCCGGCGGTCATGATGGCGATGACCGTCATCGCCTCCGCGGACCGGCCAATCGACGCGCGGAGCGGCGAGCGGGTGAAAAACAGGATCGCCGACACCAGCGTGCCGGAGTGGCTGATGCCGATGAAGAAGACAAAAGTCGTGATCAGCGCGCCCCACATGACCGGCGAATCGAGGCCGGTGATGCCCATGCCGACCTGCATCATGTGGGCCCAACTCCAGCCGCCCCAGGCGACCAACGCGACCGATGCGGCCAGCATCAGCCAATACGCCCAGCCGGGCGTGCCGAGCGTGGCGAGGATGTCCTTCTCGATGGGCGGGACAAGAGGCCGTGATTCGGACGCGCTCATGCGTTCTCCTTGCGGCGGCGGGCCAGATAAGTGACGCCGGGTTGCGTGCCGAGTTCTTCCAGCAGGCGATACGCGCGACCGCTGCTTGCCAGCTTGGCGACGCGCGACACCGGGTCGTTCAGGTCGCCAAAGACCATCGCATCCGCCGCGCACGTCTGCGCGCACGCGGGCTGAATCTCGCCGTCCTTGACCGGCTCACCGGCCAGCTTGGCGCGCTCCTCGACCTCGCGGATCCGCTGCACGCAGAACGTGCACTTTTCCATGACGCCGCGCTCGCGCACCGTAACATCCGGGTTCAAGCCGAGCTGGCTGGGCGCAGGATGCGGCCACTGGAACCAGTTGAAGCGGCGCGCGACGTATGGGCAGTTGTTGGAGCAATACCGCGTGCCGATGCAGCGGTTGTAGACCTGCGCGTTCAAGCCGTCAGGCGTATGGTAGGTCGCGTACGCCGGGCAGACGGTCTCGCATGGCGCGGAGCCACACTGCTGGCACATCGACGGGACGAAGACCGCACGCGGCGCCTCGGCCGTGCCGGTGAAGTAGCGCTGGATGCGGATCCAGCTCATGTCGCGGCCGCGAGCGAACTGGTCGGCGCCGACGATCGGGATGTTGTTTTCCACGTGGCACGCCGCGACGCACGCGCCGCAGCCGTTGCAGCGATCCAGATCGACCGCCAGCGCCCAGCGATGCGTGCCCTTGGGCTGAGGATCCCGAAGCGTAATCACCGGTTCTGCGGCCGGAAGGGTCGGCTTGCTGGCGTCCACTTCGCGGGCAAATCCGCGGCCCTGGTCATCCAGCGCGCCCCCGGTCATCGGCAGCTCGATGCGCTGGCCCGTCCGTGCGATCTCGACCGCGCCCAGCCGCCCGGCCAGACCCTGCGTGCCGCGCAACAGCTCGGTCGCGTAGCCCAGCGGCACCGCCAACACGTCGCGCGCGACTGCAGGCGTCAGGAACGCCGGCAGCTTCACGGTACCGCGCGGCGTCGTCAGCGCCAGGACATCGCCCTGGGCAATCCCCTGATCGTGCGCGGCCTCCGGGTTGATTTCCACCCAGCCCATCCAGGCGATCGACGTCAGCCCGTCCGGCACTTCCGCGACCAGCGGACTGGTCGGCTTCAACCCGTCCAGATAGCGCAGCGAAGGCGTCGCGACGAGCGTTTTACCATTGATCATCGAGGCTTTGCCCACGCCGATCGCCGCCACGGCGTTGGCCGCCAGCGTCAGCGGCCGCGGTGTCACCTCGGTGAACACGCCGCCGCGCTCCACGTCCGCGTCCGCAACGCGCGCGCGCTGGTAGGCGGCAAACGTCTCCTCGTCGGGAAGCCCAGTCGTTTTGCCCAGTTGCCGTGCAGTCGCCAGAAGGACGTCCGCCGCCGCACGCGTGTCGTGCAGAGGCGTCATGACGGGCTGCTGCAGGCCGTGAACGCCGGGCCGCGGGTCAACTTCGCCCCATGACTCCAGAAAGTGGTGATCCGGCAGCACCAGATGCGCCTTGTGCGCCGTTTCGTCCAGTACGTTGCCCAGCACCGCGACAAAACCAATTTTACCAATCGCTGCGCCCAGTTCCGAGAACACCGCTTCCAGGCCGAGCGGATTGCATTGGTGCACGATGAGCGCGCCGATCGTCCCCGCCTTGGCGCGTCGCGTCAGCTCGGCCAGCGAAAGCGATGGACCGGTCCACGGCGCCGTCGGCGGATCGAGGAATTGCAGCGTCTTACCGTACGCGCCGATTGCCGCGTTCAGCAGATAAACCGCCTGCGTCAGCGCAACTGCGTCGTCGCCCGCCACGGCACGCCCCGGACCGACGACCAGGCTCGGACCGTTCTGCAGCAGCTCGCGCGCCAACTCCGCGGAAGTCTTGGTCGAAATCCCGGTCCGTCCCGCGGCGATCGCCGGATCGTACGCCGCAACCAAGGTCTTGAGCTGGCCCAGCGCGGCGTCGTCCAGACCGGCCGGATGCGCCTGCAACGCCAGGACTTCATGCAGCAAACCCAGCACGAATGCCAGCTCAGCGCCCGGGCGCACCGACAGGAACGCGTCCGCCGCCGCCGCCGTGGCCGACAAGCGCGGACCGGCATAGACAAAGCGCCCAGCGCCTTTCGCCGCCCGCAGTGCGGTCAGATCGCGGGCGTGCTCCACCGGCGAGCCCCAGTCTTCCAAAAAGTCGGCGCCAATCGCCAGCAGTGTCCTGGCCTTGCCGATCGCCCACACCGGCTGGGCCGCGACGCCAAAGGTCGCGAGCGCGCCCTCGCGCAGCCAGGTCGGCTCCGCGGCGTCAAACGTCGCCAGCTGGTCGGCGGATTGTCCCAGTGCTGTCAGCCAGTTGCGCAGTAGATCGCCCAGCACGCCGGACTCCGGCCGCGTCAGCACCACCACCTGCTTGCCGGCTGCCAACGCGCCGCCAATGCCATCCGCGAACGCCTTCTGCGCCGCCGTCCAATCCACGGGCTTGCCGGCCTGGCGCGGCTGCGTCAGGCGGTCCGGCGAGTACAGCTCCTCGATGGCGGCCTGACCGCGCACGCACAGCGCGCCGCGGCTCAGCGGGTGCGCGGGATTGCCTTCGGCCTTGACCGCCCGGCCTTCGCGCACGCGCGCCGTCATGCCACAACCTGCGGAACAGCCTCGGCAAACCGTGTGAAAGTAGGTGGAAATGCCGGGCGTCACGTCGTCCGCCGGCACGACCTGGGGCATGATGAAGCGCGGCAGTTTTTCGGTGCAGCCGAGCAGGCTGGCAGACGCGCCGGTCGCGGCGGTGATGCCGAAAAAACCACGTCGGGTCATGGACTTGGGGTCACTCATCCGCGCCTCACTTGTGGCAGCCGACGCAGTCAAGCGTCGCTTTGCGCTGCTGGTGGCAGGTCAGGCACCAGCCCATCGTCAGCGGGCTGACCTGGACGACCTTCTGCATCTTGGCGACATCGCCGTGGCATGTGCTGCACGCCACTTCCGCGGCGATGTGCACGCGGTGCGAGAAATAGACGTAATCCGGCAAGTCGTGGATCCGCCGGAACGTCGGCGCCTTTTTCGCTTCCCACAGCTTGGTCAGGGCCTGGATGGCCGGCTTGTCCTTGGCGACAAACTTGTGACATCCCATGCACTTGCGCACCGACGGCAGGCCAGCCGTCGTCGAGTTGCGCGCGTTCACGTGGCAAGCGAGGCACGGCATGGCGTACTTGCCGGCGTGGATCGTGTGGTCAAACGGGATCGCATCCGCGGCGGGTGGTGCAGCTTCGGCAGGCGCAGCATGGCCGGCCGCGAACGGCACGCCGGCACCTGTGACCAACACGGCGGCGATCAACCAGCGGTGCAGTTGGGATCTGGCCATCACGCATGCCCCCTGCGGCGTCTCAACGGATCGCCCAAGTACGCGATCCAACACGGTTATTTTTGGCAAAGCGGTCCACCCGCGCCTGGCAGCTGCCAGTGCCTCTGTGCGTCTCAAGTTCGCTCTCGTTAGGTCAGAGGCTGATGGCGGTCTTGCCACCCTCGGCCGTCACGTCCACGGGGAACGTCTTCTTCTTCTCGGGACCCTTGAGCTTTTCGCCCCACACTTGGAGGACGTAGTGGCCCGCGGGCACGTTGGCGATCGAGAAGTGGCCATCGGCCGCCGCGATCGCGAAGTACGGGTTGCCCAGCACCAGGATGAACGCTTCCATCTCGGGGTGCAGCGAACACAGCTGCGTGTAAACGCCTTCACGCTTGAACGTGTAGCTGCGTTTTTCGCCCTTGGACCATGTGCCGAGGTTGTAGCCCTCGTTGTCCGGCGAGAACACGTTGTGGTTCACGCTGTCGCTGTTGACGAAGTCGACCGTCGCGCCGGCCACGACGGGCAGCACGCGCGGCACAAACTTCATGTTTTTCTGGTCGACGTGGGCGTGCTCCGCGGGCGCGGTAAACGTGCCGGGCGCCTTGGTCACGAACACGACCAGGCCAGCCGTTCCCTTCGCCGACGTGACCGTCCCTTCGAGGTTCGCCGCATATGCGCCGGTCGCTGAAAGCGCCGTGAGCGCAAGTCCGGTAGCCAAAGTCCGCAAATACTGATTCATCGTTGCTCTCCTCATGCCGGACGCGTGACGTCGCGGCGGACGTGTTAGACACTATTCAAGTTCCGTGCCACTTCTCACACTAAATAAGAACCGATTGCATTTCGAGGTGTTGCGTCTCATTTGTCGCCTGTTCGCGCACGTCGCGGCATTTCCGCGCCGTCGGGCTGCCGCAGGGCTGCGGGACGTTTCGCACGTCTCTTGCAACCGCGCGAATCCGCCGCCGCTACTCGATCCCGTGGCGCGCCATCTTGCGGTACAGCGTCGCCGGGTCCACGCCCAGCAGCTCCGCGGCCTTGTCGCGGGCGCCGTTGGCCAACCGCAGCACGCTGGCGATGTGCGACTCCTCAAACTGCTGGAAAGCCAAGCGCAAATCCGTCGGCGCCGCCGCCTCGCCGCAGATCTCGCGCGGCAGATGGTCCACCGTGATGACGTCGCCGGCACACAGGATCGTCGCGCGCTCCATGATGTTCGACATTTCGCGGACATTGCCCGGATAGTCGTACTCGATGAGCCGCTTCATCGCATCATTGGACACGTTCTGCGGCCGCCGTCCCAGGTTGCGCGCGTGGCTGCGCACAAAGTGCTCGACCAGCGCCGGAATGTCCTCGCGGCGCGCCCGCAGCGGTGGCACGTCGATGCGAAACACATTGAGCCGAAAGTACAAATCCTTGCGAAACCGGCCGTCGCGGATGCACTCGTCCAAGCTCTGGTTGGTCGCCGTGATGAGGCGAAAATCTACCGGCACCGGCCGATCCGCGCCCACCGGCAGCACTTCACGCGCCTCGATCGCCCGCAGCAGCTTGGCCTGGCACGCCATGGGCAGCTCGCCGATCTCGTCCAGAAAGACCGTGCCGCCGCGCACGCTGCGCAGCAGGCCATCGCGCCGCCGATCGGCGCCCGTGAACGCGCCTTTCTCGTGGCCAAAAAGCTGGCCTTCCGCGATGTCCGGCGGCAGTGCGGCCATGTTGATCGCCAGAAATTCGCGATCCGCCAGCGTGGAATGGGCGTGCAGCGCGCGCGCCACCAGCTCCTTGCCCGTGCCGCTCTCGCCGGTAATCAGCACGGTGGACCGGGTCGGCGCCACGCGGGCAATCAGGTCGAAAATCGTGCGGATCGCCTCGCTCTGGCCGACGATCCCTTCGAAACCCAGGCGCGTGTGCAGGTCCCGCCGCAGCCGGCCAACCTCGCCCCGCAACGCGCGATAATCAAACAATTGCCTGAGCTTACGCGTCAAGTCCTCGAACAGCACGGGCTTGATCAGGTAGTCGAACGCGCCAAAACGCAGCGCTTCCACGGCTGTCTCGATCGACGCGAACGCGGTCGTCAGGATCACAAACGTCTCCGGCCGCTCCGCCGCCAGCCGCTTGAGCAGCGCCATGCCATCCATCCCCGGCAGGCGAATGTCGCTCACCACCGCGGCGAAGTCCTGGTCCAGCGCCATGCGCAGGCCGGACTCGCCGTCGCCCGCCCCTTGGACCTCGTAGCCTTCACGCGTCAGCATTTCGCACAGGTTGGCGCGCAAAATGGGCTCGTCTTCCACGATCAGAATGCGTTCGTTCATGTACCGGATCCTTGCCAGCCGATGGCCGACGGGAGTGTGATGAGAAAGACCGTCCCGGCCGAACTCGATTCTTCCACGCGAAGGTCGCCGCCCAGGCCGGTGATGATGCCCTTGCTGACGAACAGCCCAAGGCCAGTGCCGCGGCCGAGCGCCTTGGTGGTAAAGAACGGCTCGAACATGTGCGCGCGGGCGAGGTCGGAGACGCCGCGCCCAGTGTCGCGCACCCGGACGCAGGTCTCGCTGTCCTGGGCGGTCGTCTCAAAGACCAGCCGGCCGCCGTCGGGCATCGCGTCCATCGCGTTGAGGCCGAGGTTGATCAGCACTTGCCGCAGCAGGTCCTCCTTGCAGCGCACCGGTGGCACGCCGTCGGCCTCGGTCACGTCGATCTCCACGTCGCGGGCACGCGGATCATGGCGGATCAGCCGCACCACGTCGCGCGCCACCGCGCCGGGCGAAACCAGCACGGCCGTCTCATCGCGGCGGCGGGCCAGCGAGACAAGCTCGCGCAAAAGCCGAGCGATTCTATCTACTTCCTGACTGACGATGTCGATCGTCTGCTCCACGCGTCCGGGCACCGGCGCATCGCGCGCGAGCCGCAGCTGCGACTGAACGGCCGCCAGCGGATTGCCGATCTCGTGCGCCATGCCAGCCGCCATGATGCCAAACGCCGACATCTTTTCCTGATGCACCATCTGCGCTTGCAGCCGCCGCTCGTCCGTGACCAGCCGCCGCAGCTGGATGACCGCCTCCACGTCGCCTTCAGGCGAAGTCACCGGAAACGTCTGGACGTGCATGATGTCGTCGTGATCGCCTGGATGTTCCACGCGCTCCGCGGCAAAAGACCGACCATTGGCGATCGTCGAGCAGACCGGACACGACTCGCAAGGCTCTGAAGACGCTTCGAAATGCTTGTGATACGCCTCGCCCACCAGGCCCGTGCCGTAGCGCCGCAGCGCCGCCTCGTTGGCCTTCACGACCGTCAGCGCGCGACCGACGATAATCACCGGCTCCGCGATCGAATTCAGCAAGCGTTCCGAGAATTCCTGGCTCGTCTGCAGCTCGTGCGTCCGCTCCGCGATGCGCTGCTCCAGCAGCGAGTGTGATTCCTGCACCGCCGCGCTCATCAAGTTGAAAGATCGCGCCAGATCGCGCACTTCCACGGTGCCTCCCAGCGGAACCCGCACGCCCCGCGCGCCCTGCGCCGCCCGCGTCGCCGCCGCCGAGAGCGCCGCCAGCGGGTGCGCGATCCGGCTGACCACGATGAGCGCGCCGATCACGACCAATGCAGTCAAAAACAGAGCAAAAACAAATGCTTGCCATTTCAGCGTGTCCAGCGCGGCCAGCGCAGCTTGCACTGGCGTCTCCACCAGGATGCCCCAGCCAAGCTCGGTCACCGGCGCGTACGCGGCGACCACCTGGCCCTGGGCGCTCTGGTACTCGCCTTCCCAAGGCTCGGCGCCAAATGCGCGCATTGCGTTGGGCCGCGTCAGCGTCGCGCCAGGTACCGGCAGCAGCGCGCCTTCCGCGTCACGGGCGATGACGCGCCCGGTCGAGTCCACGAGAAAGAGCGCCGTCGGCGAGCCAGCGCCCACGACCCGCCGCGATTGCCCATCGCCGAGCTGAACGGTGGAACGCGCGCAGAAAACCCCAAGAAAATCGCCGGATGTGTCGTTGATCGGCGCCGAAAGCAGCAGCGCGGGCAGC
The DNA here is from genome assembly GCA_903929795.1 of uncultured Myxococcales bacterium. Classification (GTDB taxonomy): domain Bacteria; phylum Myxococcota_A; class UBA9042; order UBA9042; family UBA9042; genus CAIYBN01. Next base: position 6,085 of record CAIYWC010000030.1, on the reverse strand, counting down.
GCGCCGCTCCAGTCGATCCCGTCGATTGCGGTGACTTGCCGACCGCGGCGAAAGCATGAGCTCTCTCGCTGATCGCCCGGGTGGGACGGCACGTCCAGCGACGAGACGACGAGCTTCCCGGTGGGCGAAAGGATATAAAACTCGCTGATCGATCCGCTCTCACGCTGCTTGACAACCAGATGTGTTTTCAAGGCGTTGCGCACGGATTCCCGCGCCGTCTCGTCCTCGACCTGCAGCGCCCGCACCAGACCGAACAGGTGCTGATTGCCCGCGACCACCGCGTCCGTCGCCTGGTATTTTTCACGCACGAACCGAAACACTGCGTTGGCTTCGAGCGACGCAATGTTGTGTACATTGTGCAGCTCCGCGCGCTCAAAGTAGCGCCGGCTCTGGAAGTAGCCCCAGGCGTTGGTCAGCAACAGCGGCCCGACGGTGAACACCAGCAGCATGGCGACGAGCTGGCGGCGCAGCGTCCACGGACCGCGTGCTGAGCCAGGAAGTGCGCCGTCTGTGGTGGGTTGCTTGTCGACCATCAGCCAAGCATAGCGGATTGCGCAGATTCTCGCGCCAGCGGGCGGGCGTGGCGGCGCTCATGTGCCCGCACGAGCGCCGAAACCGTCCGCCGCGCGTGGCCTCCGCGTGCGACGCCCGGCAACTGACCGCAATGAGTCTGGGCAGTTTCGGGCGCCGCGCGCGGTTCAGGCCGGTGCGGCAGAATCTTGTGAAGAATTCGCAAGCTCAATAGGCGTAGGCGATGCCGAGCGTGATCCCTTGGATGTCCGCGGAGACCGCGCTGGTGGCCATGCCGCCCATGCCGCCGAGCGCGCCCCAGCCGCCCGGAGGCGCGCCGTCGCTGTGCTCGATGTCGCCAACCAGCGTCAGCTTCAAGTTCGGCAGCACGAGCGCCGCGATGCCCGGGCGAATCCGCAGGTCCGACACCGACGTGCCGCCGTCCGGCGCCAGCGAAGTGTTCTCGATGCGCACCGCCGGCACCAGCCACGGGTAGACGACGTAGGAAAGCTCAGCAAATTCCTGGGTCATCGTCACCTTCGTGCCCGCGCCGTCGACGTTGTCGTGCATTTCCATGCTCAAGCCCGCGTCCAGCTCCAGCGAGTTCAGCTGGCCGCGCAGCGTGAGCCCGCCGACATTGGCCGTGTCCAGCGAGAACGGGACAGTCGCCGGGTCGGACGTGTAGCGCGACGACGAGTGAAAGCCATACAGGTCCAGCGTCAGGGCGACTTCCGCCCAGGGCTTCATCGGATCGGGCACAGTGCTGCCTTCCTCGCCGTCCAGCCGCACGCCGCCGAACTTGTAGCCAATGTGGCCGTAGACGTTGTCCGGCGCCCGCGTAAAACCGTTGGTGCCCTGGTTGACGCCGACGGAATAGTCAAAGCGGCCGTTCAGCACGCCGGTGACTTCCAGGCCGTTGGCGTTGTTGTTGTAGGCCCAGGAGCTGTCCGCACCAGGCGTGCCGCTGAACAGCGCCGTGACGCCCGCGCCGGTGAGCCGCGTGTCCGCGAGGTACGACGAGTGCGGGCCAAAGCTGGACAGCGTCGGCACGAACGAGCCGACCGACAGGTTCACCGCGTGCGCGGGGCCGATGAGATCGTTGAACAGCAGGTACGCGTGCTCAATGCCGATGCCGGAGCTGTCGACCGTCAACTCCGCGAAATACGTGATGGTGTCGCTGAAGCTGCCGCCGGCCCAGAGGTGGCCTTCCTCGACCAGATGGTCGAACACGACGGGCGCGCCACCGTCTGCAACCGCGCCCGCGGAGCCCGACGTCGGGTGGAAGGTCATGAAGCCGTTGAAGCCGAGCGCGACGGGCAGGCTGCCCGCGATGCTCGCCGGCCAAACGGCCGCCGGGAACACTTTCTTGTACGCCTCCGCGCCCAGCTGCAGCGGCTCCTGTTTGATGGTGTCGCTGTCGGTGCCGGGAAAGCGAAAGCCGTTGCGGCGAAACGCCTCGCCGAACGGGTTCAGCTTGGGATAGATCGTGTGGCAGGTCATGCAGCTCGTGCCGTACTTGCGGGCGAAAGCCGGGATGGCGTGCGCGGGCGTCGGCAAGGCCAGGAACGCCAGCGTGCTCAGCATGACCGCAAACGCCGTCGCCGTACGTGGCCCTGCGCGTCCAAGCAACCGTCCCAAGACGACGCGAGACCGCCCCTCAACATTCAGGAAGTTCATGGGATTCTCCAGTGGTTGGCCGCGAACGAGGCCTTGGCCGCAGCCGTCAGCCAGCACCACCGCGGGTTGGCCAAAGGAGAAGCGGACCGATGCACGTACGAGCAAGAATCGCGCCAAGCTGAAAAATTCCCGTATTGTCCAGTAGAGCCAAGGGCATGCGCCCAGATTCCGGCGCCGCTGGCTGGCGGGCGCCTGTCGCAGCACCGCGAGCCTCTCACGGGGCGACTCGCAGACCTGCAAACGCGTCACCGCAAGTTTCCCGGTCGTTTGCCTGTGTTTGCGACTTTGGCATGATGCTCGCATGCTGACATTGCGCGCGGCCGCTGCCAACTGGCGACCGGCCGCCGAGCTAACCGGAGGTGCGATGCGGTTTTCAGTGGCGATCCTGTGCGCGTTCGCGGTGTTGAGCGCCTGTCGGCGTGAGCCGCCCGAAGGCATCGACGATCTGGGCGTCGTGCCGGCGTGGTCGATGACCGCCGAGGACGGCAAGCCGATCGGCTCCGTGCAGCTGCACGGCAAGGTCTGGGTGGTGAATTTCCTGTTCACTTCCTGCCCGACTTCCTGCCCGCCGCTGGCCCGTGCGACGGCGCAGCTGCAGGAGCGCATCCGCGCGCTGGCGCCCAAGGGCGAACCGCCGATCGCGCAAATTGTGTCGATTTCTGTGGATCCGGAGACGGACACGCCCGACGTCCTCGCGAAATTTGCCAAGCAATATGGCGCGGATCCGCGGATTTGGCATTTCGCGACGTCCGGCAATTACGACGCGACGGAGAAGCTGGTCAGCGAAGGCTTTCAGTCGCAGCTGATCCGCCCGAATCCGCCCGAGGGCGCCGATCCCCAGGCCAAGCCGAGCGCGATCGACACCGCGCACAGCCTGAAATTCGTCGTTATTGACCGCGCCGGGCACATCCGCGGCACCTGGGACAAGGACGAGGCGGGCTTGAACGACACCGTCGCCGCCGTGCGCTACCTCGCGGACCTGTGAGGACCAGCGCCGGCAGGCGGGGCAAAAAAACCGTGCTTGACCAACAGGTCCCGCGCCGTCACACTCAGGAGCGGCAGGTGCAGCGGGCGCCAAACACACAGGCCGAGGTTCGAGAACAAGCGTCCGTCATCCGCGGCATGGCTCCGGAGGAGCACGCTCGCGGTCCAGTCCGAAATGCGACGGGGCTGACCCCGGATGGTTTGGTCTTTGCACAAAGGCGTTCATGTGTAGCCGGAGGTGTGGCGTGAAGCGAACAGATGCATTCAGTCCAAGGGCGGCCAGTACCGCCGCCTTCGCGGTTTGCCTTGTCCTTGGCCTATCCGGCTGCGGCGCGCCCACGGGCACCGGCGGCGGCGGCCTCTACGGCTTGCCCGACGGCGCCGGCGACATCCACATCGCGACGCCCATCTCCTGCACCAGCGCCAGCGCGTGCCCGACACACGTCGCAAGCACCGCAACCTGCGTCAACGGCCTGTGCAACTACGCGTGTCTACCCGGCTTTTTGGACTGCGACAACAACGCGGACAACGGCTGCGAATCCGACGGCACGACCAGCGCCAGCCACTGCGGCAGCTGCGAAAACGCGTGCCCGGCAGGCGCCAACGCCTCGCCGCAGTGCGCGAATTCCACCTGCGGGCTGACCTGTGATCCCGGCTGGACCGACTGCGTGCCCGGCACCGACGGCTGCGAGACCGCGACCGACACCGATGCCGCCCACTGCGGCGACTGCACAACCGTCTGCCCTGCGGCCGGCGCGCACGCCAAATCCGTTTGCGGCAGTGGCAGTTGCGGCTTGCTCTGCGAGTCCGGCTACTCGGATTGCAACAACGATCCCAGCGACGGCTGCGAGATCAACACCGGCTCCGACCCCAACCACTGCGGCACCTGCGGGATGGCGTGCAAGGGCGTCGCGTGCGTCGCCGGCTCGTGCGTGTGCGCGTCCACGACCAGCTCCGCGACGCTCGTGCCGCTGGACATGTACATCATGATGGACCAGTCGGGCTCGATGAAGGAAGCGACCGGCACCGCCGGCGTAAACAAGTGGCAGGCGATCGTCCAGGCGATCAGCGCGTTCGTCAACGACCCGAAATCGAGCGGCATCGGCGTTGGCATCCAGTATTTTGGCCTGCCCGGCACCGGCGGTGGTGGCGGCGGTTTTGGCGGCAAAAAGGACTCGTGCGTCGCCAGCGTGTATGCCACGCCGGAAGTCGCGATCGCGGCGCTGCCCGGCAATGCGGCGGCCATCGCGTCATCGGTAGCTGCCCACAATCCGACCACGTCGACGCCGACGGCCCCGGCGCTGGAAGGCGCCATCAGCTACGCGAAAACCTATGCCGGCAGCCATCCGGGCCACACCGTCATCGCGGTGCTCGCAACCGACGGCGAACCGACCGAATGCAGCCCGACCGACATCCCGTCGATCGCCAACCTCGCCGCGGCAGGCGTGGCCGGCAACCCGAAAGTCCTGACGTTCGTCATCGGCGTCGGCAGTTCGCTGTCGAGCTTGAACGCGATCGCCGCAGGCGGCGGCACCAAGCAGGCATTCGTCGTCGACCAGGGCGGCAACGTCGTGGCGCAGTTTGAAGCGGCATTGAAAGCCATCCAGGGCCAAGCGATTGGCTGCGCGTACGCGATTCCCCAGCCGACCGGCGGCCAGTTGCTGGACCTGACCAAGCTCAACGTCCAGGTCACGCTGGCCGGCGTCCAGACCATCCTGACCTACGGCACCTCGCAAGCCACGTGCGATCCCGTCAACGGCGGCTGGTATTTCGACGATCCGACCACGCCGACCAAGATCCTGCTCTGTCCCGCGACCTGCAACGCGATCACCGGCAAGGCGGACGCGCTTGTCGATGTGCTCCTCGGCTGCGCGCGCTCCGGCGGCAATTGACGGCCGGTTTCGGCGCGATGCCCGACCTGATTCTCTCCAGCGGATTTCTGGCTTTTTCCCGTCATATCGGGGTGTTGCGCGCTATTGAGGCGCGGAGCATCCCGGTCGACGCCATCGTGGGCACCTCCTCGGGAGCGTTGGTCGGCGCGCTCTGGGCCGCCGGTCTGCGCGCGGACGACATCCAGCAGCTGCTGACCGGGCTGGCGCCGTGGCGGCTCCTGCGGCCAAATTCGCAGCCGTGGCATGGGGTTTTGACGACTTCCGCGTTTTTGGAATTTGTGCGCCCGCACCTGCCACCCACTTTTGCCGACCTGCCGCACCCGCTGGCGGTCGGCGTCGTGGACGCGCGGGGCAAGCACCAGCTGCTGACGGCGGGGCCGCTGGCGCAGGCCGTTGTCGCTTCGTGCGCGATGCCGCACGTGTTCGCGGCGGTCCGCGTGGGGCAAGGGCTTTTTGCCGACGGCGGCGCGGCGGATCGCCTGGCGCTCGGCCCGTGGCGGCAGTGGCGGCCGGGCCACAGTGCGATTGCCCACCAGGTCAACCGGTCCGCCGGCGTCGATCTGCCGCTGGACCTGACGGACGTCACACTGGTTCGGACACCGCGTTCTGGCGCGTCGTTCCGGTCGCTGGGCGACGTGGCGGGTCAGGCGCGTGAGGCGCAGGCGTGTGCGGAGCGCGCGCTCGACGGACAGCAGCCGCGCTGACGGTCTCCGCTATTCAGCGCACCACGCCCGCTTCGCGCAGCGCCGCGTCCATCAGCTTGGCCCACCCGGCGTTGGCCGTGGGGCTCGCTGGGCTCGGGTGCGGCACGCGCGCGATCCGCACGCCCGGCATGTCCGCGAGCGCGATTTTCAGGCGCTGCTCAGCAAAGTGCCCGATCCCAATGGCGAATTCTGGCTGCAGCACCTCAACCGTCCGCAGCAGCGCGCGGTCGCATGCGGCAAAAAGTGCGGCGCGCTCAGCTGCTGGCAGCTTGTCCGGCGTCACGTTGGCGCCGCTCGCCGCCATGAAGCACAGCGGGC
>CAIYWC010000029.1 GCA_903929795.1 uncultured Myxococcales bacterium | reverse complement strand
TTTCGCTTGGACTGCCGCCAGCTTGGCCTGCTTCTTGCGCTCCGCGGCGCTCAGCTTCACCGGCTTGACCGGCGGCACACCCGGCGCCGGCTTGTCGAGCTTGGATTCCGGTTTCGCGGGCTCCTGCTTGGCGATCGGCGTTCCGTCGCGGCGCACCGGAATGGGCACGATCGGCGCGGCTACGTCAGGCCGCGCCGCTGCATCCGGCGTCTCCTGGACATCGGGCGCGGGCCGCACGTCAACCGGCGACGCGACGACATCCGCGGTCGCGCTGGCACTTGCCACAACCGGAACATCCGGTGCTGGGGCGACATCAGGCGGCGACGCCTGGACATCCGCAGGGGCGCTCGCAACCGTTACGGCCCCCGGAGGCTGGGCAGGAGTCGCCTCCGCGGCCAGCGCCGCCGCTGTCGCCTCGCGCGGCAGGCCGCTGGGATCGTCGAGGAGTTGGTCGATGTGGCGCGCCAACACGACCGCTGGGGCGTTCGAAGCCGGCGTCTGGTCTTCGCAGGCCGATGCCATCACGGCAAGCAGCAGGAGCGCCGATCCCCGCCGCCCTGGAACTCGATGCACAAGTTGGGTCCGCAATTCGCTCATCGCGGCAGGAGCGTAAACGCGCGTGGCGACGCGGTCAAACGAATGTGCATTTCGCAGCGGACGTGGCGCAAATGCGACAATGCTGCGACGAAGGGATGACGGCGGCCACGGCGTCGCAGATACTCTGCCGGACCAAGCGCGCCGTCGCCGCGCCAAGGCTGACCCATGTGGCTCGATCGCATCATCAAGTCCCTGTTACCTCAAGAGAATCGCTTCTTTGGCTACCTGGACGCACTGGCGCGGATCTTGACCGTCGGGGCGGACGAATTCGCCAAGCTGGCCACCGCGGAGACCACGGAGGACTTCGCGCGGGTCTCGGAGGCGATGCGCCGAATCGAACACGAAGGCGATGAAGTCGCTCACGTTGTCTACGACGAGCTGGACAAGACGTTTGTCACGCCGATCGACCGCGAAGATCTGCACGCGCTGGTCTCGGCGCTGGACGACATCATCGACTTGATGGAAGAAACCGCAGGCCTCATCGTGATTTACCGCGTCGGCGTGCTGACGGATGCCATGCGCGATCTCGTGCGGATCACGCGCGAGTCCGCGCACGCGGTGGCGCATTGCGTGCAGCTGCTGCGATCCGGCGACAACCATTCTGAGCTGCACGTCTGGTTTGTACGCGTCCATGCCCTTGAAAATGAAGGCGATACGGCGTATCGCAACGCCATGGGCCTGCTGTTCCAGTCGCCGCCGGACGCGATCGACCTGATCCGCGAGAAGGAAATTCTCGATTCGCTGGAAAAAGCCGTGGATGCGTGCGACGACGTGTGCGACCTGATTCGTTCCGTGGTCGTGAAGCATGGCTGATGCGGCTGCGATGGTCGATCCGTTCATCCTGCTCATCGTGGTCGTCGTGACCGCGCTCGTGTTCGATTACATCAACGGTTTTCACGACACGGCCAACGCGATCGCCACCGTGGTCTCGACCAACGTGCTCTCGCCGCGCACCGCCGTCATGCTCGCGGCCGTGTTCAATTTCGGCGGCGCCTTCTTGGGCACCGGCGTCGCCAAGACCATCGGCGGCGACATCGCCGACCCGGCGACCATCACGCAAACCGTCGTCGTCTGCGCGCTGTTGGCCGGCATCATCTGGAACCTCGTCACCTGGGCGCTTGGCTTGCCGTCGTCGTCCAGCCACACGCTGGTCGGCGGGCTGATCGGCGCGGTCGCGTGTCACCGCGTGATGGATGAAAACGCCAATTTTTTCGAGGCGTTCAACACGCTCATGCACTCCAAGGGCGTCTACAAGGTCACAGTTGGCTTGATCGTGTCGCCCATCGCCGGCTTTCTCATCGGCTTCATCATCATGGTCGCGCTCACGTGGATGGTGCGGCGCACGAGCCCGTCGCGGGTCAACAGCCTGTTTCGCCACCTGCAGCTGCTGTCGGCCAGCTCCATGGCGCTGTCGCACGGTTCCAACGACGCGCAAAAAGCCATGGGTATCGTGACTATGTCGCTCATCGCGTATTACGCCAAGCACGCCGCAAGCCAGCCGACTTGGCTCAACCTGGCGGCCTACCAGCAGCGCGGCGAGCTGGTCGTGCCGTTCTGGGTCATCGCCGCGTGCGCGATCTCCATGGCGGCAGGCACGGCGGCCGGCGGCTGGCGCATCATCCGGACAATGGGCAGCAAAATCATTAAGCTACAGCCCATTCACGGCTTTGCCGCCGAGAGCGCAGGTGCCATCGTCATCCTGACCGCGTCCTTTCTCAAAGCGCCAGTGTCCACGACCCACGTCATTTCGTCGTCCATCATGGGCGTCGGTGCGTCGAAGCGGCTGAGCGCGGTGCGTTGGGGCGTGGCCGGCAACATCGTGATCGCATGGGTGCTGACGCTGCCGGTGTCCGCGGGACTGGGCGCCACGCTGTACGCTGGGCTCAGCCACGTCCTGGGCAAGTAGCGCTGCCCGTCACCGCAGCAGGTCGACGGTCAGAAGCCCGCGCATGTCGGTCATCGGCCAAGCCACCACCTCGGGAAATTCGCCGGCCAACGCCTGCGCGATCTCCTCGCCGTCATCCGCCAGGCAGAGCGCCGCGGCCTCCAGACCGGTCTGGCCCAGCAGCACGACGCCAGGCCGATTCGCCACCGCCTGCTGGAACTGCGCGTACCGGGTCGCGAGCCGCGCCTGCATCGCCGCGGGCCAGGTAGGCTGCCGCTGCAGGCCGTCCAGCACGGCAAACGCATGCTCGGCCTGGGTTTCCGGGAGCGCCGTCGGACCCGACGCCATCGCCAGCGCTTCCCTCTGCTGGTCGGGCACAATCAGCGCGTACAGCACGGGTTCCGAGGGCCGATCCGGATCGCGCAGCGCCACGAGCGTCAGCGGCGCGCGTGCGCCGGGCAGCTGCGGTCCGAGGCAGTCGGCATGGCGCCGGGCATCGACAATCACGCCGCGAATCGGCAGGTCCGCCGCCAGCGCGGCGTCGTTGGCACCGCTCCAGGTGGCCAGCTCCGCGATCGCGATTGCCTGCGGGTGGGCCAGCGCCGCCCGGTGCGCCGCCGCGTGGTTCAGGCCACCGGTCGGCGTCGGGCCATCGAATCGCCGCCCCACGTCCAGGTACCGCGCGCCCGCGTGCAGGACCGCCATCAGCCATTCCGGCGGCAGCGGCCGGGCGAGCAATACCACGTCCGACGGAACCACCAGCGCCTGGATCGCCACCCGAATCGCCTCCTGCGCCGTGGCAAGAAGCAAAATATCCGCCGGCCGCGCCCGCAGGTGCTGCGCCCAACGCGCCAACACGGACGTGTTGAGCAGCGAGATGCCCGCCGGCGCCGCGCGCATTTGCTCGGCGATACCGGCGTACCAGCCGCGGCCCGGAAATCGTGTGAGGTCGATGAGCGGTGTCGTCATGACCGGTAGCTTATCCAGACCCGGCAGATCCGGCTACCGCTCTGCCCAGAGCCACGGCTGGCCATGCGCGTCGATCTCCTGCCCGGCCATCAGCAGCCACAGGGTCGGCGCGGCCGCGGGCGTCAGCGGAAAATCCGGATGCCAATCGGGCGCATAGACCAGCGGCAGCCCGCCCATGCACGCCAGCTGCAGCAGGGGCTGCCACGCTGCGTGCGCCGCCCGGTGCTCGCCCAGCCGCCAGAGCGCCAGCGGTCGGGCGATGCTGCCTTCGACAAACCAGGTCGCCGGGCCCTGGTCGAGGTACGGCCGCAGCCCCGGCCAGCCATGGACGTCCAGCGCGTGGTGCGCGTCGACCCACGCCAGGAGCTCGCGCGCGCCCGCCGCCTTGCCCATCGCCAGCTCCCACAGCGCGGACCAGGTGCCCGCCGCGTCGAGCGCGCTCTCGGGATCGCACACGCCGGTCAGGTCGGCGGGCGTGCCCTGGACATAGCGTGGCTCGTCCGCGTGCCGCAGCCACCGCTGCAGACCGGCCGCCAGCTGCTGCGCGACGTGCTCCAGCCCGACGGTATGCGCCAGCTGCGGCCACGCCAGCGAGGACGCCCGGAGCGCGAACCAGACGTCGATCTGGTGCTCCGTCGCGGCGAAGCACGCTGGCCAATCGGGCTCGAAATGGCTCGTGTCGACCCAGCGACCCGAGCCGCCCTGGAACAGCACACCGTCGGCCTCTTGCCGACCCGACGGGCTGGCCGCCCGCTGCGCCAGCAACCAGCGAATCGCCCGCTCGGCGGTCGCGTCAAAGCGCGGGTCGTGGCTCGCCTGCCGGTAGTGCGCCAACGCATAGACCACCCAGGCGACCGTGCCGGTGCGGACGTATGCGGCGTTGTAGAAGCCGTCCTCGCTGCCGGTGTTGAAGCCAAAACCCCAGGCGCCATCAGGCCTTTGCAGCGCTGCCACCGTCGCCAGCAACCGCCGCGCCCGGTCCAGGTCGCCCGAGTGGCTCAGCCAGAGCACGGCCAGCGCGTTGTCGTACAGAAACGAGCGGTGCGCCAGCTGGGCAAGATCGGCGCCGCCACCGGAAAAACGCTGTGGATCCGGATAGCTGAGCACGGCCAACGCGTCGGATGCCAGGTGCACAAGGGCAAACGGCACCGGCCGGTTCTGGGCATCCACGTCGTAGACACGGCCGGGCTTGTACGGCACCAGAAACAGCGACCGCGCTGCGGCGTCCAGCAGCGCTGCGTGGTCGGGCGTCAGGCACTCCGGGGGCAAATCCTCGCGCCGCAACTGCGCCGGCGCACAGGCACCCAGCAGCGCGCACAGGCCCAGGGCGTACCAGCGGCTCACAGCTCGCCGTTCAGCACGCGCGTGATGGTCGGCGCGTAGATGCGCCACAAAAGCCGAATATCTTCAGGGACCATGCCGGTTTGGGCCATCCAGCGCCGCACGGTCGGGACAAACGCCAGCCACGGCGGCCCGAGGTTCGCCTCCGCGTCGGTCAGATCGCCCGCCATATAGGTGTGCACGAGCTTGTCGTCATAGATAATTGCTGGAAATGCATCGGGAATTCCAAATTTCGCCAGCAGCACCGCGCCCGGCTCCAGGGTGTGCAGCTTGTAGGTCGCGCGCACTTCCTTGGGGTCCATCGCCTCGTTGATGTCAAACCAGTAGGTCACCGGCACCGAATCCGGGCCATGGGTCAAGACCAGCGGATTCTTTGGAATATCCAGCTCTTCTTGCAGGCAAACGACGCGCCCATCCTCGTGGATCAGCAAGATACCCGGGCCTTCCAGATCGTATGGCCGGCCGGTTTCCTCCGCCCAGCGTTTTTGCACCCACTGGGCAATTTCCCGATCGTCGGAAAAATCATCCACGCGGCGACCCGCCCAGCCAGACCATTTCAGGTGCAGAATCTTTTCCATCCGCACGCGCGCGCTGTACGGCGTGGGTGTGGCGAACGTGTTGAATTCAGCACAAATTCGCCCACCGCGCGCCATGAAACGCTCGATGACATCCATCTCCGCATCCGACAGGCCGCCGAAAATGCGCTTGGACAGCTCCAGGTGGGCGATCGGCCGCGGCATCGCGTCGTAGTCATCGACGTACACGCCATAAGTGTCCGAAATGAAAAGCAAATTTCGATCCTTCAGATCGTCATCGCTCAGCTCCCGGTGCGCCTTGGTCGTCGGATTCCAGCCGACATAATCGTTGACCGCGTCCCACATGAACCGCGACCGCGGCGGCTGGACCTTGGCCTGCGTCAACAGCCACATCAAGCGCAGGTGCTCGCGGCGGTTCTCGAAAGGCACTGTTTTGTCTAGAATTTGCGGTCGCACCGTCGGCCGCGGCTTGATCAGCCAGCCCACGGGCAGCATCACGATCGCCGCCAGCAGCAGCGTCGTCAAAATCGGCAGGGCGCTTGAACGCGCTTCACCGCGCGGACCCGTGCCGCCGGCAAAACCGAGGCGCGTCATGCGACCCCACGTCTTGCGGCGCCGCAGGTAGCCCCACAGACCGCGGATGCGATACCACAAAATCAGCTGGCGATACCCCATGTTTTCGAGCAAAGCAACCGAGACGAGGCGCCACAAGTCACCGCGTTCGCGAAAGAACGACAGCGACAGTTCTTCGAGCAAAATCGCGCCCAGCGACAGCAAAAAGCCGATGAGAACCGCGAGGATCAGAAACAGCGTCGTGAACACCGGCTCGATGAAGCCACCGACGAGCATGAGCGTGAAATAGAAATAGCCAAAGAGCTCGACAATCGGCCCGAACAGCTCGAAAAAGATGAAAAAGGGCATCACCACGAGGCCGATCGGCCCGTAGCGGCGGTTGAACGCCATCTTGCGGTGCCGCCACAGCGTGTCCGCCAAGCCGCGCTGCCAGCGATCGCGCTGATTGCCCAAAATGCGAATATTCTCAGGCGCTTCCGTGAACGCCACCGGATCCGGCAAGTGCGCGATCGCCCGGCCCTGCAGCCACTGCGGGATCTGGTGACGCAGGCGCGCGACAAGCTCCATGTCCTCGCCGACCGAGTCGTGCGCATAGCCACCGGCGGTCGTGACCGCGCTGCGGCGAAATAGGCCAAAAGCCCCGGAAATAATCAGGTTTCCGCCCATGCGGTCCCAGCCGAGCCGGCCGACAAGGAACGCGCGCAGGTACTCGACCACCTGGAAGCGCGCCAGCCAGGACTTGGGCAAGCCCATTTCCACGACCGCGCCGCGCTCGATCGTGCAGCCGTTGGCGAGGCAGATCGTGCCGCCGACCGCGACCACGTCGACGTCCGTCAGGAATGGGCGCACAAGCCGCAGCAGCGCGTCGGGCAGGATCAGCGTGTCGGCGTCGATGGCGCACACAAGCGGAAAGCGGCTTGCGTTGATCGCGCAATTCAGCGCGTCGGCTTTGCCGCCATTGTCCTTGTCGATCACGATCAGCCGGTTGTAAATCGCGGAGCGGTAGGTCGCGCGAATCGGCTTGCACGGCAAATCCAGCCGAATGTCGATCGGCACCGCTTCCAAGGCGAACGCTGTCCGCAGCCGCTTCATCGTCTTGTCGTCGGAGCCGTCATTCACCACGACGACTTCGTGTTCCGGATAGCGCAGTTTCAGCAGCGCGCGCACGGATTCCACCACCGTCTTTTCTTCATTGTGCGCCGGCACGAGGATCGAAATCGGCAGCGTCGCACGGCCGCGCATGGACACCGATTCCGGCGAACTGCCTTCCAGATCGCGGCGCACCTGGATGATGCCGACCGACGCCGAGACAAAAAGCGCGATGTAGCCCGACGTGAGCATCACGAAGTAAAGGAGCACAAGAATATTGAAGATATCCATCAACATGCGTGTGTGCTCTTTGCCTCCATTGCCCAAATGGCCGGTTGAACCGGCTACACCAAAGAAGTTTCCGTGACCGACAGCCGCGCCTCAGCCAACGCACTGGACGCCGATTCATTGCCGCGCGCCGCCGCTGAACGCAGCGCTGCGATGCCCGCCGGACCGCAGCGCGACAGCGCGAGCGAAGCATTGTGACGGACCCACTCGGCTTCGTCATCCAAAAGCACGGCAATCGACTCTGCCGCGCCGCCACCGCCCAGCGCGCCGCACGTCCGCGCCGCCTCGGAGCGCACTTCCCAGCGCTCGTCCTGCAGCGCGCTCAGACATACCGGCAACGCCGACGGATCGTTCATCTCGCGCAGGCCTTTCACAGCTTGGATGCGCACTTCCGCTTCCGGATCCGTCACGGCGTGCACAACCACCTGCACAGCCTGGCGCACGCGCGCGGTGCCCAACACCGCGACGACGATCTGCCGCACGTCGGCGATTTCCGAGTTCGACAGCTCGACCAACGCCTGCACCGGCAGCGGGTTGGCCGTCGACATCGCGTCGATCGCGCGCACGCGGTTCAGCCGACCGTCGGCCGCCAGCAGCGGAATCGCGACGACCGCTTCGTCGGCGCGGGACAGCGCACACAGCGCCTCGAACGCGCCCAGGCGCACATCCGGCACTTCGTCGCGCACCAGACCGGCCAGCAGCCGCGCGGGATCGTGCAGCGCACGGGCTTCGCGGATCACGCGCAGGCGCTCCCACGGCCGCGCCACCGCGTTCGCGCGCGCCTCGACAGCGAGGCTCGACGCCGCGTACAGCTCCTCAAAAGCCGCCGTGCCCGTCGGACCCGCCAGCTCCGCCATCTCGGTCAGCAGGCGGCGCGCAAAGTCGCGCGACATGGACCCCAGCGCCGCCAGCGCCTTGGACTTGGCCGTCGGATCCGGCTCGACGCCGGTCATGCGCTGGACCGACTCCAGCAGCGTCGCGCGCGTGGTCTGGAAGGCCTGCTCGCGGCGAATCGCGCGGGTCCGGACGATCAGCATCGCCGTCAGCGCCACCAGCACGATCACGAGCTCGAGCGCCACGAACAAGATGATCAGCAGCTCCGGCAGCGTCAGGAGCTCGAGGTGAAAATGACTCACAGCCGACCTCGCAGCACGAGGGTGACTTCCGTGAACGGATCGTTCTTGGCGTCAAAGGGTTGCACGCGAGACGCCGAGAGGCGGGTGCCCCAGCGCGGCGTCCACCAGTGCTCGCCGCCCAGGACGCCGGAGATGCCGAGCGGCGTGTTGATGCCGTAGCGCTCGATGAACGTCGGGTCCGTGCCGACAAACACCCAGGCAAACGCCATCCAGCGCGGATCCGGCTCCCAGCGCGCCTTGAAAAAACCCGTGTGAAACAGCGATTCTGAGGTCGTCTGATTGCCCTGGATATGCATCGCCATGTAGCCAGGCTGCAACGTCCAGTCTTTCACATAGAAAATCACATTCGGCGCAAGCGTCCACGCCTGCGAGGGCCGAACCTGGGACGTCGGCAGCGTCTGGTAGTCCGCATAGCGGCCGTACAGCCCAAGCGAGAACTGCTTGACGATGGACAGCGCCAGGTCCAGGCGGCCGTCAAAGTCCGGCAGGAACGTCTTGTTCAGCGACGATTCGACGTGCAGCATGCCGTCGATCCGCCAGAAACCAAAGTACAATTCGCCCTTGAGCGCCTCGGCGCGCTGCATGTCCGCGCCCGAGTACCGCTGCTCAAAGATGCCGCCCACCAGCACGCTCCACCGCTTGCTCAGCCGCCGCCCGAGGTGCGCGTCCGCCCGCCACCAGGACACCGCGCTGTGCAGGGTCCACGTGCCCGCAACATCGGAGAACCACGGATGAATCAGCCGCGTGTACGCCATCTCCTGCTCGTCGCTCAGGTGCCCGCCGAACCGCAGCGACTTCGTCACAACCACGTCTTCATCCAGCTCCAGCGCCAGGTCGATGATGCGCTGGTGCAGCTCGGGCCGACCGTCGCCGGCAATCTCCAGCGCGCGGTATTGCGCGAGCGCGCCCGCCACGTCGCCGTCGGCCAGCTTGAGCTGCGCGTCCAACTCGCGGATCTCCGGATCTTCCGGGTGACGCTCCTGGACCGGCGCCAACGCCGCGCGCGCCGACTCCCGGCGGTCCAGCCAGTAGAGCAGCCGCGCCCGCTGCACCTGCAGCTCGTCGTCATTGGGCGACTTTTCCAGCAGCGCGTCCACTTCCGCCAGCGCTTCGCTGAACTTGCCGGCCTGGACCAGCCGGGCGATGGAGTCGAATTTCACGTCGCTCCGCAGCTTCTCGGCCGGCACGGGCGGCAGCGCCCAAGCAGTCGCAACGGGCCCCGCAGCCGCGTGTGGCTTGGCCGGCGCGGCGGCCGTCGTCGGCGAAGCGGCGGCAGGGAGACCGTGGGCAGGCGAGGCAGTCGCGAAAGCGTGGGCAGGCACACCGACCGCGGCGGCCGTTGCGGCGGCTGGCAGCGCAACGGCGGGCGCGGGGTGGGCAGAAGCGGGCTTGGCGGCGGCCGCAGCCGGGGCGTGAGCCGTGGAAGGCGTAGCCGCGCGCGCCAGGGCAACGGCCGTGACGGGCGTCGCGGCGCCAGGCAAGAGCGCAGCGGCGGGCGGCGCAGGCGGGGCGACTGCGGGCGGCGGCGCAGCAGGGCTGGCGACAGGCGAAGCGGCGGCGGGCAAAGCCGCCTTGGGCACCTTGTGCGTGCGTGCGGCCTTCTTGGCTGCCGTGTGGGCCGCGGCCTTGCGGCGTGGGCGCGCGTCTGCATCCGCCGGCACCGAGAGCGTGCAAGCCGCCAGGATCGCAATCCCCAGCACGCGCAGCGCAATGGGCACCGCGAGCCACCGGGAAGTCGCGCTGGGTTGGCCGGGTCGCACGCGCATCACACACTCCGGACGCCAAGGCGTCCTCTGGC
Organism: uncultured Myxococcales bacterium; assembly: GCA_903929795.1. Classification (GTDB taxonomy): domain Bacteria; phylum Myxococcota_A; class UBA9042; order UBA9042; family UBA9042; genus CAIYBN01. The sequence goes on along the minus strand of CAIYWC010000029.1, from coordinate 47,178 downwards.
TGGGCTCAAAAATCCGCGCCGCAAGCGGGCGCAAACGCAAAGCCGCACCTTACCTGCAATGCGAAGCCGCGTACAAGTGCGGCGCCGCGCCCAGAGTGTCGGTCAGGTCCCGCGCCGCGGCAAGAACTCGCACACTTGCGCCGGGGCTCGCGCGTGGGGCAATCAGCCAGGCGGACGCGAAAACTCCATCAACCGTCTGACATGCTTGGCAAAAATATCGGTCTCCACGTGAATGGCCTTGCCGACCTCGCCGTGCAGCAGCTGCGTATGCTGGGCCGTATGCGGCACGATCGTCACACCGACGCTGTCCGCCGGCAGATCACCGCCTGCCACACGGTTGACGGTCAGTGACACACCATCCAGACAAATACTACCTTTTTCAACGACTTCCGGTAGCAGCGCCGCGGGCAACCGGTAGATCAGGTCCCAGCCGGCTGGATGCGGATGGCGTTCCAGCAATTGCCCGACGCCGTCGACGTGACCCGTCACGATATGGCCGCCGAGCCGGTCGCCGACTTTCAGCGCGCGTTCCAGATTGCACGGTGTGCCGACCGTCGCGTCGGCGAAAACGGTGCGGGCGAGTGTTTCGTGCGACAGGTCAAAAGTCAGCGTCTCCACGCCGTCGCCCTGCGCGATGCGGATCGCCGTGAGGCACGCGCCGTTGACCGCGACGCTGTCGCCCAAGCGGGTTGCGCGGTCACCGTCCGGCCAATGCACCGCGACGCTCAACTGCATGCCACCGCCCTTCTTGACCGCCGCGGTGAGCGTCCCGACCGCTTCTACCAAGCCCGTGAACATCCTGCCTCCTGTCCGTCCGCCGCCGCTACTGGGGCCGCGCTGTCAGCCACACGTCCGCGCCCACCTGCTGCACCGACGACCACCGCAGCGGCCGCGCGGCCTCCAGCGTCGCCAGGTCCAGCCCCTGCAGCCACGGCGCGCCGCTGCCGAGCAGCTTGGGCGCCACAAGCAGATCCAGCCGGTCCACCAGCTGCGCGCGCCAAAGCGCCGTGGCCAGCGTCGGTCCCGGCTCCGCCACCACGTGATGCACGCCGCGCTGCAAGAGCGCCCGCAGCACGTCGGCCAGCCAGGTCGCGCTCGGCGCCACGCGCAGCACCTCGACGCCCTGGGCACGCAGGAGGTCCGCGTCGCGCCCGGTCGCACGTTCGCGGTCATCGGTCACCAGCAGCGTCGCCTGGGCGTCGGTCTGCGCCAGGTGGCTGTGCGCGGGCAGCTGTACGCGCCGGTCCAGCACGACGCGCAACGGCAGCTGCGATGGCGGCTGGGGCAGGTCGCGGCAATCGAGCCGCGGATCATCGGCAAGCGCGGTACCACTGCCGATCAGCACCGCGTCGGCCTGCGCGCGCATCGCGTGGACGAGCTGGCGCGCCTCGGGTCCGGTAATCCAGCGCGTCGTCCCATCGGCCGCCGCCACCCGACCGTCAGCCGTCACCGCGACCTTGTGCTGAACAAACGCCCGCTGTTGGCGCACGCCAGTCAGGAACACTTCGGCCAGATCCGCCGCCGCTTGCTGCTCGACGTCCAGGGTCACTGCGACGCCGGCGGCCTGCAGCGCGTCCACGCCGCCCGCCGCCAGCTGGTGCGGATCGCGCACGCCCACGACCACGCGCGCCACGCCCGCCTGGAGAAGCGCCTGCGCGCACGGCGGCGTGCGGCCCCAGTGATTGCATGGCTCCAGTGTCACGTAAGCCGTCGCCCCGCGCGCGCGATCACCCGCCTGCGCGAGCGCGACGCTCTCCGCGTGCGGGCCGCCGACAACGGCGTGAAAGCCTTCACCCACTACGGTTTCGCCCTGCACGAGCACGCAGCCCACCGGCGGATTGGGTCGCACCGCGCGCGTCGCCTGGGCGCCCAGCGCGATGGCCCGCAGCATCCAGGCGCGATCAGCCGCCGCGGTCATGGCGCGCCAGTCCCAGCGGACTCGTCGTCGGCCAGCTGGCGGACCTCGTCCAGCAGCTCGGTAATATCTCGAAACTCCCGGTAAACGCTGGCAAATCGCACGTAGGCGATGTGATCCTGTTTGCGCAGGAATTCCATCACGAGATCGCCCAACAAGGTCGACGGCACCTCGCGCTCGCCCAGGTCCGACAGCCGCGTCTCGACGCTGCGCAGGAATTCGTCGACCGTGTCCGCCGGAATCGGCCGCCTGTGCATGGCCTTGACGATGCCGCCGCGCAGCTTCTCGCGGCCAAATTCCTCGCGCTGGCCTTGCTTTTTGACGATCAGCGGCAGCTGCAGCTCGATGCGCTCGTAGGTCGTGTAGCGGTGCCCGCAAGCCTCGCACGCGCGGCGGCGGCGAATGGCGTCGCCACCCGGCAGCAGCCGCGAATCGACGACCTTGTCGGCCTCATCACCGCAGCGGGGACAGCGCATGGGGGCTCACTCCAGCTGGGAAATCAGGTCCAGACGGGCTTGATGGCGCGGGTCAAAAGCCGTCGTCAGCCACGTCTCCACGCATTCCTGGATCACCATCGGCCCGGTCGAACGCGCGCCCAGGCACAGCACGTTGGCGTTGTTGTGCTCCGCGCACAGCCGCGCGGTCGTCACGTCATGCACCAGCGCCGCGCGAATGCCAACGATCTTGTTGGCCGCGATGCTCATGCCGATGCCGGTGCCGCACAACAGGATACCGCGATCGGCAGCGCCCTGCATGACAGCGCCGCAGACGGCCGCGGCGTAGCGCGGATAGTCGACGCGCTCGCCCGGACCGCAGCCCAGATCGTCCACGATGTGCCCCAACTCGGTCAGGCGCCTGGCGACGCTCTGCCGCAGCTCAACGGCCGCATGATCGGACGCGATCGCGATGCGCATCACTCGCCTCGCAATCAGGACTCGCTCGACGCCGCAGCGTCCGGCTGCAGACCGGCGATGATTTCCTTGCCCGCGTAGTGCCCACAGCTACCGCAGATGCGGTGCGGGCGCAGGGCCTCGCCGCAGTTCTTGCAGGTGGAGAGCGTCGGTGCGGGCATCTTGTCCCACTGGGCGCGGCGCATGGCCGTCTTCGAGTTGGACATGCGTTTCTTTGGAACTGCCATATTATCCTCCGGTTACATTCGTTTCACGGCAACTTGCGCTGCCACTTCTTGCGGTTCGCTGGCGCGAGGCCGATCAGTCCTTGACCACGCGCAATTGCGCCAGCTTGGCCCATGGCGACGAGCGCTCTTCGCTCAGGTCGCAGCTGCACGTCTCCTGGTTGCGGTTGATACCGCAGCGCGGGCAGAGGCCTTTGCAGTCCTCGTCGCACAACGGCACGTCCGGCAAGGCCAGGATCGCGTGTTCAATGCACAATTCTTCCAGCTCGATGCGCGCGCCGTCGTGTTCGCTGACGTCCGGATCGGCGTCCAGCGCCATCCCGTCCACGTCCAACTCGCCGCTGGCGTCCAGCTGACCCGGGCCGACGAAATGGTGGTCAAACTCGGTATCCACCGTCAATTCAACCGGTTCCGCGCAACGGCTGCACGCACAGCGAAACTTGCCCTGGACGCGCACGTGGGCTTCCACGACTTCCGCGTGCCGGCTGGCAACGATGGCGATCGCCAGGGTCGGCGACGCTGCTTCGTACACGCCGGCCAAACGCTCCGCGCACCAAGCCGTCGTGAGGCTTGCCTCGCGCGTTTGCGGCGTTGCGTTCAGACTGGCGATGGCGAGCGAAATGGCCACAGAACCCTCACAAAACCCGGAACCGGACGGCGGCTGCCGGCCAGAAAGGGGGCTGTATGCTAGGGTCAGGCGGCGGTACTGTCAATGGAATCCTGCGCCGGCCGGTGCGCTTGACACCGGCTGGCCGCGGTTCACAGAATGCCGGCGCGCCGCGTTGGCGCAGGTGCGGCCATGATCAGCGAACACGCCCGATTTCAGCTCGAAGCCGGCAAGCTGGGCCGCGACCACGTGTTCCAAGTCACGGTTTTCGAGGCCGAAGAGCGCCGGCGCAAGCGGTATTTCGCCGAAACGCAGTGCTCCGACCCGTTCCACCTGGTCATCCAGTTCATTATCCGCGACGCGCCGGATTTCGACGCGCTGCTGCAGCGGTTTGTTGGGCAGCTGGAGCACCGCGGCTTTGAACCGCGGCGGATGCGGCTGTGTGCGCCGACCGGCAAGTGGCAGCCGTGGGGACCGGTGCCGTTCCTGGGCGCGGGTCCGCTGCGCGTGGCGCAGGAGCCGCCGGCCATCGAGACCGCGGACGAGCGGCGAATCACCGGCGTCAAATCGGGCGCTAAAGCGTGAACTTCAGCTGCCCGGACGGCGCGGTTCCGCGCTCGTGGGCCAGCAGCCATGCCTTGCGGTCCATGCCGCCGCCGTAGCCGGTCAGCGCAACGGAAGCGCCCACGACGCGGTGGCACGGCACGACGATCGACAGCGGGTTGCGGCCGTTGGCCAGCCCGACCGCGCGCGCCGCGTCGGGTTTGCCCAGGCGCCGCGCCAGCTCGCCATAGCTCAGCGTCTCGCCGAACGCGATCTGCGCAAGCGCCCGCCACACGGCCTGCTGAAACGGCGTGCCCGACGGCTGCAGCGGCAGATCGAACACGCGGCGCTCGCCGGCAAAATACGCGGCCAATTGTGAGCGCGCGGCCGCAAAAGGCGGCGCGTCGTCGTCGCGGCGCCAGGACGCGGCAATCGCCGGACCGTGGCGGTGACCCGTCATGTACAGCCCTGTCAGCGCCGCGCCGTCGCCCGTCAGCAACAGCAGCCCCAGCGGGCTCTCGAGCGCCGTGTACACCGTCATGGTCCCTCCTCGTCGCTGGACGGACGCGCCAGCCACGCCTCGCGCGCCCGCTCGCGCACGCGCCGATTCCCTGTCGAATCGCGCACGGTCAGGCGCTCCGCATCCAGATATTCAGCAAAAGGAATCAGATGTTTGCGCGTCAGCCCGAGCACGTCTTTGAGCTCACCGGTGGTAAACTGCGCGGCGCCGGCAAACGCAGTCAGCACCCGGTCGCGCGCGGCATGTGCCACCGGTGTCGCCACCCAATAGGCCTCAGTGACCCGCACGACCTGGCCCGCGGCCTGCGCCGCCTGCAGCGCCACAGCGACCGCGCGGGCCTCGGTCTGCAGCAGCTCCGCCAGCTGCGTCGGCGTCTCCGTCGCCAGGCCCTGTGATGCGAGAAGCGCCACGAGCCGCGTCACCAGCTCTGACGACGCCGTCGCCTTGACGAGAAAACCCGGCAGTGCCACCGCCGTTCCCTGTGCCGTCAGCTGGCCCTGGCGCACCGCGAGCGCGCACAGCTGGCCAAACGCCGTCGCCTCCAGCCACGGCGCCAGCTGCCGCTGCAGGTCCGCCACTTCTGCGCCCACGCGGGTCGGCTGCGCGGCGTGAAACTGCCGAACGGCGTCCAGCACGCTGCGGCCCAGCGCGGCGACATCTGCGGGCTCCAGCCAGCGCGGCGGCGTCCCCAGACGCAGCAGCTGTTTGCGATCTCCCAGTATTTTCAAGGTCTTTTGCAGCTGGCCAACCGGCGCCGTGCAGGTGCGCAGCAGCCCGTCGTCCGTCACGCCGCGTCCCTGCGCCAGGGCGACCGCGCCGAGGATTTGCGCCTCCGCATCGGCCTGGCCCAGCTGCTGCAGCGCCGACAAGACCTTTGAATCATTCAGTTTATGTCGATTCGGTTGCGGGTGCAGGACGCGACCGCCGCCCAGCGTCTGGCCAAAACGCGGATCCACGCGCGAACCGCGCACCACAAACCCTTCACCCGCCGCCACCGGCTGCGGCGTGTCCAGGCGAATCTGCGCCAGCGCCGTGTGCCCCGGCGGCAGCGGCTGACCGTCCAGCAGCACGATCGCGCCCTCGCTCAGCGTCGTTCCCAGCTGGATCGCCGCGCGCCGCCGCACCGGCAGCGGCCGACAGTGCGGCAGCAGCGTCAGCGTCACGTCAAAGCGATCGCTCACCGCGACCGTCCCCGGCGTCGCCAGCATGGCGCCGATCGGCGCGTCGTCGAGCGTCGCGCCCGCCAGGTTCAGCGCCACGCGCCCGGGCGCCTGCACGCGCGACTGCGCCACGCCATGGCGCTCCAGCCCGCGCACGCGAAACTGCGTGTGCTGCGGCAGCACCTCCAGCAGCTGCTCCAGCTCCACCTGGCCCGCCACCGCCGTGCCCGCCACCACCGTACCGCGGCCCTTGAGCGTGAAGCTGCGGTCCACCGCCAGCCGGAACGGTCGGCCCTGCACGTCCAGCTCGTGGCGCCGAAGCACCTGCAACTGCTGGCAAAATTCCGCCAGCCGCACCTGAAGAGCGGCGATCGTGTCCGGCTGCCGCACCGACACCGGCCAGACCGGCGCGTCGGCCAGGAACGTGCCCTGGGTCAGCTGCGCCACGTCGTCGCGGGCCATCGCCAGCATGTCCGCGTCACACAGGTCTGTCTTGGTCAGCACCACCGCGCCATGGCGGATGCCCAAAAGCTGAGCGATCGCCAAGTGTTCTCGGCCCTGCGGCATCACGCCTTCGTCCGCCGCCACCACCAGCAGCAGCGCGTCCACGCCAACCGCGCCCGCGATCATCCGCCGCACGAACCGCTCGTGGCCCGGCATGTCGATCAGCGCCACGCGGCCCACGTCCGCGACATCCAGCCAGGCAAAACCCAGCTCGATGCTGATGCCGCGGCGCTGCTCCTCCGGCAGCCGGTCCGTCTCGATGCCCGTCAGCGCACGCACCAGCGACGTCTTGCCGTGGTCGACATGGCCTGCAATTCCCAGCGTCAGCATCGGCGCGCTCCGCTATTCCGGGGCCAGGATCACTTCCACGCAGCGCTGCGGGTCCAGGCGTTCGCGCGCGACCTTCAGCACGTCCTCGGCGGTCACCGCCAGCAGCCGCTGCAGGTGCCCCTGCCACGCCGGCCGCCCGAGGCCATACAGCTCGTCCAGGCACAGCGTCGCCGCGCGCGACAGCCGCCGCTGCAAGCCGATCTGGTGACCGCCCGCCAGCGAAGCGCGCGTCCGCTCCAACTCCAGCGTCGCCAGCGGCTCTTGCCGCACGCGCTCCAGCTGCGCGTACAGCCCGGCCAGCGCCTGCGGCACCTTGTCCGGTGTCGTGCCGATGTAGAACGAAAAATAGCCCGGATCCACGCCGTCCACGTTCATCGCGCCGACCGAATACGCCAGCGATTGCCGATCGCGCAGCTCCAGGAACAGCCGACCGGACTGCCCGCCGAGCGCCGTCGCCAGCACTTCCAGCGCGTACCGCTCCGGCTCATACAGCGTCGCGCCGCGAAAACCCAGCACGATGTGCGCCTGCTGCTTGTCCGCCTGCAGGCGAATCTGACGTTTCTCACGCAGCAACGGCACTTCCTGACTCGGCGGCGCCGGCAGCGGGATGCGGTCGGTCGGCGTGTGCGCGGCGATCGCCTCGGCCATGCGCTGCGGGTGCACGTCGCCGGAGATCGCCCAGACCAGCCGCCCCGGCACCACGCGCCCGCGCAAGTACTCCAGCAGCTCGGGCCGCTGCAGGCGCGCCAGGCTGTCCGGGGAACCCAAAATCCCAAATCCGTACGGATGGTTGCCATACAGCGTGCGCGCCATCGCCCGCATCGCCCTTCGCCCGGGTGCGTCCTCTTCGTGGCGCAGCTCTTCGAGCTGGACCTTTTTTTGCTGGGCGATCTCGTCCTCGGGCAACGTCGCGCCAAACAGGCAGCCGCAGGCCAGATCCAGCACCGCGTCGGTCGTCGTCTTCAGCGACACCGCGCTCAGTCCCAGGCTGTTGCGCCCGGCCACGCCCTGCACGCCGGCCGCCAGGCCCTCCACGCGCGCGGCGATCGCGTCACCGGACAGCCGGTCCGTCCCGCGCGTCAGCAATTGCCCGAGCATGCACGTCCGCCCCACCGTCGTCGGATCCTCCGCCAGCTGACCGCCCAGCGCCGCCACGCGCAGACCCCACACCGGCACGCTCGCGTCAGGCTGAACAAGCAGCACATCGCCGCTCGGCAGCACGATCCGCTCGATGCCGTCCAGCACGTCCGGCTGGTGCAGCGCCAACGACGCCGGCGCCGGCCGCAAACTGGCCTGCACTTGCCGCAGCAGCTGGTCCGCGTCGATCGGCGGCGCATCCGACTTGCCCGGCAGCACCACGACCTGCACCGTCTCCGCCGTCAGCCACGTGTACGCCGCACGCTGGACCTCGCCGGTCGTCAGCTCGGCGATGCGCGCGTGATACAGCCGCTCCCACTCCGGGTCGCCGGTCGCCATCAGGAAATAGCCGTGGCTCTGCACAAGTCCCTGCGCTGTCTCGCGTTTCCAAGTCGCGTCGCTCAACAGGTTCGCGCGCGCCTTGTCCAGCTCCGACTCCTCGATGCCGCCGACGCGCAGCGCCTGCACAACGCCAACCGTCGCCAGCACCGCCGCTTCCAGCCGCTCCTGGCTGGTGGAAAACGACACGGTGAACAGCCCCGCGCGCGGCGGCGTCCAGGTCGCCGAGCCGATGTCATTGCACAGTTCCTTCTCCCGCAGCACCTGCCGCACAAGCCGCGAGGACTCGCCCTGGCCCAGCGCGATCGCCGCCACGTCCAGCGCCGCCACGTCGTGCTCCAGCAGCGCCGGGATCGGCCAGGACAGCAGCACCTTGGCTTCCGAAAACGCGGTATCGACCAGATCGATGCCCGCCGCCGGACGCGGCGCCGGGATCCGCCCCAGCGGCGCTTGCTGCCGGTGCAGCTGCCCGGCGAAGAGCGCGATCACCGCCGCCTGGAATTCCGCCGGATCAAAAGCACCCGCCGCAACAATCACCGTGTTTTCAGCGACATAGTGCCGCCGCCAGAAACGGCGCATCGCGTCCGGCGTCACCGCGCGCACGGTCTCGGGCGTGCCCAGGATCGGCAGCGCATACGGGTGACCGCCAAAAGCGCGGGCGAACATGCGCTCAAAGGCCACGCTGCCCGGGTCGTCCGCCGCGCGCCGCTGCTCCTCGACGACGACCTCAATCTCGCGCGCCAGCTCGTCCGCTTCAAAAGCCGGGTGGCAGACCGCGTCCGCGAGCACATCCAGGCCGACGTGCCACTGCGTCGCCGGCATCACCACGTGGTAGCAGGTCTGATCGTGGCTGGTCCACGCATTGATCTGGCCGCCGACCGCTTCCACCGCGTGCGCCACGTCGCCCACGCCCCGGTGGATGACGCCATCGCGCTCCGTGCCCTTGAACAGCATGTGCTCGTGCAGGTGCGCGAGGCCGCGCTCGCCGTCCTGCTCGTCGTAGCTGCCCACGCCAATCCACACCTGAATCGCCACGACGGGCATTTCAGGCACAGGGATGGCCAGAACTGTCTGACCGCTAACCAGTTTTTGACTCTGCATAGGTTCCAGTGCCAGGCGTTAGGCCGGCTCGACTTGCGCGTGATGGGCCCGGGCGCGGGCCACCATCGCCACCAGATCCGGCTCGAAAGGCGCCAATGCGACGCCGTGTTCCGTAATGATGCCGGCGATAAGCGCGTGCGGCACCACGTCAAAGGCCGGGTTGAAGACGTCCACGCCGGCAGCCGCCACGCGGTGCCCGCCCAGGTGGGTCACTTCCTCGGCCTTGCGCTCTTCGATCGGGATGTGCGCGCCGGTGTCGCAGCCGATGTCGACCGTCGAGGTTGGCGCCGCGATGTAAAACGGAATGTTATGGTATTTGCACAAGATTGCCAGACCATACGTGCCGATCTTGTTGGCTGAATCGCCATTGCGCGCGATGCGATCCGCGCCGGTGATCGCCACTTTGGCGTGGCCGAGCTTCAGCACGTGCGCCGCCATGTTATCGGTGATCAGCGTCGCGGGCAGCCCGTCCTGCGCGCATTCCCACGCCGTCAGCCGCGCGCCTTGCAGCAGCGGCCGCGTCTCGTCAATCCACACGTGCAACTGCTTGCCTTGCGCCACCGCGGACCGAATCACGCCCAGCGCGGTGCCGTGCCCGCCCGTCGCCAGCCCGCCCGTGTTGCAATGCGTGATCACGCCGCCGGAATCCGGCATCAGCGCCGCGCCATGGCGGCCGATCGCCAGACACATCTCGATGTCCTCCGCATGGATCCGCTTGGCTTCTTCCACAAGCAGCGCCGCGCGCTCGAACACGCCACGCACGTGCGCCCGCGCCGCCGTTTCTTGCAGCCGCTTGATGGCCCAAAACAGGTTCACCGCGGTCGGCCGCGTCGCCGCGAAATGCTTGCACGTCTCGGCAAAAATCGCGTCAAAACTGCTGGTGTGCAGGTCCTTGGTGCGCACCGCCAGCTGCATGGCCTGGGCGATGCCATACGCCGCCGTCACGCCAATCGCCGGCGCGCCGCGCACAGTCAGCGTGCGGATCGCTTCCATCACCTCGTCGGGCTGGCGGCAGTCCAGATAGAGGGTCTCGCCCGGCAGCGCGCGCTGGTCGAGGATACGCACGACGGGCCCGTGGTCGGACCACGACACTGCTTGGAAATGACTGGAGAATTCCATGACGGCACCCACACACTGGTCAAACTAGCGGACCTGAATTTGGCCGATGGTCACGCGGTTGTCGCCATGCTTGGTGACCCCCTGACCGCTGGCGGCCAGCAGCGGCATGCGCGCTTCGCTGGAAGGATTGTACCAGCCCAGGATGATGTCGTTGGGCCCGGACTGCGTGCCCAGCGCGACTTCCTGCTCGAAACTGTCGGCGATAATGTCGCCTTGCATCCAGTGATTTGTGGCAAAACAGCCGCCGCACGGCTTGTTTTCGTCCTCGCTCTGATCCGGATCCGTCAGCGGCCAGCGGTCCAGGTTCAGCGGATGCGGGTGCATGAACAGCTTCCATGACGTCGCCGTCGGCTTCACGACTTTCCAATACAGCGTCATTTTGTATTTGCTGGAGCGCTGCACCGAATACTCAGCCATCTTGAAGCCAATCAGGTGGATGCTGTTGTCAAAGTTGGCGAAAACCTTCTTGACTCCCGGCGTTGCGTCAAATTCCGCTTGGGTCAGCAGCGCCTTCTTCAGCCAATTCTGGTCGGTCTGGCCCGCGTCCAGGTGGTTCGCCGTCAGCACCAGGCGGGACGACGCGGCGTCGATGACCGCGATATGCTTGCCATAAGCCTCGCGAAACGCGTGGTTGATCTCCGAGAACGCGTCCTTGGGAATCACAACGAACCGCTGCAGCGGCTGCGGCGCGGAGTACAGGCTCGAGCCCGCGACACCCACCAATTTATCCAGTGAAAACGCGCCCTTGACCGGATCGTCGGCAGTCAGCTCCGCCGGCGCGTTCAGCGTCAGCCAATCGGCGCCGTTGTCCGCAACCTGCAGGGGCGAACCGCTGGGCCCCGTGAACTGCGCGCCCTGCCACTGCGACGGCTGCCAGCCGGCGTGCGGCACCGTCACCCGCGTGCCCTGGATCTGGTGCGCGACGCCGAACCAGCCCGGCGCGTCGCGCTTGCCGTCGTGGTTCGCGTCGACAAGCGCCGACCAGCCGGCCAGGCCCAGCGGCCCGGACAGCCCGCCCTCCTGGTTGTCCGCCAGCCGCACCGCAACGTTGTGATCGGCCAGCAGCGCCAGCACCGCTTGCCGGTCGTCGATCTGCGGCATGGACGCCGTGTAAAAATTGCTCTCGCCGCCGGTCTTGGCCGAACCGTGCGTGAACGTGCGCGGCAAGCCGGTGGGATCCCGCGTTTGGCCTTCCGCCTCGGCGATGCGCGTCAGCAGGTGCTTTTGCGAATAGTGCACCGACAACCCCGGCAGGAGCGACCAGCTGTAGCCGGCGGTGAACACCGTGCCGGCCAGCACCAGCGCCAACGCGGCGAACCGCGGCTGCTCCAGCTTGTCCACGCCGATCAGGCTCTGGCGCACCAGCCACGCCGCCAGCGGCTTGTGCGCCGCCAGCCGGTTGATCAGCACGGCGAGCGCCACCGCGATCAGCCCGCCCGTGTCCGGCGCCGTCACCGCCACATGCGCCAGGTACTTGATGCCGTCCAGCAGCGCCGCGTGCTCCTGACCTTTGACCGCCGCCTGCACGGTCTCGTCCAGGTACCGCGCGCCCATTGGGCCCATGACCGTGAAAAAAACCGTCACGCCAATCGTCGCCAAGGGGTAGCCGTAGCCGCCCGGCCGCTGCTGCGCGGTGCCGAGCACGACAAGCAAGGTCGCGATCGCCAGCAGCCACATCCCTAGCAAATACGGCCAGTTCCACGTGCATGACGCTTGTGCCGCGCCGATTCCCAGACCGGCGATCGCCCAGAGCGCGACGAAGCCGAAGATCAGCAGCGGCGCGCGCGTCAGGCCGGCGGCCAGCGGCTGGAGCATGTCATCCACGCCGTCCGGATCCAGGAAGCCGCCGGGCTTGACCAGCGCGCGCAGCACGACACCCTTGACCAGGCCGACCAGCGGCATCAGGAAGGCCAGCGACTGCAGGCCAACCACCAGCGCCGCGCCGATGCTGACGTGCGCCGTCTCCTGCAGCCGCGCCATGCCGCCCAGCAGCACCGCGGCCGCGCCGACGGTCGCCAAGGACAGCGAGAGCACCGGCGACGCGAATGGCCGCGCCAGCCGCAGCGGCAGGTTCGTCACGCGGTTGAATGCGCGCGGACCGACGCTGGCGAGAATCGCGTACACCAGCAGGGCAAAAAACAGCACGGCGCCCGCGATCACCTCCGGCCGGATGCCGAGGATCGTGACCCAGATGCGGTCGTACGCGTAGTTCCAGGTCGTCGCGAGCGTCTTGAGCATGACGTCCAGCTTGGTGCCCAGCGAGATGATGCCGTCCAGCGCCCAGAGGATGAAGATCGTGCCGAAAGCCCACGCCGCGCCGATCGGGGTTCGCAACTTCTGCGCGGCGTTGCGGATCGTCTCCGCCGGACGCGCCGCGCCCAGGGCAAACGCCATCACGCACAGCAGCGCCAGCGCCCGCAGCCCGCGCGGCATGTCCAGCTCCGCCGGCCACGGATGGCTGCCGGTACCGCCGGAAAACGGCGGATCGAACACGACAAAACGCACCACAGCTTCCGCGCCCTTGCCGATCTCGCGGTGCAAAAGCAGCGTCGCCAGGACCGCGAAGATCGCCACGGTGCGGCCCGCCACCGTGCCAGCCAGCAGCGCTTCCAGCAGCACCGCCGCCGCAGCTGCCGCCAGCGGGCCAGCCGGCGCGACAAAGTGGCCGAAGTTATGGATCAGCAAGGCATTGACCACCAGACTCGCGACCAACGCGATGAGCAGGACCGCGCGGGCGTGCTGGCGGTCCGCGCCTTCTTCATCGTCCGCCAGCAGCTTGCCTGCGCCAAGTACGGCGATCGCGCTCCACGGATACAGGCCAAAGCCGACTTGACCGATGACCCAGGCGAAATCGCGGTGGACCAGATCCGGACCGCCGCCAAAGGGCCAGGACGTCAGGCGAAAGCTACGCAACAGCAAGCTCTCCGGGTCGCCGCGGTAGACAAGCGCGGCCAGCAATGCGGTCGCAGCAACCGTCACCAGGGCAGTGACGCCAAGCGCGCCGCGGAACTGCCCGGTCGCCAGGATCGCGCCGAGGACGACCACGCACGCCGTGCCCAGGCCGCCCATGCCGGCGCCACCGGCGAGCAGACCCAGGCCGGCGACGACCAGCAGTGGCCATGCGCGCCACGCGCGCTGGGCGCCCAGGGCGAGGCCAAACGCGAAGAGCGCCAGCCCCGCCGACTCGGTCGCCTGCAGCGTCAGCGCGCGCGCCAGGCCCCAGGTCATCGGCAGGGTCGCGTACACCGCCAGCGCCAGCCAGCCGGTCCGCGGTCGCCACAGCCGCCGCAGCGTCAGCACCAGCGCCCAGCCGACAAGAATCGCCAGCAGCGCGGCCGGCAGCCGCACCGCAAACTCGTTGACACCAAAAGCTTTTACCGCCAGCGCTGCCAGGAACGAATCGAGCCACGGCGCGGGCACCGACACGGAATCCTGCTTGAACGCCGGCATCGCCAGCGGCGACGGACACCGGGCATCCAGCGCCGCCTGCGCCTTGTCCGGCGCGACGACCTCGACGGTCTGGAGAAACAGCGGCGCCAGCAAGATTTCCTGGCTGTCCGGCTCAAACAGCACGTGGAAAACCGTCGGCCGCAGCGTGTCCGCGAGTTGGTGTGCGCGGGCAAGCGCCAGCGGCCAGCGCACGCGGTTGAGGTCGCTGTGGGCGGAGACCAGGATGACCGCCGTGCTGCGGTTTTGTGTTTCAATTGTCGCCAGTTGCCCGACGATCCCCTTGAGCTGTTTGTCGTCCGCGCCCGCCGTCAGGCCGTCCAGATCCACGACGACCGCGTGCGCCACTTGGCGCGCCGTGCGCGAAACTGCCAGCTGCAGGGCAGTGCCCGCCGAGGCGTCTTTTTGGTCAAACGGGTGCGCGAGCGCGTAGCGGCCGGCGGTCTGTTTGCTGAGCGCATCCAGGAGGGGGCCGTTGCCCGGCTCCACGACCAGCACGGTCGGCGCCGCCGCCATCTTGCGCGCGACGGCGGCTCGGTCCATTTCCCACGGATCGAGCAAGCCCGCCGCGCCCAAACCGGGCAGAATGAGAGCAGAAAGCAACAACGGTGTCAGCCACCACCAATGACGATCGGCTGCGGCTGCCCTGGAAAATAGCGTTTGGTCGGACACGGTTGGCTCGTTCTGGCGCGGGGCGCGCAAAAGGGGCTGAAGTCTAGCATGGCTGCCGGGGGTGGCAAACGCCCGCCGGGGAGATCGCGCCTCTTGACAAACTTGTGCCGGCCTCTTGACAAGCCAGAACATGCAACTACTTGAAACAACTCATTTTGACCAAATCAACCGGCCCGTCGCGCCCTTGACAGAATGTGACTCGCGAGTAGAATGGAGCGTTCGCTGGCCCGGCCTTGGCTGCTGGCGAACCCATGGCGGCGGCGAGTGCGGCTCCGGGTAGTCAGGACGGCAGGGTTCCCGCGACGCCCGCGCCCGGACACGTTTTTCGCTTTGTTTTCGTGAGGATAGGCCTGCATGTACGGCACGGATCAAGGACGCAAAGGCGATCACGGACGCATTCCGCTGCAGGCCGTGCGCAGCGTCGTCGCGCAGACGGACATGCTGGCAGTCGTGCGCGAAGTGGTCGAGCTGAAAAAAGCCGGCGCGAGCTTCAAAGGCTGCTGCCCGTTCCACGCCGAAAAAACGCCAAGTTTTCACGTCAGTCCAGGCCTCAAGCTCTACCACTGCTACGGCTGCGGCGCCGGCGGCGACGTCATCCGGTTCGTCCAGGAAACGCGCGGCCTAAACTTTGTGGAAGCCGTTGAAATGCTTGCGGAACGCGTCGGCATCACCCTGGAACGCGTGGCGGAACGGCCGGAAGACAGCGCGCGGCGGGCGGAAGCCAAGTCGGCGCGCGGGCGGATGCTGGAGTTGGACCGCGCCGCGCAGGCGTGGTTTCGCAGCCGGCTGCAGCTGCCGGAGGGACTAAAAGCCCGCGAATACGCCGAGAAACGCGGCCTCACCGCGGCGACCATCGAGCGCTTCGGCCTCGGCGCGTCGGGCATCGGCTGGACGGATTTGCTCGACCACCTGACGCGCCATGGCTTTGGCCGCGACGACATCATCGCCATCGGCTTGGCCAAGATTGGCGACAAGGGCGGCACGTACGACCGCTTTCGCGACCGCCTCATGTTCCCGATTTACACGGCGGCCGGCGATCTCGTCGGCTTTGGCGGCCGGGACCTGACCGGCGACAAGGAAGTTGCGAAATACATCAACTCCAGCGAAATCACCCTGGACAGCGAGGAAGACAGTAGTCGTTTCAAGCACTTTTACAAGAAAGGCGACTGCGTTTTTGGCCTGTGGCAAGCCCGAGAGGCGATCCGCCGAACGCGCACCGCGATCGTGGTGGAAGGCAATCTGGACGTGATCACGTTGGCGCAGGCCGGGTTCGACAACGCCGTCTGCGCGATGGGCACGGCGCTGACGGACGCACAGGCCAAGGAAATCAAGCGGTTTGCCGATCGCGTGGCGCTGGTTTTTGACGGCGATACCGCTGGGCGCAAGGCGGCGATGAAGGCCGTGCCGGTCGTCGTCGGCGCCGGGCTGGAAGGCAGCTACGTGGTGCTGCCGCAGGGCGAGGATCCGGACAGCTTTGTGCGCAAATTCGGCCAGGACGCGTTCCGCGCGCTGCTGGACAAGGCGCCGCCGCTGATCGACGGCTACATCGACGCGCTGGTCGGCGAGTCGGACCACTCGCTGCAGGCCAACTCCCTGATTTTACAAAAGGCTGGGCCGCTGCTGACGGCGATTCCGGACGGCATCAGCCGCGACATGGCGCGCAACTACCTGCAGGCGCAGCTGACCAAGGGCGCGATCGAGCCGCACCGCGCGACTTTTGACCGCTACCTGCAGCGCCTGGTGCCGTTGCCGCCCAAGATCGAGGCGCCGCAGCAAGCGCGGCCGGATCCGACTTTTGGTGAGCCGGAAGTGGACAAGCTGGAACAGGATTTGTGCGCGGTGCTCGTCTGGTACCCGGCGCTGTGCGGTCAGGCTGCGCAGTACGGCGCCCTGGATTTGCTGGCGCACGCGGGCGTGCGGCTGGCGCTGCGGGACCTGTGCGCGATCGCCCGCGAGCGCGAGGTCGACACCGACACTGTGACGGATTGGACCCAGGCGCTGCCCGATGGCCGCGCGCGCCGGCTGATTCTGCGCCTGCTGGTGGAAGCGCCGCTGTGCAAGCCTGACCAGGCCCAGGGCTGGCTGATCCAGGTGACGTGGCGGCTGCAGGAACGCGCGCTCAAGAGCGAACGCGACGACCTGACGCAGCAGATGAAACAGCGCGGGCTGGCGCTGGAGCAGTTGGTCGCGCTGCAGGCCCGCAAAAGCGACGTGGACAAGCGGCTGCAGGAATTTGCCAAGGCGGGCGCGCGACAAGCCGTCGCAGCCGCCTCGGGCCTATAGGGCATACCGGTTTTTTGGATTGTGCATCGCAAGCATCAGGGGTTTTTATGTTCGAACACATCAAGGAAGAAGATCTCCGCAGCATGATCGAACGCGGCAAGTCCGCGGGGTTCGTGTCCGTGGAGGATATTTACCGGGTCGTCGGCGGCGACGTGGAGCGCGCCGTGCTGGATGACGTGCTCGCAGTGCTGAACGCCAACTTTATCGAAGTGCTGGATCATAAACAGGTTGCCCGCGATGCGCCCACGCCACCGCCGCGCCCGCAGGCCCCGCCGCAGCAGACGCAACAGCAAAACGCGACAAAGGACGAGACGCTGGGCTACGTGGAAGAGACGTACCTGCGGACCAATGACCCGGTGCGGATGTACCTGCGCAAGATGGGTTCGGTCGCGCTGTTGACGCGCCAGGGCGAAATCGAAATCGCCAAGCGCATCGAGATGGGCGAGCACGAGGTGTTGGACTCGCTGCTGTCGACCAAGCAGACGTTCGAGGCGCTGCTGGACCGCCGCCAATACGCCCGGGAAATCACGGCTTGGGTCGAGCAGGATCGCACCGCGCAAGCGGCACAGGCGAGCGCAGAAGGCCTGGACGAGGACTCCGGGTCGCGCGACAGCCGGCGCAGCGGGGAACGGCCGCCGCATTCGCTAAAAGAGCTGGTCAAGTCGCTGGACGACGGCGTGGGTGGCGCGGACGAGATCGCGATTTGCCAGCAGCTGATCGACGCCATCGGCGAGCTGGAGCGCTTCCAGCTGTCACAGGGCAAGATCAACGCCGAGGTGCACGGCGCCAAGAGCGACGCGACGCGACGCGACTTGATGAGCGTGGAAGTCGCCAAGGCGGTGACCGAGCCGTACCTGTCCGAGGTGATGGGCGACACGCTGGAGAAGATGCAGCTGGGCCGCGCGGCGGTGACAGACGTGGCGGACGTGGCGCTGCACCGTGCAAAATATGGCAAGGATCCCGAGGCGTTGCCGGTGATGGCGACGCTGCTGCGGATCACCAAGCTGTACCGCAAGCGCGTGCGGTCGGAAGACCCGGCGGAGGCGGCGCGCGCAGATCTGGCGCGCAAGAAGCCGACGCGGTCGCTGGACGATCTGCTCAAGGCCGTGCTGGAGGACGAAGCGGCAACGCGCGGGCTGATGGCGCTGGCCAAGGGCATCGACGCGGACGACATGGACCCCGCCCGGGTGCTGGACAACCTGCCGGAGAAGTCGACGCGGCAGCAGCAAAAGCAGTTCCAAAAGAGCCTGGCGCAGGCGTTTGACGAAGTCCTGCCGCTGTGCGACGAGCTGCTGGCGCGCCGGGCGGAGGTCGTCATCGGCGAGCCGACGGCGGCGGAATACCAGCGGCAGGTCAAGGCGCGCATCGATCGAATTGCGCAAATTAGCCATGATATCATTGATATTTTGACGTGGGTGCCGCGCCAGCGCACCAAGGGCAAGGCGCTGCCGCCGCGGCCGAGCGCCCCGGTGGGCGAGCTGGCGACGGTGCGACCCAACCTGGAGACGCCGGAATACGCGAGCCTGTCCGCGCAGTTCGCCGAGCAGGTGGTGTTCGTGGAAGTGCGGCGCGCGCTGAACGAATTGCCGTTGTCGCTCAAGCTGTTCGACACGATCCAAAAGCGCGCGCTGCTGGAGCGGCTGCTCGACTGCGGGCTGCACAAAAAGCAGTACGACCTGATTATCGAGGATTTCAAGAAGATCGTGCGCGAGGTGATGGACGCGCAACACCAGATGGCGTCTGAGGAATCCCGGCTGGCGGAGCTGGCGGCGGATCGCTTCAAGAAAGACGGCAAGAAGAAGGCGGACATCAACTTCGCCTACAAGAAAGTGGTGTTGGTGCTGGTGCGGGATTTCAAGGACTCGCCGCCGCAGCAGCTGCGGATGCTGGAAAAGAAGTACGGCATCACGCGCCAGGAGTTGATGGACGCCTTCAAGATCATGAAGGAAGCCCAGCGGCTCAACGACCAGAACACCAAGCAAACGGGGCATTCGCCTGAAGGCCTGAAGAAGATTTACGAATCGATCGTCCGCGGCGAGCGCATGGCCAACAAGGCGAAGTCCGAGTTGGTGGAAGCCAACCTGCGCCTGGTTGTGTCGATCGCCAAGAAGTACACAAACCGCGGCCTGCAATTTCTTGATTTGATTCAGGAAGGCAATATCGGCTTGATGAAAGCCGTGGACAAGTTTGAGTACCGCCGCGGCTACAAGTTCTCGACCTACGCAACGTGGTGGATCCGCCAGGCCATCACGCGCGCGATCGCGGACCAGGCGCGCACGATCCGCATCCCGGTGCACATGATCGAGACGATCAACAAGCTGGTGCGTACCTCGCGGTATTTGCAGCAGGAATTGGCCCGCGAGCCGCTGCCGGAAGAGGTCGCGGCCAAGATGGAGATGCCGCTCGACAAGGTGCGCAAGGTGTTGAAGATCGCCAAGGAGCCGATCTCGCTGGAGACGCCGATCGGCGAGGAAGAGGACAGCCATCTCGGTGATTTCATTGAGGACAAGCGCGCAGTCAGCCCGGTGGACGCCGTCACGATGGCCGCACTGGAGGAAAAGGTCCGCAAGTCGCTGGCGTGCCTGGCGCCGCGCGAGGAGAAGGTCATCCGGATGCGGTTCGGCATTGGCGAGCGCAGCGATCACACGCTGGAAGAGGTCGGCCAGCAGTTTGGCGTGACGCGCGAGCGCATCCGGCAGATCGAGGCCAAGGCGCTGCGGAAATTGCGGCACACGGCGCGGGCGAAGATTTTGAAGCCGTTCAGCGATGGCTGACGGCACGTACACAGCGCCAACTTGACCCGCTCGCTGTGCAACCGCACGCTTGCCCTCGCAATGGGCCGGAATTTCCCGGTCCAAGGACGCCATGACGTGTTGTCGAAGCTCACAAACCGCGCCGCATCCACTGGGCAGTGCTGCGACCAACGCGGCGGATAAGACTCCGTGACCAAAGGCATTCCCAGCGTCCGCAAACGCGCTTTTGCCATCGCCGCGGTGCTCACCTGCTCGGCGCTGATGCAGGAGCTCGCCGGCATCATCGGCACCAGCGGCGTGGTCTCGGATGCCGGCGTCGACCCGTTGCTGGGCCTGTGGGTGCTGGACGCCATCATCGCCGTCGTCTGCGCGCTCGGCTTGGGCCTCATCATCGACCGCGCGCCGCGCCGCCGTCTGGCGATTGCGCTGCTCGGCGTCTTCGGCCTGGCCTACGTCGCGATTTGGGCGCTGCGTGCATACGGCGTCGCGGCGGCCACCTGCTACGCCGTGCTCTATTCGGTCAACAGCGTGGAGAGCCGCCTGGTGCCGCTAACGGTCTGGGCGCTGGCCCGCGACATGATGACCGACGACGAAGCCATCACCTGGTTTGGCCCGATCAACTCGCTCAGCTACGCCGGCTCGTTCATCGGCGGCGCGTTCGCCATCTGGGCCGGCCTGTCGCACGTTGCCGCGGACCCGATGATCGCGATCGGTGGCCTCAGCTTGGTCGGCGCGGCGCTGGCGCTGCGGCGGGTCCGCGCCTTGCGGCACGTCTCGCTGGCGGACCCGGAGCCGACGCCGGACGATCCCGCCGAGGCGTCGCAGCACACCGACTCGCCGCTCCGGTACCTTTTGCACTCGCCGGTGCTGCGAGGCGTCGCCCTGCTGCTGCTGACCAACGGCATTGCGGAGACCGCGGTCGCGCACCACGTCATCCAGGCGATGTACGGCAAGTCCAACATCTGGTCGGCGGGCGAAATGGCTGAGCTGCAGGCGCCCTACGGCGAATACCGCATGCTGATTTGCGCGGTCGCGGCGACGGCGGGCTCGGTCATGCCGGCTTACCTGGTGCGGCGCCTGGGCTTTCGCCGCGTATTCATCGTGACGCCGATTTCCCTGCTCATCGCGCTGGGCGCCGTCGCCATCTGGCCCGGCGAGATCATGGCGATCGGCGTCAGCACCTTCCTCGTCGTCGCCGGCGCCGTGGAGAGCCCGGCGGTCAGCGCGTACCTCGTGCGCACGCCAGCACACCTGCGCGGCCGCGTGGCGGCGTGGGTCGAGGGCAGCATGTACTCGGTGGGCTACATCGTCGGCTCGCTGATGATCCTGCTGCTGCACCAGGAGCTACCGGGCGGCCTGATGCACGGCGAATTGGACACCGAGGAGATCAGCTTGCTCATCGCCGCGGGCGCGAGTGCGCTCGCGTTGGTCGCTATGGGGCTGAGCCTGCGCATGCCGCGGTCGGAGCTGGCCTGACGATCACACGCCGTCGCGGTAGTGCTGCAGTTCGGCATCGCCGATGCCTGCCTGCTCCAGCCACCGGTAGACCTGCTTGCGGTGCCGGCCATAGCGCCGCGCGACGTTTTCCAACACGCCGCGCTCTTCTTGCAGCGCCAGCCGGAGCGCCGCCGGATCCGGCGCCTCCGCGTGCTCCTGCGCCTGCCGCGCCGCACCGAGCCGCGCCGTCTCCTCGGAGGGCTTCGCCAGCTGCACGTGCCGCAAGATCGACGCCGACAGCACGGAACGCGGCACCGGCTGGGCACCGATGTGCCGCCGCAGGTGCACCAGCGTGGCGCCGAGCTCGCGCAGGTTGTCCGGCCAGTCGTACAGCAGCAGCGCTTCTACCGTTTCCTCGTGCAGCACGGTCGGCCAGCTCTGCGGCTCGCCGGCCGCGTCGCGAAGCGGCAACAGCGCGTCGGCAAAGTGGAACAGGTCCATCCGGCGCACGCGGAGCGGCGGCAGCGCGATAGCGTGGGTGTGAAACCGCGCCAGCAAGTCGCGGCGGAATCGGCCGTCCTGCACGCGCGCTGGCAAGTCCGCGTTTGTCGAGGCGCAAAACCGCACGTCGATCGGCTCATCCTTGACGCCGCCCACGGCGCGCACGGTGCGTTCCTCCAGCAGCCGCAAGAGCTTGGCCTGCAGGTGCAGCGGCAGCTCGCCGATCTCGTCCAGCACGAGCGTGCCGTTTTGCGCCTCGCGCACGCGCCCGGGCCGCGCCGCCAGCGCGCCCGTGAAGGCGCCAGCGACGTGGCCGAACAGCTCCGCCTCAAACAGCGACTCGGGAATCGCCGTCGCGTTGACCCGCACCAGCTTGCCCTTGCGTCCCGAGCGCGCGTGCAGCTCGTGCGCCGCGTGCTCCTTGCCGGTCCCGGTCTCGCCCTGGAGCAGCACGGGCAGGCTGTCCTGCGCCGCGTCCGCCAAGGCACCGCGCAGCACGCGGGCGCGCTCGGATCGGCCCGGCAGGTCCGCCGTCGGTTCGCCGTGTGCCGCCTGCAGCCCGGTGTCGCGCTCCAATACCAACACGTTGGCGCCCAGGCGGAGCACCGCAGCGTGGCCGACGAGCGCCTCCTGGATCCGCTGGCCGGCAAAGAACGTGCCGTTCGAGCTTCCAAGGTCGGTCACCCGCAGCAGGTCCTCGGACGCCTTGGCGATCGACGCGTGCCGGCGCGACAGCGTCGAGTCGTCGATGCGCAGCGACGTCGCGGCGTCCGGCACGCGGCCGATCTGCGTGCCGTCGGCAAAAGGCCCGTCGTGGGTCATCTTCAGGATCGCGCCGCGCCACTTGGGATCGGGGGAAGCAATGACGTGCAACCGCCACGCAGCTGGCGCAACAGGCGCAGCGTCGGCTCGGGAGTGGAGCACGCGATCGGTCAAATCTGCTTGCATCAAGTCCGAATTCGCAGGGCCCGCACGCGCCTGCGCAGGTACCGGAGGGTGCGCCAGCCACAGCGGTTCGGTCAAGCGAAAGTCGGCGGAGCGGGCCTACTCGCCGACGCGCAGCGACTTGGCCAATCGAGCGACCTGAATGAATTCACCGCGATAGCCAAACCTGTCGGCGCCCTTGCTGTCCGCCGCCAGCGCCAGCACCTGGTCCCAGCCGAACGCGCCCAGGTACTTGCCGCCGCGCAGCAGCTGGCCAAACGCGGCGACCGCAGCGGCAAACCGCATGTCCTGACTGGCCTGTTTGGCCTGCGCCTCATCGCCCGACCGGCGGATCGGCACTTCGAGCAGCTGCGACGCGCCACCCGCCGGCGCCTTGTACCGCACGCGCAGGAACGCCAGCTCGCCCGCGTCGCCCCGCGGCACCGCCACCTGACCGCCGTAGCGCAGCGGATCCACGCTGCCGGGCTGTCCCGCCGGCGTCACTTCGTACAGCGCCGTGACCACCGCGCCCGCGCCCACTTCGCCCGCGTCGACCTTGTCATTGTTGAAGTCCTCGCGCTTGAGCGCCCGGTTTTCGTAGCCGATCTGCCGGTATTCCTGCACTGCGGCCGGGTTGAATTCCACTTGGATCTTCACGTCTTTTGCCACAACCGCCAGCGTCTGCGTCATCTGGTCAACCAGCACTTTTTGGCCCTCGTTCAGCGTGTCGATGTACGCGTAGCTGCCGTCGCCCGCGTCGGCGAGCTGCTCCATCAGGTGCTCGTTGTAATTGCCGACGCCAAAGCCCAAGGTCGTGAGCGAAATTCCGGTCTTGCGCTTGTCAGCGGCGAGCTGCTTCAGCGCGTCAAAGCTGGTGATGCCGACGTTGAAGTCGCCGTCCGTGCCCAGCAGGATCCGGTTGATGCCGCCCGCGATGAAGCCCTGCTGCGCCATGCGGTACGCCAGCTGGATGCCCGCCTCGCCCGCCGTGCTGCCGCCCGCTTGCAAATCATCGATTGCATTGAGGATTTTTGCCTTGTCCGCGCCGCTCGTCGGCTCCAGGACCACGCGCGTGCCGCTGGCGTACGTGACCAGCGCGACGCGATCCTGCGACCGCAGCTGATCCACCAGCAATTTCAGGGATTTCTTGAGCAGCGGCAGCCGCTCCTCGGGCTGCATCGAGCCCGAGACGTCGACAAGAAACACCAGGTTCGCCGGCGGCAGTTCCGCCTTGTCGACGTCCGTGGCGCGCAGGCCAATGCGCACGAGCAGGTGCTCCGTGTTCCAGGGGCAAGGCGCGACCTCCGTGCTGACGGCGAACGGATGACCATGCGTGCGCACCAGTGGATAATCATAGGTGAAATAGTTGATCAGCTCCTCGACGCGCACGGAATCCGGTGGCGGACGGCGGCCTTCGCGGATCAGCCGGCGCACGTTCGCGTAGCTGCCGGTGTCAACATCGATGCTGAACGTGGAGACCGGCGCCTCGGCGACGCGCTTGATCGGATTGTCGTCGATTTTGCCATACTGCTCGCGCTCTTCGCGCACGGGCGGCGGCGGCATGTCATCGCGCACGGAGAACAGCGCAGTGGAACCCACGGCGCCACCGGAGCCGTAGCCCAGGATGTTCAGCGCGCCGCCGCCGGCCTTGCCACCCGCAAGAATCTGCTGTTTTGCCATGCGTTTTTCGGCCGCGCGATCCGGCTTGGCTGTCACTGCTGCGGGCTCCGCTTGGGCTGGCGGCGGCGCTGCGGCGGGCGCTTCAACGACCGCCTGCGGGGGCGTGGGCGGCGGATCGGCCGGCGTGACGGCAGCGCGTTGGTCCGGCGACGGCGCAGCGACGGGCGCCGGCTGCGCATGCAGCAACGCGTGGTCCTGCTCTGCCGGCGCGGCGTCGCCGATACGCTTGTCGCAGCCAACCAGGGCCACGAGGATCGCGGCCCAGGCACACAAAATGCGGTGTTTCATGGAGTCTCCTTGGCGTGGGTGGAACCGGCGGCACATGTCCGCCTTGCCTGTTCCGACGCTTGGGTGACGCCAACGATCTAAACTTGCCGACTTCTTTCCAAGACCAAGCGCTTATGGCCAGACCTATGCATTTCGGACTGGGACAGCGCGCGTGCACCTCGGGCGGCATGCCGCGGATCGAGACCGGTTGATCTCGAACTTCGGTCGGCGTGGGTAAACCGTATGGGAGACTCGGCCCGGGCCGCGCGCGCGCCTATTGGGCCTGATCGCGCAGCGGGGTCAGCGGGGCGAAAGGTCCTGCGCAAGCGGCGGCAGCGCGATGTTCTCTGCACCAAAAAGCCCCGTCGCAATCTCCAGCAGGTCCGCCGGCCAGCCCAGCTCGATCCGCAGCTGTTGGCCCGTGCGCGGGTGCTGAAAGCCGAGCGCATACGCATGTAGCGCCTGCCGTGGCACCTTCGCCAGCAGCAGCGCGTCGCCCAGCGTGCGCGTGGTCTTGGCGTGCGGCCGGACACCGCCGTACAGCTGGTCGCCGATAATCGGGTGGCCCGACTCCGCCAGGTGCATCCGGATCTGGTGGCTACGCCCCGTCTCCAGCTGGCAGACAATCAGCGTCGTCAGCGCCGAACGCGCCAGCACGGTCACGTGCGTCACCGCCTCCTTGCCTTCCGCGACCTTGCCGCTGAACCGCTTGCGCTCGGTCGGATGGCGGCCGTGCAGCGTGCGAAACGTCATCTCTTCTTGCGGCATTTGCCCAAGCACAATCGCCACATAGCGCCGCTCAATGGCGTGCCGCGCGAACAAAGCCGCCAAGTTGCGCATTGCCGCGTCGTTCTTGGACACGACCAGCAGCCCCGAAGTGTCCTTGTCGATGCGGTGCACAAGTCCCGGCCGGTAGTCGTTCTTGCCCTGCATCGCGGCGATTTCCGGCGCGTGGTGCAGCAGCGCGTTGACAAGCGTACCGTCCTCATGGCCCGCTGCCGGATGCACAACCAGTCCGGCCGGCTTGTTGATCACCAGCAAGTCATTGTCTTCATAGATGATTTCCAGGTCGATCGCCTGCGGCTCCGCCGACAGCTCCGGCCGCGGCTGCACGTCCACTTCAAACACGTGCAGCTTGTTGACAAGCAGGCTCGGCTTGAGCTTGGTGTTCGCCTTGGCCGCGCCCGCGATCAGGCGCACGTGCCCCGCGGCCAGGTGCTCGGTCGCGCGCGCCCGCGAGAACGCCTCGATCCGACTGCACAAAAGCGCATCCAGCCGCGTGCCGCCCTCCTCGGGGCGGACTTCAATGCGCACGGTTTCGCTCACGGTGCTTCAGGGGCCTCAGCCGCCGGCGCGGCGGGCTTGCCGGCCACCGTCTCGCGAATCTTCAGCACTTGCGCGGTCTTGTCCGGCATGTCCTTGGCCCACTGGTCCAGCAGTTCGCCGGCCTTCTCGCGCGGCATGCCCACCTGGATCGCGACCTCCATCTGGTGCTCCGCCTCCGGATAGTCGCCAACGTGCAGCAGCGCGTGCGCATAGCCCTGTTTTTGCTCAGGATATTCCGCGCGCGCCAGCTCCGCCGCTTCCTTGAAGTGCGGCAGCGCGTCGCGCCACTGGCCCAGCTTGCCCAGCACCTCGCCCAAGTCCATGGCGCGATTCATTTTTTCCTTGTCCTTTTCGTCCTCGGGCCGTCCGTCATTCGCCACCGGCTCGTCGTACAGCAGCTTCAGGTAGGTCGCCAGCTCCGGCCACTTCTCCAGCTTGCGCGCCGCGGTCACGCAGTGCGTCAGCGTCGTCTTCCACGAGCCCAGCAGCTGCCCGCCGTCATCGGTCGGCCAGTTCGGCGACTTGCGGTATTCCGCGTACGGCTGGATCTGCGGCGCCAGCAGCTTCAACTCCTCGTCATACTTGGATTTTTCCTCCAGCCACGCCGCGCGCACGTTCAGCGCGATCAGCTCGTCCGGCTTCAACTTGACGGCGATGTCGATCGCCTCGTTCATCTTCTTGTCGTCGCCCAGGCGGCGGTTGAACATCGCCAGGTTGACCCACGCGTTCAGCAAATTCGGATACAATTTCAAGGAGTTTTCGATGCTGTGGATCGCGTCCTTGGTCCGCCCCAGGCTGTTCAGGTTCAGGCCTTCGATGAAGTGATTCTGGAAATCGTCCGGGTTCAGCGCGATCGCCCGCTGGATCGCCACCAAGCCCGCCTGCGCGCGCCCGCCTTTTTGCAGCGCGCGGCCGTCGGTGAAGCCCAGCTCCGCGACAAGCCAGCGCTGGTGCAGGCCTTTTTCGCGCGCCTGCTCAATCGACAGGCTGCGGTAGCTGTCCAGGTTCACGTCGCCCGGCACCAGGTAGATCGGCCCGAGGAATTTCAAACCGATGACGCCGGCGGCCAGCACCGCGCCGCCCAGCCACATCGGCGTTGCGACGACGTGATTTTCACTTTCGCCAAAGAATCCGCGCTTGTAGAGCATCGCCTCCGCGCTGGCGATGGTCGCTAGGTGCAAGGCAAAAAGAAAGGTCGGGCCTGGCAAATTCAGCGGAAAAGACGCCATCGCGTCGCCACAAATCGCCACGAGCGACGCCAGCGACGCCAGCGCGCAGAACGCCAGCCACGCGTCGTCCTCCTGGTTCTTGCCGTCGGGCTGCGCAGCCTTGCGCACCGCGCGCAGCGTCAGCCAGGCGGCCATCGCCAGCAAGGTCAGCAGCGCCAGCAGGCCATGCACGCCAAATTCCGAGCCAAATTGCAGGAAATCGTTGTGGGCGCGGATCGGCTGCTTGGCGATGTTGAACATCTCGTTTTTTTCGCGCTGCGTCACGTACTGCGGGTAAATCACACGCCAATTGCCTGCGCCGCCGCCCAGCGGATTGGCTTTGATGGCCTCGACCGTCGACTCCGCCATGCCGATGCGCCAGCGGTAGTGGTTGGCCTTGCTGTCCAAAAACGAGCGTACGAGCTCGGGAACAGACATTTTCATCTTGTCGTCGCCGGAGTTGTTGTCGTCCGGCTTGAAGTGATCGCCCACCGCGACCACGACCACCAGCGTCGCCGCCAGCACCGCAGCGGTCTGCAGCACGCGCTTGGCCGGCGCGCCAAAAAGCACCGCCAGCCCGGCGGGTGGCACCGGCGCATCGGGTTCCACGCTCGCGGAGCGCTTTTTCGCCCAGAGCACGCCGACCACCAGCACGGCCGCCGCCACCAGCACACCACCGCCCGCACCCAGCCAAGCAGAACGGGTGATCGTCAGCAGCAGGAAATACAACATCGTCACCAGGCCGACCACGCTCGCCACGCCCAGCGCGATGCCCTGCCAGACGCGACCGGTCAGAAACCAGCGCACACACAGCGTCAGGATCGCGTAGGCCGCCGGCATCACTGCGACGATCTCTTGCGCCGCCATGTTGCGGTTGCCAAAAGTCGAGCCCGGCATCGTGATCAGGTTCCAATGCGGCTCCGGGAGCAGCCCGCGGATATTGTGCTGCTCGCCAATGCCGATCAGCGAAACCAGCAGTCCGCCCAAGAGGTTACCGGCGATCAGGTACCACAGCCGCTTGGGCGTCGTCAGCCCCAGCAGCGCGATCACGAAGATCACCGCCGCCGAAACCCAGCGGTGCGCGTCTGTGCGGGCAAAAATCGACAGCACGCCACCGGTCTGCTGCGGCGCGATGTAGACGCCGCCAGCGATCGCCAGCATCAGCACCAAACCCGGCCAAATCATGGGTGTTTTCGGCAGCTTCAGCGGCCGACCCGCCAGCGCCAGCGCGCCAGCGAGCAGCACGAGCCACGCCGCAGCTTCCGCCATGATCATCTGCTTGGGCAGCTGGAACAGGTCGCGGATATGCGGCTCCACCTTGTAGGGCAAGTACGCGCAGATAAAGCCCAAAAACAGCGGCAGGACGTGATCTTTCCAGTCCATCTCGTCGCGCACGACCGGCGGCCGCGGCGCAGTGGCGACGACCTTGCGCGCGGGCAGCGCTTCGGCTTCGGCGCCGTCGGAGGGCTTCAAGTCTTCAGGACGATTGCGATTCTTCTTGGCCACGAAAGGACTCCTGGGCTGTCACCGAGCGCGGGCAAAAGCGCGCGCAGTGTAGCCGATTGCCACAAAAACGCACGCGCGCCAAAAAACCGCAAAAACCGCCGCGGCAAAATCCGCTGCGGTCCGAACACCTGCTTGGACTGCGCAAATGGACAGGCGCGGACACGCTGGAGGGCAAGATGGGCTTTGACGGCAAATTGGGGCTGAGCACGCAGGAAGTGCGGCGGATGCAGGTGGTGCGGGACGCGGTGGCGGCGACGGTGTCAATTGCGCGGCTGGCGAGCCGATCGCGCGATCGCGTGGGCGACGAGCTGACCCGGCTCGGCGCGCTGCAGGAGCTGGCGCGGCTGACGCCGATCGCATGGCGCCAAGCGGCGCAAGAGCGGCGCGAGGAGTTGGCGTTCTGGCTGTTCAACGTGGCGATTGGCCTGGCGGCGACGGGCGAGCACCGCGCCGGACTGGCGCTGCTGGAGGCGCTGCCGGGCGTACCGGCAGGCGCACATGGCCGCCGGGAGCTTTTGGCGGAGCTGTGCGCGCAGCAAACGCGGCTCGCGGCGTGAAGGCGAGTCCGTCGACGCAACCCATTGTTTTGAGATAGACTTTTTCCACATTTCCCGCTGGAGGCGACGATGGCAGAGCAACTGAAGTGGCTGGTGTGCGTGCCGGCGCCGGGCGGCTGGCGGCGCGTGGAAGTGCAGCGGCGGCTGGTGGTGGGCAGCAGTCCGGGCTGTGACCTGCGCATCGCCAAGCCGGACGTGGCGCTGCAGCACGTGCGGTTCCAGGTGACGGACGGTCGCCTGGAGGCCTGTGATCTGGCGGGCGCACACGCGACGACGCTCGCTGGCCGGCCACTGTCGCCGCGGCCGACGCCGCTGCGCTCAGGCGACGTGCTGCGGCTGGGGCAGCTGCCGGTGCTGGTGTTGGAGGCGCGCGGCACCACGTATCGCGTCGGCGCGCTCGGTTCGGGCGCCGCGTGCATGGTGCGCGTGCTGCAGGATCTGGCGCTCGCGGCGGCGACGCCGTGGCCGGTCCTGGTCACCGGTGAATCTGGCGTGGGCAAGGAACTGGCGGCCCGCGCGGTGCACGACCTGTCGACGCGGCGCGATGGCCCCTGGCTGGCGGTGAACTGCGGCGCGCTGGCCGGGGAAACTGTGGCGGCGGAGCTGTTCGGCGCCCAACGCGGCGCCTACACGGGCGCGACGGAAAACCGCAAGGGCGCGTTCGAGCGGGCCGACGGCGGGACGCTGTTCCTCGACGAGATCGGCGAACTGCCGCCGGATGCGCAGGCGATGCTGCTGCGGGTGCTGGAAGTCGGCGAAGTGCAGGTGCTCGGCGGGCCGGTGCGCAAGGTGGACGTGCGGTTGGTCTGCGCGACGCACCGCGATCTGCCGGGGCTGGTGGCTGAGCGCAAGTTCCGCCTCGACCTGCTGCACCGGCTCAACGTCGCGCAGGTGCCGCTGCCGCCGCTGCGGCAACGCCCTGAGGATATCGGGCCGCTGTTCAGCCATTTCCTCGGCGAAGTCGCGCTGCCGGCCGGAGCCAACGCGTTGCTGGCGGCCCAGCCGTGGCCGGGCAACGTCCGGCAGCTGCGCAACATCGCGCGGCGCTTGCAGTTGCGTTGTCATTTCCAGCGGCCGCGGCTGGACGATCTGCGGGCGCTGCTGGCGGAGGACCAGCCCGGCCAACCGCGCCTGCAGCTGCTCGAGGGTGGCCTGCGGGATCGGCGCGCGCAGCGGCGGCGCGCGGTCGAGGAGCTGCTGGCGGAGGAGCCCGAGGTCTGCGCGGCGTGGCGCAAATCCGGGCTGCCGCGGGGCACATTCTTTCGCTATGTGAAGGAGGTGCGGATGGCCGCGACGGCGTAACGCGAAAGTTGACACGATCGGCCGCGACAGGCGACAACGCGGGCCATGCGCGTCGACGTCCTCCATGGCCCGAACCTGAATTTGCTCGGAGAGCGGGAACCGGCGATCTATGGCAAGCTGACTTTGCCGGAGATCGACAGCCGGCTCGTCGCAATCGGCAAAGAATTATCCTGCGATGTCAGGACCTTTCAGAGTAATCACGAGGGCGCGCTCATCGATTACCTGCACGCCACGCGGCGACTGACGGACGCTTACATCCTCAATCCGGCGGGGTATACTCACACCAGCGTCGCCCTGCGCGACGCCGTGATCGCGGTCGCCAAGCCGGCGATCGAGGTGCATTTGAGCAATACGGAAGCGCGCGAAGCGTTTCGACACAAGTCCCTGCTGGCTGATGTGGTGATGGGCCGCATCCAGGGACTCGGAGCCCAAGGGTACGAATGGGCGCTGCGAGCGCTCATCGCGCACCTGTACGCTGAACGGAATGCCTGAAGATTCGGTGCGTCCCAACCACTTCATTTGACTTAGGAAAGAGACCAAGACATGGCTTCAACGATCGACACCTCAGAGTTCAAGAAGGGCCTCAAGTTCGAGATGGACGGCAGTCCGTGGGAGATCGTCGATTTCCAGCACGTCAAGCCCGGCAAAGGCTCGGCATTCGTGCGGACCCGCATCAAAAACCTGCTGACCAACAACGTGATCGACAAGACGTTTCGCTCCGGCGACAAAGTCGACCAAGCCGAGTGCGAGGAGATCGACGCGACGTTCCTGTACTTTGACGGCGCGTACCATTTCATGAACTCGGAGTCGTTTGAGACGTTCGAGGTCAGCAACACGGCCGTCGGCGATGCCAAGAATTTCCTGACGGAAAACTTGAAGGTGGAGATCCTGCTCTACAACGGCCGCGCGATCGCGATCGAGCTGCCGAATTTCATCATCGCGAAGATTACCGAATGCGAGCCAGCGATTGCCGGCAACACGGCGCAGGGCGCGACGAAGTCCGTGACGGTGGAAACCGGCTACAAGCTGCAAGTTCCGCTGTACATCACGGACGTGGATGTGCTCAAGATCGACACGCGCGACGGCCGCTACGTGGAACGCGTCAGCCGCTAGTCGCCCCTCACCCGCCGTGTGCCGGAGCCAACGTGGCCGCGCCCGTCAGTGCTGATCCGAATCGCTTTCGCCGTCCGCTGGCAGCTCAGGCTGCGCGCGATGGCGGCGCCGTGGGCAACGTCCAGGATGTGCGCGATCGGCTCAAGAAAGTCGAACTGCTGCAGTCGACGGGCAAGACGGGCGAGGCCGTCACGGAGCTGTTGTCGATTGCGGAGGCCTACGCCACGCGCGGCGCGCCGGTCAAGGCGGTCGCGGTCCTGCGGCAGGCGGCCAAGATTCGTCCCGATGCGGCGGACATCCGGGTGGCGCTGGGCGACGTGCAGCAGCAGCTGCGCATGGTCGAGGACGCGGCGCGCGAGTATGCGACGGCGTTCGAGATCTACGAGCGATCGCGGCAGTTTGGCGACATGATGCAGGTGCTGGGCCGCTTGCTGGAGCTGGATCCGGACAACCTGGCCGGGCAACTGCAGCTGGCCGAGCACCTCGCGCGCGCGGGCCACCACCACGAGTCCGCCGGCTTGCTGCGCACGCTGGCGGCGACGCTGCTGCGCAAGGGCGCGGTCGAGGATTGGGAAAAAGTCGCGGAGCGGGCGCACGCGCTGGAGGCCGCCGACACGACACTGGCGCACGATTTGGCGCTGCATTACGTCCGCTCGGGCCGGCCATCGCTGGCCTTGGGCAAGCTGCTGCGGTGCTACGAGTCGGTGCCCAACGACGCGGAACTGCTGGAGCTGATTATTGAAGCCCTGGAACAGCTTGGGCAGCGGGAGAAGGCGGCGACGATCTGCCGGCAGCTGATCCGGACTTTTGAGCGCAACGGCCTGCAGGACGAGGCGAACCGGACGCTGGAACGGCTCTACTGGCTGGCACCTGACGACGAGCGGGCGCGGGCGCACATCGGCGTGCTGGCGCCGTCGGTCCAGGGCGGCACAGTCATTGAGCTGCAGGCCCGCAGCAGCGGCACTGTGGCTCCGGAGCCGGTCGCGGCGGCGGCTCCGGAAGGCGTGGCCGTAGCGCGCAGTCGACCCGGGACGATGGCGCTGCCGGAAGCCGACATGGAGCGGCTGCACGCGGCAATTGCGCGTCAGGCGGAAGAGAAGGCCGCCGTGCTGCTGCGCGATGCGCCGCCCCTGCCGGCCGACGACGAGCCGCCGCCAGTGCCGACGGAGCCGCTGGTGCGCGCGACGCAGCCGGACACGCCAGCGGCGCTGAAGCCGATGCTGGCCGCCGTGCACGCGCCGACCGCCGCCCAAGCCAAGCCCACCGTGCCCGTTGCCGCGACGCCAGCACGCCAGCCGGCGCCTGCGCAGCCCGTGACGTCCGCCGCGCGCGCTGTCGAGATGACGCCGCGGCCGACCGATTTGAGTCCGATGCGCCCGGTGTCGCAATCGACGCGCGTCACGCACCAGCAAGCGCTGGAGGCGCTGTCGGAGCTGGACGATCTGGAAGGCAACGAGACGGAGTGGGACGATGAGGCGGGGTTCGAGACGGCGGAGCGTACGCTCGTCGAGGAGATCAACGTCGAGCTGCTGGAGCGGCACGGGCTGCGGCTGGCGGAGAAGCCAGCGCCGGACCTGATGATGCCCGTCACAACGCACAGGGCGCAGGCGCACCACGAGCCGGAGCACACGCTCAATCCGGTGGCGCCCGCCCAGCCGCGGTCGCAAATCCTGCCGCGTCCGCGCCTGTCGCGGCAGCCGGGTGCTGGCGGTGAAGTGGCGGCGGCGCCGCGCGACATGAGCCGCGACCTGGGGACGCTCGACTTCTTCATCGAGCGCGGCTTTCACGACAGCGCGGTTGCGCTGCTGGACGCGTTGGACCAGCGCCATCCCGGTGCGGTGGAGCTCGCCGGCTATCGCGCGCGCGTCACCGGCATGCGGCGAGACAGCTGATGGCGCTCGAACACGAACTGGCGATTGGCCTCGCGGAGAACGAGCTTGCAATCCGCCGCAACCACTTGCAGGCGGTCGCGCAGGAGCTGGAAGAGCGCGTCGCGTGGCTGGCCCGCTGGCAGCCGGCCGATCCGCCGCTGCCCGCGCCGCCGGCGGATTGGGACCAAACGCTGGGCCACGCACGGCAGGAACTCGCCGCTGAGCGCGCCGCCCTGCTGGAACGGCGGCAGGACCAGCTGCGCGCGGAGGAAGCGGCGCTCCTGCTGTGGCAAATGCAGCTGGATACCGCGGCCGAGGCGGTGAAGGCGCACGAGCGCGCCCACAAGCAGCCGCCACCGACGCCGCGTGCGTCGCTGAATCGGAACGTGGAGGCGCCGCAGCTATCGCTGGACGACCGGGAGCGGGCGCGCGCCGTGACCCAGGAATGGCGCATGACGGTGGAAATGCCGCAGGCCAAGCTCGGCAAGGACACGGTCAGCTTGGCGCGCAGTGAGACGGTGACGATGACGCCGGCGGAGCATGCCGCCGCCGATGGTGCGGTGGTGCCGCGCGCGGTCAAGCGGCGCACGGGACGGATGACGCCGCTGAACCCCGCGGATCCGCGCGATCTGGTGCCGCTGGCGACGCCGCACGACTTGCCGTCGATCGCGCCGTCGGCGAGCCAGCCGCGGCCGCAACATCGCGGGCGTGCGGTGACCGAGCCTTTCGTGGCGGCGATGGACCTGGACGGGCTGTACCTCCAGCGCAGCCAGCTGTCCGTGACGGTCGATGGGCGCGCGCTGCAGGTTCGCCTCGACGCCGAGACGCGCCATGCGGAGCGCGAGGACATGCCGACCCAGCCGCAGCGGCTGATGTACCGGTCGCGCGAAGGCGATCTGCGGTTTTTTGGCCTGGGCGCCGCGCAAGCGAAGCGGGAAGGCGACACGGCGCTGCTGGCGCTCGACATCCAGCACTGGCCCGCCACTGAGCTCGAGGCTTTCCAGCGCGCGCTCGAAACGCTGCCCTAACGGGTGGATCAAGCGCTGCCCGGCCGCGTCGCATACAGCGATTCAGTCGTCCATTCCACGCGGCCCAGCAACGTCGCCTGCGCGGAACGCATCGCCGGCAGGTCCAGGCGCTCAAGCGAATCCGGCAGCGTCTGGGCAAAATCCTGACCGCCGCGCTTGCCGTCGTAGCTGAGCAGGACGCGCACGCCGCGGGCGTGAAGCGCGGCGACGAGCGCGACGAGCTCCGCGTGCGTGTAGCCGGCGTGGTAGCGCACGTCCCGGCCGACTGTCGTGCCGTGCCACGGCGGATCGAGGTACGCGACGTCGCCGTGTCGGGCATCCGCGGTCGTGGCCAAAGCGTCGCCGACCCGAAACTGCGTGCGATCCCGCAGCAGCGCCGCCGCCGCGTGCGCGTGTGCAGCCACGCGATCGGGATGCGTCCCACGCCGGCGCTTGTCGGCCGCCTGATTGAACGCGCCTTGCCGGTTGAATCGCACCGCCGCTTTCACGCAGCGGGTCAGCAGGTACAGCAGCCGCTCCGGCGTGGGCTCGCGGTGAAACGCCTGGCGCACAGCGTCGTAGTC
The DNA here is from genome assembly GCA_903929795.1 of uncultured Myxococcales bacterium. Classification (GTDB taxonomy): domain Bacteria; phylum Myxococcota_A; class UBA9042; order UBA9042; family UBA9042; genus CAIYBN01. Next base: position 12,330 of record CAIYWC010000029.1, on the reverse strand, counting down.
GCCCGCCTGCCACACCGCGCGGTAATCGTCGGCGAGCTGCTGTGGGGCGTCGACAATCCGCTGCCACAGGGCGATCAGCGGCGCATAGGAATCCGCCACCACGTGACTGCGCGCCAGTCCAGCCTGCGCCGCGGCGAGCGTTAGCGCCGCCGATCCCGCAAATGGCTCGTACAAGCACCGCACCGGCGCCGCGCCCTGCCGCTCGCGCAGCACGGCCAAAATCGCCGGCGCCAGCAGGCGCTTGGAGCCCTGGTACGGAATCACATGCGCAACAGCCAACGGCTACACCAGCTTGCGGTAGATGCCCACGACCGTGCCCAGCAGGTCGACGGCGCGGAAGTCGGCGCGATTCACGTAAATCGGCTTCATCGCAGCGTTTTCCGGCTGCAGGCGAATGCGATCGCCTTCCGGAAACCAGCGCTTGACCGTCGCCTCGCCTTCGATCATCGCGACCACGATGTCGCCGGGATTCGCCGTCGAGCGCTTGCGCACGAACAGGAAGTCGCCGGGCAAAATACCCGCGTCGATCATGGACGCACCGACCACGCGCAGGCCAAAAACTTCGCCCGGACCGCCCAGCAGGTAGCTGTCCACGACCAGCGTGTCCTCCGCGTCCTCCACGGCCAGGATCGGCTGGCCCGCAGCAACGCGACCCATCACCGGCACAGACACCGGCGTCCCGCGCCGCAGCCCCAGGTGCGGCGTCTGCTTGGCCGCCAGCGACAGCGTGCGCCCCGTGGTCGTGGTGCGCGCAATCACCGGCACGTCATCGCCGTCCAGCTCACCGGCGTCCGGCACAAAGCGCGTCTCTGGCCGCGCGTCATCGCGCACGACCTGCAGCGATCGCGACAGGTGACCGTTGCGGCTCAGGAAGCCCTTGCGCTCCAGCGCCCGCAGGTGGTCCGACACGCCGTTGGTGGAGCGGATGCCAAAGAACTCGCCGATCTCGCGGATCGACGGCGGATAGCCATGTGCCTGTTGAAATTCATGAACAAAATCAAGAATATTCTGTTGACGTGGGGTCAACTCCGTATTCGCCATGGCTGCCACCGTCTGCGCGACATGATACCGCACAAATGTTCAGTATCGCACAATGCGCCGTGTGTCAAGAAATGCCGCCGGGGGCCGCTACACGGTTTGCCTGACTCCTGCTAAAGTGCCAACGCGCGGCGAAAAACGCCGGCAAGTCCGAGGCCACTGCCCATGCCCGCTCAGCCGCCGCGACCGTCGCCGATCATCACAACGGAGCTGCAGCTGCAAGCGCTTGTGGACGCGCTGAATCGCGCGGATCTGGTCGGCTTTGACACCGAGTTTCACAGCGAGCGCACGTACGTGCCGCGCCTGATGCTGCTGCAGTTCGCGACGCACGACGGCATTTGGCTCGTCGATCCGCTGGCGGAAATCGACCTGAAGCCGCTGGTGCAGGCGCTGCGGCGGCCGGACCTGACGGTGATCGGCCACGCGCTGCGCAACGATTTGCGGATCCTCTGGCTGCAGTTCAACCTGCTGCCGCAGCGCGTGTTCGACACACAGATCGCGGCGGCGTTCCTGGGCCACGGGCTGCAAATCGGCCTGGCGGGGCTGCTGCAGACGGCGCTTGGCGTGCACCAGCCCAAGGGTGACCAGATGGCGGACTGGAGCAAGCGGCCGCTGCCGGAGCGCATGGCGGGCTACGCGGCGGGCGATGTGGCGCACCTGCTGGCGCTGCACACGCTGCTGGTGGACGAGCTGACACAGCTGGGTCGCGCGGAGTGGGTGGCGGAAGAATGCGCGACGCTGACGGACTCGGCGCCGTACATCCGCGATCCGGACGCGGCGTTTCAGCGCGTCGCCGGCGGGCGGCGCATGGACGCACGCGAGGCAGGCGTGGTGCGCGCGCTCGCGGTGGAACGCGAGGCGATCGCCCAGGAAGAGGACATCGTCCCGCACTTCCTGCTGCCCGACGAGATGCTACACACGCTGGCACGCGTGGCGCCGGTGCGACGGGCCGATCTGGAGGCTGATCGGCGCCTGAGCCACCGCACAGTGTACCGGCACGCGCAGCGCTGGCTGGACGCCGTGGCGCGTGGGCTGGCGGAACCGCATCACCGACCGCCGGGGCGCGCGCCGCCGGGCTGGGAGCTGGAAGCGGTGGCGGCGCTGATGATGCTGCTGGTGAACGACATCGCCGTGAAGCAGAACCTCGCGCCGCAGTTGCTGGTCAAACGCGAGGCGCTGCTGAACGCCGTCCGCGAACCGCTGGCGACCCGCGAGGCGCTGGCCGAGGCGCTGGGCCTGACCGGCTGGCGCGCGGAGCTGCTGGTGGAGCCCCTGTGGACGCTGCTGGACGGCCAGCTCGCGGTGCGGTGCCAGCGGCAGACGAACGGCGCGCTCCAGCTGCGGTTTCTGGAGTAGCGGATGGCGCGTCGGATGGCCGCGCTGCTGCTGGTCGTGGCCGTGGCGCTGACGGCGCGCGTGGTCGGCACGTCGGCGATGCGGCTGCCCGACGGCGGCGTGCGGGCGGTGTCGTCGGATTCGCACTATTACCTGCGGCGGATCGTCGCGACCTGGCAGGATTTTCCGCATGTGCCGGACGTCGATCTCGGTCTGGGCTGTCCCGATGGCACGGTGCCGCCGTGGCCCGGCGGCGTCGAACGGCTGACCGCGGGGCTGGCGCGCGTCGTGCTGCCCTCAGATGCGCCGCCGCGGGCGGTCGAGCGCTTGGCGGCTTGGACACCCGTCGCCGCGGGCGTGCTGACGGCGGTGGCGGTCTGGGCGCTGGGCACGGCGTGGCTGGGTACGCTCGCCGGGCTGCTGGCCGGACTGCTGCTGGCGCTGCTGCCGCTGCACATCTGGTACACGGCGTTTGGCTTCATCGACCACCACATGCTGCTCGGACTATGGCTGGCGGCGCTGGCATGGCTGGTGGACGCAGTGCTGACCCACCCCGCGCGGCGTCACACGCTGCTGCTGGGCGGCGTGCTGGCGCTCGGTCACGCGCTGATGACGGAGGCGTGGATCGCGGAGTTGGTTGTCACGTCGGCCGCGGTGCTGACGGCGGCGACGGTGCTGCCGCCGGGTCCGGGACGCCGTGCGGCGCTGCGAGCGCTGGTGCTGGCCGTCTGGCTGGGCGCGCTGCTGGCGGTACCGGCGATCGTCCAGGCGCCGTATTTCGTCCACGGCCTGGTCGCGCCACACGCGCCGTCGCGGTTCACGCTCTGGCTGCTGGGTGGTTTTTGCGCGGCGCTGACCGCGGGCTGGCTGGGCATCAGTCCGCGTGCGGATCGCCGTTTGCGGGCGCTGGGCCTCGCGGCGGTGGTCGGCGCCGCGACGGTGGCACTGGCAGCGGCTGTCGATCCGGAGATGCGCCACGCGTTCGCCGCGCTGCTCGATTTCTCCGGCCGCGCCGGCATGGTCGCCACGATCGAGGAGAGCAAGCCCTTTTGGCGCCAGCCGATGCCGCAGCCGCTGATCGTGCTCGGCGGCGCCATCGTGCTGCTGCCGTTCCTGCCGCTGGGATTTGCCCGGCTGCCGCCGGTACGCCGTGCCTGGCTGACCTGGCTGTATGCCACGACCGCGGCGCTGGCGCTGCTGCAAACGCGCTTTGGCCTGGTTTTTGCCGTGCCGTACGTGCTGGCCTGGGCCGCGGTGCTGACGCTGCAGGCCCGGCCTTTTGCCCGCACGCTCGCCGGGTTGGCGGCGGTTGGCGCGCTGGCGCTGCTGCCGCCGCTGTGGCAGGCCGAGCAGTGGAGCGCGCATGAGGAGTCCGTCTGGCGGATGCTGGCCTGGATGCGCGACAAACTGCCGCCGCCGCCCGCGACGGGTCGACGCTGTCTGCTGGGGCCGTGGGACGTCGGCCACAAGGTGCTGCACGTGACGGGCCAGCCAGTGATCTCCAGCAATTTCACAGAGTTGAAAGAGCGCGAGGCACTGCGCGACACGATGCGCGTGCTGCTGGCCAGCGATTTTGCCGCCGTCGAGCCGCTGCTGGACACGCGCCAGGTGCGCTGGCTGTGGACGATGGCGACGCCGTGGCCGGTGCTCATTGCGAACGCCGAGGAGATTGGCCAGCCGCCGCCGGGCCTGAAGGAGGCGCAGGCGTACCTGGGCACGCGGCTGCTGCTGGACGCGGGCACGGCGCACGGCGATGTCGCGGGAACGGGCACGCTGCGGCGGATCCACGCTTCCCCGTTGGAGCTGGCGTCGCTGTGGCGCGGCCAAGTGCGGGGTCCGCTGCGGGAAATCGCGCTGTTCGAGCGCGTGACGGGCGCGCGGCTGGTCGGACATGCGCGGCCGGGTGCGCGCGTAACGGCGACGGTTACGGTCAAACATCCGGGCGCGCCGCGGTTCGTTTTCCAACAGGTGGCGCAGGTCCAAGCCGACGGCGCGTTTGCGCTGCGGGTACCGTACGCGACCGCGGACATGCCGTTTGGCCTGGCGGCGCTGACACCGTGGCAAGTCGAGGTCGACGGTGCAACGCGCCAAGTCGCCGTGCCGGAGCAGGCGGTGCAGACCGGTTCGGACGTGACAATTCTTTGACGTTTTGCCGCTGAATTCGCGCCCTTTCCGCGTACAATGGGTTGACCATATCCGCCGCGCGGCGCACGATTTTGCCAGTCTTTCCCAGCCCGGAGGCGACATGGAATCGCGTGCCCGCTTTATCCGCAGTTTTGTCTGGCTTGCGCTGGCGATGAGCGTGTTTTTTGTCGGCGAATTCCTTGTCGAATGGTGGCACGCGGGCAGCCCCGGCATGGACAAAGTGTCCTGGGCGGCCAAGAACAACGCCAAGCTGGTCGACGTGCTGTCGCCCATGGCGCGGGCGTACAACAACGTGCTGGCGATGCTGATCGCGACCATCGGCTTGGCGATCCCGCTGACGGCGAACATGCACACGCCCAAGCTGATCGACATGTTCCTGCGCGATCGCACCAACCAGATCATGCTGGGGCTCATCGCGTTTGGCGCGGCGCATGTGCTGTGGGCGGCGTGGCTTGTCGGCCCGGATTTTGCGCCGATCTGGACGGTGCGGCTGGCGGTTTTTGGCGCGATGGTCGGCTGGGCGGCGCTGATTCCATACTTTTTCTACGTCGTGCGGTTTCTCGACCCGTCGACGATCCTGACGCGGCTCACGGACGACACGCTTCGGGCGGTCAACGGGGTGCTGAACGACACGCTGGCCGTCGAGAAGGCCCAGGCGATCGTCCACGAGCGCATGCACCAGACGGGCACGATCATCCTGAAGTCGATCGACCGCGCCGACCGCAGCGTGGCGCTGGAAGGCATCTGGGGCTGCAAGGTCCTGCTGGAGAGCTACGGCGCGCTCAAACCCAGGCTGCCGCCCGCGTGGTTCCACGTCGATCGCCGCGACTTCATCGGCGCGTCTCAGGAGGCACTGTCGATCATCAACGACGAGCAAAACTGGTTTGAATTGCGCGTGATGACGCAGATGTACCTCGCGTACCAGAACGCGCTGGCCAAGTCGACGGACGCGATTCCGGCGATCAGCGATGCGACGCGCGTCGTGGCGAGCCAGGCGGCGGCGCGCGGCGACACGCAGGCGTTCATTATCGCCCAGCGGTTTTTTCACAACTACCTGCGCGAGGCGATCAAACGCAAGGATGTCCATGCGTTGTATGACCTGTTCTACCAATACCGCCAGCTCGGGGCGGAGCTGTGTGACAAGCCCGACCTGCTGCGCGAGCTGGGCAAGCGGTTTCACGGCTACGCGGAGCAGGCTTCCGGCGCTGGCATCACATTCGCCACACAAATCGCGGGGTTTGACCTCGGCTGGCTGACGCTGGAGGCGGCGAAGCACCAGAGCCCGGCCGCGGGGGAGCTGCTGACGGAGGTGCTTTCCTTCAGCCACGGCAACCCGCAGCAGCCGTTGACACTGCTGGTCAAGGCGAAATTCATCCTGGGCGCCGGGCTGCTGGAGTGCGGCCACCGACCCGAAGCGCAGCGCGTCGCCGATGACCTGCGCGAGCTGCCCGCGGCGCTGATCGGCGTCATCTGCCAGGAGCTGGTGAACCAAAACCAGCGGGCGTTCTGGGAAGTGACGGACCGCCAGGTCAACTTTGAGTGGCTGTCGCCCGAACACCGCGCATTCTTGCCGCTATTCGCCGCGCTTGCGACCGCGCAGGCCTAAACATGCTGACCGATGTCCAACACCAAACTTCTACGGTCAAACCTGTTGCATTTCGGACTGGGACCGCGAGCGCGCACCTCCGGCGGCATGCCGCGGATGACGGACATTTGATCTCGAACTTCGGCCGGCGTGTCCAGATCTTGCCAACGGTCACGCAGGTTCGACGCGCCAGACGCGCGCAGCGGATCTGGGGTTCGCCGCGCTAGCCGCCACAGTTCGGGACGTACTGGTGCTGGCACTTGGCGCCGGTGCAGCTGTCAGTCGTGCACGGGTTGTTGTCATTGCACTGGCTGTCAAATTGGCAACAATTTTGTGTAGTTTGCTGGGAACACGTGCCGTTGTTGCTGCAGACCGGCGTCGTGCAGGCGCTGCCGTCCCCGCAGTCGTTGGTGCTCTTGCAGCAACCGGGCACCGCCGCGCCGTTGACGCACTCCTGCCGCAGCGGGTCGGCGCAGGTCATCTTGATGCAGTTGGACGGGTCGCACACGTCGCCCAACGCGTCGCCGTCGCTGTTTTTCTGGTCGGCGTTGCTGACGGTCGGACAGTTGTCGCTCGCGGTCGGCACGCCGTCGCCGTCGCAGTCGTTGTTCAGGCAGGTGGCGCAATTCTTGGTAGCGTTGCACACGTCGCACGCGGCGCCGGGCTGACAGCAGCTGCCGGCGACGCACGCGGTCTGCGCCGGCGCCTGCAGCTGCACGCCATCGACCAGGTACAGCGTGCGGTTCTTCTGATCGCCCACCGACTTCGCCGTCACCGTCAACGTCATCGGCGCGTTCGGGTTCAGGCCGTCCACCGGCAAGTTGAACACGATCCATGGCGTGTGCTGCGCGGTCTTTCCCGTGCCCGTCGGATTCGTGCCAGCGTCATAGAGGCCCATCGGATAAGTGCCCTTGGCGCCCGGCTGCGGGTTGATGACGGTGCCACCGCTGGGCTGCAGGATCACCTTGGGGCAAAAATCGCCGACGGTCAGCGTCAGCACGGTCTTGCCGTCGATCTGCACCGTCAGCGAATCCTGGTACGATCCGTTCTGGTACGCCCCACAGCCATTGAGGAATTCCTCGCTGATGGCCTGGATGTCCAGCGTGAGGACGCCCGCCGCCTGGCCGATCGACGCCAGCGCGTGCGTGGCCGAACCGTCCTTGCCGGATTCAGTCGGCGCGGTGCCGACGGCGAGAAAATCCGCTGGTGCATCCGCGCTTTTTGCATCGCCGACTTGTTGCGCGGTCGCCGCGTCGCCTGACAGCGTCCAGCCCGCGGTCGCGGTGTCGCACGGGCCGCCAAACGTCCCGCCGCAGCAGATCCAGCCCGGCGCCGGGCCTTCGCCGCACAGCCCGGATGCCTGGCACGCGACGTTGCCGCTGGTGCATGGGCTGCCGTCCTTGTTGGCGGTGCATTTCGCGCCGGCCTGCGGCGTGTGCGTGCAGCCGGCCGCGGGGTCGCACGTGTCGGCGGTGCAGACGTTGGCGTCGTCGCAGCCAGCGGCTTGAATGGACAGGCATTTCCCGGCCTGGCACTTGGACAGCGCGCCGCAAGCCGAGCCGTCGCCGCCGCACGTGGCGCCGTCGGCGAGCGGGGTGAACGCACAGCCGGCAGTCGCGTCGCAGCTGTCGGTGGTGCAGACCGAGCCGTCATCGCACGGAACAGGCGCAGCGTAGCCGGATCCGTTGGCGGCGCAGGCAAAAAAGCCCTGCGGGCTGCAAGCGCTGGCGGTGCAGAGGTCGGTGTGGCAGACCTTGTCGGCGCCGCAGAATTGCGCGGCCAAGCAGTCGTTGTCGTTCAGGCAGTCGACGCACAGGCCGCTGGCCTTGTCGCACACGGCGGTGCAGTCCTTGGACGAGGCGCACTTGGTTTGCGCCGTGCACTTGTGCGCCACGCACGCCAGCCCTGTCGCGCAGTCGGCGCCGGTCATGCAGTCGACGCAGATCTTGGCAACCGCGTCACAGACCTGGTTCGTGGTCTTGCAGTCCTTGTCCGACGCGCAGCCGCTGGCCGCCACGCACTTGCCGGCATCGCAGACGGTGCCGGCGCCGCAGCCCTTGGTCGCGGTGCAGTCGACGCAGACGTGAACAGCGGTGTTGCAGACTTGGCTGACGCCAACGCACGCCGCATCATTTTGGCAGACGCCGCCGGTGCAGCCGGCGATCGCGACAAACTGGCAGCCCGTGGCCGGGTCGCAGCTGTCCGTGGTACAGCTGTTGCCGTCGCTGCAGGTCAGGGCGGCGCCGCTGGCGGCGATGCAGAGGTTGTCAGAGGCGTCCGTCGCAGTCGCCGCATCGGGCGACGCGGTGTCGGCCACGGTCGGCGCGTCGGGCAATCCGGTGGCATCGTCGGCCGCCGCGTCCGTCAGCGTGGCCGCATCCGCCCCGGGCGCGGCGTCGTCGGTGCCCAAGCTTGCCGAATCGTCCGTGGCCGCGGCGTCTGCAGTCGTGTCTGCCGAGATGGTCGCGTCATCGCCGCACGCTGTGGCGGTCAGCGCGACGCCCAGCAGAATGGGCAGTATCATGAATTTTGGGATATTTTTCATCGCGACCTCCGGCGGGCGAGCCGCGTGCAGCCGGCAATCGCCCAGCCCACGCGTTGCGTCGGATGCCCGTCGATGCCGAGCGTAGGCAACGCGATCCCGGTCCGCAAGGAGACAGCTTGCGCCCAAAGGAGATTCTTCACAAATTCATGCGCCTGTGGCACGCTGCGGATGTTCAACGGTGCGTGGTGGAGCCATGTCAGTCACGCGGGGCTTGGAAAGCGATGTCCTGCTGCGTCTGCGCCAGGAAGGCGGCGCTGCGCTCGTCGCGGCGCTGGCGGCGCTTCTGGCGCGCACAGCGCCCGCGCGTCTGGCGCAAATCAGCCACGGCGTGGCCAACGACGATCGCGCCGGGGTCGTGCGCGCGGCGCATTCGCTGGCGTCGTCATCCGCCAACTTGGGCGCGGTCGACCTGGCAGAAGCGGCAAAATCCATGGAATTGTTGGCGGAATCTGTACCACGGTGGGACGATGTCGCCGCCCGAGACGCCACCGCCGCGGCCATCGCCCAAAGCTGGTCTGACGTCGCCGACAGCGTGCGTCGTCTCGCCGCAACCCACATCGAAGACGTGTAATTTCCTAACCTTCCGATCCGTGCGGCGCAAAACGATAGCCCACGCCGCGCACGGTGACCAGATGCCGCGGACTGTCGGGATCCGGCTCGAGTTTTTGCCGCAGACGCATCACGAAATTGTCCACCGTCCGCAGCGTCGCGTGCTCCAACCCCCAGACGCGCCGCAGGAGCGCCTCACGGCTCAGCACCCGCTCCGGGTTGTCCAAAAAGTGCAGCAGCAACGAGAATTCCCGGGCAGTCATCGGCACATCCTCGCCATGACGGCGCACGCGGTGACCGTCGCGATCCACTTCCACGTCGCCAAACGCCCGCACGGGCTGGCCGACATGCGCCTGCAGGCCCGCGCGCCGCAGCGCCGCCCGGATGCGCGCCCGCAGCTCGCCCAGACCAAACGGTTTGACGATGTAGTCGTCCGCGCCCAGCTCCAGCCCGAGGATCTTGTCCGCCTCCTCCGCCCGCGCGGTCAGCAGCAGCACCGGCAGCTCCGGCCGACTGGCGCGAATCGTCCGCAACACTTCAAAACCGTTGCGACCCGGCAGCATCACGTCCAGCAGCACGAGGTCAAACGGCTGGCGATCCAGCGCCGCGATCGCCTGCTCGCCATCCGCCGCCGTGCCGCATTGGTGGCCCTCCAGGGCGAGGTTGAGCTCCAGGCCTTCGCGAATCGCCGCGTCGTCCTCGACAATCAGGATGCGGGCCCGGTGCGGCGCTGGCGGATTCGAGCTGACAGTCACGGCGAACTCCCAAATACGCGCCCCTGTGTGCCGTATCTGCAGCGCAATGGCAAGAAAAGCGGTCAGCAGCGCGCGCGCTCAAACTCGACAACGGCGCCAGTCGTGTCACAGTACGCGGTGGCCCAACGGCCGCGGGGAGCGAACCATGTCCATCTCAACTGTGGCCGCGCTGCGCGAGCTCATCGACGCCGTGGACCTGCACATCGGCAAGTCGCGGGCGGGCATCGGCCTGATCCTCGGTTCCGGTCTGGGCGGTCTGGCGCAAGAGGTCACGAACGCGCGGCGCGTGCCGTACAGCCGATTGCCGCACCTGGCGGCCTCGACCGTGCAAGGGCACGCCGGCGAGCTGGTCGCCGGGCGCTGGCAGGACCACGACGTGCTGGTGTTGGCCGGGCGCGTGCACCGCTATGAAGGCCACCCGCTGGACCAGGTCGTGCTGCCGGTGCGCATGCTGGCGGCGATGGGCATCCACACGCTCATCGTGTCCAACGCTGCGGGCTCGGTGCACACGCGCCTGCAGCCGGGCGATTTGATGCTGATCAACGACCACATCAACTTCCAGGGGCAAAACCCGCTGATCGGTCCCAATGACGAGCGGCTCGGGCCGCGCTTTCCGGACATGACCGTGGCCTACGATGCGGAGCTGCGCGCGCTGGCGCGGCGTGTGGCGCAGGACCAGGAGTTGGCGCTGCAGGAAGGCATCTACGCCGCCGTGCTGGGCCCAAGCTACGAGACGCCGGCGGAGATTCGGATGCTGGCGGCGATGGGCGCGGACGCGGTGGGCATGTCGACGGTGCCGGAAGTGATTGCCGCGCGCCACATGGGCGTGCGCGTGCTGGGGCTGTCGTGCATCACGAACCTCGGCGCGGGCCTGGGCGCGGGCACGCTGTCGCACGCGGATGTCGGCGAAGTGGCGGGCAAGGCGACCGCGCGGATGGTGAACCTGCTCGGCGGAATCGTGCGCGCGTTGCCCGACCAGCCTGGCCAGCGGAGGCTGCCATGACCGGCGCGAGCTGGCAGGACGCCCCGGAATTGCGCGCGGACCCGGCGCTCGCGGCGCTCGTCGCGCAAGCCGTCGCGGTGCGTGAACGCGCGTGGGCGCCGTATTCCGGGTTTCGCGTGGGTGCGGCGCTGCTGGGCGAATCCGGCCGCGTGTACCTGGGCGTGAACGTGGAAAATGCCTCGTATGGCGTCGCCGTTTGTGCAGAACGCACGGCGGTCGTGTCCGCCGTGGCGCAGGGCGAGCGGCGTTTTCGCGCGATCGCCATTGTCACCGATGCTGCGGAACCAGCGGCACCCTGCGGAATTTGTCGACAAACGCTCGCGGAGTTCGCCCTGGCCGAGGCGGGTCAGGATCTGGCCGTCACGCTGGTGAGCCTGCGAGGCGCCGTCGCGCGTTGGCAGCTCAGTGCGCTCTTGCCCTTGGCGTTCACGCCGCGGTCGTTTCAGGTGCGCCCGGAGCGCTGAACTCGGCCTACTGCGCGCGTTTGCCCAATGTCCAGTGCTCTTCACAAACTTGCGCCAAGACACGGTGAAATCTAGTATGCTCGCAGTGACGGCGGTTTTTTTTGCCTGACCGGGGGTTCTTGATGTCGTATTCTGTCCAAATTCCCGTGTCAACGTGTACGGTTGCCCAGCACCACCGCCGCGCGAGCTTGGCGCGGCTCCTGCTGATTGCGGCTGCCTCCTTGGGCGCCGCGGCGTGCTCGGACGACGCGCCAATCGTGGGGACGGGCTTGGTCGACGACGCCATTGTCGATCAGGATGGCCTGATCGTTGACGATGCGCAGTCGGACGCCGTGATTGCGACCGACGCATTGCAGCCCGACACGATCGGCGACGCACAGTCGGATGGCGTCGCCGCGGACGCACAGCTCCCGGATGCGGCGGACACGGCGGACACCCTCGACGCTGCGGACACGGCGGATACGGCCGACATCGCGGATGCCAGCACGGCGGACGGCAGCCCGGACACGAGCTGCGGCGGCGCAATCGGCTGCCCCTGCACCGTCCTTGCGGACTGCGCGTCCGGCATCTGCGCGCCGGCGACCAACGGCAGCGGCAAGGTCTGCACCGCCAATTGCCAGCCCGGTGTCGTGGTGCCAGAAGTCTGCAACGGCATCGACGACAACTGCAACGGCCTGACCGATGAAGGCACCTGCGATGACGGCAACCCGTGCAGCGACGACTCCTGCAACGCCCAAACCGGCTGCGTGCACCTGCCAAACACCGCGACCTGCTCGGACGACAATGCCTGCACCGTGGGCGACGTCTGCTCGGACAGCGCGTGCCTGCCCGGCGCCATCAGCGCGACCGCGTGCGACGACGGCAACCCGTGCACGACCGACTACTGTTTGCCGACCCTCGGCTGCCAATCC
>CAIYWC010000028.1 GCA_903929795.1 uncultured Myxococcales bacterium | reverse complement strand
TGGGGCGACATTTTCCCGAACGCGGCGTGCGTGGTGACGCTGGTGGACCGGCTGACGCACTGCGCGGAAGTGGTCAAGATTGAAGCGAATTCGTACCGGCTGCGGGAAGCCGAGGAGCGCGCGGCGCAGAAGGCGACGGCACGGGCAGCGCGGCGGAAGTGAGGGGAGCGGCGGGGTACGCGGGAAAAGCCGGGGAGGGGCGGTTTTGCGAAGCCGTCAACACCGCTGGACGACGCAGAGTTCGAGGCGGCTAGCGACGCGCTTGAAACCTTTAGTGGTGCAGCATTTCTCCCGGGCGCGAGTCACAATTCGGAGTTGAGGAACGCAGTTACCTTTCGCCTCATCGCTGCCACGGTGCCGCGACACCCCCGACCTCCGTCCGCTCCGCCGATGCCTGGCTTCGAGGCGAGGCTGACAATCGCCCCAATGACTGGTCCGGCCCACCTGCACCATATCTGGCGGAAGCTTACGACGAGGGCGGATGATCGACTGAAGTTCCGTCAACTCGCCGTTGCCTTCGTCGACGCGCCGCCACGCGACTCGATCGACGCCGTCGAGGTGTTTGAGCAACTCGGGCATTGCGTCATACCGTACCACCACGCCGTGACGCAGATGGGCACTGCAGCCCTCGCTGATATGAAGGCATCAGGTTTCGTTGGTGAATTTTGGCATCGCGTTCTTGGCGACCTGCTGGTGTGCCGTGTCCCGGAATTACTCGCGGAAGCTGCTGCGCAGGTGGTCGCTCTGCGTTTCACCGAATTCACGGATGACAGCTACGCAGCGTTCATGCGCGCCACACGCGATTTGCCGTTGGCGGATGTGGCGGGTGCCAGTGCCATTGGCCACATCGGCGATCGGGACTCGGAGCTCGCGGGCGAGTTGGTGGACTGGATGCTCCTTGATGCCCCGGAAGTCAACTGGCTCCGCGAAGGGTCTAGAATTTCGATTCTCACCACCCGTGGAAGCATTCACGCCACCTTCGGTGCAGGGACGAATGAGCGCACTGTGGGCAACATTCATCCATTTCTGGTTCTCTCCCGCCTGGCATTGGCCGAGATGGAAATCCCCGTCAACGGGGCTTCGGTGCAGGCGAGAATCATGAGTGTCGTGGGATCCGAGCCAGACTTGATGCGGCGCATCGACACGAAAGCGCTTCAGGACATGGTGGCAGTACACATGCACGAATTGCCAACCGGCGAATCAGTTGTGTGCCACTGGGAAGGATTTGTCGAGCCGATTGCCTTGGCCATGCTGTTTCACATGTCCTCCGCCCCAGACGAGATGGTGGCGCTCACTGAGTACGCTATTGAGAACAACAGAGATTTTCTCGTCTGGCGGCTGTTTTTGGCCTCAACCTACGCGGCTACAGACACGCGGCCGGAACTTGCCGCCAATGCTTCCACAATTTGCCAAATGGCTGCCGCGTACTGGGACGCGAAGTACGGGGGGATTGGCACCAGATGTCCTGGCATTGCCTCGGCACCGGATGACTCATGACCAGTTCGCGCAAACACCACTACGTGACTGCCGCGTACCTCGAAGGCTTCGCCGACGCTCGCGGCAAGCTTTACGTCGTCGACGTGGGACGCGGCCAGCTTCGTCCCAACCAAGCCGCCCGAAGTGTCGCTCATGCTCGTGATCTTCACCGCATTGACGTCCCGGGCGTGTCGCCGGATGACGTTGAAGGCGCCATGGCGTCGATCGAAGGCCCGGCCGTCGGGGTCATCAAACGCATGATCGGCGCAGTTCGGCTGCCCGAGGGCGACGAATTGACGCGTTTGCTCGCCTTCGTTGCCCTCCATGGCGCGCGCGTGCCGAGGGTGCGGGCGCTGACATCCGGTGCCGTTGACGAGACGATGCGCACTATGCTGCGGATGGCCAGCGCAACGGCCGAGCACTGGGCAGCCACCCAGTCGTCGATGATCGCTGCCGGCTACGACGGCGTCGAGAACCTGACGTTCGAGGAGATGCACGAGTACGTCGAGCGCGGCGAGTTCAAGGTATCCATGGGGAACACGTGGGAGGTCGAGCAAGTCCTGAATCAGGCGGACCTGTTGTGCGATCTGCTCGTGCGTCGCAACTGGACGCTCCTTGTGGCTATTTGTCGCGGAGACTACTTCATCAGCTCCGCCGATCCGGTCGGCTTGGCTTGGTCAACTCCGAGGCCGCCGTCAATGTTTGGGCCAGGCTTTGGGCTTCGCAACACCGACGTGACCTTCCCGATCAGTTCGAACCTGGCGATTCTCGGCAAGTTTGAGGCAATTCCGCGGATTCTGCCAGCCGACACGGAGCTCGTCGCAGCTGTGAATTCTAGGACGGGTCGCGGCGCCAATGAAGTGTACGCGCGGTCGCACGACTTCCCGTGGCTGGGGCCGGATCATACGATTCGCCGTGGCGGTCTGTTGGACGCATGGAAGGCCACGCGCGCGGCCGGCGGGGGAGGGAACGATGCCTGAACGCGTGTTCATCAGCAGCGTGCAAAAAGAACTCGCCGCCGAGCGCCGGGCCGTCCGCGACTTCATCCGCGCCGATCCGCTGCTCCGCCGCTTCTTCGACATCTTCCTCTTCGAGGATCTGCCGGCCATGGACCAGCGCGCCGACCACGTCTACCTGGAGCAGGTGGCGCACGCCGACGTCTATCTGGCGCTCCTGGGCCCGTCTTACGGCTTCCAGGACGCAGAAGGCGTCTCGCCCACCGAGCGCGAGTTTGACGCCGCCACGGACCTGGGCAAGCCGCGTATCGTGCTGGTCAAGGGCACCGACGACGACGGGCGCGATG
The DNA here is from genome assembly GCA_903929795.1 of uncultured Myxococcales bacterium. Lineage (GTDB taxonomy): Bacteria > Myxococcota_A > UBA9042 > UBA9042 > UBA9042 > CAIYBN01. Next base: position 36,339 of record CAIYWC010000028.1, on the reverse strand, counting down.
CCAAGATGGCGGCGCTTGTCCGCAGGGCCGGCGACCAGCTGATCCGCCGCCGGTTTGGCAGCATCGCCGAACTGACGACGGAAGTGTACGCGAGCCTCGTGGCCCGGCTGGACCGCACTGGCAAGCTCCTTACGCGCCCGTTCGATGCCGCGGCCTGCCCCGACGCCACGCTGGCGGACCTCGCGGCGGCGAAGGTCGAGCTGTTCCTGGCCCTCGCGCGCAGCCAGCGCGGCTATGCGCTCCGCGAGGGCACGCCGATGCCGGCGGCGCTCGCGCACCTGAACCTGCTGGACCATGACGCGCCCACGAACGCCGCCGTGCTTCTGTTTGGCGCCGCACCGCAGCGGTTCGTGATCAGCTCGGAGGTCAAGTGCATGCACTTTCACGGCGTCGACGTGCAGAAGCCGATCCCGTCCTACCAGGTGTTCAAGGGCACGGTGTTCGAGCTGGTCGACCAGGCGATCGACTTCGTGCTGTCGAAGCTGAACGCCATGGTGGGCACGCGCGCGGACAGCAACCAGGCGCCGATGACGTACGAATTGCCGCGCGAGGCCGTCGCTGAGGCCATCGTCAACGCGGTGATGCACCGCGACTACACGAGCAACGCCAGCGTGCAGGTCATGCTCTTCGCCGATCGGCTGGAAATCTGGAACCCGGGCGAGTTGCCGGCCGGCATGACGATGGCGCAGCTGACCCGGCCGCACGCGTCCATCCCTCGCAACCCGCTGCTCGCGGAGCCGATGTTCCTGTCGCGGTACGCAGAGAAGGCGGGCAGCGGCATCCTGGACATGATCGCGCTGTGCAAGAAGGCCGGCCTCCCGCCGCCGACGTTCCGGCAAGACGGTGGGCAATTCATGCAAGTTTTGTGGCGGCCGACGCGCGGGACAGCGAGCGTCACCGAGCAAGTCACCGCGGAAGCTACCGCGGAAGCTACCGCGGAAGCCGCCTCGGAAGTGCTGAAAATGCTGCAGGTAATGCGCGGCAGCTTGACCCGTCAAGAGATCATGCAGCGGCTCGACCTGCGACACGACGAGCACTTCCGGTCGAATTATCTCCGGCCCGCGCTCGAGGGCGGACTGATTGAGCTGACGCTTCCGGACAAGCCGACCAGCCCGCTGCAGCGCTACCGGGTGACCGTGAAAGGGCGCCGGCGGGTGAAGCGGCACCACGAAGGTGGGGGAGCCGATTGAGTACGACGCTTGGCCAACTCCTATCGGCCAAATCGAGCGCCGTGGCCGATAGAACCGCGGCCGATGGAGGCACAACAGCATGAAACAAAGCAGTTATCCTATCGGCCAAGCATCGTGTCGCGCGAAACCCGACGTTCGCACTTTGGCCGATAGCCACGACGCGGAGCTGCGATGACCACGATCCCGCCCCAAGTGCTGATTCGCATGCGCAAGGCTGCGACCGACGCCGGCTTTGACCTGGAGCTGCCGGCGACGGGCGAGTGGCTGTGCTTCGGCACCTCGCGCTCGCCCGTGCGCGTGTGGCTGACGTCGCTGGCCGACGCGCTTTTCGTCGCCGCGGTATCGCAGCACAACGTCGCGCAGGCGCTGGCAGATCACGGCGTCGCGCACGTCAACCCGCTACCCGTCGGCGCGGCAGGGGCGCGTTGCGTGACGTCAGTGGAGGCGTTGGGAGCCCTGCTCTATCGCGTCGTCCCGCTGGCACGGACGCTGCCGGACGAGCTACTGCACGTCTTCCAGGCCAATATCGCCGGTCTGCCGCGGACGACCGAGGTCGAGCGGATGGTGGTGCAGCGCGTCGGCCAGGACGTGTTTCGCGTTGGCCTGCTGGAGTACTGGCAGGGCCGCTGCGCGGTGACCGGGCTGGCTGTGCCGCAGCTGCTGCGGGCGAGCCACATCAAGCCGTGGGCGGACTGCCCGACGGACGCAGAGCGGCTGGACGTGTTCAACGGGCTGCTGCTGGCGCCGCAACTGGACGCTGCGTTTGATCGCGGGCTTGTGACGTTCGCGGACGACGGGCGGGTGATCGTGTCAGGAAAGCTGGATTCGGCGTCGCGCGGTCTCTTGGGCATCAACGGTGCCATGCAGGTGGGCGGTCTGAAGGCCGAGCATTGGAAGTACTTGGTGTGGCACAGGAAAAAGGTGTTTGCTGGGTAGGTATCGACGAAGCCGCCGCTCCGCGAACTCGTCATTTCCCGATGGGCAGTGTGGCGCCACGAACCTGCCGATGTGGAGCTCCGAGTGATCGGGCGAAACTGAACCAAGGCGTCCAGGACCGTGTCGGCCTCTGCCCATGCGGGCCCAACCTCCCAATCGCACTGGCGCGGCATGTGGACCGACGTGGCTCCAGCGAGTCTCGACATGCCACGACAGGCGCGTTCGCTCAGACCGGGGTTTCAGGCCCAGCGTGGGCATCTTCGTCGATCGCACCGATTGGTCGGTTGCGCCCTTCCGCAACTTGTCGGCGCGCACTATGCTCCGAGCGCTCGCGAAGCACAGAGGCCCATGCTCAAGCCCGGAACCCGTCTCGGAAACTACGAAATTGACCGCGTCCTCGGTGACGGCGGCATGGCCATCGTCTACAAGGCGCGCCACATCGGCATGGGCACCGAGCATGCAGTCAAGGTGCTGCTGCCCAATCTTGCGATGAACCCCAAGACGGTCGAGCGGTTCCGCCAGGAGGCCAGTGCGCAGTTTCGCCTGCGCCACCCCAACATCGTCCAAGTGACGGACTACGTGGAGACCGAAGAGGCCATCGCGCTGGTCATGGACCTCGTGAACGGCATGACGCTGCGCGAGTCGATGGACCAACGGCCCGGCGCTTGGCCCGTGGCGGATGTGGTCGCCGTCATGCGGCCGGTGCTGGACGCCGTCGCGTACGCGCATCGTGAAGGCTTGGACGGCGCGGCGGTCGTGCACCGGGACCTCAAGCCCGAGAACATCCTGCTGGATTTGGGACACGGACGGGCTTGGCCAGGGATCCCCAAGGTTGCGGATTTCGGCATCGCGAAGGTCATGGGCACGGCGAATGTCGGGACGCGGACGAACGCGCGCCTGGGAACGGTGCCGTACATGTCGCCAGAGCAGTTTCGCAGTTCCAAGGATGTCGACGCGCGCGCGGACGTCTGGGCGCTGGGGATGATGCTGTGGCACTTGGTGGCGGGCAAGTTGCCGCTCGATGCGGAAGACAACATCCAATTGCTGCAGCTGTACCAGGGCCTGCTCGTGATTCCGGCGTTGGCGGACGTGTGTCAGCTGCAGACGCGGCTGAGCGACGTCGTGGCGCAGTCGTTGTCGGTGAACGTGGAAGGACGGTTCGCGGATGCTTGGCCGTTGCTGCGGGCGGTTGAGAGCACCGTGCCAGGCGCGGGTGTGAGGCGCGCGAGCATCGCGATGGAGGCGGAGCCGTCCGTCATCCCAACTCGTGCGGTTGTTGCAGCAGAAGTGCCACTTCCGAGTCCGGCACCTCCAGCCGTCGCTCCGGTACAGGAGCCCGTCGCGCAGACGCCCAAGCAACCCGTCGTCGTGGTAGCGCCTCCCCACGACACGGCGACTCCGCGACGAGCGCCGGACGACGCGAGTGGCCGCGGTCAAGGCAAATCTGCGGCGCCAGCCGCGGTGAGGAAGGCGCAGCGGGGCGCCTTCAACGGCGCGACAGTTTGGGCAGCGGCGCTTGGTGCTGGAGGCTTGTTGTGCCTCGCCGGTTTTGCGATGTGGCCATCGGACAAGCCCGAGCCCGCGGTTGCTGCGCCTGACGCCGGTACGCCAAGCACAGTCGCGGTCGCCACGCCCGCACCCCAGCCGGCTGTGCCTGCAACTGCCGATTCTCCGCCAGCGCCGCCGGTGAGCGTGGAGTCGCCGGCTGAGGCGAAGCGTCACGCGGATCAGGCGGAAGTGCGCGCTTTGGTGGAAGCCGGCAATGCCGCGCTGGCGAGCAAGGATCCGGTAACCGCGCTCGCCAAGGCTCAGGCTGCGCTGAAACTCCGCGACGATTACGAGGCGGTAGTGCTCAAGGCGCAGGCGCAGCGCGCGGTTGATGCCGCGATTGCCGAGGCCAAGAAAGCCGCAGCCGCAGCGCAAGCATCCTCGGTAACAACTCAGAATCAAAGAGACTCTGCACCGCGCGCGGTTCCTTCGGCTGTGAAGCATGTCGAGACACGGAAGGTCGGCCCTGGCGCTGGAGGCAGACATGCGTTGGACGATTAGGCTCTTCCAGTTGTTGATCCGCCGCGACTTCACGTTGGTTGCAGTTTTTCTCTGCACCTTGGGCCTTGGCCTCGCCAATCCACGGGCTTTGGAGGCCATTGAACCCGCTCACAGTTCGTCCACGGCTAAGGCAGAAGCGCTCGCTGCTCGGGCGGAAAACGCGGCGAACGAGAGCGAGAATTTCTTACTCGCAGCAGAGCTTTACTTCCAAGCGTACGAACTCGACCGCGCGGGGACTGACTATTTGTACAGCGCCGCCCGCGCGTTCCAGAAGGCCCAGAGACTTGACGAGGCGGCTCGCCACTATGCGGCGTATTTGGCGAACCCAGGAAGACACTTGGACAAGGTGGAAAAGGCGCGGGAGCATGCCGCGGAGGTCGAACGCGATCGGACACAATCCGGACGCTTCACAATTGACGAATCAGGGCAGTTCGTCACGGATCGGCTAACCGGGCTCACTTGGGAACGCGGGGCGGAGAAGCCCCCGGTTGACTGGTCGGGGGCGGCGGAACGGTGTCGGCGCATGACATCAGGTTACGGCGGGTGGCGTTTGCCTGCGGTCGATGAGATTCCAGTTTCGGCGCTGGGTACCGGTAGTCACGTGTTTCCGAACACATCCGGAAGCTGGCATTGGACTGGGACCGTCGGCACCCGCGACACCGGCACCGTCGCAATCGTCGACTTCAACACCGGCGAGTCGCGCTGGGCCCGCGACTCTGTGCGCACCGTGCTTCCGGCCACCTGCGTTCGAGGTACAGCGAAGTCGGTTGCGGCCACAACTGCCGTTACTCCGGAGCATCGCCCGTCGAACGATCCTGAACAGGCTGATCTGGGCAAATCGCCGCCCGAAGTTGACCGGCAGCCCGGCTTGGAGGAGAGCGCAAAGTCCGAGGACGCCCCCGGAACCTTGCGTCTGACCGGTTGGGCGCCGTCAGACGAAGTCCGGATCGACGGCGTTTTGCGGCGGTTGCAATCGTCGGAGCTCCGAATCGGATTTCGACTAGAGTTCGAGTTGGTGGTGTTGCGTCCAGGAAACGGTCCATGGCGAACGCGCCTGAAGCTAGAATCGGGCGAAACGCGCGACGTGGCGCTGGTCTGGGGGAGCGTGGGCTTCATCGGCCTCCAACCGGGTGACCAACTTTTCGCCGACGATCGCCCCCTGAGCGTCGGCGATGGCAAGGTCCAACTCCAAGAATGGCCCGCCAAATTCATCTGGCAACGCGGCGACGTGAGGCTGCCGGTGCTCAAGCAGACCGGGACAGAAATCAGGCTGCCCGCGGCGTTACGTGTGACAAGTTCGAGCGACGACCTTGTCTTCAGGATGGACGACGAGGCGGGCAAAGCGCAGGTTCTATCCCAGATCGACATTGTTGCCGTCGAACCGGGTACCCACGCGAACGGCCGATTCGAGCTTCGCGGGTACCTCCCGCGACCGCAGCCGCTCGGCACTTTGCAACCCGGCCAGGTCTTGGACCTGCGCCTGCAAGAAAGCGACTTCATGGTCGATCCAGAGTGGCAACTCGTGCGGAAACGCGAGTCGTTGCGACGCTGGGCAAAGGGTGCGGTGTGGACTGGAGGTATTGTCACGGCGGTGGCCATCGCGTCGGTGCTGGTGGCAGCCAACTTCGAGCGCGCGGCAAACCTGAACACGGCGGATTACCGGACAGCGGCGGACACAAACAGCACCAAGCAGCTACGTAGCATCGCCACGGAGAATTACGCCAGCTCGGCGACATGGCAGAATGCCGCGATCGGAACAGGAACGGCGGGCGGGCTGCTGTTGCTAGGCGGAATCGGGACATTGCTGGGCTTTCAGTCGATGCCCGAACCTGACGCCACCGCGCTGACTTCGCGCCGCGAATAGAAGGAGATCGCGATGAAGTGCAAGGCCCCGTTACTCTGGTTGAGCCTTCTCGTGGCCTCTGCGTGCGTAGGAGCTACCGTACCTGCTTGGGACAATCCGCACGACGACCAGGACAACGACGGGGTGCCGGCGGAACTGGACTGCGATGACCTGGACCCGCACATCGGTCAGCAGACGTGTCCCAGGTGCGGCGACGTTCGGCACACGGGTGCTGATTGCAAGGCATGCGTGCCGACTTACACGGGGACCGGGTGCACTCAGTGCGCGGACGTCACGCGGACCGGGGAGGTGTGTGATCAGTGCTCGAATCCACACGTGGAGTTGCCAGGCTGCACCAAGTGCAAGGCAGATTATATAGGAGCGGGCTGTGACGCGTGCGCGGACTTGAAGAAGACGGGCGCGAAGTGCGACGTCTGCGTTGACCCCAAGAAAGTAGGCGGTAACTGTGATCAGTGTGCGGACGCGAAGATGACAGGACCGACTTGCGCGCAGTGTCTGGATCCAAAAAAGACCGGCGCCCAGTGCGACCAATGTATGGACACGAAGAAGACCGGGCCAACCTGCGACGCGTGCGTTGACCCAAAAAAGGTTGGTGCCAGCTGTGAGCAATGTGCGGATTCGAAGTTCACGGGGCCGACCTGCACGCAATGCTCGGACCCGAAGATGACGGGTATCGCGTGCGACCAATGCCTGGACCCGAAAAAAATGGGGCCGACCTGCGACGAATGTGTCAACCCGAAGAAGACGGGCATCGACTGCGAGAACTGCGTCGACAGTTCGGCTTGCGACGACAACAATCCCTGCACCGACGACAGCTGCGATGGTGCCAATGTGTGTCAGCATGGCAACGCCATCATGGTGTGTGACGACGGGGACGCGTGCACAACTGGCGACAGCTGCGTAGGTGGCGCGTGCCTCGGAGAGACGGCGCAGGACTGCGACGACGGCAACCCTTGCACCGACGACTGGTGTACCACCGGGAACGGCTGCAATCATGACGACAATGCCCTGCCCTGTGATGACGCCAATGCGTGCACGTTCGGCGAGAAGTGCGGCGGCGGCAACTGCGCCGGTGGCGATACGACGATCTGCGACGACGGTAAACTGTGCACGGACGACGCATGTCTTCCCGCGAGTGGTTGCACGTGGACGGACAGTTTTCGGGAGTGCGATGACGGCGATGCCTGTACGGCGGACGACAAGTGCAATGGCGAAAATGGCGCTGGCTGCGCTGGCTCCTCAGTGAATTGTGATGACGGCGTGTTTTGTACTACAGACTCATGCTCGGCGGTCTCAGGGTGCGAGCACGCCAACAACGACCTCGCATGCGAGGATGGCGACCCGTGCACAGTCGGCGACAAGTGCGCGGTTGGTGCCTGCACCCCGGGGAGCGCGAATCCGTGCGATGACGGGAATCCTTGTACCGATGACTCCTGCGCGCCGACCGGCGGTTGCGTGCACGTTGCCTCACCGAACGAGTGCGACGACGGCAACGCGTGCACGCTTCCCGACTCGTGTACCGGAACGACCTGCGTAGGCGGACCGCCGCTCAACTGCGATGATGGCAACGTCTGCTCATCAGACTCATGCGAGACGTCACAGGGCTGCGTGCACTCTGGCATAGTCGGCGGTTGCGATGACGGCAATCCATGCACGGTCGCCGACGCGTGCAAGTTCATGGTCTGCACTGGAGAGGCGAAGTGCGATGACCTAAACCCATGTACAACAGATAGTTGTGACGCGTCCGCAGCCTGCCAGCATGTCAATTCCACAGCGAAGTGCGACGACGGCGACGCTTGCACGGCGAGCAGCGCGTGCAGCGATGGGCAATGCCAAGGAACGTCGCAGACCAGCTGCGACGACGGCAAGCCGTGTACGACGGACAATTGCGTCTCACCGAGCGGATGTCAGCACACCGACGTGGCGGGCGCGTGCGATGATGGCAACGCATGCACGTCGGGTGATGTGTGCAGCGGTTCGTTCTGCGTTGGCACTGCAATGGTCTGCGACGACAAGAACGCGTGTACGACAGACAGTTGTTCCGCCGGCGCGTGCAAGTATGTGACCAAAGTTCTGGGGACGGCATGCAACGACGGCGACGCATGCACAAAATCCGACCAATGCAGCGGCGGCGCGTGTTCTGGGATCGCGGTGAACTGTGACGACGCCAACGCGTGTACCGACGACGCGTGCGCGAACGGTTCGTGCGCACATCAGTCGAACCTTGCAAACTGCAACGACGGCAACCCGTGCACGACGGATTCATGCGCCCCGGCCACAGGTTGCAGCAACAAGGCCTTCAACTGCAACGACGGCAATGTTTGCACAACGGACAGCTGCAACGGCAGCGGCGGCTGCAAGAACACGGCCCTGCCTTCCGGCGCGAGCTGCGGCACACAGATGACCTGCAACGCGAGCGGAACGTGCGTGTCGACGACGACGTGTGGCGACTTCGTGTGCAGCGGCGGCGAGTCGTGCAGCACCTGCCCCACCGACTGCGGTGCGTGCGCCGGCTATTGCGGCGACGGCATGTGCAGTGGCAGCGAGTCGTGCGGCACCTGCCCCACCGACTGCGGAGCGTGCGCCGGATATTGCGGGGACGGCGTGTGCAGCGGCGGCGAATCGTGCAGCACCTGCCAGTACGACTGCGGCGCATGCACAGACTATTGTGGCGACGGCACGTGCAGCGGCAGCGAGTCGTGCAGCACCTGCCAATACGACTGCGGCGCATGCACAGGCTATTGCGGCGACGGCAAATGCGCGGTCACCGAAAACTGCACTTCCTGCCCCTCCGACTGCTCTTGCACGGGCACCTCGGGCTGCCTCGCAAAGACGACCGCAGGCTGTAACGGCTGTTCTTGTGGGACGAGCGTGTGCCAGAGCGACCCGTACTGCTGTTCGACCGCGTGGGACGGCGTTTGCGTGAGCGAGTGTACAAACGTCGGCGGTTGCCCGTAGCGGACCGTCGTCGCCGAGCGCCGTCCGGGAGGCCAAGGATCGGGGCGTAGCCGACACCGTCCAGACGCCGACGGTTAGCGCCCGGACGGCGACACGTCTTTGGTCTCCGATGTCTTCTCACGCGGACGTTCGCTACCGGACCTTGACGCTCCATCGGCTCGCTTTTCGTCTTTCGGACCGACGGCATGCGCCCTCATCTCGTGAGTCTTCGGTGGTTCGTCTTCGTCGTTCGCGCCAACAGCATGCGTGGAATCGCCCTTGCCCTGTCGGATGTCCCGCTTGCCAAGATCGTGTGCATCTGCGTGGTCCTCGTTTTCACCCGCGTCGACGGCTTCCTGGTTGTGCTCTGCCTTCGCCTCGGGTAACACCACTGGCGCCGCCACCTCGCCCTCCACCTTCGCGCCGCGCCGCCCGCAACCCTGCCCATCACAAGCCATAAAGTGCGCCCCGAGCCCGACACACCCGGCGCCAATCACAAACGCAACCACCGCGGGCACTGCCCACGCCGGCACCCGACTCCCCGTCTTCCGCGCCGGCGGCCCCACCACCACCGGTGCCGCGTTCGCCTCCAAGTCCACGAACCGCCCAATCACCACCGTCGCATTGTCCTTGCCATCCCGCGCCACCGCCTGGCGCACCAGCGCATCCGCCGCGTAGTTGGGATTGCGCCCCTCGCTGACCTGCGGCATGTCGACCTGCATCGACTCGTACACGCCGTCTGAGCACAGAATGAGGTAGTCCTCCTGCATCAGCGTGAATGGCTCGGTCACGAACGGCGTCGGCTGCGCGCGCTGCCCAAGAGCCTGTGACAGCACGCCTTTGTCCGGGTGCTTCGCCATCTGGTCCGCGGTGATGACGCCGGCTTCGAGCAACTGCTGGGCCTTCGTGTGATCCTTGGACACCTGCCGCAGCTGGCCGTTGCGCACGAGGTAGCACCGCGAGTCGCCCACATTGGCCACCACGGCCTGGTCGCCGCGGATCAGCGCCATCACGCACGTCGTGCCCATGCCGGCGCGCTCGGCCGACTGCCCAGCCACGCCACGCACGGCTTCGTGTGCGCGCAAGGCTGCCTGTACGAGGATGTCGCGCGGATCGCCGTTCGGACTGGCCAGCACGTGCCCCAGGATCGCGTCGCGGGCGGTCCGGCTCGCCAGATCGCCAGCCGCGTGACCGCCCATGCCGTCGCACACGACCAGCAGTTGCCCGGCGGCCGTGTAGAGGAAACCGAGCGAATCCTCGTTTACATCACGCACTTTGCCGACGTCGGTCGCGGCGCCGACGATGAGCCGCACTTCATTTGCCATGATCAGTCTCCGAGGACGGTACGACCGCCACGTGCGTTGCGGACATTGGAGCCATTTCCGCCAGACGGCGCGATCGGATAGACCTGAAGCACGACGCTCAACGACAGCGACAGGGTGTCGCCGACCCGCAGCTCCACCGGCAGGCGCGGGGCGATGCGCGTCTGGTTCACAAACGTGCCGTTCGACGATTTCAGGTCCATGACCCGGATGACGCCCGAGCGGTCGACATCAAGTTGCGCGTGGTGCGTCGAGACCGTCGGCGAATGGAAGCGCAGATCGACGTCTTCGCCGCCACCGACCAGATAGACGCCCGCCTTGAGCACGCGGTCAAACGTCTCCGCGCTGCCCGGCGCCGATTGCAGTCGCACGATCTCCGGATTCAGCAGCCGGTCGACGTCCGCATCGCGGTTTGAGCCAGCCGCGACGGGTTCCCGGTTGGCTGCAGCGAGCGCTGCACTCTCCGCCACACGGCGCGCCGTCTCAGCGCTGGCGAGCTGTTCGCGCAGGCTTGCTTCGCGCTGGCGGGCCTCGGCAGCGGCCAATTCCTGCCGACGCTTCGCCGCCCGGCGCCATGCGAACAAGCCAAGCAGCAGGCCCAGCCCAACGAGTCCGGCGGCAAGCCAAGGCACGAGGTCCTTGAGCGTCCGGCGCTTGGCGCAGTGTCCTTCAGCGCACTTGCTGTTGGCGTCGCAGTCCTGGTCCACCTTGCACGTCGGTCCGACTGCGCCAGCCTCGCTCGTTGACGCCGTGGTCGCCAAGTCGCAGGAGCCGTAGTCGTCCGCGGCGACGCTGATGCGCGGAGGCGGCGACGTCAACGACTGGCCGATGACCGTGGCGCCCTTCTTGACCTTGAAGTCGATGAGCGCCGCGTCCTTGCTCTCCGTCTTGCCACAGAGCGTGCAGGTCGTGCGGTCGACTTGCGAAAACAGCTGGCCCAGGTCGTCCAACTTTTGCCGCAGGTTCGTTTCCAGCTGCGCGTCACCGGCGATGTAGCGCAGGTCGCCGTTCGTCTCGTTGGCGACCTCGACCAAGCGTGCACGGCCGTTGCGGAACTTGGCGCCGGCGTCGGCCTTCTTGTCGCCCGAGCGGTCCACGTGGATGGCGGCGACCGGAACGCCGCGCTTGCGGGCTTCGCGAATGAACAGCGCCTGATTGTCAGTCGCCTTGTCCGTCGCTTCTGCGGTTGGGTCGATGCCGTCGGAAATGAGGATGACCGCGCCGAGCCGGCACCCCGCATTGTCGAGCTCGGCGAGGCCCATGTTGGCCACACCGTAGACGTCCGCGCCGCTGCCCGACGGATCCGGCAGGCCCGCGAGGAACGCCTTCACGTCGCCCGCCTTGTCCGTTGGCCCCAAGCGGTGCGGCACTGAGTCGCGGCCCGCCGTGTCGATGATGGCGACCTTGTCGCCCGGGCCTTTGCCGACGATGGACTCGAGGAAGCCGCCGACGGCATTGCGCATCGCCTCGGAGTACTGGCCCATGCCCGTGGTCTTGGTACCGCCGCGGTCGAGCACGATCAACGTCGCCAGCGAGTCGCCGCCGCGGCCGGGCTTGAGCACTTCACCGGTGTCGGGCTTGCACTGGGTGGCGCCGATGTTGATCTCGACAGTGCCTTCGAGGCCGCCTTGCACACGGTCGTGGTAAATGTGCACCTGCTTGCCCTGCTGGCGGTGCAGGCGGATGCGGAAATCCGCCGCCACCGCCTGCCCGCTGAACAGTGCAATCAGCACGGCCACAGAAGCCGCGACCGACCAAGCGCGCGAGCGCGAATCCAAGCTCACCATGACGACTCCTTGCCGCGAGAATGGCCGGATGGCCGCTAGGCTGCCCACGGACTGCTGGGCCAGATTTTCCCGCCGGTGCGCGCGTCGATGAGGAACACCAGGAACGTCGAGCCGCCGATGGCGAGGGTGTCGCCTGACGCCAGCGGCGAGACTTGAGCGATGCCAATGTCTTCGCCGTTCACGACCGTGCCGTTGGTCGAGCCTTCGTCTTTGACTGCCGCGGTGTTGTTGCGCCAGATGATGGTCGCGTGGAGGTCGCTGGCCTTGGGCTCGTAGAACAGCGAAACGTCGTTGTCCCGGCTGCGGCCGATGCGGTTGCGACCGGCACGCAACACGTACGCCTGGCCCGCGACGTTGCGGTCAAACGAGACCATCCAGCCGATGATGCGCGCTGTGCCCGGAGCTGGTATGGCGCCGGTGTCAGCACCGTGTTGACCGGCCGGCGAGGCAACAGGGCCTTCGTCGAGGATCGTCTTGCCGCGCGCGCCCATGGGCACGGGGCCGGAATCGCGCATGCCCGCGCCGCCGGACTGGCCGGCTTCTTCCAGCACTGTCCGCCGGGCGCCTGGCATCGGCGGAGGCGCGCCCTCGAAGCCATCATCCAGTGAAGTCTTGCGCACGTTGCCAACTACCGCCCGCGCTGCGCCCATCGAAGGCGGCGGAGGCGGCGGCGGAATGCGCGGCGGCGCATCAAACAGGCCGTCGGCGCCCTTCGTCTCACGCCGCTGGCCGGCCTGGGCGCCCTGCTCATCAAGGGGCGAGCCGCAGCGGGTGCAGTAGCGCGGGCTGTTCGAGTTTTTCGTGTCCACATTCCGTACACTTCATCGACGATTCCTCCAAATCTGGCGGTCCTGAACGGCGTCCATCTGCGGGCGGGTCATTGTGTGCCTTTGCTGCGTTTCGTCAACGCGACGCCAGCGCCAACCAGGGCAAGCGCGGCGAGCAGCAGGTTCGCGAAGATCGCATATTGGCGATTCGTTGGCGCCGTCCGCTCTGCATGCGTTCCGGCGTTCCTGACGCCGTGATCCTGATACATGCCGGTCCGACATTCCCGCAAGAACCTGATCTCCTTGACCTTGTCCTCCAAGCTCGCGGGAACCTGACTTGCCGTGGTCGGAGCCGCGACTTCGAGGTCGCAGAGGTCGCGCGTCGACACGAGCCCGCCCAGCGCCCAACGCGCGGTCATGGGTGCGCTGGCGGCGAGCAGCCAAGGCGCGCGCGGCTTGTCGTCGTACGCGACGTGGAGCGGCACGAACACCGAGAAGACGACCTGCACGATGGCGTAGAAAACGGCCAGGATGATGACACCCTGCGGCGAGGCGACGACGCTGGAAAGGAACAAGCCGGCGCACGCGGACGCGAAGAACGCGCAAGCCAACGTCATCCACTGCTCCAGCATCGAGCCGCCGATGACGTCCGACGCGAGCAGATGGATGGTCCCAAGCGCCATGGCGGGGAAGATCACCGACGGCAGCGCGAACACAATCGCCTTGGAGGCCAGATAGGCGCCCAGCCCCAGACCGCCGCGGCTCTCGCGTCGCAGTATGGGGATCTCGGTGACGATCTCGAGCGAGGCGCTCAGCGCGCCAAAAAAACAGCACATGATCGTCATGATGACGAAGTATTGATGCTCGACGGTCGCGCTCAGTTCAGTTCGAGCGCCGGATTCGACCTGCGCGCCAATGACCCCGACAAACAGCGCCGAAATGACGAGCGGCACAGCCAACGTCAGCAGGATGAAAAACCAGTCCTGCGACTTCATGCGCAGGTTGCGCGTCACCAACGTCACCGTCCGTGCGAACGCGTCTCGAATCGGCGGGATCGGCCAAGCGCTGGGTGGCGACGAAGCGAGCTGCTCGGCGCGGCCCGTCACGAACTTCTTGCGGGTCTCGCTCTGCGCATAGCGGCTGGCCCAAACACCCGGTTGGCCGGCGTCAGCTTTTTTCGGCAAGCGCTCCAGCAACGCACCCGGCTCGCGGTCCGTGACGCCGAAATACTCGAAGCTGTCCAGCGCGGCCGGGCCAAACCACGCGACGTGGCCGCCCTCCTCCAGCACGAGCACCTGATCCATCTGCACGAACGCCGCGTAGCTCGGCTGGTGGATCGTCAGCACGATGGTCCGACCGCCGTCCGCCAGTTTGCGCAGCAGCCGCATCAACTCCATCGTGTCCTGCGCGGACAGGCCGCTCGTCGGCTCATCCAGCAGCAGGATCGGCGGCGCCAGCACCAGCTCCATCGCGATGTTGACGCGCTTCTTCTGGCCGCCCGAAAGGGTCTTGCGCGCATCCGAGCCGATCGGCGTAGAGTGCCATGCCGTGAGGTCCACGTCGGCAATCGCGTGCGCGACGCGCTGTTCGATCTCGGCATCCGTCCAGTTCGCGGGACCGCGGATCTTCGCCGAGAAGCGGATCGCCTCTTCAACCGTCAGCAGCTCGTGGGCCACGTCAAATTGCGGCGCGTGGCCGACAAGCGCGCCCATCCCCGGTGCCAGGCCGTCAGCTGCGTGCAGCACTTGGCCTTGCACCAGAACGCGGCCGGAGGTCGGCTTGTCAAAGCCCGCGAGGATGTTCAGCAGGCTCGTTTTGCCCGAACCAGACGGCCCGAGAATGCCGACGACTTCGCCATCGAGCACGGAAAACGACACGCCGTTCAGCAGCGTAATCGGCGCGCCCGTCGCCCGGTGCGTGACCGTCAGCTCGACGTCCTGCACGTCCAGCCGCGCGCCAGCTCTGCGCTCCTGGTCCGCCGGCCGGAACTTGAATCCTTGTTTGCCCACCCGCACGACGTCGCTGCGCCGAATCACTGTCGAGCGGTAGCTGACCCATTCGCCTTGCCCGCCGGGCCGCACGTAGGTGCCATTGCGGGAGCCCAGGTCTTCCAGCACGAGCCTGCCGGCGTTGCGAAAGACGCGCGCGTGTCGGCCGGAGACGGACTCGTCGTTGACGATGATGTCGCAGTCGGAATCGCGGCCAATGATGAGCGGCCGCGCGTCTACCTCGACGTCGCGCACCGGCACCTCTGCAACTGGCGCGCCGCCCGACGTGTCCGCTCGGACCTTCCGCGGCCCCGCACCGTCGCCACCGGTCGCGAGAAGCACCAGGTCGCGGACGACAACGCTGTACGAGCCCAGGCCGATTTCTTCATCCATCGCGACGACGGCGTCCATCACCCGCGCGCCGCGCACGAACGTGCCGTTGGTCGAGCCCGTGTCTTCCACCACGATGCCGTCGCGCATGGCGCCAATTCGGCCGTGGTGGCTGGAAACCTGTGGTTGTTGCAGGCGAATATCACAATCGGCGGCGGCGCCAAACGAAAACCACTTTCCGGGCGGTAGCATGCGTTCTCCGCTCAGTAGGGATGATTCGGCCCGAGGAGCCGTTCGTTCAGGTTGCGTTCACCGCGGTAGTAGCGCGCGTACGGGAGAGTCTGCATCAAAGCCGTGGCCCCGGATAGCGTGCGGGCGCAGCGCTGGGCGGCGGGCGGATGCGAGCTCAGCACCTTTTCCGCTGCGCCAAGGACGACACCGGCCAAGCCGCCCAACGTCGGGCGCGGCTTCTCGCCATCCTCGATCTGGGCCTGTCGCTGCCACATATGACACGCAGCGAAGGGGTCGTACTGCGCCAGCGCCGCCAGCTCCAAGCCGCGGACGTCAGCTTCGTGCTCGTGCTCGCTGGAGATCGGCGTTTCCAGCATCTTGATGATGATGGCCGCGTCGTCGGCGTCCTGCCCCAGTACCGCACGGGCGAACTGAAAGATCGCGACTGGGTGGCGCAATTCGACGTGGGCGATCTCGTGTCCCAACACTGCGGCGAGCTCGCTTTCACTCCGCAGGCGCGTTTTGCCCTCGAAAAGTCCTGTGTTGACGCCGAGGACGCCGCCTGGGAGCGCAAAGGCGTTGAAAGCGCTGTCGTGGACGATGTGCACGCGAAAGTGCACGCCGCTTCGCGTGCCACGTTTCAGCAACTGTTCGACCATTGCCTGGGCGTAAGTGCCATAGCGCGCGACGTCGGCTGGCAGGTCCCACTTGCCGCGAAACGGCTCGGCCTTGGAGATTTCCGCCTCAAGCCGGTTGCCAATCGTCGCCTCGTCCGAGTCGCTCATCTCGCTCGCTGAACGGACGTAGCCTTCCATTTGGCCGGCGATGCCTTTGGCCAGGTCAATCGGGTCCGGGCGGTCCTCGCAATCAGACCCGGACGGCGGATTGGCGCCGACGGCATCCTTGGCAATGGCTTCCGCAGCCGAAGCTGGCACCCAACCGTCCTCATTCGCCGCCGGAGCCGCGGCTGGAGCGTCCGCAGCACGCGCTGGCGTGTCGTGCTTCGCAGCGGTCGCCGGGGAACGGACGGCGGGACCCGGTGGCGGCGTGTCGTCCATGGCGTACCAGGCACCAAGGCCAAGGCCTAGCGCGACAATGCCCGCGGCTGCCCAAAGAAGTGGATTCGAAGTCGAGTTCAAGGTGTCACCGCCAGCGGCGTCGATACGCCCAGCGGATTGAAGCCGCCGGAATCCATCCGCAAGTCAAAGCCGGTCAGGCGCTCGTGACGCTGAAAAGTCATGCCAAGCGCCTTGACCTCGGCGTCGACTTCGATGGCGATGTCCACCGTGCGCACGCGGACCATGTCGATCGCCGCGAGGCCCAGCGCTGCCGCATGCACGGACGCCAGGATGCTCACCGGCTCTTCGCGGTCGGCCGGCAGGAGCTGGTTGGGCGTGACCGTGCCGGCGCCGATCTCGCGGCCGCTGAGGAACGCTTTCCACTTGACGTTCTGGAGCGTGAAGTCGATGAGGTTGTCGTTGCGGACCAGCACGGTGGCTTCGAGGTCGATGTCGCCGCGGAGCAGACCCGGCAGAGCGCCGAGGACGCCGCGTGGCGAGATCTCCGGCCGGACGACGAGCATCCCCGGGCGGACGTGGATGTTCTTGGCGAAGCAGCCGGGGAGGAATGCCGCGGAGACCACGCAAGCAGCCGTCAACGCAAGGAGCGACGAGACAAGCGGCCACCAGCGGCGCGGCGGCGTGTACGCCGGATTCGGGTGCGTTGATTCGGCCATCGCGGATCCATCCTTCGTGCGCGCGCTGTTAGCGCTGTATCGGGTCGGCGCCAAACCGATTCACCCCTACGGCACCAGGGGCAACGCAGAGCGCGATCAGGCCGATCCAACCTATGTACGGAATCATGCACGGAAGCACCCAAGCACCCGAGTAGCCCAGGTCGTGGAAGCGCCGCATGGTTGCGAGAATGGTCATGCCGAGCACGGGGAGCCCCACGCCGATGACGAAGAGCACGCCGACGTTTTTGTCCAACGCGGTGAGCATCGCCACCGCAACAATGGTGGCAAACGGCAACAGGACCGCGGTCTTCAGGTATTCCTGCCGACCGATCCGCCCCTCGCTCGTGAAGTACGTGGTCTTCTTGGGCGTCGCGAATTGCATCGGACGGACTACCGTCTGCTCCGATTCAGTGATCGTCACGTGCTGAGCCTGGTGCACGTGGGCAACCGGCACTGGCTTGGGCTTTGGCGCTGACTGCGGCCGAACCCGCTCGGTGCCAACTACCATCCCGAGCGCCGCAGCCGCATCCGCCGCAGAAGCCACCCGGCGGTTCGGGTCTTTCTGCAGCAACGCCTCGATGGCAGCCCGGGTCAGCGGCGTTACCCGTCCGTCCAGCTTGCGAAGGTCCGGCGGCTGGTGGACAACGGCAGACATCACGTCCAGTTCGCTGTGGCCCGCAAACGGCCGCACGCCGCAGATCAGCTCGTAGAAGACCACGCCTGCTGAGAACAGGTCCGAGCGGTGATCAACCGGAAAACCCTGCGCCTGTTCCGGGCTCATGTACTCCGGCGTGCCGAGCCGCGCGCCAATTCGTGTCTTGCCCGCACCGGAGGCATCACGCGCCACGCCAAGGTCCGCGAGCTTCGGCACCTGCTTCTGCGTCATCAGCACGTTTTCGGGTTTGACGTCGCGATGCACCAGACCGGCCTCGTGGATGGCGTGCAGTCCTTCCAGGATGCCCTCCATCAGGCGCAACGCCTCGGCTTCGGGCAGGCCCTGGGACTGGATGCGCCGCCGGAGGTCGCCGCCGGTCACCAGCTCCAGGACCATGACGAACATGTGGCCTTCGTCGAACACGTCAAACAGCCGCACCACGTTTGGATGCTCGATCCGCGCGAGCGCATTGGCTTCCTGCGTCATGCGGCGACGCGCGGTCGGGTGCGCAACGAGCTCGGGCGACAGGACCTTCAGCGCCACTTCGCGCGTCAGACGCAGGTCAGTCGCGCGAAACACGGCGCCCATGCCGCCTTGACCGAGCTTGCCGTCAACCCGGTAGCGGCCGTTGAGCGTGTGACCGGTGAGGTCGAGTTGCTCTGGCTCGTCGATGTCGGGCTGGGCGACACGTAGGCCGCACTTGCCGCAGAAGACGGAGCCGTCGGGGTTGGAGTGGCCGCAGGCGTTGCAGAAGCGGGGCATGGGCGGTCCGTTTTGGGCGGTGAGAGCGAGGTGTACTTGCCTGTTGTGGGGCGGGACGTCAAGGGTGGCGAAGAACACGAACGGTCAAGAGGTCGAGATTTCGAAAAGGCGCCATCGACAGCCCCTACCGCACACACCGCACTCGGGCCTCGCCAGTCTCGTTGAGCTTGTAGTCGAGGCCGACGAGGACGATGTCGCCCCGTTCATGCGTCTGAGAGTAGCGCCATGAGTCTGGCACCGTGGTCCAGTACCAGTCCGCCGCGCCTTTTTGCGGGAACGCACGACGGTCAATGTGCGCGGTTCTGAAATTGCCCACCAAAGACTCAAATTCCTCTCCGGTTGGCAGCCGCCACGCCATCTGAATGCAATGCGCCTTGGCCTGCCCCCAGTCGAATCGCGTCGCCGGCACTGTCCGCTGCCATGTCAGTTTGGTCACGTTGTCGTAGACCGTGTCGCCGTTCACGATCAGCCTTGCCGCAGGTGTTGGTGTCGGCTCCGGCGGAGGCGTCGGATTCGGCGACTGGTTCGTCTTTGCAATTTCTGTCGTAGTAGGTTTCGGCGCCTCCTGGCGCGCCGCAACAGGAGCGGCCACGCTTGTGACTAGTCGTGGCGCAGTCGCGGGCTGCACGGAAACCCAAGCCATGTAGAGACAGTACGCCACGATTACCAGTCCGACGACGAAGAGCAGGCTCGATTCCTTGATCGCTTGCACACTTCCGTTCCATAGTGTGGATCTCGCGCTCGGGGGCGTCGGGGCCGATTCATCGAACTTCGACGGCGGTGCAATCGTTTGGAGGCCGCCATCTCCTTCGGGCTCGCTAAGCTCTCTATCCGAAAGCGCCGCCGGGCGAGCGCCAGCCGCCCTTGAAGTCGTTGCTGGTTGTCGCCCACCGCGCGAATCTGGCGGATTGCAGCTCGCCGCTAGCGCTGCTCCTGTCTTTTTACCTTTGTGATTCGGCTGTTCAGCTTTCGATGGTTGTCCCGGCAGTGCCAAATCTACTGTCTGCTCCACGTTCGCAATTGGAAACTCAGTGTATGCCAGGTCGTGCCGTTCCAACACGCGTCCCAATACCCCAGCGTCCTGAAACCGCCCCGCGGGATCGATGCTCGCAGCCTGCGCGACCACATCCGCCAGCCACGCCGGGCACTCCGCAACCTCGTCCAGCCGCGGAATCACCACACGCCCGCTGTACGTCTCCATCACCGCGAGCTGGTCCTCGGGGTTGAACGGCAGCCGCCCGGCAACCGCCTCCCAAAGCAGAATCCCCAGCGCGAACACGTCCGCGCGCGCGTCGACCTCCTTCGCGCCGCGGAACTGCTCGGGCGCCATGTATCCCCACGTGCCCATGCGCGCGTTCGTGCCCGTGAGGCCCGCCTCGGAGTCGAGCACCTTCGCAATGCCGAAATCCGCGACTTTCGGGACGCCCGGCTGCCCAAGGCGTTGGTCCAGCAGCACGTTGCCAGGCTTCAGGTCGCGGTGGACGACGCCTTGTTGGTGCGCGTAGGCCAGCGCCGAAACAACAGGCAGCAACAACTCCAGCGCGGCCGGCCACGCGAGCGGTCCGGTCGAGGTCAGATGCACGTCCAGCGTCGCGCCATCGACGTACTCCATCGCCAGCGCGGCAATACCGCCTTCCTCGACGTAGTCCGTCACGCGAACGATGTGCTCGTGGTGAAAGCGAAACTGCACCTGCGCCTCGCGTCGGAACCGCTCCAGCACTTTGGGATTCGTCGCCAGGTTGGGCAGCAGGACCTTGAGGGCAAAGCGTTCGTCGAACACGGCATGCCGCGCGAGATACACAAGCGCCATGCCACCGGAGCCGATCTGCCGCTCGATCACGTAGTTGCCGAGTTTTGAGGCGGGTTGCAACATGGCGAGGTCGGTTCTCCGGCACAGGCGGTGGTGTCTGGCGGAGGACGTTACGGCTGGGCGTACTTCTTCTTCAATTCATCCAGCTTCGCGACTCCTGGCGCCATCTTCGCATCGAAGTAGGTGTGAAGCGAAGCTCGCTCATCGTCCGTGAGCGCTTTCTCGAGCTCATCGGACTCTACTTTCATGGTGTCAGCGTCCCGTTGAAACTGATCGTTCAACTGCGTGAGTCGCTGCTGGTCACCTCCCGCTGCTTCCGCGTCCGCAGCGAAGGTGTTGAATAGCGCGACCACACGGTCCGCTTCCGCCTTGGCTCGCACCAGATTCACCGATTCCGTCGGCGCGGAAGGGGCGAGGGCCAGCACCCCAGCTTGCACGTCGCGAGGGTGCTCAATGGACCAGAAGTACAGGAGCTTCACGACGACGACCATCGCAAGGGCACCGCCGCCGACGCGCCACCTAGGGGTCGAAGGTCGCTGTGACGCCTTTGACTGTTTCCCGGTTGCTGCGGACGTCGTGGCCGGCGCGGCGGTTGCGACCTCTGGCAGCACGGGCGCGGGTGCAGCGGGTTGCGTCGGGGGACTCTTCGGTGCTGCTGCACGCGCCACCTGCTGCTTCTGCGTCTTGGCACTGGCGCCGCCGACCACAACGGCGGTCCCCAGCATTGCCCTCGCATCTGACGCTGATTGCACCCGTCTCTCCGGATCCTTTTGCAGCAACGCCTCAATGACATTGCCGGTCTTCTGCTCAATCTTGCCATGCAAGCGCGCGAGGTTCGGCGGCTGGTGCACGACCGCGGACATCACGTCGAGCTCGCTCGTGCCGGCGAACGGTCTGACACCGGCGAGGAGCTCGAAGAACACCAAGCCGGCAGAAAACAGGTCCGAGCGGTGGTCAACAGTCAGCCCCTGCGCTTGCTCCGGGCTCATGTACTCGGGCGTGCCCAATCGCGCACCCAACCGCGTTTTGCCCGCACCGGAGGCATCGCGCGCGACGCCAAGATCGGCCAGCTTGGGCAAATCCTTCTGCGTCATCAGGACGTTTTCCGGTTTCACGTCGCGATGCACAAGGCCCGCCTCGTGAATCGCCTGAAGACCTTGCAGGATGCCGTCCATCAGGCGCAGCGCCTCCACTTCGGGCATGCCTTGGGACTGGATGCGCTGCCGCAGGTCGCCTCCGCTGATCAGCTCCAGGACCATGACGAACATCTGGCCTTCGTCAAAGACGTCGAAGAGCCGGACCACGTTCGGATGCTCGATGCGCGCGAGCGCATTCGCCTCCTGCGTCATGCGCCGGCGCGCGGTCGGGTGCGCGACCAGCTCGGGCGATAGGACTTTCAACGCCACTTCGCGCGTCAAGCGGCTATCGGTGGCGCGGAATACGGCGCCCATGCCGCCCTGGCCGAGCTTGGCGTCGACGTGGTAGCGGCCGTTGAGGACTTGGCCGGTGAGGTCGAGCGGCTCGGGCTCATCGATGTCGGGCGGGGCCATGGGCTGGCCGCACTTGCCGCAGAACGCAGAGCCGGTGGGGTTGGAGTGGCCGCAGGCGTTGCAGAAGTGGGGCATGGGGCGTCCGTTTTTTGGCGGGTGGAGGACGCGGAGTACTTGCCCGTTGTACGGGCGGGAGTCAAGGGCGGGCGACGAACCCTGACGACGAACCCGGACGCTGAAAAGGTCGAGATTTCGAAAAGCCCCCCGTCGAAACAGCCCTACCGCACACATCGCACTCGATTGGTAAGGAAAGGGGGGGCGATGCTGAGGCTGAG
Source organism: uncultured Myxococcales bacterium (assembly GCA_903929795.1). Classification (GTDB taxonomy): domain Bacteria; phylum Myxococcota_A; class UBA9042; order UBA9042; family UBA9042; genus CAIYBN01. The sequence continues at coordinate 14,151 of CAIYWC010000028.1, read as the reverse complement.
GCCGACGTCGGAGCTGACGGACCAGGCGGTCCCGTCCGCAACCGCGGTGGCGCTCCAAAAACCAAGTGTCAATCCCCGCCTGCCGAAGCGCCACCCGATCAATGGCCGGCAGCTCGCGCTTCCGCACCAGGCTCTCCAACTCGGTCTTCTCCGGCAGCCGCCAGCCGCTCTGCCCTTCGTGCACTAGCGCACGACAGTACCCCTTCGCGTCCTTCCAATTGTTCTGAGTCTCCGGCACGGTTCCGTGCTAGGTAGACCGTGTCGCCGTTCACAGTCAGGCGCTGCGCGTGCACGCGTTTGACTCGGACTACCGATGCGTCCGCCGCTCCGGGTTCAGCCGGAGCCGGCGTGGCTGGGAACACGTCCGCAGGCGGCGGCGGACGGGACGGTAAGCGCGACGGTAGGGGTGTCCGTCCTGAAGACCTCAGCGACTCACTTCACGCACCTGACGCGAACGGCGGCGTCGGTGTGGGCGGTGTACCAGCTGCCGCTGTCGAAATTGACGCCCCAAGCTTCCGACGAACCCGATCGGCTGTCCGTCCAAAACAGCGTGTTGATCCCGGACTGAGGAAACGCTTCCCGGTCTATGGTTGGCTCGCCGCCAATCACCACCAAGCTCGCCAATTCTGTCTTGCTGGGCAAACGCCACCCGTTCTGCCCCGACATTGTAAGACCGCGACAACGATCGCCCGCGAGCTTCCAATCGAACACGTCCGTGAGGACTGTCCTTTCCCAGAGCAGGTTGGCTCTGGCGTCGTAGACGATGTCGCCAATGGGCACCAAGGGCCAGGTCGGCAGCGCTGAAGCACACCAACCAACCAGGCCGAGCAGGCCGATGACTGTCACCAACCCCAAGCCTCGGCGGAGTAGACGCGTGCGCGGACCACGTTCGATCAGGGCGTTCGGCTTGGAGTCTCCTGCAGACTGCGCAGGTGCGATTGTCGCAGCGGCGATCCGGGCGGCGGGGGCGACCGGTCGGATCTGAGCTGGCGGCGCGGGGACTTCAAGCACGTTCGTCGGACGCGGCGCGACAACTTGCGTCACGACGCCTTTGCTCAACACCACCTTCGCCGGTGCAGCTTTTGGCGTGGCGCCCCCTTTCAAAACCTTGGCGAGCAATGCCGCGTCCTGGAACCGGTCCGCCGGGTCGATGCTCAACGCTTGCGCGACCACGTCAGCCAACCACGTAGGACACTCGGTGACGGCATCCAGCCGCGGAATTGCCAACATACCACCGTACGTCTGCATCACCGCGAACTGGTCCTCCGGGTTGAACGGCAACCGGCCCGCGACCACTTCCCAGAGCAACATGCCAAGCGCGAACACGTCCGCACGCGCGTCGACTTCCCTGGCGCCGCGAAATTGCTCCGGAGCCATGTAGCCCCAAGTACCCAGACGCGCGTTGGTCCCAGTCTGACCGCTGTCGCCAAGCACCTTCGCGATGCCAAAGTCCATCACCTTGGCCGCGCCAAGGACTCCGTTGCGCATCTCCACCATCACGTTGCCGGGCTTCATGTCGCGGTGGACGACGCCTTTATCGTGCGCGTACCCGACCGCCTCAACGACCGGCAGCAGCAAGTCCAATGCGGCAGGCCACGGCATTGGTCCACGTTCCGCGAGAAGAACGTCGAGGCTTTGGCCGTCGATGAGGTCCAGGACGAGCGCGACCGCGTCGGCGTCTTCGATCAGGTCAATCACGCGGACGATGTTCGGGTGCTGGAGTTGGAACTGCAGCCGTGCCTCACGGCGAAACCGCTGCACGACCGCAGGACGCGCTGCAAGGTTGGACAGGAGCACCTTGATGGCGACCGGCTGTTCCAGCGTGAGGCTACGACCGGCGTAGACGACGGCCATGCCGCCGTCGCCGAGGACGCGGTCGATTTCGTAGTTGCCGATGCGGGTGCCGGGGCGGAGCAAGGGGTTGTCCTTCAGGGAGGCGCGTAAGGTGTGGAGTCAGCCGGCCACGGCGGGCGGTCACGATCTCAAGTCTTCGAAGAATCCTGCGGAAATCACCTCAACGCACGCAGCGCACCCAGTACGGGCTCCATTGGTCACCGGGATAGCCATGGCCGACGTCGAAGCCGATTAGCCAAGCGTTGCCACCTGAAACCCAAGGCGTCGAAGTCCAAAACGACCTATCAGTCTGCTCTTGCGGGAACGCCACGCGGTCAATGGTGGGGCCAGCCCCCGGGCGCAGCAAGCTTTCCAACTCTGTCTTGGCTGGCACCCGCCAACTGCTCTCGTCGGTACGCGCCAAATCGCGGCAGTAGCTCATTGCGGCCGCTCGAGTGTACGATCGTGTGGACACAGTCCGCTGCCACGTCAACTTGGTCTCGCTGTCGTAGACGGTGTCGCCATCCACCGTCAGCCGCGTCTGAGGTGCCGCTGCCTCCGACGGCGGCGTTGCGACAGCCAGCGGCGAAGGAGCGGTCACGGGCAGAGCACCGTTGGGAGACACGTCGGGGCGAGCCGGATCGGCCCCGATACCAGCTAGCCACGCGACGGCAGCAATAATGCTGAAGGCAAGGAGAAAGACTGCCGCTACCGCTCGGCGCTCACCTGATGGATCAACCGTTGGCGGCGGAAGTCGACTGGTGGGCACGAGTGGCTCGGCGTTGACAGCCGTTGCCCTTGGTGTTTCTGCGCGGCCCGATTCGCCTGATTTCTCTCCACGCGCGGCGTGGGCCCCCGCGGCCCCGCGCAGAATACTCGACTCCTGCACAATTGCCGGTGTGCCTGACACCTGATTGTTGCCGCGCTCCAGCACCCGCCCCAGCACCCCCGCATCCTGAAACCGCCCCGCCGGATCGATGCTCACCGCCTGCGCCACCACATCCGCCAGCCACGCCGGACACTCAGCCACCGCATCCAGCCGCGGAATCGCCAACATCCCGCCGTAGGTCTGCATCACCGCGAACTGATCTTCCGGGTTGAACGGCAGCCGGCCTGCGATGGCTTCCCACACGACCATGCCGAGTGCAAAGACGTCCGCGCGCGCATCGACCTCCTTGGCGCCGCGAAACTGCTCAGGTGCCATGTAGCCCCAGGTGCCCATGCGCGCGTTCGTGCCCGTCAGCCCGGCTTCCGAGTCGAGCACCTTGGCGATGCCAAAGTCCGTCACCTTGGGCGCACCCGTGCCGCCCGCGCGCTGGTCCAGCAGCACATTGCCCGGCTTCAGGTCGCGGTGAACGACGCCCTGCTGATGTGCGTATGCCAGCGCGGAAACGACGGGCCGCAGCAACTCCAACGCCCGCGCCCAAGCCAGCGGACCACTTGCCAGCAGATAGGCGTCGAGCGCCTCGCCTTCGACGTACTCCATCGCCAGCGCCGCGATGCTGCCTTCCTCGACGTAGTCCGTTACGCGCACGATGTGGTCGTGGCGGAAGCGGAACTGCACTTGGGCCTCGCGGCGGAAGCGCTCCAACACTTTGGGGTTCATCGCCAAGTTGGGCAGCAGGACTTTCAGCGCGACCGGCTCGCCCAGAACAGCGTGGTGAGCCAGGTAGACCAGCGCCATGCCGCCCGAGCCGATGTGGCGGTCGACGATGTAGTTGCCGATTCTGGAGGCGGGTTGGAGCATCGCTCTATTTTCCGGCCGGAGCTGCGGCGGCCTGGGCCTTCATCATCGCCGCCATCAGCTTGCCCATCAGCGGCCCAATCTTCTCGCGGCCATAGGTCTCAAGCGTCTTCTTCTCGTCGTCGGTCAGCACTTTCTGCAGCGCCTCGCCCTCGGCCTTCATCGCTTCGCCGTTCTTCTTGAAGTCCTCTCCGATCTGTTTGATCTTGACGGTGTCGTTGCCGGCCGCTTCGACGTCTGCGACCATCTTGTTCAGCGAGGCGGCCATCTTGTCGACCATCGCCTTCGCCTTGGCCAGGTTGTCAGGTCCTGCCGGCGTTGCCGGTGGTGGCGCAGGTTCGAGAGCAGGCGCCCCGACGGCCGGTCCGCCCGAATTCTTGTTGAGTCCGTCGCCATACGCGATTCCCGCTTCGTGCTCCGCCAGGAGGCGGCTGGGCGTCGTCCACGTTACCGCAAGCGCGACTATCAGGAGCAACGCGAGGGCGCCTCCAAATATCTTGACGTTGCGGACGTCGTTAGAAGGCTGCTTAGGCACCAAAGACGCAGCCCGCGTGGCCGCTTCCTCCCTCTCCCGAACCGCTGCAGGTTCCTTCCCGGCTGCAGGACGACGAGGTGTTCCGGAGGAGGCGTTACCCATCGCCATCAAGTCGGCGGCCATTCCTGCCGCACTGCCGTGTCGCTGCTCGGGGTCCTTCGCCATCGCCTGTTCGACCATTGAAGCGAGTGCCGGCGACTTGCGGTATACGACCGTCAAATCGGGAGCTTGCCTACGCTGCGCCTGCATCACGTCGAGTTCGTCGCCCGCGAATGGCACCTCGCCCGTCAACATCTGAAACAGCACGACGCCCGCCGCATACAGGTCGGTTCGAATGCTGATCGCGCCACCGTCGATCTGCTCGGGCGCCATGTACTCCGGCGTACCCAGCCGCGCCCCCAGCCGCGTCCGCGTGCCTTCTGTCCGCTGTCCGTCGAACGCGATGCCGAGGTCCGTCACGCGCAGGTTACCTTCATCGTCAATCAGGACGTTGCCCGGCTTCAGATCGCGGTGCACCAAGCCCGTCTTATGCAGCGCTTCCAAGCCCTTGAGGATCTGCGCCATCCACATCCGCGCGGTCGCTTCATCGACGCCACCGGCCGGAATCTGGTCGTCGAGCTTGCCGCCCGGCATGTACTCGAGGTCGATGATCAGCAGACCATCCTCCTCAAACACCGTGTTCACGCGGACGACGTGGGCCGAACTCACGCGCGCGAGCGCCCGCGCTTCCTGCTCCATCCGCCGCCGCGCAGTCGGGTGCGCGGTCAGCTCCGGGTGGAGCACTTTGAGCGCGACGTGCCGATCCAGCGATGTCTCAGTGGCCAGGTAAACCGCGCCCATCCCGCCTTCGCCCAGCAGGTTCTCGATGCGGTAGCGGCCTTGGGCCAGCAGGTGGCCAACAGGAAAATACCCGACGGGAGCTTCAGACATCTGGACCACCTCACGGCGAATGCGACCGGCGGGCGGGACCGTAGCACTGTCACCAAGGGCGGGCAATGACGGATGCGGGCAGTGCTACGGCGTCCCGACGGACACGTAGGCGCCACACTTGCCGATCACGCCCTGGTCAAACTGAGCGTACTCGCGCGGCGTCATCACGGCCTGCAGCCGCTGTGTCGCGTCGGCGATGGTCAGCGGGAACTCCTTGGTCACCTGCACGGGCCGGTCAGGCAGTGACATGGCGGTTGCGCAGCGCATCTCGCGAACGGCGATCTTCAGCGTCGACTTGTCCCAGCGGCCTTCCAGTGCGTTCAGGTGCGTGACCCCGAGCGTCGCGGTCTTGTTCAGCTCGTGGTCTTCGCGAAAGTACGCCTTGGCGTTCTCGACGTCGCCTTCCCACTCGGCGACGAGCCCACGGTAGTACAGCATGTCGCCGCGGATGTCGGGATGCCGCACGACGGCCAGCCCGCCATCGAGAATCTGCTTGGCCTCATCATAGGCCCCGCGCCAGTAGGCCATTTTGCCCAAGCGCGCCGTTGCACGCAGGTAATAGGGCACGAGTTCCGTCGCCTTGCGGTACGATGCTTCCGCATCGGCGACGCGCGGCGGCCACGCACTGCTGGCTCTCTCGCCCTCGGCGTAGAACTTGTCGGCCTGTTCGACAGGCGTCTCCAGCTGACGAAAACGCTGATACGCAGTCCGAGTCGCGATCAGCAGCGTATGCGAGCCTTTGCCGAGACGCAGGCTGTAAACCTCGTCGGGCAGCAGCCAAATTTTGCGTTTGCCACGCCCGCCCGGAGGGTCCACAGCATCTCCGACATCCGGCTCGCGACCCAGCGCCGCAGTGACGCGCGTCAGCATGTCGGCCTCTGGCACCGCACGCACGAGGACGCCGAGGAAATTGCCTTCGACGAACAGCACAACAGGCCCATGCTGCGGCGCCGTCTCTGGCACCTGCGCCCAAGCGTCGAGGTACGAGCGCTCGTCCAGGGACATTTGCGGATAGGTCGTGCCCATCAGACGCACGATGTCGGCCGGCTGCTGGGTCGCGAGTTCGCCAAACGTCGTCAGACCGGCGGCGTGCATCCGGTGGCGCAGATCGGCCAGTTCCTCCGTGTCGGCCACAGCAACATCGCCTGTGTCCCACGTGGGCGCTTGAGCGTTTGGCAGCTTCGGCAACTCGACGCTGACGAACTCCTCACCCACCTGCGGAAGCGGCTTGGTGCCGGGCGCGGCCACAACCCCGAGTTGTGCTTGCTTGGTTGCCTCGGAGCGCGGAATCTCGACAGGCGGAAACGCGACTGGCTTCGGCACGATAGGCGCAGGAAGTGCGGCGGGTACGGCGACCGCCGCCTCAGGGGCGACTGGACCAGCGCCGGCTGGCGGCGCGGCGGACAAATTTCCGGCAACGGTGCCTGCGGTCGGCCGAGTGATGGTCGCCGCTGGCGCTGGCGAAGCACTACGGCGCTGACTGATGAAGAATCCGCAAGCTGCGATCAGTGCAAGCGCTCCGAGGGCGACGGGAACCGAACGGAGGCTCGCTCGTACCCTTTGTGCCGGGATCTCGAGATCGGGCTCCGCGGCCTCCGTCTCAAAGTCGGGTTCCTCGGCTGCGGCGGGCACAACCACTTCGGGGACCGGCGCCGGCTCAACCTGGATGGGCGGCGCTGCTGGCGCGACTGCTTCCGTCAACCCACGCGCCATCTCTGCGGCACTGGCAGGCCGCAGGGCGGGGTCCTTCGCCATAGCGCGCTCGACGACCGCGGCAAGCGAAGGTGACTTCGCGCGAACCACAGTCAAGTCAGGTTGTTGGCGTCGATGGGCCTGAAGCACGTCGATCTCGTCGCCGATGAACGGAAACTCGCCGGTCAGGAATTGAAACAGGGTGACACCCGCGGCGTAAAGATCCGTGCGCACGGTGATTGTGCCACCGTCGACCTGCTCCGGCGCCATGTACTCCGGCGTGCCCAAGCGCGCACCCAGCCGCGTGCGCGTCGCCATCTCGCGCTGTTCGTCGTGGACGATGCCGAGGTCGGTCAACCGCAGATTGCCGTCCTCATCCAGGAGCACGTTGCCGGGCTTCAAGTCGCGGTGAACAAGGCCGGCTTTGTGCAACGCCTCAAGTCCCTTCAGAATCTGCGTCATCCACGCGCGTGCGGTCGCTTCGCCGACGCCGCCGTCCGGAATCGACTCGTCGAGCTTGCCCCCGGACATGTACTCGAGGTCGAGGATGAGAAGCCCGTCCTCTTCGAAGACCGTGTTCACACGTACGACGTGGGCCGAATTGACGCGCGCGAGCGCCCGTGCTTCCTGTTCCATCCGGCGACGGGCGGTCGGATGCGCCGTCAGCTCCGGGTGAAGAACCTTCAGAGCGACGTTGCGGTCGAGCGAAGTCTCGGTAGCGAGGTAGACAGCACCCATGCCGCCCTCGCCGAGGAGGCTTTGGATGCGGTAGCGGCCTTGAGCGAGGAGGTGGCCGGCAGGGAAGTAGCCAGGAGACTCGGACATGTGGACCGCCTGACTGCTGCTTTGAAAAAAGGCGAGCGGACCGTAGCAGAACCTGCAGTGGCGGGCAATCTCGACCGGCTGGCGCGTTGCCCTATCGCGGTCCGGACACGGCAAAGGCCCGCGTCGTAAACCGCTGGTTCTGCCGAGACATCCAGAGCGGACGGCCGGTGAAGAAGTTCATCACGCGTGCGTCCGTGACGCCGACTTCGCCTGCCCAAACCCAGGAGCCTTCGCCAATCGCAGCAAACACCGGAGCAATGTGGGCCGGGAACCGCGCGCCTTTCGTGAAGTACCCGATGCCGGCCGAGAGGTCCGCCCGGTAGAGCGACGCGAGTTCATCGGTCGTTGGCATCCGCCAGTCATGGTCGCACCCCTGGAGTCCCTGGACGAAAATTTGCGCCTCTGACCAGGTGACGGTGCGGTCGGGACCGACGAACCAGGTGAGCTTGGATCTCGTGTCTTCGATTTCACCGCATGGCCGACGAACGTACTGCCCGACCAAAAGCGCGGCTGCGGTTGGCACCGCGGGAGCATGATGAGGCACCTTGACTTCCGCGTACGGAGCCGGCGCTTCGACAGCGACTGGAGGCGGTGCGCTGGCGGGCCCTGCTTCGCCTGGTGCCGCCGGCACAGTTGACGGGGCGGACTCGGTAGTCACGTTCACAACCGGCCGGGGCGCCGGCTGTTCAACAGTCTGCCCCCGCGACAGCGACACGCCCGCGACTCCGAGAGCGACACACGCAAGCACCCCACCGGCCCGCCAATACTTGGGCGCGGGACGCAGGCCAGCGAGCCGGTGCGCCCCTTCCCCTGATACTGCGGGCTTTGACTTCGGCGCGCTGCGGACTTCAGGCACGGCCGGCGCGGCGGGAGGCTTGGCCAGTGACGGCTTTACTCTCGGGGGAACGTCAGTGGTCAACCCGAGCGCCATCTCCGCCGCGCTGGCATACCGCTCCGCAGGATCCTTCGCCATGGCCCGCTCGACCACCACCGACAGCGACGGCGACTTCATACGGACAGCACTCAGGTCGGGTTGTTGGCGGCGATGGGCTTGCAACACGTCAATCTCGTCGCCCGCGAACGGCAGGCCGCCGGTAAGCAGTTGAAAGAGCGTGACGCCAGCGGCGTACAGGTCCGTGCGGACGGTAATCGCAGCGCCGTCAATCTGCTCGGGCGCCATGTACTCGGGTGTCCCAAGGCGAGCGCCCAGCCGAGTACGGGTCGCCGTCGAGCGCTGATCATCGTGGACAATGCCGAGATCCGTCAGACGCAGATTGCCTTCGGCGTCCAGCAGCACGTTTGCTGGCTTCAGATCGCGATGGACCAAGCCGGCCTTGTGCAACGCACCAAGCCCGTTGAGAATCTGCGCCATCCACGCACGAGCAGTCACCTCGTCGACGCCACCGGACGGGATCGCCTCATCGAGCCGGCCGCCCGCCATGTACTCGAGGTCGAGGATCAGCAGCCCGTCCTCTTCAAACACCGTGTTCACACGCACAACCTGTGCCGAGTTGACTCGCGCGAGCGCCCGCGCTTCCTGTTCCATCCGGCGCCGGGCAGTCGGATGCGCCGTAAGCTCTCGATGCAGAACTTTCAGAGCGACGTCGCGGTCGAGCGAAGTCTCGGTGGCGAGGTACACGGCGCCCATGCCGCCCTCGCCGAGGAGGCTCTGGATGCGGTAGCGGCCTTGGGCCAGCAGGTGGCCAGCAGGGAAGTAGCTCGGGGACTCGGACATCTGGACCGCCTGACGGCTACGAAAAACTGCGAGATGAACCTAGCAGAAGCTGCCGTGACCGACAACGACACTTCCGTGCCAAACCGGACGGCCGCATCGGCACCCAGGTCAGGCCCGCCCGACTGCGATGCTCGTCCGACGGCTTCCTGCCGTTCCGCCTTATCTCCGTCACATTTGGCGCCGCCGTGCCATCGCTGCAGTGCGCACCCTGACGACGTGGCTGGTTGCGCCACCCGGATGCGACGCGACGCCACCAACTGTGATCATCGTCTGAAGCCGCGGTCCGCCCGCGACGAAATGACCATCTCGCGACGACGCGCTGGTCCTGCGTGCTCCGAGCGACGCTCGCCGACTGGTACCGTCCAACCGCCGAGCGGTTTGGTCTGGGTTTCTGCCAACTGGTGCGCGACGGCCGGTGCCGCTGGGCGTGCGAGGCAACACCCGCCAATCGCAACATGCAGCCGTTGTTGTCACTCCGCCGTCGTTGGTGTCACTTGCCGCGAGGTGCGCAAGGCAGCGTCATCCAGCGAACGCCACCCGCAATTCCGCCAAAGGCGGAAACGTGTGCGGCAGCAGGTCCAGCCTGAACGGCAGATCGAGCGCAGTCGCGACGACGACCTCGTGGTCCAACAGGCCGCGCTCGGTGCACTGCCGTTGCACGATCTTCAGATAACGTCGCAGGACGAGGACCGACGGGAACCGCCCTGTCCCCTTGCTCCAAACGAGCAAGTCTTTGCCCTGCTTCGAGCTGTTGCACCGCCGGCAAGCAAGCACGAGGTTGTCGGCGTCGTCGGGCCCGTCCTTCACCCGCGGGATAAGATGGTCCACGCTCAGCTTCTCCGCGTCGCCGCAGTACGAGCAGAGCTGGGCCGACGTCATCTTCAACCGCTCATCCTCATACATGGACTGCATCGCCAACTTCCCGCTCAACATCCCGGCGTACAGGCGCGAGCGGATCATGTGGTGCTTCATGGCGTACTTGCTCGCGCCATCGGTCAGCGCCGCGTGCGCGCGCGCCAGGTTGGCGTATGACCAGGCGATGTGCTGGCGGACAGTTTGGATGCTGGGCGGCATTTCACGTCTCCGGTAGGGCCGCGTGGCCGAGGCTGGCGATTCCAGTGCATCATCGGGCTCAACCGGGTGCGACGCAAGCAGGCCACGGGCACGCCAACAGCGCTTGCTCATCCAGACTCGGCATTGCCGCTGCTGCGCGAAGTCGCAAACGCGCCGCGCCGCTTCTTTTGGGCCGGCGAGCTGTTGATACCGGGTGTCCATCTGGACAGTCAGGTTCCGGCGCGCGGTGACGGAAGGACGCGATGCCGAGACCGCCGCAGTCGCTGATTATCACGACTGATCGTTTCCGATCTGTTGGATCTGCTTAGGCGCCGCGCAGGCGTCAGATCCGCACTGCGACGATGGATTCAGCGCCTTCGACTACTGCAACGCGACCTGCCCATCGGCAGACACGAAGCCCTGCGCGGCGGCCATGTGGGCCCTCCGGCGGCGAGGCGAAGCTGCGGCCAAACGCCGCAGGATGGACCGCCAGCACGGACCTGTCGGCGCGACAAGCTAATCGTCGAAATCCCCCCATTGCGGTACCGGGTACTTGCTGGGCGGCGGCGGCGGCGACACCTCGGGCATCAGCGTGACGGCCGCGCCGCAAGCCCGACAATGCTGCTGGCGGCGGAGCTCGTCGACCAGTTCCAGCAGCTGCTCCACATCCCCTCGCGACAACGACTCCGCGCGGGTCTTTGGCGCGAGGTTCCGAACCACCGTCCGCGGGTGGATCTCGAACAGGTCGGCGATCGCCGCGTGCGTGAACCCCTGCCGATGCATGGCGAAAATCCGCTCGCGTTGGACGGGACTCAGGTGGGGCTTCGGCATGGGCGACCTCGCGACGAGCGGCTTGGCGCCCTCCGTGATCCAGGGTACCGCGGCGACCGGGTACAACAAAGTCGGTGTCGGGATCGCTGCCTGAAGGGATCCGCCCACGTGGGCGCAGACACTTCTTGGACACTCTCGCGGCGGCATCGGCGATGCTGCCGGCTCACAGTTCGATCAGCGGAATCTTGCCGCAGATGATCTGGGCGGAGATGTCGGTCGGATCCGCCTCCAGCACGTTCAGAAAAATGTGACCGAGGCCCCGAGGCCCTGGCGTTGGCGCGTCGCCCAGCGTGAGGTCGAAAGCGGCGTAGACGAACGTCACCATGCGTGACCACCAATGGGCAACCGATTCAGCGGGTTCGAGTCGGCCGGCGATCTTCCCAGCCAGGTGCCGCGCGTACGACTCGCTCGGCTCAAGGGCGAAGCAGTTGGCGGAAAACGTCCGCAACCGGCCGCCCAGCCGCATCACCGTGACGTCCGGGTCCCACGCCTGCTGCTGCCGGAAGTCCTCGGACAGACCCGACGACGTCAAGTCGAGAGACGCATCGAAGTGCGCGCCCACAAAATCACGCCTCGCCTGCGCACTGGAAAACTTCGCACGCTCGCGCGGGCGCTGCTCGGTGAACTTGTTGCGCCTCGACGCGGTGGACGGCGCCATCGCGACACCTGCCGATCCTTCGGCGTGGCCATCGTCGCGGTCCTGCGCCAGCTCCGGCGCGACCGATGATCCAGGACCGAAACCGCGCAACAGCGCCACCTGCCGCACCTGAGGGCGTGCCGCGTGGTCGGGCACCCCTTCGGCGCCCCAGTACCGAGCCGTTCTTTCTGGATCGGGGTCGGGACCAAAGTGCGGCGGCACCACGAACAGCCGACGCCTGAACCACCACTGGATTTCGGTGTAGGCACGGCCCTCGCGTAGGTGGTTCGTCCGCGATTGATGACGCGCCATCGCGAACTTCGCTTCTTCACGGACGGCTTTGACCGCGTTCTCCAGGTAGCGGGGCAACTCAAACGTTGGCGTGTGGGCATACTCGGGACGATTTTGGAGCTTCGCCCATGCGAACGGGCGGATGACGTCCAAGTAGCTGTTTCCCTTGGGAGACTGCAGGATTTCCTGCTCGACGACCTGCCACGGGACTGTCGAGAAGGTGGCCGCCATCTCGGTGTCGACGATGTACTTGCCGCGACGATTTTGGACCGCAAAGAGCGGACGGATGCCCAAGTAGTCGGCGTCGGACACCAGCGGCGCACGCCGGTGGCTGAGGTGTGGGTTAGTTGCCATGGTCTCGGCTCCTGTGGTGTGGATTCGACGCTGGCGGCGAGCTTGCCGTGTCGTCGGTTCGAATCACGCTGGGAACGGCGGCAGCCAAGGCGGCGGCACGTCGATCTTGAACCTGGGCGGGAACCCTGGAAATTCCCGCACGTACTCCTCGGTCATGATCTGCTGCGCCAATCCGACATCCTCGGCCCAGACGCGACAGCTGTCGTGAACCGTCACGATCGGCCGGCCAAGGGCGTTGAATCGCTCGATGATGCGCAACATGATCCTGGCGTCGACGCTCTGCAGGTAGGTGCCGACGCCCTGGTAGAGCAGGTCGGCGATTTCGGCGTGGTGCTGGAGGACCGCATCGAGCACGGCCTCAGGCGTGACCGAAGGGGGCACCTTGTACGCACGCCGGATCGCCAACGCGTTCGGGTAGTCGTCCGCGGGCCCGTCGTAGAAGATGCCGAAACACGGCAGCAGGTCTGCGTGCTCCACTTTGAACGCGGCATCCTGCGTCTCGTTGAACTCAGTCAGCCGACGTTCGATCGTCTGGATGCCGGCCCGACGATTCTTGCGCGCGCCGTTCGAAGCCTTGCCACAGTTCGGCAACGCGAGCAGCACCAACTTCATGAACTCCAGCTTGACAGGATCGTCGTTCGAAACGTTCCAGCCGTGAACCGGAATCTGGTAGCAGCGGTCCGGACAAGGCAGCCCGCGCATGTTGTAGAGCATGCGCGGATGCAGGCTGGAGAAGTCCACCTCCGCCGTGGGCTTGCCGTCGATGTGGAGCGTCGACCGCAGCGGGCGGAATTGCGGATCCCCCGCGCGACTGCGTTGCGGCAGGTTCTGGATGGCGCAGTACAGACGCCCGCCGCGACGGGTCGACTCGTCGTTGTACGGGACGTGATACGTGGCACTCGTCTGCGGCAGCTCGTGGTACCGACCGCGTTCGAACACGTGATACCGGAAGCCGAGCGAGTGCTCGTTGATGGCGGCGACGCGACGCTCCATGTCGGCGATGTGCGCGGCCTGTTCCGGCGTGAACGATTTCTGGGACAGCGCCTGCTTGCCCAGTTCCTTGCTGATGCGGATCGCGACCAAGGGCGTCCGGCTGACCAGCACCCGGTCCAGCGGTTCGTCGAACGATGGGAAGCACGCAGCAGGCTCGAAGAAGCTGCAACGGAGCTGACCCGGCGAGGGGGCGACCGTCACGTAGTCCCGCTCCTTCAGGAACGCCAGCACGGCCGTGAACGCGGCGTGACCGGGCGCGTCCTGGGCGCCGCCACGGCTCGAGAACGACTTGGCATGGCTCAGGAATCCGACGACGCACCGCTTGCCGTGCAGCAGATGCTCGGCGCGGGCCTGTCCGACGGCGTGGAAGATGACCTGCAACGCCTTGCGGCACTGGCCCGGCTGACGGACGATCTTGCCGGACGTCCGCAGTGTTGACGGTTCCCCAAAACCGCCACTCCCCGGCTTTTCCCGCGCACCCGGCCACCAGCGAGCGCAGCGAGCAATGTCAGCCGCGCCCAGCGATGGACAAGCGCAGCGGGTCCGAGCGCGGCGCGTGCGACGCGGGCGCGAAGCGACGCGCGCATGCCCGCGCACACACGCCCACCTCCCGCTGTCGCGCATGGGCATGAAACCATAGGTTTCAGGCACTTGCGCGACAGCGCCTCACCTTCGGCTGTTTCACCGCGGTGTCGACC
>CAIYWC010000027.1 GCA_903929795.1 uncultured Myxococcales bacterium | reverse complement strand
GCAATCGCCAAGCTTGGTGGGCACTTGCCGCGTAACGGTAGACCCGGCTGGCAAACGCTCTATACAGGATGGCGGCGCCTTGAGGACCTCGCCGAGGGAGCAAGGCTGGTGCTGCGATGAGATGCGATCAATCCGTAGCCGAAGCGGGAGGGATGCCAAATATTCGCTCCCCGCAGACTTTTGCCGCGCACCCGCCGAATTTGTCACACAGCTGCGGCGGCCTTGACGCGCGCGCCCGCTCCCGCAAAGCTCGGCCGCGCGCGGGAGGCGCCAAGGCGATGTTCAGCCGATTTCCAGCTTGGGCCTGCGGCTTTGTGCTGCTGATCGCCTGCGCCGCGCCAGACCAGTCCGCGGAGACCGGGATACCCGACGCGAGCGCCGAGCTACCGGACGCCGCCGGAACCGAGTTCCCCGACGTTTCTGCTTTACCGGAAACGTCCGGAGGCGACCTCCTTGAGGTTTTTGCTTTGCCGGAAACGTCCGGAGGCGAGTTCCCCGACGTTTCTGCTCTACCGGAAACGTCCGGAGGCGACCTCCTTGAGGTTTTTGCTCTACCGGAAACGTCCGGAGGCGAGTTCCCCGACGTTTTTGCTTTACCAGATGCCGCTGAAACCGATGCTGACGCCGAGCTGGATGTCCCGGACGCCGCCGCGCCGTCCTGCATGCTGCCGGCGCTGATCGCCGCGCTGCAAACCGATGACGCCGCGACGATCGCCGTTTGCGCCGCGCAATACGACATGCCGATGTGCGACGCGACGCAGTGCCTGTTCCTCGTCGTCGCGCCGGGCGCCAAGACGGTGGCGGTCGATGGCGAGTGGTCGGGCTGGACGGTCGACACGCCGCTGACCTACGCGCCGAAGGCGGCCGTGTGGTGGGCGGTCTTCCCGCTGCAGGTCGGCAAGAAGCTGGAGTACAAGGTCAAGCTGGATGGCGTCTGGGCGTTGGATCCCAGCAATCCGCATTTCGCGTGGAACACGTATGGTCCCAACTCCGCGATTTACGGCGTCAATCAGAGCCGGCTGCGGCGTATCGCCGCGATCGCCAGCCCGCAGCTGAGCAATATCCGGGACGTCTACGTCTACTTGCCGGCGGCGTATTACCAACAGCCTGACGCGCACTTTCCGGTGCTATACCTGCAAGATGGCTTCAACATCTACACAAACCCGAAGGCGCCGTTTGGCTCGTGGAATATCGAGCAGACCGCGGATGCGTTGATGGCATCGGGCGAGGTGCTGCCGGTGATCTTTGTCGGCATCGACACCGCGGATCGCGACCATGAATACGTCTATGCGCCGCTCGACATCGCGGGCACGACCTATGACCCAAAGCTCCCGCAATACACGGCGTTTTTGACGGACACGCTCAAGCCACTGGTGGACAAGCTGCTGCGGACGCTGCCGGATCGCCTGCACACGGCGATGGGCGGCTCGTCGCTCGGCGGCATCTCATCGCTGTGGATCGGCTGGACGCAGTGGCAGACTTTTGGCCTCGTCGCCTCGTTCTCCGGCGCGTACTGGATTGGCGAGCCCGGCGCGGTCTGGAATGGCGGCAAATCCAGCGTCGGCCCTGCGATGCGCACGCTCATCGCCGACAAAGCCAAGGCGCCGCCGGTCGGCAGCTTGAAGATCTACATGGACAGCGGCGACACGGACTTCAGCAATGTCGTCAGCTACGACGGCGACGCGTGGGAGTACAGCGACTGGACGCGCAACGCGCTGATCGCGGCGGGCTGGGACACGCGCGCGGAGTGGCAGCCGACAACGAACCTGCCGCTGACGACGCCGATTGCGCAAGTGCCGTCCATCGCCTGGACCGCGACGCCGGCGCAGGGCTGGGTCGCGTACCTGCAGCCGAGCCACAACCTGTTCGACTGCGTGGGCCACGGCCAGCAACACAATGAGGCGGCGTGGAGCCAGCGCTTTGGCGCGATGCTGCGGTTCCTGTGGCCGGGGCCGAATCTGAAGTAGCGGCGACTAGTTACAGGTCGTGCGCAGGTTGTCGATCATGACGCCGGAGAGCAGGCAGCCATTGCTGCTTGACGTCGGCACGACGACCAGCGTCTGCGACGTGCCCCACAGCGCCTGCGGCACCGCCCACTTGAGCTGCTTGACGGTCGTGCCTTGCGGTTGGTTGAAAGGTCCGACCGTCTGCGTCGTGCCGTTGAACGTGAAAGTCGCCTTCAAGGTCATGTCCGTAATACCGACGTCGCTCAAGTTGTCGAAGATGTAGTCCAGCGTCAGGAATGGGCTGTTCTGCGGCACCGTGAAGGTCACCGTCAGTTTGTCCGACGAATTCGAGCTCAAGTAGCCGCAGGTGCCGCCGTAATACAGGCACTTGCTGCCCTCCGTCGGTGTGAACGATGCGCCAATCACCCATTGACCGCTGCTGTTTGTCCAGCCGCTCGTGTTGTTGAACCCGTTCACCAAGGTCGGCACGCATGCTGGGCAGTTCTCGTCCGTCTGGCCGTTGCAGTTGTTGTCGATGCCGTCGTAGCAGACTTCCAGCGCGCCCGGATGCACCGCCGCGTTCGTGTCGTCGCAATCGCCGTTGTTCGCAACGTATTTGGCGAGCTGGCACCCGACAAACGGCACGTTCACGTTGCCGTACGTGTCGCCGTCGGCGTCCTGGTACCACGTGCCGGTCGGGAAGCCTTCGTCGGTCACGCCGTTGCAGTTGTTGTCCTTGCCGTCGCAGATCTCCGTGGCGCCGGGGTAGATGCTGGCGTCGGCGTCGTTGCAGTCGTCGGCGGCGCTGGACGTGACGTAGCCGGCGAGGTCGCAGCCTGTGATGGAAATCGCCGGGTTGCCGTGGCCGTCAAAGTCCGCGTCCTTGTACCAGGTGCCGGTCGGCAAGCCTTCGTCGGTCTGGCCATTGCAGTTGTCGTCGATGCCGTTGCAGATCTCGGTGGCGCCGGGGTGGATGGCGATTGCGTTGTCGTTGCAGTCGGCGTTGATGAGCGTCGTGTACGTCGTGTTCGCCGCGCACAAGCACGCGCCGGTGCCGCCGCCGTAGCCGTCCTTGTCGGCGTCGGCGTAGTACGAATGGCAGCCGCCGCTGTCTTGCGGGTCGGTGAGGCCGTCGCAGTTGTCGTCGATGCCGTTGCAGATCTCCGCGGCGCCGGGGTTGATGGCGGCGTTCGCGTCGTTGCAGTCGGTCTTGTTGGCGACCTTGCCGGCGGTGGCGGCGCACAGGCACGTCGCGGTGGCGTTGGTGGCGCCGTAGCCGTCGCCGTCGGCGTCGGTGTAAAAGCTGGTGCAGCCGGTGCTGTTGACGCCGTCGGTCACGCCGTCGCAGTTGTCGTCGATGCCGTTGCAGCTCTCCGTGGCGCCGGGGTGGACGGCGGCGTTCGCGTCGTTGCAGTCGCCGCCGGCGGCGATGTAGCCGGTCGGCTCAATGCAGGCGCTGATGACGGTGTTGGGGTCACCGTAGCCGTCACCGTCTGCGTCCTTGTACCAGCTGCTGGCGGTGACGCCGGGCGTGCAGGCCGGCGGGTTGGTGCCGCACGTGGTGACGCTGCGGGCGTTGTCGATGGCGAAGCCGCCTGCCGAGCCGCCCGTGCAGCCTTTGCCGTAGCTCGTGTTGGCGACGGTCGTGATCAGGTCGGCGCTGACGGTGTAGGTCTGACCGTAGTTCGCCGCCGTCATCGGGAACACCAAGGTCCGCCACTTTGGGTTCTGGATCGCGGCGAACGGTCCGATCTGCTGGGAGATGCCGTTGACCGTCACGATCATCTTCGCGGTGGCGTCGACGGTGTCCGGGCTGACGCTGTGGCGGTTGTCAAAGTAGACGTCAAACGCCACGCCGGCCGCGCCTGACGGCACGGTGATGTTGAACGTGAGCGTGTCGTTGCCCTTGTGGTAGCCGCAACCTGCGTTGTCGCCCCACCACTCCGCGCCCGCGCCCTGCGTGTACGCATAGGTGCGCCCGGCCCACCAATCGCCTGGCTCCGTTTGGTAGTCGCTGGTGCTGTCCAACGGATTCAACACCACGCCGCCCTCGTCGGTCACGCCGTTGCAGTTGTCGTCGATGCCGTTGCAGGCGATCTCGGTCGCGCCGGGGTGGATGGCGGCGTTGGCGTCGTTGCAGTCGCCGCCGATTGTCACCGCGCCGACGGGCGGGATGCAGGCAGTGAATGCCGTCGCTGGATCGCCGTAGCCATCGCCGTCGACGTCTTTGTAGTAGGTCTGCGAGCCCTGGCCACCGCCGTTGCCGCCGCTGGCGCAAAATGTCGACGGGTCGCTGCAGCCGCTGATGGCGCGGACGTTGTCGAGCGCCGCGCCGACATTGTTGTACGTGACGCTGGTCTGCGGCGATACCAGCAGCGCCTTCATCGTCACCGTCTTGCCCTGCTGCGCTGCCGCGACTGGCCATGCCAGCGTCTTCCAGCCCGCGCCCTGCCAGGTGGGAAACGGGCCGATCTGCGTCATCGCACCGTCAAAAGTCAGCTGCAGGTACATCTTGGTGTCAGGCACCACGGTGTTGCCGTTTTCGTCGTAGTGGTTGTCCACGCTGTAGTCGATGGCCATGAACGTCGCGTTGGCCGGGACAGTCACGCTCCAGGTCGCGCTGTCGCCGCTGGTCGCCCAGTAGCCGCAGCCCGCACCGCACCCGGAGCTGATAGCGCCCCAGCGCAGGTACTGGTGGCTGGTGCCCTGGGTCGCGGTCCACTCGCCGGCGCTGTCCCACACCCAGCCGCCGTCGGAGGCTTTGTTGGCCAGCGTCGCGTCGCCAGACTTGTTCAAGCCGTCGAGCACCGTCGCCGCGCACGCGGTCACGCAGCCCTCGTCCGTCTGGCCGTTGCAGTTGTCGTCGATGCCGTTGCCGCACACTTCCGCGACGCCAGGGTGAATCGCCGCGCTCGCGTCGTTGCAGTCCGTGCTGCTTGTGACATAGCCGGGCAGCTCGCAGCCGCTGATGCTGGGACCGGCGCTGGCGCCGTAGCCGTCCGTGTCCGCGTCAGGCCACCAGGTGCCGGTCGGCAGTCCTTCATCGGTTTGGCCGTCGCAGTTGTTGTCCACGCCGTCGCAGATTTCGCTGGCGCCGGGGTGAATCGCCGCGTTCGCGTCGTTGCAGTCCGAGCTGTTCGCCACGTAGCCGACAGCGGCGATGCATGCAGCTGCGGTCACAGCGGCGTTGCCAAAGCCGTCGCCGTCAGCGTCCTGGTAGAACGTCCCGGGCGCGACGCCTTCGTCGGTCAGGCCGTTGCAGTTGTCATCGATTCCATTGCAGATTTCCGTGGCGAGCGGATGGACGGCGGCGTTCGTGTCGTCGCAATCGCCGCTCAGCGTCGCGGAAAACGCCGTCGTGGGGCCGCATTGTGCGCTGCCCGCGCCGGTGCCATAGCCGTCCTTGTCGGCGTCGGCGTAGTAGACGCCCTGAACGCCCTCGTCAGTCAAGCCATTGCAATTGTTGTCTAATCCGTCGCAGATTTCGACCGCACCGGGGTGGATGCTGGCCTTGGTGTCGTCGCAGTCGTCGCCGTTCAGCGCCGTGTAGAGGCCGCTGGCCGCGCAGAGGCACTGCGACCACGTCTGGCCGTAGCCGTCGCCGTCCTGGTCCAGGTGGAAATTCGTGCAGCCGGTCGTGTTGGGCGGATCGGTCGCGCCGTCGCAGTTGTCGTCGATGCCGTTGCAGATCTCCGGCGCGTTGGGATGCACGGCGGGATTGGCGTCGTCGCAATCGCCGCCGGCCGCGACGTAGCCGTTGCCCGCCGCGCACATGCACTTGCTGCCGGTCAGGTAGTTGCCGTAGCCGTCGCCGTCCGCGTCCTTGAAAAACGCAGTGCAGTCAATGGTGTTGGCGGGATCGGTCACGCCGTCGCAGTCATTGTCGACGCCATCGCAGATCTCCACCGCGCCGGGATGAATGGCGGAAGCCGCGTCGTTGCAATCGCCGCCGACCGTCGCGGTGTAAGTGCCGCTCGCGACGCACTGGCACTTCTGATCGCCGGTCACGCCGTAGCCATCGCTGTCGGCGTCGTTGAAAAACACCTTGCAATCGGCGGCGCTGGCGCCATCGGTGATGCCGTCGCAGTTGTCGTCGATGCCGTTGCAAATCTCGGTCGCCTTGGGATTCACCGCCGGATCGCCGTCGTTGCAGTCGCCGCCGACTTTCACGGTGTAGAGCGCCGTCGCCGCGCACAGGCAGGCCGACTGGTTCTTGTCGCCAAAGCCGTCACCGTCCGCGTCCACGTAGAACACGGTGCAGCCGACCAGGTCCGTGCCGCTGTCGGTCAAGCCGTCGCAGTTGTCGTCGATGCCGTTGCCGCAGATTTCCGGCTGGCCGGGGTGGATGGCCGGGTTCGTGTCGTTGCAGTCCTGCTTGCCGCTGGGGCAGACCGCGGGCGTGCCGACAACAGTCATCGTCGCGTCGCACCACAAGTCCAGGTCGTCGTCGCAGCCTTCGTCGGTCATGCCGTTGCAATTGTCATCGGCGCCATTGCAGATTTCCGGCACGCCGGGGTGGATGCTGGCGTTGCTGTCGTTGCAGTCGCCGCCGATGCTCGTTGTGTACGCGCCGGTCACGCCGCACAGGCACTCGCCCGCGCCCGCGCCCGAGCCGTCGCCGTCCAGGTCCTGGAAGAACTGCGTGCAGCCGCCAGCGCCTGGATTGTCGGTGATGCCGTCGCAGTCGTTGTCCTTGCCGTCGCAGATTTCCGTGGCGCCGGGGTGGATGGTCGGGTCGTACGGCGCGCAGTCGATATTGTTGGGGTAGCCGTCGCCGTCGATGTCCGTCGCCACGCAGTCGGCGATGCCGTCGCCGTTGGTGTCGGGAAAGCCCTCGTCGGTCTGACCGTTGCAGTTGTTGTCCAGCCCGTCGCAGATTTCCGCGGCGCCGGGGTGCACGGCGGTGCTGTTGTCGTCGCAATCGCCGCCGACGGTCGTGTCGCCGCCCGGGTCGCTGCACAGGCAACTGCCCTTGCCGCCGCCGAAGCCATCGCCGTCGCCGTCCTTGAAATACGTGACGCAGCCCGCGGAGCCGACCGGGTCGGTGATGCCGTCGCAGTTGTCGTCCACGCCGTTGCAGGTCTCGGTGGCGGGCACGGGCGCGCTGCACGCGGACAGGCCGGCGATCAGGCACTTGCGCGTGCCGTTGCAGGTGCCCTGGCCGTTGACCTGGGAGCACGTCGTCGACGCGCCGACGAGCGCGCCCCACTTCGTGCAGTTGCAGACGCCCGCGGTGCGCACGCACTGCTTGGCGGCGCCGAGCTGGCCGTCGGCGTCCTGGCACGCGTAGCCGGACGGGCAGTCGCCGCTGGTGGCGCAGCCTGAGCCGCAAAAGTTGCCGTCCGCGCCCGAGTTGAGGCAGAGCGCGCCGGGATCGACCGCGCCGCACTGCGCGTCCGTCGTGCATGGCTGGCAGAGCGCCAACTGCTTGGGCATGCAGGCAAATGCGCCGTCCACGCCGGTCATCTTGGCGCAGCCAAAGCCCGCCGGACAACAGGAGACGCACGACTGGGTGCAGATCTTGCCATCCGGGCTGTCGACGCAAAATGCGCTGTCGCAGTCATCGGCGGTCTTGCAGGACGCGCCTGGCTCGCCGGGCGCGGGGTTCGCGGGAAAGTCGCAGCTACCGCTGGCGTCCGTACTGGCGTCCTCACCGCCGTCGTCGCCGTCGTCCAGCAGGGTCTCGGCGGTCGCGCTGTCGCCATCGCTCAGCGTCTCGCCGCCGGAGCCCAGGTCGCCGGTCAGGGCGTCTTTCAAGTCCGTGTCGCTGTCCTGAACGGCGGTGCCGTCCTTTTTGCCAGCGTCGTGGCCGTCCAGCTGTCCGCCGCTGCCGTCGCCCACGCTGTCCAAGCCGGTTCCCGAGCCGCTGTCGGTGACCGCTGGTGTGCCACACGCAACGCTGAGCAGCGCCAGAAACCAGAGGTTCGCGAGGCGGTTGGGGCCGGCGCGGCGCGCGCCCATCGGCCGTGACAAGGCGGGTCGGGTCATGGTTCCACGAAATTCCAGGCAATGGCCACAGCAAAAGCGCCGGGCCAATCGGCAAATTACACGTTTCGCGGCCCGGAACAAAAGCCAATTGCGGCATTTGTGTACAATCCTTCACATCCCGCAGCAAACCGAGGGCTTGCGCCGCCGTTCAGGCCCGGAGCCCGGATCACCGACGCGGCGGTCGCGATCCGGGCGGAAAAACAGCGCCGCGGCCTTGCCCCATCCGCTTCAGCCGACTTGGACACAGAAGCGCCCCGCGTCACAGTTGCGTCACGACGGCAAAATTCCTGTGGTTTTTCGATGGTGCCGACGACAAATCAGCCGCCCGACAGGTACCTTGAGGCGAGGTGGAGGGAGCCAACGATGCCAATGACAGTGGAGAATGAAGCGCAAGAATCGCCGGGGCACGCGCGCAAGCTCGTGAAATTCGGACGGGAATCAGCATTTTCCAAGGCGTTGCAGCTGCGCGCGGACGGCTATTTCGCCGACACACGCCAGCAGGAGCGCGGATTGCCAGCGATGGCGCGCAAGACCGCAGCGATTTGGCTGTGGTTTCTGACCTCCTGGGCCGCGCTCGTGCTGCTGCCGGGCCCCTGGTGGCTCAAGGTGCCCCTGGCCGTGAGCCTGGGCCTCGCGATCGCCGGCATCGGCATGGGCGTGATGCACGACGCCAACCACGGTGCCTGGTCGCGCAGCGCCGGCATCAACCGCTGGGTCGGCTATTCGATTGACTGCATGGGCGCCAGCTCCTTCATTTGGCGCACCAAGCACAACACGCTGCACCACACGTGGACCAACATCGGCGGCCTGGACGACGACCTGGAGCTGGGCGCGCTCTCGCGCATGTCGCCACACCAGAAGTGGCTCCCGGCGCACCGCGGGCAGCACGTGTACATGTGGGCGCTCTACGGGCTGCTGCTGCCCAAGTGGGTGCTTTTTGACGACTTTTATAACATCGCGATCGGCCGCGTCGGTCCGCTGCCGTTGCCGGCGCTCCGGGCGCGCGACTGGCTTGTGCTGCTGGCCGGCAAGGTGCTCCACGTCGGGCTCGGGCTGGTGATCCCGCTGCTGCTGTACCCGTGGTATTTCGTGATTCCGTGCTACTTTTTGGTCTGCGCGGTGACGGGCGTGACGCTGGCGACCACGTTCCAGATGGCGCACTGCGTGAGCGAAGCGGACATGGTCCCGCTGCCTGTGGATGGGCGCCTCGCCGACGATTGGGCGACGCACCAGCTGCGGACGACCGTCGACTTCGCGCCCGACAACCGGCTGCTGAGCTGGTACATGGGCGGGTTGAATTTCCAAGTCGTGCACCACCTGTTTCCCAAGGTGTGCCACATGCACTACCCGGCGCTGGCCAAGCTGGTGGCGGCGACGGCGCACGATCACGGCCTGACGTATCGCGTCCAGCCCAAGCTGCGCGGCGCGCTGGCATCGCATTACACTTGGCTGCGCACGATGGGGCTGCGACCGGCGAGCTGACCGCGGGCGGCTACATTCCGTCGGTGGTCGCCGCGTCCGTGCACGTCGGCGGCGGCGATGTGGGCGCAACGTACAGCGCCCCCGAACCACCCAGCCAGCCGTACTGGTACGCGCCCATGAGCGTCGTGTCCTCCGGCGCGTGGCGATAGTGCGCCTGCGCGAACGCATCCGCGGTTGTCGCGTCCAGGCACGTGCCCGCCAGGCTATGCTGCCAGGCGAGGATGGCAAACGGCGTCGTCAGCCCCGGATACGGCGTGAGGATCCAGCGGAACAGTCCGGCTGCGTCCGCCGGTTGCACGCGCAGCCACTGGCGCAGGTCATCGACCACGCTGGCCGGCACACACGGGTGGTAGAGCACGACGATCCCGCCCACTTCCAGGTTGTGCAGCCAGACTTGCGGCGGCAGGTAAGCGTATTCGCCCCAGCGCGCCCAATCCGGCCGGTGCGAGCCAGACAGCGGCGGGGACGCCGTGTACGTCAGCGCCGTCGGCAGCGCCACGACGTCATGCCCCGCCTCCGGCGCGTCCACCAGCACCGGCTGCGCGCACGCGGGCGCCTGCCACTGCGGGTTCTGGCAGGTCGCGTCGGCCCAATCGACCGTCAGATCGTCGCACTCCGGCGTCCACAGCGCTGGATCGGGCTTGAACGGGATGTTGACGTACGGCTGCCCGCACGCCGCCAGCGTCGCCGTCAGCCATGCGCAAAGCACGACGCGCATCACTGGCCGTCCCGGGACACAAGGCCGCCCATGGTCGTGCCGTCGACCGCGTCCGCGTCGCCGCTGCCGGTCGCTATCCCGCAGGATCGCCCGAGCCAGACGCACGCGTACGTGCCGTCGTACGGGACGTCTTCCGCGGCGTGGCGGTAGTGCGCTTGGCGAAATTGCTCGGCTGCGGCGGCGTCAAAGCAGTTGCCCTTCAGCCGGTGGCGCCAGGTGACCAGCGAGAACGCTGAATCCAGGCCCGGATAGGGTGTCAACAGCCAGCGGAACGCCCCGGCGTCGTCGGGCGGCACGCTCTGCGCCCAGGTGCGCAGCGTCTCGACCAGCGACTCCGGCACGCACGGGTTGTACAGGATCGTCACCGCGCCATGCTCCAAGCCGTGAATCCAGCGCTGCTTGGGCAAGAACGCGTACTCGCCCCAGAATGGCCACTCCGCGCGGTGCGGACCGGACATCGGCGGGTCGTCGGTGTAGGTGATCGGCGTCGGCAGCGGGATATGCTGACCGCCAAAATCCGCGCCGTCCAGCTCCGTCAGCGTGCCGCAGGCCGGGAGCTGCCACGCCGTGTCCAAACAGCGCGCATCCGCCCAATCCACCTGCGCGTTGGCGCACGCGTCGGTCCACTGCGGCGTGTTGGCGAGCGCAACCCGCTGGTCGCACAGCCCGGGCGTCGGCGTCGGCGCCGCGTTGGAGCACGCAGCCAGCGCGAGGACGAAGACGGGAAGTGACGAAAAACGCGACATGGCAAACCTGCGGCGCGGATGTGGCCGGCCCGGCAAAGAGATACGCATTCGCCCAAGCTCGAGATCAAGCAGACCGTCATCCGCGGCGCGCCTCCGGGGAGCACGCTTGCGATCCAGTCCGAAACGCGACCGGTTTGACCATCGAGTTCTTGGTTCCCGAAACAGGCGCTCATGTATAGCGATGTCGACGGGCGTTCGCAACCGAAGCTGGGCGCGAGTTCAGCGGTCAGTGCAGCTCCACCGTCGTCGTCAGCCGCACGCCGGGATTCTTCTCCGCGATGTATTCAGCGCGAAACCGGGTCTCAGTCAGCAGGCACAGGTTGCCGGCGCCGTCCTGGAACAGGTCTTTTGTGTAGGCATTCTCGAATGTTCGCCGCAACTCCGGCTTGTCAAAGCTGACCCAGCGGCAGACCTGTAGCGCCATGCCTTCAAACGCCGCGTCGACGGTGTATTCGTCCCGCAGCCGCGCCTCGATCACCTCGAACTGCAGCGCGCCCAAGGCGCCAACGATGTAGTCCGAGCCGATCAGCGGCCGAAACAGCTGCGCGGCACCTTCCTCGCACACTTGCTCCAGGCCTTTTTGCAGCTGCTTGGCTTTCATCGGGTCGCGCAGGCGCACCCGGCGAAACAACTCCGGGGCAAAGCTGGGTACTCCGGTGAACTGCAGCACCTCGCCCTCGGTAAACGTGTCGGCGATGCGAATGGTGCCGTGGTTGGGAATTCCAATGATATCGCCAGGATATGCTTCCTCGACGATGCTGCGATCGCGCGCCAGAAACGTCATCGCGTTGCGGACCTGCAGTTCCTTGCCGGTCCGCACGTGCACAATCTTCATGCCGCGGCGGAACGTGCCGGAGCAGACACGCAAAAACGCCATGCGATCCCGGTGGTTCTTGTCCATGTTGGCCTGGATCTTGAACACGAAACCGCTAAATTTCTCCTCTTCCGGCATCACGATTCGCGTCAGCGTCTCGCGCGGCTGCGGCGGCGGCGCCAGGTCGCAAAAGCAGTCCAGCAGCTCCTTGACGCCAAAATTGTTCAGCGCCGAGCCGAAAAACACCGGCGTCAGCTGGCCGCGCAGAAACGCCGTCTCGTCCCAGGGCGACGCGGCGCCTTGCAAAAGCTCAATCTCGTCAACCAGTTGCTGGCGATGCCGCCCCAGCAGCTCCTCGGCCTCCGGACCCTCAAGGCTGTGGAGAATTTCGCGCTCATTGCGCCGCCCGCGCGCCGCCGCCAGGTAAAAATTCACCGTCTTGTCGCGCAAATCGTAAACGCCCTTGAAGTCCGGGCCCATGCCGATGGGCCAGGTGAACGGCGTCGTCAACATCCCCAATTCTTTCTCGAGGTTATCGAGAATGTCCATCGGCTCCATCGCGTCCAAATCGAGCTTGTTGATGAACGTGATGACCGGCGTCCGCTTCAACCGGCACACCTCCAGCAGCCGCCGCGTTTGCGTTTCCACGCCTTTCGCCGCGTCGATGACCATCAGCACCGAGTCGACCGCCGTGAGCGTGCGGAAGGTGTCCTCGGAGAAGTCGTTGTGGCCCGGCGTGTCGAGCAAATTCAGCGCCAAGTCACGGTATTCAAACGACATGACCGCGGTCGACACGGAAATGCCGCGCTCTTTTTCAATCGACATCCAGTCCGATCGCGCCGACTGCTGCGACTTCTTGGCCTTCACCGCGCCGGCCAGCTGGATCGCGCCGCCAAAAAGCAGCAGCTTCTCCGTCATCGTCGTTTTGCCCGCGTCAGGGTGCGAGATGATGGCAAACGACCGGCGGCGGCGGATTTCACGTTCAAGTTCAGCGGACATGGTCGGCGGCTCCTGGCGACAGATCGGCGTCGCGGGCGGACGCGGGGCGCGGCAGTCTACACGCGCCCGGGCGCAAAGACGAGTCTGGCGGGCGATCGGCCGCGCAGCTTGACGCCGCAGCAGCAGCGCTCAGAATCGCCGGGCGGCCCATGGCCGGCAGGTCGAGGAGGTCCGATGCCAAGCGCGCAATCAGTGCCGCGGGACGCCGTGGCGATCCGGGTGCGCCACGCGTGGCTGCTCGCGACTTGTCTGGCCGGGCTCAGCGGCTGCGGTTCGGACGCAGCGCCAGCAGCTGAGGATGCGGCCAGCGGCAGTGGCGATAGCGCAGCCGACCTCGCCGTTGCCGACGCGCCTGGCGATGCGACACCGGCTGCGGATGTTGCGGACGCCGGTGCCGACGCGCCTGCCGACGCGACCGCCGCGCAGGATCCGCTCGTCGGCACCTGGACGTTCAGCGGACACGTGCCGGCAATCGTCACCATCACGTTCGCGCTCAAGGCCGATTGGACCTTCACGCTCGCCGAGACCGTGGCACCGCCGACCTGGCCCGCCGGCTACGTGCCCACCAGCTGCGTCACCACGCACAGCCTGTTCGGGACGTACGCGAAGTCCGCCCCGGGCGGCGTGAACACGCTGACGCTGACCATTAGCGGCGGCCTTGCCAACACGGTCTCGGGCTGCGAGGACGCCACGAGCGACGCGACCGGCACGCCGATGACGCCGGAGGACGTCACGGGCTACACGGCTCAGGGCCTGCTGTTGCCGGCGGTCGAGACCTACACCGTGAACGCGACGACGCTGGTGCTGACGCCGCCGGGCGGGTACAGCAAGACGTTCGCAAAACTATAGCCATTGCGCGATGTTGCCGAGCGGCTATTCCGACGGCCAGTTCGCCGCATCCAGCTTTGCCACCGCCACGCTGTACCACGCCTCGCCCGCGTCGTTGAGCTGCGTGACGTGGCCGGCGCGCACCAACTCCGCGAGCACCTGCGCGACCTGCGCGGCGTCCCACCGCTGGTCCAGCTCCGCCCAGACATCGGCGGCGCGCATCTCACAATCCGGATACAGCGTCAGGAGTTGCGCGATGGCGGCGCCGCACGCTTGGTCAGTCATGGTCAAGGCCTTTCGCAGCGCGGGCTGCGCGTGTGGCGGCCGTGGCCGTCGTTGAAACCACCGCTGAATTCATCATGAATCCGGATCGAGACGCCGCCGCCGGTCCGCCGTCCGCCACTCCGTCACCTCGTCGCGCGGATGGACCGCGCCGGCAAAGTCGAGCAGGTGCGCGGCGTCAAAATCGGTCACACCGCTCGACTTGACATACAGCGTCAGCCGCGCGATCGCCGCAAAGAACATCCTGAAAGGAAAGAAGTTTTTGACCACGATGACATCCGCGCGCCACGGATTCAGCCCGGCGTTGCTGAAAAACGCGGGGCGGATCGCCAGCGCCGGACCCTCCACGACCACGATGTGCACTTGCTCGTGCACCAGCACCACCATGCGCCCGACGCCGTGCGACTGCCGCTTCTCGTGGATTTTCACCTGAAGCGTCAGCGGCTTGCCGCGTGCGACGTCCAGCTTGCCGCCGATCGTCACCTCGTGCTGGCTGCCCAGCGGCTCAGGCCACAGCGCCGCCACGACGCCCGGATCCCGCAGCGGCACGTAGCTCACCAGCTCGCGGCCGTGCGCCAGAAGTGCCTCAATCAACGCGGTATTCTCGCCTGGCGCGCCCGCGCTCACCACGTCGCTCGCGTCAGCCAGCACGACAACGCCCAGCTTGCGGGCCAGCCGCGCCGCCTTCGCCAGCGCGATCGCGTCCTCGGGCGTGTGAAACGCCGGCGGCAACTCGTGGCGCACCTTCCAGCACTGCTCGGCGACCTCGTCCGCCAGCCGCTCCGCCAGCGCTTGATCGCCGTTGGTCACGATGAGCACGTTCCAGCCGGTCTCCGGGTGGGCGTTCCACGGGTGGCACATCAGCACGCTGCCGGACACGATCTTTCCCTGGCGTTCCCAGTGGCGCAACCGCTGGAAAATCGCCAGCATCGGCGGCAGGAAATCGAGCGTCGTCCCGCCGCCCATCAGCATCGGCAAGGACCGCCACGCCATCGTCGGCTGGAGGGTCTTGCGGCACAGCCCCAGCAGGATCCGCGCCGACAGGGCGCCGGTGCGCGCGTGATCGCGGTGCGGATTGGTCGCATAGGCGACGATCGCCTGGACCTGCTCGACCACCGGACGGCTGACGCTGGCGTGCAGGTCATAGCTCACGACAATCGGCAGCAGCGACCCGATAACTGCCCGAATTTGCCGGAGAATCTCCGCCTCCGGATCCGCGACACCCTGCACGCCCATGGCGCCGTGCAGGCTCAGGTACAGCCCGTCCACCGGCTCGGCGGCGCGCAGCTGCGTCAGGATCGCGTCGATGATGCCCTGCAGGCACGCGCCGGTCAGCGGCCCGCTCGGCACCGCCCACGCCGACACCAGCGGCACCACCGCCACGCCCGTATGCCCGTGCGCGAGGTCGTGGGCGTGGCCCAGCTTGTGCAGCTCCTGGACAAAGCCGGACAGCTCGGCGTTGCGAAACATCCCCTGCACTTCCATGTGCTTGCGCCCACACGCCGCCAGCAGCTGCGGGCCTTCCAGCCAGTGCGTGGCGCGAAAATCCGCCAGCGTCGTCAGCACCGGCGACAGCGCGTTGGTCTCCTGATTCACACGGGCAAACGCCAGCCGCAGGCAACCACCTGGCATCTAACGCCTCCCCGTAAGCCGCGTGCGCAGCCGCTGCCAGGTGTCCAGCGCGCGGCCGATGGTCTCGCCGTGCTCCGCCAGCAGCTTGCCGACAACGCCGTCGGGTGGCTGCGGATCTCCTTGATTTTTGCCGCCTTCCGGCCCGTACATCTCCAGCATCAGGCCGCGCACCGTGCGCTTGACCATGCTGCGAAACGGCACTTTCGCCATCATGCCGTACATCGCAGCGTTGCCCTGGCTTTTGGCGCCCGGATGCGCGCGGACAAACTGCACCGCCGCCGCCAAGTCGCTGACATACGCGCCCGCGGTGCGCTCGTGGCCCGCCATGACCGTCAGGTGCACCGACGGCGGATCCTGCTGCCGGTCGACATGCCAGCCGCGCGCCTCCAGCTGATCCGCCACCGCGTAGACGTCCACGTCCGGCGCCGCGGAGGTCCAGGTCACGATCGGCATGTCATCCGGCGACAGCAGCTTCAGGCCGTCGATCGCGCGTACGCCCGCGCGCAGCTCATCCGCCGCCGCCAGCGTCTGCTGCGCCAGCGCCAGGTAGCCCGACTCGCCCATCGCCTGCATGCCGGCCCACGCCGCGGCGATTGGCCCGCCCGGCCGCGTCCCCGGCAGCGACGGCGAGGCATAGACGCCGCCCGGCCAGTCGGTCGCAACAAAGATCTGATCCTGCAAGTAATCCGTGGACTTGTGCAGCAGCACGGACGCGCCCTTGGCCGTGTAGCCATACTTGTGCAGGTCCGCCGAGAGGCTCGTCACGCCCGGCACGCGAAAATCCCACGGCGCCACCGCGCGCCCCAGCCGCTCGATGAACGGCAGGATCAGCCCGCCCACGCACGCGTCCACATGCAGCGGAATCCCGTGTTTTTGCGCAAGCTTGCCGATCTCCGCCACCGGGTCAATCGCGCCGTGTGGGTACTGCGGCGCGCTCGCCACCAACAGCACCGTGTGGCGATTGATCAACTGTTTCATGTGCTTGACGTCCACGCGCAGGTCCGGGCCCAGCCGCGCGCGGCGGATCTTCACGCCAAACGCATCCGCCGCCTTGTCAAATGCCACGTGCGCCGTCGTCGGCAGCACCATCTCTGGCCGGCGGTTCCACGGATGCAGCCGCCGCGCGCGATCCCGCGCCGTCTTGACCGCCAGCAGCAGCGATTCGGTACCGCCCGAAGTCATCGTCCCGCATGTCGCCGCGTCGCCGTGCAGCAGGTGGCCCACCATGCGCACCACGTCAGTCTCCATCCGGTGCAGGCTCTTGAAAGCCATTGGATTTAGACCATTTTCGCTGAAATACCGGCCGTGCGCTTCCTGCAGGAACGCTTCGTGCGCATGGCCCGGGTCGTATACAAGGCTGAAGACACGGCCGTCGCGCCAATCCGCGTCCGCGACGCGCAGCGCCTCCAGCTCCTGCAGCAGTGCGGCGTGATCCCGGCCCTGGGTCGGCAAGCTGCGCACGAGGGGGGCATCAATCGCACCTGACATTTCGGCACTCCCGTGCTGCTAGGTCTGCAGCATCAAAGGTTTTTCCGGCAAGCCGATCAGCACGCGCACCGCGCGGCGGATCTCGATGACCATGCGCTCGCGGCGGTACTCCGCGTCGTACGGGATATTCGGCAGTGGCCGGGCGCGGTCATACGCCATCTGGCCCAGCGCCTGCGCGAGCGCCTCATCGAGCGGCCGACCCGCCAGCCGCTCCAGCGTCAGCACGCGCGGCCGCGGCCCCAGCGCACTGACGACGATCGAACCGCCCACCAGCGCCGCACCGTCCGTATCGAGCCGCACCGCCAGAGAAACCAAAGGAAAATCAATACTTTGCCGCACGGACCACTTGCGATACGCCACCCGCGTGCCCGGCGCCGGAATCGGGATTTCAACCGCGACCAGCAGTTCCTCGCGGGCAATCCGCACGTGCCAGGTCCCGTCCTGCTGGAACAGGTCCGCCACCGGCGCGCGCCGCACGCCCGTGTCGCTGACCATCTCGGCGATCGCGCCGTACGCAATCAGCGGCGGCACGGTATCCGCCGAGAGCGCCGCCACGCAGCCCTGACCGCCCGGCACCACGTGGCATTCCGTGCCGTGCGACTTCAGGCAGCCGCCCAGCGCCTCGCGCCAGAGCTCGGTCTGGTTGATGTACCGGCAGCGCGTGTCGAGGCTGATATTGCCGCCCAGCGTGCCCATGTTGCGGATCTGCGGGCTGGCGATCCGCGATGCGGCGTAGGCCAGCGCCGGCAGGACCTCGCGCACGTCCTCGTCCTGCGCCAGCGCGTGCAAGCCCGTGGCCGCGCCGATGCGCAGGTGGGTGGCCGTGCGCGTAATCCCATGCAACTCTTCCAAAAATCTCGCCGACACCAGGTGGCCAACCTTGGTCTGCCCCAGCTTCAGGTTCGGCACGAGATCCGTGCCGCCGCTGATCACGCGGACGTCCGGCGCGTGCTGGGCGAGCAGCGCGATGGCCTCGGCGAGCGTGGCCGGCTGGTGCAAGACGAACGGCGGCAGGCGCAGCATCAGGCGCCTCCGACGCGTTGGGCGCGCAGGCCCGCGAGGATCTTGGCCGGCGTTACCGGCAAGGCATCGACGCGCACGCCGCAGGCATCAAAAATCGCATTGCAAATCGCAGGGATGACGCTGTGGAGCGGCCCTTCACCCGCCTCCTTGGCGCCAAACGGCCCGCGCGGATCCGGCTTCTCGACGATGCCGGCAAACAGGTTCGGCGTGTCCAACGATGTCGGCATCTGGTAATCCAGCAGCGAACTGTGCGCAAGCAGGCCCTCCTTGCCCGGCCCGGAATCGCGCCGCGCGCCGTCTGTCCGCAGGCCCGACGGCATCACGTGGTGGTGCTCCATCAGCGTCTCGCCAAAGCCCATGTAGACGCTGCCCTCGATTTGGCCTTCCACGAGCACCGGGCTGAGCGCGCGGCCGCAGTCGTGGGCGCACCAGATGTTCTCAACTTTGACGTCGCCGGTTTCCTCGTCGACGCTGACTTCCGCGATGTGCGCGGTGAACGAATACGCCGGGCTGGCGCCGATCGTGCCGCCGCGGTATTCGCCGTGGACGTCTTCCCGCGGCGTCTGGTAGCTGCCGGTGCTGCCCAGGGTGCCGAATTCGATCTCGGCCAGGACGAAGGCTTCCGTAATGTCCATCCAGACTTGCGGATCGTCCAGACGCTGGGCGCGGCGGTCAGCGAGGATGACGTCGCGCTTGTGGCAGCCCCACTTTTGGGCGACGGCCTGGCGGACCTTGCCGGCAAGATCGCGCGCGGCGTTGAGGCAGGCGTTGCCAGCCATCAGCGTGATGCGCGAGCTGTAAGCACCTAGATCTACGGGGCAAAGATCGCTGTCGGCGGCGACGACGCGCACGTCCTCCAGATGCACGCCCAGCTCCTCGGCGGCGACCACGGCGATCATCGTCGAGCTGCCCTGGCCGATGTCGCTGGTGCCGGCGAACACGCGCACGCGCCCGGAGCGGTCGAGGCAAATCTGTACGCCGGATTGCGGCAAGTCTGTGGGATAAATGCAGTAATTGGTGCCGGAGATGTACGTGGAGCCGGCAACGCCGAGGCCCCGGCCGCGCGGCAGCTTGCCATGGCGTTCCTTCCAGCCCGACGCCGCTTCGACCAGGTCAAGGCATTCGAGAAAGCCGCTGGAGCCGATGTGGAACTCATTGATCGTCGTGGTATTTTCACCGATGAAGTTGCGGCGCCGCAGCGCGATCGGGTCGATCTTCAGCGCGCGCGCTGCTTTGTCCAGCTGCACTTCAATCGCGAACCGCGGCTGGACGCTGCCGTGGCCGCGCTTGGGTCCGCATGCAGGCTTGTTGGTATAAACCCGAGTTGAATCAAAGCGATAGCTATCAAAAACGTAGGGCGATCCGAGCAGCTGGCCGGAATAGTACGTCGTCACCAGGCCAAAAGAGCTGTACGCGCCGCCGTCGAGAATCGATTTCGCGTCCACGCCGAGGATCCGGCCGTCCGCGCTGAAGCCGGTGCGGTAGTGCATGTCAAAAGGGTGGCGTCCGCGGTGCGCCAGGAACACTTCTTCCCGCGTATACAGGCACTTGACTGGCCGTCCGGTCTTGATCGCCAGCTTGGCCGCCACGAATTCCAGATCGAACGGCTCCGACTTGCCGCCAAATCCGCCACCGACCGGCGGCTGGATCACGCGGATCTTGTGGGTCGGAATCTCCAATACTTTCGCGAGCTCCCGGTGCAGGTAATGCGGCACCTGCGTCGCCGACCACACCGTCAACAGCCCGCGACCGTCGACGTGCGCCACCGCGCAGTGCGGCTCCAGCGCGCCGTGCGTCGAGCCGTGAAACTGGTAGTGGCCCTCGATGACCAGATCCGCCCGCGCCAGCTGCGCATCCACGTCGCCAAACGCGAGTTGCACCTGCTTGGTGACGTTGCCGTGCTTGTTCGCCTCGTGAATTTTGTTTTCTGGATGCGCGAGCGCCGCTTCCGGCGTCGTCAGTGGCGTCAGCAGCTCGTAGTCGACAACGATGCGTTTGCACGCCGCGATCGCGACGTCCTCTGACACCGCCGCGACCGCCGCCACCGCGTCGCCGACATAGCGCACCTTGTCCGCCGCCAGCGCCTGCTCATCGGGCGTCCACGGAATCACGCCGTAGCGCGTGGGCATTTCCGCGCCGACGACAACCGCGTGCACGCCCTCCATCGCCTCCGCCAAGCTCGTGTCAATGCTGCGAATTCGCGCGTGGGCGTACGGCGACCGCAGGATCTTGGCGTGCAGCATCCGCGGCAGCGCGATGTCGTCCGTGTACTTCGCCAGCCCCGCCATCGCGTCCAGCGCGTCCGGCTTGCCATGGCGCGCGCCAACGACCGCGTACGGCCGCCCCTGGCTGGCGTTCTCCGGCGGAGTCGCTGCGCTCACGGCTGCTCCGCCGCGGGTTCGGCCAGATCCCGCTGGCGATCCAGCACGAGCTGCGCAACCTCTTCCACCGCCTGCAGAATCTTGGTGTAGCCGGTACAGCGGCACAGGTTGCCACCCAACGCCGCCGCAATGTCCTCGCGCCGCACCACGGGGTCATCCTGCAGGCTCAGCGCGTCGACGTACGCGGACGCCGACATCAGCA
Organism: uncultured Myxococcales bacterium; assembly: GCA_903929795.1. GTDB lineage: Bacteria > Myxococcota_A > UBA9042 > UBA9042 > UBA9042 > CAIYBN01. The sequence goes on along the minus strand of CAIYWC010000027.1, from coordinate 6,826 downwards.
TCCCCGGCGTGCAAAACCCGCACTGCGCCGCACCAACGCGCGCAAAAGCCTCCTGCAGCGGATGCGGCTCGCCGCCCACGCCCAAGCCTTCCACGGTTTCCACATGACGATCGCGGACTTCCACGGCCAGGGTCAGGCACGCCAGCTGCGGCTCGCCGTCAATGCGCACGGTGCAGGTGCCGCAATCGCCCTTGTCGCAGCCCTGCTTGGTGCCGGTCAGCCCGAGGCCATACCGCAGCAATTCCAGCAACGTCCAATGCGGAGGCACGGCGACGCTCGTCGGCTCTCCGTTCAGCTGCAGGTTGACCAGCACAGGCGCGGGCGGCGTGGAATCGGCAACAGTCACAGGCGTGCTCCGTGCGGCGGTCACTTGGTCTTGGGCCGGGTCACTTTGGTCTTCGGCGTCGCCTTGGGCGCTTTGGGCGGCTGCGTCGGGCTGATCGTCCCGCGCTCCAGGAACTCAAACTGCAGCGTCACCGCGCCCGGGTCAATCTCGACTTTGTTCATGACTTTGAATGGCTTGCCCGGCTTGACGAGCGCGCCGGCGACGAGCGTCCCGGACTTGCTGCCCAGGTCCTCCACCGCAGCGTTGCCGCCGGCAAACGTGATCCGGCAATGCTGCGGCGCCACGGACGGGTCGGCGAGCACGATGTCCGAGCCCGCAGCACTGCCGATCGTGATCTCCGGCTTGACCAGCTGCCAGGTCTGCCCAGCGTCGGACGTGATTTTGCCCCAAGCCACGGCCGGCGCCGCGGCTTTCGCGGGTGGCTGCGCGGCGGCGACAGGCGGAGGAGGAAGCGGCGGGGGCGGCGGCGGCGACGCGGGCGCTGAGAAGACCGGAATCGCCAGCAAATTCAAGGAAATGGCGCAAACCACCGTCAGGAGCACGCGGAAAAGGGTCCGGTTCTGCAGCATCGCAACCTCAGGCGCGCGCGGGCGCGTCGAGCGCGTAGGATCGCGCGCGCGGGGCGGGCGGTCAAGCGCCCTGAACGGCTGCCGGCAATCCCGCTTCAGCCAGGGGCGCCGCGGCTCCCAGCCGCAGGAATTGCGCGTATTTCGTCTCGGTCGCCTGCGTTGCCGCCACGCCGAGCGCCGCCAGCCATGCGTCCAGTACCGGCGCCAGCGCCACCGCGTCCGCGTGCTCGCACTCCAGCTCCAGGCGGTCCACGTCGCCCGGGTAGCGCGTGTGGTCCAGCTCCAGCGTCAGCGGCTGCGGCCAGCCCGGAATTCCGGTGGCGATTCGGTAAATCCTACGCATATTCGCGCTGTTCCCCACTTCAAGCAGCGGGCTATCGCGTCCGGCGAGCGCGCCCAGGCCTGCCGCATGGAGCCAATCCGCGATCCGCGCCGCCGCGTCCTGCCACCGCAGCGGCCGACGCTGCCAGAACGCGCGCTCCTCGTCCGTCGCCAGCGCGCGCTCCAGCTCCTGCGCGTGCAGCACGCCGTGCGTCACGCTCGCCCGCGCCTTGAGCGTCAGCACCAGCCGCTCGCCCACCGCGCGCAGCCGCAGCATCGCGCCGGCCTGACGCAGCGCTGCATCCGGCAAGTCCAAGTAATGATTGACCTGCTGCTGACATTGCGCCGGCACCAGCCCATCCAGGTGCGCGCGCAGCCGCGCGAAGCCGTCCGCATCCAGCAGCCGCTTGATCTCGATCTCCGTCGCCACCTAACCGCCCAAGCCCAGCAGCGCGCGGGCAATCGAGAAATACACAAGGATGCCGAGAATGTCGGAGATCGACGCGATGAACGGCGTCGACGAATCCGCTGGGTTCAGACCCACTTTCTGCAGCAAAAGCGGCAACATGGAGCCCAGCACCGTACCCAGCGTCACCACGCAAATCAGCGACAGGCCCACCACCATCGTCACGTCCGGCCCGCCGCCCCACAGCAGCGCGCGCACCATGCCGACGATGCCGAGCGTCACGCCCAGCAGCAGGCCCATGCCGATCTCGCGGCGAAACACCAGCCACGCGTTGCGCGGCACGACCTCGCCCAATGCCAGCGCGCGGATGATGATGGACGCGGACTGCGAGCCCGAATTGCCACCCGACGACAGGATCAGCGGCACGAACAGCACCAAGACCGTGACTTTCTTGATCAAATCCTCAAAATGGCTCATGGCGCCGCCCGTCAGCATCTCCGGCAGCAACAGCGCGACAAGCCAGGGCGCGCGGCGGATGAAATAGCCCCAAAAACCGGTTTCAAAATACGAGGTTTCGACCGGCTGCACCGCGCCCATGCGCTGGAAGTCGCTGGTCGCCTGCTGCGCCAGGAAGTCCATCACGTCGTCGACCGTGACCAAGCCCAGCAGCCGGCGATGTTCATCGACGACGGGCAGCGCGACCAGGTCGTAATGTTCAATCAACTTCGCAGCTTTGTCCTCGTCGGTCGTCGGCAGCACGCAGATGACTTCCTCGCGCATGACGTCCGCGATGGGCTTGTCCGGGTGTGCCAAAATCAGCTCGCGCATCGACACCACGCCCACCATCACGTCACCCGTGCCGACGACGTAGACGTACGACACGGTCTCGACCTCCTCCGCCCGCTGCCGCACGCGCTCGATGACCGCCTCGACCGTCATATCCACTGGAACTTTCAGGACTTCGGTGGTCATCAGCGCGCCGACGGTGCCGTCTTCCCACTTGGCCAACGCGCGCACTTCCGCGGCGTCCTTTGGGTCCATCTGCGCCAGCACGGCTTCCGCGACGTGGTCTTCCAGGTCACCGAACAGCTCCGCCGCGTCATCCGCGGACATCTCCTCCACGATGCGCGCCGCGCGCTTGGCGCCCAGCCGCTCGACCAGCTCCACCTGCCGCTCGCTGTCGACATGCTCCAGCACATCCGCCGCGTCGTCCGCGTCCAGCGCCAACAGCAGCCGTTCGGCCTCCACGAGGTCCGCGCGCTCAATCAGGTCGGCAAAATCCTGGGCGTGCAAATCCGCATACGCCGCGCGGATGGCCTCAGGGCTCTGCGAGAGCAGCGCGTGGACGTCGATTTCGAGATCCTGCATGTCGCCCTCCATCAGCCGCGCCCCGCGAGTCGAAGGAACATGTAGCGCACCGGATCCAGCTCATCGCCGTGCGGATAGGCCGCGCCCAGCGCGTTGCGCGGTGTCCCGTCGTCCGTCATCGGCCGGTTGCCGCGGCCCTGTTGCTGCCGGGAACGCCAGCCCGACCGCTCCGCCTCCTGCGCCGCTTCCCAGCGCTCCTGAATGTCCAGCAATTCGTCCAGACCCTCGGGCAAGCTCGCCGTTTTGCCCAGCGCCAGCAACACCTTGCCCGCGCACTCCGCGTCCGCCTGCGCGCGGTGCGCCTCGTCCAGCTGCACGCCCAGCCGCTTGGCCACCGTGCCGAGCTTCATGTTGCCCTGGCCTTTCTGCGTCTGTCGGGCAATCACCAGCGGATCCAACCACTTGGCGCCTTCGGGCAGCGTCTTGCCGACGCGCGCGAACTCGTGAATCAAAAAGCTGCGGTCAAACGGCACGTTGTACGCCACCAGCACGCGTCCGCGCAGGCGCCGCAGCAGCTCATCCGCGATGTCGACAAAGCCCGGCTTGTCCATCAAATCGTCGGGCGTGATGCCGGTCAGCCGCGTGACGTCCGGGTGCAGCGGAATGCCGGGGTCCAGCAGCGTCGACCAGCGGTCCGTCACTTCGCCGTTGTCGAAATGGATGACCGCGACCTCGATGACGCAATCGCCCGACTCCGGACCCAGACCGGTCGTCTCGGTGTCCAGCACCGCCAGCGGCAGCAGGTGCCAGGGCTTCACGTCAGCCGGCGCGGCGTTTTCCAGCACCATGATCAGCCTCCATGGCGCGGCTCGCTGGACGAAGTGGCGCGGGAAATCCGCAGAATTCCTTGACCTTGCAGCACTGGCGACGGCACATCGCCCAACGGCGCGACGTCCGGGTCGGCAAACACAAGGACGACCGTCGAGCCCATCTCGAACACGCCGAATTCGTCGCCGCGCGACTGGCTGACCGGCGGCGTGAGCGTGGTCAGCGCGCCGGTCGGCTGGCCTTCGTTTGTGCACAAATCCGTAAAACAAACACGCATGTGGCCCACGCACGTCGCGCCGACCATGATCAGCGCGGCCCTGCCGAATTCCGTCTCGCAGTGGCCGATGATGCGCTCATTGCGGGCAAACAGCCCCGGAACGTGCTGGATGCCCATCTTGTTGACCGGAAAGAGCGGCCCGGCGATGTGGCGCCACTGCACGATTTCGCCCTGCCACGGGCTGTGCACCCGGTGATAATTCTTCGGCGCAAGGTAGACGACCGCGTACGAACCGCCGCGGTACGGATCCGCGTCCTCGCTGCCGCCCATCAGCGCATCCAGCGTATATTCAATGCCTTTGGCCTGAATCAGCGTGTCGTTCGCCAGCGAGCCGGTGATGGACAACACGCCGTCCGCCGGCGACGGCAGCAGGTCCGCCGCCATCTCCACCGCGCGCGCGCCGGGCTTGAGGCGGCGCGTGAAGAACTCCTGAAAGGTCGCGAAATCGCTCAGCGATCGCTCGGCTTCAGCCAGCTCAACGCCATAAATGCGACAAAACGTGCGGATCGCCGCCTGCAGGACTGGCTTGGGCGCCCGCAGCCGCACGAGCCGCCCCATGGCCTGCGAGACCCGCGGATTGCTCAGCAAGTCCAGCCACTTGGGCGTCGTCGTCGGCGTTTTGCCTGCCATCATCTGCCTCCATTACCGACCTTTCAGCAGCGCCGCTTCATCCAGCTCCGCCCGCAGCGACAGCTGCCGCAGGGTCTTTTGCCGCGCCAGGATCGACCGCAAATCCGCGCGCTCGAGCGCATCGACGCTGAAATCCTCGACGCTCACCGACGCCGCCAGCGTCCCCATGACCATCGCACCTTCCAGCGCCGCGACATCGACCTGCGGCTGCGTCGCCAGGTAGCCCATGAAGCCGCCGGCAAACGTGTCGCCCGCGCCGGTCGGATCGCGCACGGTGTCCAGCAGCAGCGCCGGCGTGTGGCGGATCGTGTCGCCGTGGAACAGCACCGCGCCGTGCTCGCCGCGCTTGATCACAACGGTCTTCGGGCCCAGCTTCTGGATCTCACGCGCCGCCAGCAGCAGGTTGCCAACGCCGGACAGCGCGTACGCTTCCTCGTCGTTCAGGAACAGCGCGTCGATGCGCGGAAGCACCTTCAGCAGCGCCTCGCGCTCGCCGGAGATCCAGAAATTCATTGTGTCCAGCGCCACGAATTTCGGCTTCTGCACCTGGTCCAGCACGTCGTACTGCAGCGCCGGGTGGATGTTGGCCAAAAAGACCAGCTCCGCCGAGCGGTGCTGCTCGGGCACCTTGGGCTTGAAGTCCAGGAAAACATTGAGCTCGGTGAACAGCGTCGCGCGCGTCTCAAAATGCTTGGAATAGACGCCGCCCCAGCGGAACGTCTCGCCTGGCACGATCTCGATGCCGGACGTGTCAACACCGCGTTTTTTCAGGCGTTCCATGTCGGACGGCCGAAAATCCTCGCCGACCACCGCCACGACGTGCGTGGGCGCAAGGAGGGACGACGCCATGGCAAAAAACGTCGCCGAACCGCCCAAGGCGCGATCGACCTTGCCGTAAGCGGTTTCGACAGAATCGTAGGCAACGGAGCCAACGACGAGCAGACGCATGGGAAACTCCACTTAGCCTTTCGGCGGCAGGTACTTGTCAATGAAAAGCGCCAGACGCTCGCGCGCCTCGCGGGGAATCGCGGCCGGAGCCGTCATGATGGCGAACTTGAGCGCGTCCTGCGACGGGCAAGGACCGCGTGGCGGGTCCAGGGCAATCGCGCAGATAATCTTTTGGGCATTCGCGATGTTGGCGTGCAAGGTGGCGATGACCTGCTCCACCGTCACGGCGTCGTGGCCCGCGTGCCAGCAGTCGTAATCGGTGGCCAGCGCCAGCGTCGCGTACGCGATCTCGGCTTCGCGGGCCAGCCGCGCTTCGGGCAGGTTGGTCATGCCGATGACGGCCACGCCCGGCCAAGTGCGAAACGTGTTGGATTCCGCGCGGGTGGAGAACTGTGGGCCCTCGATGCAGACATACGCGCCGCCCAGATGGTGACGCACACCGACCTCCGCGCACGCTCGCGCCAGCGCCGCATGCACGCGCGGGCTTACGGGATCGGCGAAACCGACGTGCGCGACGATGCCGCGGTCAAAAAACGTCCGCGGGCGCGAGACCGTGCGATCGATGAACTGGTCCACGAGCACCATGTCGCCCGGGTGGATGTCCTCGCGCATGGAGCCCACCGCGCTGACCGACACGATATCCGTCACACCCAGGCTCTTGAGCGCCCAAATATTGGCCTGATACGGCACTTCCGTCGGCGTCAGCCGGTGACCGCGACCGTGGCGCGGCAGAAAAAACAGTTGCTGTCCGCCGAGCCAGCCCTCGATCAGCGCGTCCGACGGGTCGCCAAACGGCGTAGAAACGCGGACCTCCCGCACGCGCTCCAGCCCGGGCATCTCGTACAAGCCACTGCCACCGATGACGCCGAGGACGACGGGCTCGGGGCTAAAGGGAGGAGTGGAAGTCATTGAAACCTCTAGCGCTTTGCGGTCAACGCCGTCGGTGGGAGGCCGCGGCCGGCGGCCGGAGTCTAGGCGGATGCGCCGACGAGGGCAACCACGGCGCGGTGTGTGACATTTTTCGGGAGGGCGCGGCAGAAGTCGGCGGGGCGCGAACACGGGTAGCCCACCCAAGTGGCTACGGATCCCGCACAATTCTCGCACTTTATGAATTCTGCTACAAAATCCTCCAGGGCGAGTCCCCGGAGGCGATATGCAGGACGATACCTTGAAGGCGCGTGGATGGATCGAGT